>NZ_JBFTQW010000001.1:0-789582 GCF_056399205.1 Bacillus sp. 01N45
GCTACTGGTGCCACGGGACCTCAAGGGGCCCAAGGTAACACGGGTGCTACTGGACCTCAAGGCGTTCAAGGTAACACGGGTGCTACTGGTGCCACGGGACCTCAAGGGGCCCAAGGTAACACGGGTGCTACTGGACCTCAAGGCGTTCAAGGTAACACAGGCGCTACTGGTGCCACGGGACCTCAAGGGGCCCAAGGTAACACGGGTGCTACTGGACCTCAAGGCGTTCAAGGTAACACGGGTGCTACCGGACCTCAAGGCGTTCAAGGTAACACGGGCGCTACTGGACCTCAAGGCGTTCAAGGACCAACAGGTGCTACTGGCGCCACTGGTATAGGAGCTACTGGACCTACTGGACCTTCTGGTGGACCTACTGGACCAACCGGGCCTACTGGACCTAGCTTCCCTGTAGCAACAATTGTTGTTACAAACAACATTCAACAAACAGTACTCCAATTTAACAACTTCATTTTTAATACTGCAATCAACGTAAACAACATTATCTTCAATGGCACAGATACAGTTACTGTTATCAACGCTGGTATTTATGTCATTAGCGTATCCATCTCTACAACTGCACCAGGATGCGCCCCACTTGGAGTAGGAATTTCAATAAATGGAGCAGTCGCAACTGACAACTTCTCTTCAAATCTAATAGGCGACTCACTTTCATTCACTACGATCGAAACATTAGCTGCCGGCGCAAACATTTCCGTCAAACCTACCCTTAGCGAAATTACAATTCCTGAAACAGGAAACACTAACATTCGCCTTACTGTATTTAGAATCGCTTAAATTTCACTATGTATCGTTTATGGCAAATAAAAAAAGAGCGAGAAATTCGCTCTTTTTTTGTTATGTACAATAATTCATTACTACTCTAATTCAATTGAAACATTTTTTTGTGGTACAAATGTAGAAATTGCATGTTTATAAATAAGCTGTTGCTTACCTTCTGTTTCCAGTAGGACTGTAAAATTATCAAATCCTTTAATTAATCCACGAAGCTGGAAACCATTTAATAAGTACAGCGTAACAAACGTATTTTCTTTACGGAGTTGATTTAAAAACTGATCTTGAATATTGATTGATTGCTTCATGTCGAATCCTCCTCTTTTTCTCTACTTACTATTATTCGACTTTAGTTGTAACTTTCCTTCTATGTATCGTAAAATTTCTGACGTTTTTTCACCGCCTGTAACATCAAACCACGTGACATCCATCTTATTACGGAACCACGTTAATTGACGCTTTGCATAACGACGTGAATTCGTCTTTAATTGTGATACCGCTTCTTCTAAAGAGACACGATCCTCAAAATAATCATATATCTCTTTATACCCAATCGCTTGAATAGATTGACAATCTCGTATCCCTCTATTATACAATCCTTCTACTTCTTCTAATAACCCTTGGTCCATCATTATATCAACTCGTAAGTTAATGCGATCGTATAGCATTTCTCGATCCATTGTCAAGCCAATCAAGGAAACATCGTATAATAACTCGTTTTCTTGTTTTTCAAGTTGATCACTCATTTTTTCACCCGTCGTGTGGAAAATTTCTAACGCTCTAATGACACGACGTACATTATTTGCATGAATACGCTCAGCACTTTCTGGGTCTACTTCTTGTAATTTCTTATGTACATATTCCACACCACGTTCTAATGCTAACTTTTCCATTTGTTCTCGGTATATAGTATCGCCAGCATCATCCGTAAACTGATAATCGAATAAAACAGATTGTATATACAGACCAGTTCCACCAACGATAATTGGCAATTTACCACGCTCTGTAATCTCTCGAATATGCTTACGAACACGTTCTTGAAATTCGGCAACAGAAAATGAGTCTTCCGGATTTTTTATATCGACCATATAATGCGGAATTCCATCCATCTCTTCTTTTGTCACCTTTGCAGTTCCAATATCCATCGTACGATAAATCTGCATGGAATCTCCACTTATAATTTCACCATTCAACGCTTTGGCAAGATCAATACTTAACTTCGTCTTTCCAACAGCAGTTGGTCCAATGATGACAGCAACTTTTTCACGTTGCACTTCTCCCATATCATTCAACTCTCTTTATGTAATGTACTCCATCTATTGATTATATCCAATCTTACCAATTTTAACGGCATGATTGCAAGTTCTTTCATTTCGGTACATGAAATTATAAATAAAAAAGAACATAGTTTGTCCAATTCCGCATATACATGATTAAAAATACCTTCGAGAGGATGAGTTGACTATGAAACAATCCACCATCAATTTTTCATCTTTAACAAAAGATCTTATTTTAGCTACTGCTACAAAAGAACAAAATTGTTCACAAGAAGAATTATATTTCGCCTTAAATTGTTTGCTACGTTCTTTTCATTCTACTCTCCAAGAAACAACATTACATCCAGAAAATAAAAATACAGAGTATATACAAAATCAATTTTGCAGTGCATATAAAATTATTACAGGTAAAACTATTTATCCTTTTCAATGATCCATAAAAGGCGGTTGCTTACACACGTTCAAGCAACCGCCTTTTATATTAATACATATACACTACTCTATAACTTTTACTTTTACAGATTTGCGCCCCCAGCTATCGGCACTACCATCTGAACCGACTAATACATCAATACGATTCCCTTTAATCGCACCGCCAGTATCTCCAGCAATCGCTTCTCCATATCCTTCTACCCATACTTTTGATCCAAGCGGAATTACTTTAGGATCAACAGCAATTACTTTCATATTCGGATTTGCTGTTAAATCATGCCCCATTGCAGTTAATACACGACCACCATACGTACCATTCTCACTTGGATGCGCTGTATACGCTGTCGCTTCTACTGTTATTTCACGTCCACCAGCAGGTGCACTTGTTTCAGTAGATTTCGTAACTTGTTTCGTAGTTGACTGCTGTTTTGCTACAGGTTTACTTGATTCTACATTTTTAACAGACTCTTTGCTCTTAACTACTTTATTATTTTTAACTGGCGTATTTACTCTTACTGGCGCCTCTTCTTGCGTTACAACTTCTTTCTTTTCAATTACAGGTGCCGTCCCTGTTAAAAATGGCATGTGAACATATCCCGTTTTTCCATTATAGTCAAATTGTAACCATTCATTTTGAACTTGATTTGTCGTTTCAATTACATCATCTTTATTCAGTTTACCAAGAATTTCAGAGTCAGTATTCGCTCCAGCACGAACATTTAACACGCCCGGCGTTACATAATATGTACTTTTTGTAAATTCAGCACTTACAAACGCTTCTTTACCATTTAATTTAATTTTTGCCCATCCGTTTTCTGTATTTATAACATCTAATTTATTTCCACTTAACATTTTACCTACAAGCTTTGACTCTACAGTTGGGTTTTCTCTAACATTTAATACGTCTGTTGTTACAATCGTTTCTGCTTTCGCAGAACCTGCAAAAATCCCAAGACCAAAAACTGCCGCCGTTGCTATACCTAATAATTTTTTCATGAATAGCCTCCATTTGCTTTGTTTTCGTATTTTCATTATAGCAACAGATTTTTAGGATTTTTAGAAATCACACAATTACAAACCATTCGTAATACACGATTAATGAGTTGTAACATAAATTTCCATATTAATGAATTCCATTTCTAATAGAATCCCCAATAGTTTTCATATATTTTCCACATACTAGCCCAGAATTTTTTTCCAAAAAAAATTACAGTATTACTTTTTTGTTACAAAAAAACCATATTTCATTACATCTTTTACCAAAATTCATCATTCTCCAATTATTAACTCCTTTTTTGTAATAAAAAAGAGCAGCTAATAAAAGCTACTCCTTTTTCATGTGTTATTTAACTTTCTTTTTCCAAATCCCCATCATAAGAGCTGAAATAACTGTCCCTATGAATATCGAGAAAATATATAGCACCGGTTTATTTACTAATGCGATAACAAACAATCCACCATGCGGTGCTGGTAATGTAATTTGGAATAACATAGATAATGCACCCGCAATACTTGAACCAACAACACAACTTACTATTACTCGAATCGGATCTGCAGCTGCAAATGGAATCGCACCTTCTGTAATAAACGATGCTCCCATAATATAATTTGTTAAACCAGATTTACGCTCTGCTTCAGTAAATTTTGATTTAAAGAAAGTAGTTGCAAATGCAATCGCTAATGGTGGTACCATACCACCGGCCATAACAGCAGAGTGTACGCCAAAGTTCTGCGCTTCTATTGCAGCAATACCAAATGTAAATGCAGCTTTATTAATTGGACCACCCATATCAATTGCCATCATACCACCTAATATAAGACCTAGTAATATAGCATTTGTACCGTTCAAACCATTTAACCATCCTGTTAACATTTCATTCAATGCTACTACAGGCGGAATTACTACTTTTTGCATAACAACTCCTGTAATCAACAATCCAAAGACCGGATATAACAATACAGGTTTAATTCCTTCTAACTGTGCTGGTAATCCTGAAAATAATCTTTTCAATCCTAAAACAACATACCCAGCTAAGAAACCAGCAATTAATCCCCCTAAAAATCCAGCATTCGCATGTGCTGCTAAAAATCCACCGACAACACCAGGCATAAATCCTGGACGATCAGCAATAGAACTCGCAATAAATCCAGCTAAAATTGGTACGAGGAATAAAAACGCACCTGTTTTGCCTCCACCAATAGACATTAACAATTCAGCCAATGGTCCTTCTGCTTTTATACCACCAATCCAAAATGCTAGTGCAATTAAAATTCCTCCACCCACAACGAATGGAAGCATATTACTTACACCGTTCATTAAGTGCTTATAAATTCCTAACCCTTTTTCTTTCTCTGTACTTTCTGTCTTCCCATCTTCCTTTATTCCATTAAAGATTGGCGCGTCTTGTTTTACAGCTCGATTAAGAAGTGTTTCCGTTTTTCTAATCCCATCAGCGACTGGCACTTGAATAACATGCTTCCCAGCAAAACGGTTCATTTCTACTTGTTTATCTGCGGCAACGATAATAGCTGTTGCTCGTTCAATGTCCTCTTTCGTTAAAGCGTTTTTTATACCTGTTGATCCATTCGTTTCAACTTTAATCGCTATTCCTAGCTCTGCTGCTTTTGCTTTCAAGCTATCCGCTGCCATATAGGTGTGAGCGATTCCAGTTGGGCAAGCCGTAACTGCTAGTACGTATGGTTCATTTCCTTCTGGTTTTGCAACTTCAATGTCTTCTTCTTTTTTTTCATTCTCTTTTTCATCAAATAAACGAAGAAGTTCCTCTTCATCCTTCGCTTCTAACAATTGCTTACGAAATCCTTCATCCATTAATAATGTAGATAGGCGCGATAACGTTTCTAAATGAGTATTATTCGCCCCTTCGCTCGCAGCAATCATAAAGAATAAATGTGCAGGCTGCCCATCAAGCGATTCATAGTTGATACCGCTTACACTTCTACCAAAACAAATCGCTGGTTGCTTAACAGCTTTTGTTTTCGCATGAGGTATTGCAATCCCTTCCCCTATACCAGTCGTACTTTGTGACTCTCGCTTTAAAATAGCTTCTTTAAATTCAGCTTTACTATTTAAACGATTTGCTCCGTCTAATTTCTCAACTAATTCATCTATGACAGCTTCTTTATTTGAAGCTGTCAAGTTCATAATAACTGTATCCCTTTTTAATAGTTCTGTAATTTTCATATGTTACTTCCCCCTATCGCTTAGTTACAATTACTTGCGACAATAATTCTTCTACTTTTTCTTTTTCACATAAATCAGCTGAAAATGCTGTTGCACTCCCTGTTGCAACGCCATATTGAAATGCCTTTTCAATATCTTTTGTCTGTTCATATTTACCTACAAATCCTGCAACGAGAGAATCTCCGGCCCCGACCGAATTAATTACAACACCTTTTGGAACAGTTGCTTCATATATACCTTCTGCCGTAAATAATAAAGCCCCATCTCCAGCCATTGATACGATAACGTGCTCTACACCTTGTTCAACTAATTTTCTTCCAAACGGTAAAACATCTTCTACTGTTGAAATCTCTACTCCGAATAACTCACCAAGTTCATGATGATTAGGCTTTAGTAAAAATGGTTTATTTTTAATTACATGCTGCAGCGCACTTCCACTTGCATCAACTACTACGCGAATACCTTTCTCAGCTCCGAGCGCTGCGATTGATTCATAAAAAGTAGTTGAGATAGACGCCGGTACACTTCCAGCTAGTACAACACAATCTCCCTGCCTCATACTTTCAATTTGTTTCATTAATTGTTCAAATTGTTCATTTGTCACATTAGGACCTTGCCCATTTAATTCTGTCTCTTCTTGCCCTTTTATTTTCACATTAATTCGGGAATCACCGTCTACTTGGACGAAGTTTGTTGTTACACCTTCCGCCTGTAATACATCTTTAATAAATCGACCGGTAAATCCACCAGTAAATCCAAGCGCTACATTTTCAACACCTAAACGATGAAGAACACGAGAAACGTTAATGCCTTTCCCTCCAGGAAATTTCATATCTTTCTCTGCTCGATTTACTGCTCCTAAATCGAAGGAATTAACTTGTACTACATAATCAATAGATGGGTTTAAAGTAACTGTATAGATCATTGTTTATCAGCCTCAATTACATTGGTTTGTCTTTTATATTTTTCTAAATCAATTTCTAAATAGTTTGTAATAATATTTGCTTCTTCAACATTGGCAATTTTCGCAAACGCAACTTCTGAAAACTTACTTTCATCAATTAAGAAATATCCTTCGTTTGCTAATGTTAATGCCATTTGTTTTAAAAGTGCCTCTTCTGGATCTGGAGTTGTAAAACCAAGCTGTTCATGCACACCATTCGCTCCTAAGAAACATTTATCAAAACGGTACTTCTGCATGCTTTCCTGTGCCATAGCACCAATTAAAGCTTTCGTCCTACTTTTCATCATTCCGCCTAGTAAATACGCACGAATATTATTTTCAACTAAAGCTTCAATATGCATAAGTCCATTCGTAACGACAGTAACATCTTTATTTATTAAAAATGGAATCATTTCAAATGTTGTACTTCCTGCATCTAAATAAATGCAATCACCTTGTTCAACAATGCTAGCCGCATAGTTAGCAATTTGTTGTTTTATTTGAATGTTTTTGGATGATTTTTCAACCATCGTTGGCTCTTGTCCTTTTCCTGTTAAAACAGCAGCACCACCATGAACTCTTTTTAATAACCTTTGCTTTTCCAATTGCGCTAAATCACGACGAATTGTTGATTCAGAGCTTTCTGTTCTTTCCACTAATTGCTGTAATTTAACAACCTTCTGCTCTTTTACAAGTTGCAATATCATTTGATGACGTTCAGGAGTTAACATTTTATTCACCTCTTCTTTGATTACAGTATAATGAAAACGATCACAAAAATCAACCATAAACATTCACAAATAACCAGAAACAGTCACAAACAGTTATAAACAGTTATAAACAACAAAAAAGAAACCCATTTGATTGTTATATCAAATGGGTTTCTTTTTTCGATTCACTTATAAAGAAGCTTTATATATACTTAAAACATCGTCTTTATTTAATTTTTTAAAGTTACCAAATTCACCATAAGCCATCGCTTTATCAGCCATTAAATCAATTTCATTTTCCCCAATACCGTAATCCGCTAACGTTACTGGTGCCTCAATTGAAGTCCAAAATTGACGTAACGCCTCAATTCCTTCTAACGCAATTTCTCGATCAGTCTTTTCATCTGTTTCTACATCGAATACGCGAATAGCGAACTGTTTAAAACGACTTACATTTTCATCTACAACACGCTTCATCCAGTTCGGGAATAAAATCGCAAGGCCACCCCCGTGTGGTATATCATGAACCGCAGAAACTGCATGTTCAATATTATGAGTCGCCCAATCTCCTTTTACTCCCATCGCTAAAATACCGTTTAACGCCATAGTACCGCAATATAAAATGGTTTCTCTATGCTCATAATTTTCTAAATCACTTAAAAGCTTAGGAGCAGTTTCAATTACTGTTTTTAAAACAGATTCACAATAACGATCTTGTAATTCTGTATTTGTTCCATGATGGAAATATTGCTCTAATACATGTGACATAATATCTACCATACCGTAAATTGTTTGATCCCTCGGCACAGACGCAGTATGAACTGGATCTAAAATCGAAAACTGCGGGAAAGTAACTGGGCTACCCCAGCCATATTTTTCATTCGTTTCCCAGTTTGTAATTACAGAACCAGCATTCATTTCAGATCCTGTTGCCGCAAGCGTAAGTACCGTACCAAATGGTAACGCCTCACTAGCAAATGCTTTTTTCGTTACAATATCCCATACATCTCCATCATATTTGCTACCAGCAGCAATTGCTTTCGTACAGTCGATTACACTTCCTCCGCCAACCGCTAATATGAATTCGACACCATTATCTTTACAAATTTGAATCCCTTTCTTTACAGCTGATACACGAGGATTCGGTTCAACACCTGTCAATTCAAATATTTCCGCATTTATATCTTTTAAAATAGAAATTACATTATCATAAATACCGTTTCTTTTAATGCTGCCTCCCCCGTATACGAGAAGAACTTTTTTACCGAACTGTGGAATTTCAGTTTTTAACTGTTCCAATTGACCTTTACCGAAAATAAGTTTCGTTGGATTACGAAATACAAAATTTTGCATATCCCTTTACCATCCCTTCTATATGAAAAGCAACTATACTTTTGTATACCATATTTTTTTCATTTCACAAAAATATTTGCCTAACAAAAAAAATCCCAGCCTAAAGGCTGAGATTTTTTATTGATAATAAGGTGAGATCATTAAGTAAACAATAACACCAGATAAACTTACATATAACCAAATTGGCATCGTCCAACGTACAATTTTACGATGACGTGTTAATTGATTTGTAAAACCAAATACAAGTGCAAACAATGCAAGTGGTACAATAATTGCTGCCAGGATAATATGTGTAATTAAAATGATGAAATACACATATTTAATGAATCCTTCTCCACCAAAATGTGTTGCTGGCGCCAAGTAATGATACGATAAATAAGAAACACAAAATAGCAACGTCGTTGTAAATGCTGCTAAGATGAAACCACGGTGCATTTTCACATTCTTCTTAATAATAGAGTATAAAGCTGCTAATAAGAATACGAACGTAAAGCTATTAAAAATTGCATTTAACATTGGTAAAATTGTTACATCAAAATGTACTTCTCCTTCATAGCCAACAGGTCCAAAGAACAAAAATAAAATAATCGCATTTACAATTACAGAAAGCGTTATCACAATAGGAGCATAGCTTTTCTGATTAGTTGATTGATCCACCAAAATGGTCACTCCTCTTCCTTCAAATATGTATACGTAACCTCACTATTTTAACATATTATTCACAGTGTAAATGTGACAATAGTTTGACACAGTAAGACAGCGCAAAGAAAAAAATCCTTCTTAATAAAACTTCTTAAGAAGGATTTTATCGCTTTATTATTTAAATAGCAATGTAATTAGTTTTTGTTAAAAAACGTATTGCTATATGCTTGATAAATTTCAGACACTTGATATCCCATTAAAGAAATTGCTGTTAATGAAAAGAAACCAATCATAAGAAATCGAAACCACATATAAATCTCCTCCTTGTATTTAGCTTAAAAAGCAGTCGCTATATTACAAGTTGAATGGCACTCTTCATCGTCACTTTCCTTTTTCTTTACAATTGCTGTTATAAATCGAATCATAAAGAAAATCACAAAAGGAAACTGTTCGTAATTTACCTTGGCATAGTTTGGCAACGGCTCGCGCTGCACATCGAACGGAGATGAGAAGGAATAGAACATACCTTGCTCTTCCATATATACAATTACAATTTTCATACAAAACATTATTCCTAGAAATGAAACAATATCTTGCCATTCTGTCGTATATAACAAGTTATACAGCTCTAGTACGTACTCTTCCATCGTCATCCCCCCTTCCTTTTTTACCATTTTGCTCGCCTTCATATAAAAAGTCAAGAAAAAAGTTTATATCCACTATGACAATAGTAATTACTTGTTTCTATGATTATATATGATTCTTTTATAGCAATGATTGGGTGTAACTCTCTTCTAAAACAAGAAATTAGAATCGAACAGATTCCTCATTCTTGCTTTTAGGATTCAACAATGTACTATTTTTATTTCTATTAAAAATAAAATAAGAAATTATTATAAGAACAGTAACAAGCATTGTTAAAAGCGCTTGTGAACGTAAAGATTCAATTGCGAGCATGGCAACTAAAACTGCTATAATCGCAGTAATTGTAACATATGTTACATATGGAAAAAGCCACATTTTGACTTTCAAATTTTGTTGTTCCGCTTTCCCCATTTTTTTACGTATCTTGAAATGTGAAACTGCTATAACGAGATAAACGAGTAACGCAATCCCGCCAGATGCATTCACTAAAAATAAAAATACTTTATCTGGAGATATGTAACTAAAAACAACTCCAATGTAAGCAAAGAAAGTTCCAAATAAAACCGCCCGAACTGGAACACCACTACTATTCAATTTCAAAAATGCCTTTGGCGCGTCTCCTCTTTCTGCCATTGAAAAAAGCATTCTTGAGTTCGTATATAAACCCGAATTTAAACAAGAAAGTACAGCTGTTAAAACGATAAAGTTCATAATTTGTGCTGCCGCTGGTATCCCTATATGTTCCAGCACCGCCACAAACGGGCTTTTTAGTATGTTCGCTGAATTCCACGGAAGGAGTGTAACAACTACAGCAATCGATCCAATGAAAAATACGAGAATACGCCAAATTACACTATTTGTTGCTGTTTTACTGCTTTTACAGGTTCGGCAGACTCTCCAGCGGCTACTGCGACAATCTCTGATCCCATAAATGAAAATATAACGACGGTAATTCCAAGTAGCACCGAACTTATACCATTTGGCATAAATCCTCCTTGCCCTACTAAATTCGAAGTGCCAGGTGCTTCCGTTCCTGGTACAAATCCTAAAATAACAGCGAGTCCAAGACAAAGGAACAAAACGATACTTATTACTTTAATAAATGAAAACCAATATTCAAACTCTCCAAATGATTTCACCGAAAAAACATTCGTCAATGTTAATAAAATCGTTAATATTAAGCTTAATAACCAGAGCGGGATTTCTGGAATCCAATATTGAATAATACCAGCACCTGCTGTAGCTTCTATCGCAATAACAATTACCCAGAAAAACCAATATAGCCACCCAATTGTATAACCCGCCCATGGACCAATTGCTTCTCTTGCATATGTTGCAAATGAACCACTTGTCGGGTTAATAGCTGCCATTTCCCCTAGCATTCTCATAACGAAAATGACTAGAAGTCCTGCTAATGCATATGAAACGATAGAACCTGGCCCTGCTGAATGCACAACCGCACCGCTTCCAACAAACAAACCAGCTCCTATTACGCCACCAATGGAAATCATTGTAATGTGGCGTATTTTGAGGTCTTTCTTAAGATTTTTATCCAACTCTTGTACATCCCCTTCCAAACTTAATTTTGAAATTTCCCCCGCATTAACGGGCAGTAAGACCCCCACCTCAAAATTCAGCGGAAGCAAAGAAGTTAGGTGGGAATCTACTGCCCGTAAAAGCCCGATTGGTGAGGGCTGATAATCAGCGGGGGATGAACAAAGCCCCACTGATTAAAGTTTCACTTTATGTAAGAGTATTATGCGAAAAATCTTGTCCTATACTTTAAAATATATCAAAATATTCTGAATTTAACAATCGTAATTCGACCTCCTCCAAAAATTATTACATTAGGTTTAATAATTTTCCATACACAATTGTTGAGAAAATTATAGTCACCTTACAAAAGTTCAAATTTTCAGATATCATGAAATAAACAAGATTATACATCTAGACAACTTTTTGTATAGGAGTGTTGATATGTTAAACAAGTTCAAATTTATTTGTTGTACTTTAGTAATTTTCTTACTGCTACCGCTAGCTCCCTTCCAAGCACAAGCTGCAAACAATTTAGGATCAAAATTACTCGTTGGATACTGGCATAACTTCGATAACGGTACTGGTATTATTAAATTAAGGGACGTTTCACCAAAATGGGATGTAATCAATGTATCTTTCGGTGAAACTGGTGGTGATCGTTCCACTGTTGAATTTTCTCCTGTGTATGGTACAGATGCAGAGTTTAAATCAGATATTTCTTATTTAAAAAGTAAAGGTAAGAAAATAGTTCTTTCAATAGGTGGACAAAATGGGGTCGTTTTACTTCCTGACAATGCGGCTAAGCAACGTTTTATTAATTCCCTACAATCTCTGATCGATAAATACGGTTTTGATGGAATAGATATTGACCTTGAATCAGGTATTTACTTAAACGGAAATGACACTAATTTTAAAAACCCAACTACTCCTCAAATCGTAAATCTTATCTCAGCTATTCGAACAATCTCAGATCATTACGGTCCAGATTTTCTATTAAGCATGGCTCCTGAAACAGCTTATGTTCAAGGTGGTTATAGCGCATACGGAAGCATCTGGGGTGCTTATTTACCGATTATTTACGGAGTAAAAGACAAACTAACATACATTCACGTTCAACACTACAACGCTGGTAGCGGGATTGGAATGGACGGTAATAACTACAATCAAGGCACTGCAGACTACGAAGTCGCTATGGCAGATATGCTCTTACATGGTTTTCCTGTAGGTGGTAATGCAACTAACATTTTCCCAGCTCTTCGTTCGGATCAAGTCATGATTGGACTTCCTGCAGCACCAGCGGCCGCTCCAAGTGGCGGATATATTTCTCCAACTGAAATGAAAAAAGCTTTAGATTATATCATTAAAGGAATTCCTTTCGGAGGAAAGTATAAACTTTCAAATCAGAGTGGCTACCCTGCATTCCGCGGCCTAATGTCTTGGTCTATTAATTGGGATGCAAAAAACAACTTTGAATTCTCTAATAACTATAGAACATATTTTGATGCTATTCCCTTGGAAAAATAATAAAAAACAACAATAGGTTACATAACCTATTGTTGTTTTTTATTTATGTAAATTACTTTTTCACTTCTACATGATGAAAAGATTCTTTTCCATCTCTACATAACTATTTACAATACTTAAAAGTAATTTGCCACGAAACCATTTCGTTATATAAACTTTCCAATTCTTTATGCCATGTTTCTACCATAGAAATTCCCCTTTCCTTTTTAACACTTTAAATAAAAATCACATAACATTCTGTATTTACCCAATAAAAAAAGAGAACTTTCTCTGAAAGTCCTGTTACTACTCTAAAATAGTCTAGTTGCTATTTTGCTTTAACACAAATACTGAAAGTTCAGGTACACTCCAAAATCTAACAGGCATTCGGGTTGTCCCAATACCACGATTTACGTATAAATGTAACGGCTTATTCTTCCCTTCTAATTCATACATACCTTCAACATGACTCTCAGCTAATTTTGTAGTAATTAATGGACCTATAAAAGGAATTTGAACTTGTCCTCCGTGACTATGTCCTGACATTTGAAAATCAACTGGGTAACGAGCTACTTTGTCTACAACATCCGGCTCATGTACTAAGAGCATATTAAAATCTTGTTGCCTTACTTGTTTTAAAGTCGCGTCTATTTGCGGCTTCCCTAATAAAAAATCATCCAAACCTGATATTGTAATATATTTGCCATTTTCCGCATTAATTTTATGCACTTCATTTACTAACACAGAGAAACCAGCTTCCTCCATATACTTTTTATAAAATAAACTACCTCCCCCGCCCCTATCATGATTCCCAAACACTGCATATTTCCCTAAGGGCGCATGTATTTTCTGCAAAATGCTTTGCGCTTCTTCTCTTTCTGCCTTATACGATCCAAACTTATCTATTAAATCCCCTGTAAAAACTACTATATCTGGATGTAACGTATTCATCTTCTCTACCAAATTTTCTAGTTGTTTCAATGTAAATTCTGGCCCTAAATGCACATCTGAGAATTGTAATATCTTTTTGTTATTAAACTCTTTAGGAATTGTAGAAGCTTCTATTTCATTCCACGTAACTGTTACTAGTTTTCGTTCTATTTCTGTCGCATAGAAATACAAACTTATTGAAATCATTACTATACTTATGAAACTGATTATACATATCTTGACGATTGATTTTTTTTGTTCTTTTTTTACATGATTCGTATTCATGTTCTCACCTCTAGAAGTACTTTAAAGCCTTATTGTTACATTAATGTGACAACATGAACAATGTTAGCTATATCCAATTCTATCCTCATTCACTTTGACAAATTTATACAGAAGTCATAACATATTTTTATAATACATAGATTCTTAAAAATGTTCCTTCTATTCATTCTATCATTTTATTAAGGAGAGATTATTCATGTCTGTATTTACACCAGAAGAAATTACGGAACTTGCTGCGAATTCCGGAAGAAAAAAAGCTCATTTATCATTACTCCCTATGCTAATTCTCGGTTTTTTTGGTGGTGCTTTCATAGCATTAGGGTATTTACTCGATATTCATGTTATTGGAACAATGCCAAAGTCTTGGGGATCATTTACTAGTTTTCTAGGTGCCGCTGTATTCCCTATCGGTCTTATACTCGTTATTCTTGCAGGCGGTGAGTTAGTAACTGGCAATATGATGACCGTTTCAATGGCGTGGCTTCACAAAAAAATCGAATTATTTCACTTCATTCGAAATTTAGTTATTGTTACGTTTAGCAACTTCATAGGTGCTGTATTCGTTGCTTATTTTTTCGGTCATATCGTCGGATTAACAGAGGGAGCTTTTTTAGCGAAAACAGTTTCTATTGCGCAAGCTAAACTACAAGATACACCACTACAAGCCTTCATTTCTGCAATCGGATGTAATTGGCTCGTTTGTTTAGCTGTTTGGCTCAGTATGGGAAGTAAAGAATTTATCGGGAAGATTATCGGTATTTGGTTCCCAGTTATGACTTTTGTTGCGATTGGATTTCAACACGTTGTAGCCAATATGTTTGTCATCCCAGCTGCAATTTTTGCCGGTCATTTAACTTGGATTGAATATTTTCCAAACTTCATTTTTGTTTTCTTCGGAAACTTAGTAGGAGGTATGTTATTTGTAGCATTACCTTATTTCATATCCTATAATAAGGAACTCCCTTCCAATAAAGAGCAAACTGCATTAAAGAAAAAATCTGTATCCGCTTAAATTGAAAGTCTATACAGTGGCTCTAAAAAATATTACAAATTTCATTTTTTTTACGAATATATGTGCGTACACTTGTTCTCGAATGTTTTATACGTTATAATAACAACTTAAATAGCATTATTTACATATGAGGTGAAAAACATGAACAAAACAGAATTAATTAAAAACGTAGCACAAAATGCTGAGATTTCTCAAAAAGAAGCTACTGTAGTTGTACAAACTGTAGTAGAATCAATCACTAACACTTTAGCTGCTGGTGAAAAAGTACAACTTATCGGATTCGGTACATTCGAAGTACGCGAAAGAGCTGCTCGTACAGGCCGTAACCCACAAACTGGTGAAGAAATGCAAATCGCAGCTTCTAAAGTACCTGCTTTCAAAGCTGGTAAAGAACTTAAAGAAGCTGTAAAATAATGAAAAAATAGCCTTCTCGTTTACGAGAGGGCTATTTTTTTCATTACATAATTAATAAAAATCTGGCCATTATGCTGTTTCTTTTGTTCCTTTATGCAAATAAAGCCTTTACTTTCAAAGAAAGGTTTTGCTGTAATACTTGCTTCTGTATAAATCTCCCTATGCCCCAAGTTCACTGCTTCTTTTTCTAGCTTCTTTAGTATGTATGAGGCTATCCTTTTCCCTTGATAATCTTTATGCGTAAATAAGCGATCTACGTAATGATCATCATTATAATCCCCAAATCCCACTATCCTACCGTTATGATCCGCTACATAACTAATATTCTTCTCTAAAGACTGTAACCAACTTTCCCTATCTAGTTGATCTGGTGCCCATGCCTGTAGCTGTAACACGTTATAATCTTTTGCATTAATTGTATGAACTGTTTCATAGAACAACTGTAATACTTGTTCTAAATCCTCCTTATGGAATATTCTAATGATCGTATCTTTTAACATATATGAACCTCCTTACTAAACTATCATTTAACTTGTCTACCATCTAGTATTCAATATTTCTGCTTTATTATATCTTTTTTCTTTCTATATAAACAAAAAACAATACTTATTTCAAAGTATTGTTTTTCGTTTAAAAGCATATGCAATTACTCTCTAGATTTTTATTTTTTTAATTTCACTCTTTGTAATCGTAATGCATTTAATACAACGGATACAGAACTAAATGCCATAGCCGCTCCTGCAACCCAAGGTGCTAAGAAACCGAACGCCGCAATCGGGATTCCTAATCCGTTATAAGCTAGTGCCCAGAATAAATTTTGCTTAATATTTCTTATCGTCATCTTACTCATAAAGATTGCATCAGCAATACTATTTAAATCCCCACGGATTAACGTAATATCTGCCGCTTCCATCGCTACATCCGTTCCTGTTCCAATTGCCATACCGATATCCGCCGTAGCAAGAGCAGGAGCATCATTTATTCCATCTCCAACCATTGCTACTTTCTTACCTTGTGCTTGGAGTTTTTTCACTTCTTCTGCTTTTCCTTCTGGTAATACTTCTGCAATTACGTGATCAATACCAACTTGCTTAGCGATTGCCTGAGCAGTTTGTGTGTTATCTCCTGTAATCATAACAACGTCTAGACCCATTTTCTTAAGTCTTGCGATAGCTGCTTTTGAAGTATCTTTTACAGTATCTGCAACGGCCACTATACCAGCATATTCTTTATTGATCGCAATAAGCATTGCTGTTTTTCCTTCTCGTTCTAGCTCTTCCATCGATTTAGAATCTTCTTCAATATCAATATCGAATTTCTTCATTAATCGACGTGTACCAATTAATAATTGTTTCCCTTCTACAACTGATTCGATACCGAATCCTGGAATCGCTTCAAACGTTTCTGAACTTGGGATATCAATTTTCTTTTCTTTAATTCCTTCTACAATCGCTTCTGCAAGTGGATGTTCAGAATTTTTTTCTGCCGCAGCGACTAAACGTAGTATTTCTTCTTCATGGAATCCATCTGCTACAATTACATCTGTTAAAACAGGCTTTCCGTTTGTCACAGTACCTGTTTTATCTAGAATAACTGTATCTAATCGGTGCGTTGCTTCTAAATGCTCTCCACCTTTAAATAAAATACCATACTCAGCTGATCTTCCTGATCCAGCCATAATAGATGTAGGTGTCGCAAGACCTAATGCACATGGACAAGCTATAACAAGTACGGCTATCATTTTCTCAAGTGCTCCGCCAAAATCACCAGGTGTAACAAATAGCATCCACACTGCAAATGTGATAATAGCAATCACAACTACAACGGGTACGAAAATACCTGAAATTTGATCAGCTACTCTTTGAATAGGAGCTTTTGACCCTTGCGCCTCTTCTACTACTTTAATAATTTGAGCTAATGCAGTATCTCTTCCTACCTTAGTTGCTTTCACTTTTAAAAATCCATTTTTATTCATTGTAGAACCGATTACTACATCCCCAATTGTTTTATCAACTGGAATACTCTCACCTGTTAACATCGATTCATCTATTGCTGACTTTCCTTCTACAATTTCTCCATCTACCGGGATTTTTTCACCAGGTTTTACATAAACGATATCACCAGCTACTACTTCTTCGATTAAAATTTTCATTTCTGTTCCGTCTCGTAGAACAGTAGCGGTTTTCGCCTGTAATCCCATTAATTTTTTAATTGCTTCTGACGAGCGTCCCTTTGCCTTTGCTTCAAATAATTTACCTAAAATAATTAATGTAATAAGTACTGCACTCGTTTCAAAATACAAGTCTGTCATATGTTCCGAAGAACCAATCGACCTAATACTTAAATACACACTGTAAAAATACGCTGCCGACGTTCCAAGTGCCACGAGAACATCCATATTGGCACTTTTATTTCGTAACGCTTTATAAGCTCCAACATAAAACTGCCCACCAATGATAAACTGAACTGGAGTTGCAAGAGCTAGCTGCACCCAAGGGTTCATAAGCATATCAGGTAAATAAATAAACGATGTAAATGAGAAATGACTTACCATTGCCCACAGTAACGGGAATGATAAAATAAATGAAATGATAAATTTCTTCTTTTGTCGCTCAATTTCTTGTAAGCGATGATCAGTTGATCCATCTTGCTCATCTGATTTCACTTCCAATTTATATCCTAATTTCGTAATTGCACTCTTCATTTCATTTACATTAATTTCATCAGGGTTAAAATCTACTGTAGCTGATTCCAAAGCGAAATTTACTGTCGCTCCGTTCACACCTTCTAACTTATTTAAACGCTTTTCTACTCTATTCGCACATGCTGCGCATGTCATCCCTGAAACAGTAAACTCAGCTTTATCACTTACAATTCCATATCCTAACGATTCAACTTTTTCCTTAAACTGTTGCGGATTTGTTTTTTGGGGATCATACATTATTTTTGTTTTTTCAAGTGCAAAATTTACATTTGCATCATGAACACCTTCTACTTTTTTCAGACCTTTTTCAATTCTATTCGCACATGCCGCACATGTCATTCCTGATATTTGAAGATTAGCCTCTTTCTGTTCATTCATGTCTCTCACCTCTATATACCCTCATAAGGTATAATTATTAACAAAATAAATCGTACTTCCTATAAAGTACGATTTATTTCCATATCTAAAAATAATTATTGAACATCGTATCCTTGATCTTCAATTACAGCAACGATATCTTTTAGTGTTACAGCAGACGAGTCGATAGTAACTTCAACAGTTCCTTCTGCTAATTGAACCTTCACTTGTTCAACACCGTTTAGTTCTTTCACACTGCTTTCAATAGAATTTACACAATGTCCACAAGACATACCTTCAACTTTTAATGTTAACTGTTCCATTTAAAATCCTCCTCTTGTTTCTTCATTGTTTGTTAATCACAATTACATCTTACCATACCCCCCTAAGGTAATCAATGGTTTTGTATCATGATTTTTCAATTATTTTCTAAAAGTTTATTTTACATACACTTTTTCACATCAATACCCCGAAATCTTATATGAAGGTAAACAAAAAACAAGCCAGTTACATACTAGCTTGTTTTTACGCTTTTGAAAAACGTTCAAATACAGTCATTAATTCTTCAATTGCTTCGTCACCATTGCCATCTTTAATAGCACCTGAAACACAATGACTTGTATGGTTTTTTAATACACCCATTCCTACTTTTTTCATCGCTGCATTAATCGCTGAAATTTGCACTAAAATATCCACGCAATAACGATCATTTTCAATCATATTTTGAATACCGCGGACCTGTCCTTCAATTCTCTTTAATCTATTTATAATCTGCTCTTTTTCTTTTTCTGATCTATGTGTTACCGCTTCATGCTCTTTATGATCCATAATTATCACCTTCTTAAAGTTTCTCTTCATCCAATAAAACAATTGCTTTTACGAGTATACCAATTATAGCATTAATTATCTACGTATGATACCCCATATGAGTATATTTCCGCTCTATGCTTATTCTTAACAACTTATTAGCTTCTCAGACTCAATTATTATGATACCCTTGCCTTTTTTTCAAAAAACAATAATAAGCAGGGATTATCCATCCCCGCTTATTATTCATCCACAAATATAAAAGTCTCAATTTTCACACGTGTAAATTGAGACTTTTTTCTTCCTATATATAATTATTGCTGATCACATACTTTTGTATCATTCACTACTGAAGTTCCTTCAACGGTTACCGTATGAAAACAATCATTTACACGAACTGTCACGACATTATCTTGCCGATCAATAACGTGATATTCATTAAAATTTTTATTCAGAGCACTGCGAATTTGTTCTCCTTCATAAATTGGAATGCCATGTGATAAAACCCAAATAAGCCCAGCGATAGCAAGAATAGTTTTCATACGATCTACCTCCTTGAGAATATAGTGAACTTTTAATCCATGCTGTTTCAGCTCTTCTAATCATGAATGGAATGAATCAAGCCTTTTTGGAAATAAGTTCATTTCGTCTATTTTATGTTTATGCTAATTGTGACCGAATTGTGACAACTTTTTGTCTCTTTAGACGAAAAGTTGAAACAAAACGTTCAAAAAAGACAATTCTACTTGCACAAACAAAAGGCTATGGAAAATTTACCATAGCCTTTTGTTTGCATTTTATTAGATATTCATTTCAATTTATACGTAACTAATAAACCTTAACCCTTTACTTAAAGAAGTCGGCACAACAGATGCGTGATTCTCCCCTTCAGCTTCATAAAACGTAAATCGAAACTGATCGTGTTTGACTTGGAGAAGACGCTCTGATAATTCATTTGCCCCTACAACCATATGCTCTCGTTCTAGTGACCCAACTGTAAGGAACACTCCCGTTTGAAACTTGGCACTGTTTAATTCATTTATAAGATTCGCTTCTTTTTCAAGCACAGATTGGTTATTCCACCAGATTGATGGACTACTAATAAAATAATTTTGAAAGGCATTTACGTTTGTAAATAATATATGTAAAGCAAATAAGCCACCTAACGAATGCCCAAATAATGTTTGCTTTCCTTTATCAATCTTATAATTATTTTCAATTTGAGGTTTCAGTTCTTCTTCCATAAAAGTAAAGAAGTTATGTGCTCCTCCTGTTTTAGGCCACGGTTTGCCATCTGGTTTTAAAGGCGCATCTTTTGAAATTACACTTGGCGTAAAATCATAACATCTTTCTTCTCCTGAAAATGCCTCTTCAATTGGATAACCAATACCTATTATAATGGCTGGTGAAACACCTGTTTTTTCCGCTCTAACTGATTGTATTTTAACCGCTTCATGGAATGTTTGAAAAAAGGCATTGCCATCTAATACGTATATAACAGGATATCCTGACTCTGGTGCTGGCCGCCTCGGCTTTGAAATATGAATTTGATATTCCTTACAGTCTAATTTTGAATACAGTTTCCACTGTTCTGTATTAGATGTAATAATCTGCTGTTTTTCAATAGTAGTATTCATCTTATATTCCCCCCTTCTTAACTCGTTACATATATCTCTACTTTCTCTTCTTGAAGTGCAACGCTATCGTATCCAAAACAAACAGGAGACCCATTATACGGATCAATCATGACACGCGCATCAATATGAAATACTTCTTTTAACACTTCATTTGTAATGATTTCTTCTGGGCTACCAGTTGTAACGATTTCCCCTTCCTTCATCGCAATAATTTCATCTGAAAACCTTGCTGCATGGTTAATATCATGTAGTACCATAACAACCGTACAATTATGTTCTTTATTTAACTTCTCCACAATTTGTAATACATCTAATTGATGAGACATATCGAGATATGTAGTTGGTTCATCTAGTAGTAACACTTCTGTCTCTTGTGCTAAAGCCATCGCTAGCCATACCTTTTGTCTTTGACCGCCTGATAAATTTGCAATTTGTCTCGTTCGAAATTCAGAAGTTTTCGTTATATCTAATGCCCAATCAATCATCTCTTTATCTTTTGAAGTTAACTTATTTACATTATTTCGATGTGGATAGCGTCCATAGGAAATTAATTCTTCCACTTTAAGTTCTCCTGGTGCAATTGGAGTTTGCGGGAGTAAAGCTAACTGCTTCGCAATTTCTTTTGTTGGAATCGTATTTAAATCCTGTCCTTGCAAATATACTTTACCGCTCTTTTGCTTTAAAATTCTTCCCATTGTTTTTAACAGTGTTGATTTCCCGCACCCGTTTGGCCCTATAATTGTCGTTACTTTTCCTTCTTGTATTTCCACATTTAAATCGCGAAACACTGTAAGCTTTTCATAACTCGTTTCTAAATTTTTTGCACTTAAAATACTCACTTTTATTCCTCCTCTTACGCTTTCGCCTTATAAAGTAAATATAAGAAATACGGTACACCGACAATAGAAATAACGATTCCAACAGGTAACTCTACAGGGGTGAAAACTGTTTTTGCAATAAAGTCTGAAGCTATTACAAGGAACATTCCGATTACTCCGCACGTAGGAATGATATGCTTATGCTGAATACCGACAAGCCTTTTTGCTATATGCGGTGCCATTAATCCAATGAAACCAATACTTCCTGAAACTGCAACACATGCACTTACAAGTCCGATACTACTTAATAGTAAAATAGATTTCTCTCTTTCTACTGAAACACCTAAACTTGTAATACTCGTTTCTTCCAATTGAAATAAATCTAATAAATAAGCTTTCTTTTGTATAAGCGGAATTAATATGATAAGCCACGGCAACATAGCAATAATATACTTCCAGTTTGCACTATATATACTTCCTGACACCCAAACTGCAGCCATCTCGAAATCAGTTGACTTCATTTTGAGTGATAAGTACATAGAAAATGCTCCAAATCCTGACCCAATCGCAATCCCTGTTAATAAAAGACGTTGGGAGTCTAGCTTACCGTTTTTCCATGAAAACAGATAAATGATGATAGCTGCACCTAATCCGCCGACTAAACCAAACATTGGCATCATCATAATAGACATCCAGTCTGTGCTCTTTAATTGCCCTTGAAAGAAAAACATAAAAATAACGATTGCTGTGCCGGCCCCAGCATTCACTCCTAAAATACCTGGGTCTGCCAATCCATTTCTCGTAATCCCTTGAATAACAGCACCTGCAACGCCTAGGCCTAATCCTACTAGCCCAGCAATTACGATACGAGGAAGACGAAACTCAAAAATAACTAAATCATGGTCTGGTACTGGATCTATTCTAAAGAGTGTTTTAAATACATCTGTAATCGTAATATCAAACGTACCATTCGTTAAACTAATATAAATAGCACATAGTATTAAAAATACACTAATCCCCATCGTCATTCCGAAACGTTGACTTGAACTTTTAAGCATGTCTCTCTCCTCCTCTTGTACGAATTAAATAAAGGAAGAAAGGAATTCCAATTAAGGAGGTAACGACCCCAATAGGTGTTTCAAATGGATAGTTTACAAATCTACTTAAAACATCACATAACGCTAAGAAAACTCCACCAATAACGCCTGCACATGGCAAAATCCACTTATAATCTACCCCAATTATAAAGCGAGTAATGTGCGGAATAATTAAACCTACAAAACCAACTTTTCCTACTAAAGCAACTGCTGTTCCTGTTAAAAAGATAACTGATAAAATTGCCATCGCTTTAACTAGTTTTGTACGCTGCCCTAGATTAATAGAAACTTCTTCTCCTAAAGAAAGAATGGTAATAGATTTTGATATTAACAACGCTAAAATTATTCCGATTATCCCAAACGGTATCGTGATTTTAATGATATTAGGATCCACTTGGTCTAACTTTGCATTAAACCAAAAACTAACATTTTGAGAGATTTGGAAATATGATGCCATCGCGGCCGATACACTACTTAAAAATGTTCCAATAACTGTTCCGATAATCGCTAACCTAACTGGTGATAAGCCATTTTGAAGGAGCGAGCCAAAACCAAACACGATACCGGCTCCTAGTGCAGAACCAATCATTGAACATAAAACCATACCAATTGATGACATTCCCGG
Source organism: Bacillus sp. 01N45 (assembly GCF_056399205.1). Classification (NCBI taxonomy): domain Bacteria; kingdom Bacillati; phylum Bacillota; class Bacilli; order Caryophanales; family Bacillaceae; genus Bacillus; species Bacillus sp. 01N45. The sequence continues at coordinate 23,722 of NZ_JBFTQW010000001.1, forward strand.
AAGAAAAATCATACAAAGTGTAATAACAAAGGCTGCCCCATCCGTCACACCCATAATAGAAGGGGATGCAAGATAGTTTCTTGTCATCCCCTGCATAAGTGCTCCTGATATGGCTAGAAATGCTCCAACTAAAAGAGCTGCAACTACCCTTGGTAAACGTGAAGTAATAATAATATTATGATTTACATCGCTTGAATCAAAATGAAATAATGCGCTCCACACTATTTCAGCATCAATACTCTTCGCCCCATACAAAATAGAAAATATAACTGTAAATAAGATGAGTATGGGTGCTATACATAATATAGTCACTGGTACTGCATTTGTTTTCTGCATATCATTCAACGCACCTTACTTATTGTATTATTTAGATAAATTTTTCACTGCTTCTTTTAAGAATGCTGTTTTACTCCAAGCAGTACCACCTTGTGCCATTGGGTCTACAACGTTTACAAATACTTTCTTTTCCTTCGCAGCATTCATACTTTGCCAAATTGGATTACTTTCAATTTCTTCTAGCACTTTCGGATTTTTATTTTCAGTTGTCTCATATTGTAAGAAAATATAATCCGGATTAAGTTCAGCAAGTTTTTCAAATGAAATTTTCTCTTGTGCTTTTACAGTTTTCAATTGTTCTGGAGCAGTTAATCCAAGATCTTTATAAATGACAGGGTTGAAATATACTCCTTCTGGATATAGGAATAATTCGTTTGCTCTTAGTCTAATGACAAGTACTTTTTTGTCTTTTAACTTATCTCCTAGTTTTGCTTTTGCCTTTTCAGCGTCTGAATTGTAATCTTTAATAATTTTTTCTGCTTTATCTTTTTTACCAGTTAATTCTCCCATTAACTTTAAGTTATCTTCCCAATTTGTTGAAACGTGTGATACCGGGAATGTAGGAGCTACTTTCGTAAACTTTTCAGCTGTTTCTGCTGGGAATTTCGTACTTGATGTAATAACGTCTGGCTTTAATTGTAGTAATGTTTCAAAATTTGGTTGCATTTTCTCGCCAACAGATTTCGCACCCTCTAAATCTTTCTCAAGATACTTCGGTAATTTACCACCAACAGTAATGGCACCTACTGGCTTAATACCAAGTACCGCTGCATCTTCCATTGACTCTAAACTAGCTGTCGCAATTTTATCTATTTTTGCTGGTACTGTATATTCTTTACCTAAATATGTAATTTTTCTTTTTTCGTCTTTTTTCGTTTCCGTAGCTTTTGTCTGTTGCTTTTGTCCTCCTGAAGTTTTATCCGTACTATTGCATGCTGCTAGTCCTACACTTAAAACTGTAACCATCCCTAAAGTAAATAACTTCTTGTTCATCTTTATATAACTCCTCTCGAATTCTCAAACTATATTCTCAATAAAATTTAACTATATGAAACTTGTCTCACATATATATTTCATTAGATTAATAATTCTATCCAGAACTCATTCTCGTTCACTTCCCCTAAACTATAATTCTTTTACACCTCATCTATTGATAACACTTTTCATTGATAATGATTATCGTTACTAAGTATATATTTAATATGCAATTATTTCAAGAAAGATTTGAAAAATTTTAACAAACTGAATAAAAAAGAAGTATCCGCCTAATCTTAGGAAGATACTTCTTTTTTTAGAAATTTATATGTAATTCAACTGGGCAATGGTCTGATCCCATCACTTCACTATTAATTTTCGCCTCTGTTATTTTGTCTTTCATTCTTTCCGAAACAACAAAATAATCTAAACGCCATCCAATATTTTTTGCTCTCGCTCCCATACGATACGACCACCACGAATATGCACCTTCCTGATCAGGATACAGATAACGATACGTATCAATAAATCCTTCTTCTAAAATACATGTGAATTTCTCTCGTTCCTCATCAGAGAATCCAGGGTTTTTACGATTACTTTTTGGATTTTTTAAATCGATTTCTTTATGAGCAACGTTTAAATCACCGCAAAAAACAACGGGCTTTTTTTCATCTAATTGCTTAATATAAGCCCTGAAATCATCTTCCCATTTCATTCTGTAATCTAATCGTTCTAATCCTCGTTTTGAGTTTGGTGTATATAACGTTATCATGTAAAAATCTTCGAATTCTAAAGTAATAACTCGTCCTTCTTGATCATGCTCTTCAATTCCTAAACCGTATGTTACAGATAGCGGTTCTTTTTTCGAAAAAATAGCCGTTCCTGAATAACCTTTTTTCACAGCATAATTCCAGTATGTATAATATCCCTCTGGATTCAAATCAATTTGCCCATCTTGTAATTTAATCTCTTGTAAACAAAATATATCAGCATTTGATTCCTCAAGATATTCTAAAAATCCACCTTTTGCGATAACTGCTCGCAAACCATTTACATTCCACGAAATTAACTTCACCTATAGTCCTCCTCTTGATGTTCACTTTCAAATTTCATGCTATCACAAAATAGAAAAACAATCATATTTTCACCTTTGTAATCTTGCTCTTACATTTGTGAATACATACATACGCACTTTATTCAGGTTATACTAATTTCAGAGGTGATGTTCTTTGCACAATGAAGGGATTACGTTAACAAATAAGCATTGGCAAGCAATTATTCATAATGATTCTTCCTATGATAGTAAATTCTTTTATGCTGTGAAATCAACCGGAATCTTTTGCCGACCGTCATGCAAATCAAGAATACCGAATAGAAACAATGTACGAATTTTTCATCATGCAGAGCAAGCATTAAGCGAAAAATTCCGCCCTTGCAAACGTTGTAAACCAAATGGGCTCACTTTACCTAATGAAGAGTGGGTAGAACAAATTAAAGATTATATCAAAAAGCACTTTGACGAATTATTAACTCTCAACATACTTGCTGAAATATGTCATGGTAGCCCATTTCATTTGCAACGCACTTTCAAAAAAGTAACAGGAATAAGTCCAATAGAATATATACAGCAGTTTAGGATTGTTAAAGCGGCAGAACGCCTTTTACACACAAATCAATCCATTAAAGAAATTAGTACTGCTGTCGGGATAGAAAACCCAGAGTATTTCGCAACTTTATTTAAAAAGAAAACCGGATTCACTCCTACTGAATATCGAAAAAAGAACGAAATGAAAGAAGGATAAAATAATGAATTCCTCCAAAAATAAATTTATATATTGGACGCTACTTACACATGAAAATTGGCAGTTTCATATTGCTGCAACTGAAAATGGACTATGCTTCATTGGATCACAAGATGAAAAATTTGAAGAACTAAATATATGGGCTAGAAAGAAATTGCCACAACATATATTGGCATGTAATCCAGATTACCTACAATCATATACGAAAGAAGTTATCGAGTATTTAGAAAGTAAACGAGAAACTTTTACATTCCCTATCGATGCTTACGGAACTGATTTTCAATTATCTGTTTGGAATACGGTACGTGAAATTCCTTATGGGGAGACATATTCTTATTCAGAAATTGCCGAAAGAATGCAAAAACCTACTGCTGTGCGTGCCGTTGCTACTGCTATTGCTGCCAACCCTCTTCTCATTACAATTCCTTGCCATCGTGTTATTGGAAAGAATGGTAAACTAACCGGTTTTAGAGGTGGATTAGAAATGAAGAAAGTGTTGCTTACATTAGAAAAGTCTCCGGTAGAATGCATATGACAGCAAAATATACTAGCACATTAACTTTAGCAGTTCCAGCAGAATTTAGTTTCCAAGAAAATTTACGCTATCTATCACGTTCTAACAATGAATGTATGTTCCACATTGAAGATAACAAAATTTATAAAGTTATCCCTGTTCAGGATGTACATCCTTTAGTTGAAATTAGTATGAACTCGGATGATAATATTCAAATACGTTTTTTAGAAGAATCATATACGTCTGAAGAATCGATATGCGAAGCTGTAGCTCACTATGTAAAAGAGTGGTTTGATTTAACTACTGATTTAGCTCCCTTTTATACATTAGCTAAACATGATGTACTCCTTCAAGGACCAATTGAACAATATTATGGGCTTCGTACTTTAGGTATTCCAGACTTATTTGAAGCACTTTCCTGGGGAATTATCGGTCAGCAAATTAATCTCACATATGCTTATACACTAAAAAGAAGATTAGTCGAACACTTTGGAAATTATGTAGAATGGAACGATAGAAAACATTGGATATTCCCTTCTCCTGAAACGATTGCCAATTTACATGTAGAGGATCTTAAAAACTTAAAAATGACGACTAGAAAATGCGAATATGTAATCGGTATCGCAAAGCTTATTACAGAAGGAAAATTATCAAAAGAATCTTTACTGCAAATACAAGATGTGCAACAAGCTGAAAAACAATTAACTGCTATACATGGAATAGGACCGTGGACTGCCAACTATATTTTAATGCGCTGTTTACGATTTCCTTCCGCTTTTCCCATTGACGATGTTGGCTTGCACAATGCAATTAAATATATAACAGGTTCTGAAAGTAAACCGACTAAACAGGAAATAAAAGATTTTGCGGCAAATTGGACCAACTGGGAGTCTTACGCAACTTTTTATTTGTGGCGAGTATTATACTAAAAAACCAAGTAGCGCATCCGCACTACTTGGTTCTTTTTTAAGCTTGTTCTTCGAATCGTCTTGCGATTTCCACAATAACTTGAACAGCTTTTTCCATCGTATCTACCGAAACATATTCAAATTTACCGTGATAGTTTTCACCACCTGTGAAAATATTCGGCGTTGGTAATCCCATATACGATAATTGTGACCCATCTGTTCCACCACGAATCGGATGAATGTTTGGTTCGATATTTAAGCTTTTCATCGCCTCATATGCAATATCAACAATTTCTCTCACTGGTTCAATTTTTTCAAGCATGTTATAGTATTGATCATTCATTTCTAAAACGACTGCATCTTGTCCATACTTCTCTTGCATTTGCTTCACAATATTTTCAACGTTATGTTTACGCGCCTCAAAATTTTCACGATCAAAATCTCGAATAATATAATACGCTTTACTTTGCTCAACATCACCATTTAATGAAAGTAAATGATAGAATCCTTCATAGCCTTCTGTATATTCTGGTGCCTCTTCTACCGGTAAATAGCTATTAAACTCCATAGCAAGTTTAGTTGCGTTACGCATTTTATTTTTCGCTGTTCCAGGATGTGTATTCGTTCCGTTAAACGTTAACTTAGCACCTGCAGCATTAAAGCTTTCATACTCTAAACCACCTAATGGACCTCCATCCATCGTATAAGCACATGATGCACCAAACGCTTCTACATCAAAATGCGCTGGCCCACGACCAATTTCTTCATCCGGCGTAAATGCTACTCTTATTTTCCCATGTTTAATTTGCGGATTATGTATTAAATAGTTCATTGCAACCATAATTTCAGTCAGGCCAGCTTTATCATCTGCTCCTAGAAGTGTCGTACCATCCGTTGTAATAATCGTATGTCCTTTATATGATGGTAATTCTGGAAACTGTTCTGGCGTTAACACAACATTTAGCTCTTCATTTAACGTAATTGCATTGCCATCAAAATTTTCATGAATTTGTGGTTTTACGTTTTTCCCTGTAAAGTCTGTTGCCGTATCTAAATGTGCTAAAAAGCCGATTACTGGAACATCCTTATCCGTATTAGCAGGAAGTGTTGCCATTACATACCCATTATCATCCATTGTTACTTCTGTTAAGCCAATCTCTTTTAACTCTTCCACTAATAACTTACCAAACTCAATTTGTCCAGATGTTGTTGGTACTGTATGACTTTCTTCATTCGATTGTGTATCAATCTTTACATATCTCGTAAATCTTTCAATAAGTTCTTGTTTCAAACTCATTCACTCCCTTTTATGTTTCTCTCTCTATTATAATCCTTAAAACGAAATATTTTAACTTTTTTGACTGCGAATATATATTTCATTTGTATTTTAGCAATTTTAAATAACAACTAAAAAGTCTTAATATTTGTACATTAAAAATCTTACATGTAATATACATAATTATAAAATATAGGAGGTATTAAAGATGAGGCTAACTCTCTTTCGCTATTTTCTTTTTTTCTTAGGGTTAATTTTTTTTGGCCTTGGAAATGCTCTTGCAGTCAAAGTGAAATTTCTCGGTTTACATCCTTGGGAAGTTTTAAATATGGCTCTCTACCAAAGATTTGGATGGACCATTGGTACGTGGAGTGTCATATGTGGATTATGTCTCGTTCTCATTTCTTTATTAGTAGATCGAAAATATATAAATGTGGGCACATTTTTAAATGCACTACTTATCGGTCCCATTATGGACTTTTTCTTACAATCAAATATTCTTCCAAACGCTAGTGATTTTTTATGGATAAACTTACTCATTTTATTTGCTGGGATTGCAATTACAGGTATTGGGGGAGGGATGTATGTTGCGGCTGGGATTGGTGCTGGCCCTCGAGATGGATTCATGCTTACTATTTCCGACAAAACAGGGCTATCTATTAGCCGTGCTAGAATCATAGTAGAATGTGTTGTACTAGTTATTGGATTTATGCTAGGAGGTCCTGTTTTCATCGTAACTTTTCTTTACACCTTTATTCAAAGTCCGATCTTTCAGCAATCATTTAAGATGTTTCAAACCCTCTTACATACTTTACATAACAAAGAGAAAGTTAATGAACATATTTAAACTACAACTTAATACAAAGTATTCACCCTATTTACGATTCTCACCGCAAATAGGGTGTTTCTTTTTTCATCTCACAATTTCAGAATATATACTACTCATTTACAATAAAAGTATATACATCGTCATAAATACAGCCATTTACTTTAATTACATACTTCCCTGGTTTACTAAAACGAATTGTGTAATTATTTAACTGAATTGCTTCTTTATCTCCAGAAAGAATATCAATACTTCTACCACTCAATACATAAAATTCACTTTGATTCATCGTTACATCAATCGCATTGAAATTTCCTTCTTTCACCTGCTTTGTTTCCGCAGCGCTTACACTTGGTTCTAAAAACAGTAGTCCACTTAATCCAACCGTACCTGCTAAAGCTACTCCCGCAAACTTTTTAATCTTTTTCATCACATTGTCCTCCTTATAAATTTTGTATAAAGGTGATTTTCCCCTTTACACCACAAAGCCTATATGTAATGAAATGAAAAGTAAACGGGGACCGTAAGACAAAATTCTACATCTTTTTTTCCAATTGAATAGAAATCCAACGTTTGGAGTTTTGTCACATTTTAAATTGTTTCCTTAACCCAACTTCCATTTATATTATTCAGAAATTGAATAATTACTTATTGATTTAAGATTCTAAAAATAGTTGATAAAAATGCTTTCTATAAAAAAAGTATATTTTATAAGTACGAATTAAAACACACTCCATATATTCAGTTTCATTCTCCTATCCATAATTTTTTTACATTCAATAATTGTTCATCATTAAATTCCAGCTTATATATGTCAGGCTTTGATGTATGTATTAGAAATTCAAACCCGTATTGCTTATCAAAATAATTCATCATGAGTGTCATTACAAGCCCATGTGTGCCAATTACAATTTTTTGTCCTTGAAAATCCATTAATATTTCCTTTAACACTTTCACTACCCGTCTCTGACAATCCTTATATGACTCTCCTTCTGTTAGTGCAAAATCCGGATCAGAGAACATCTTCTTTACAAGCGGATATACCTCTTTATCTGATATAACTTGATCCCCACTGGAAAACATACACTCTTTAAGGTTTTCATATATTAATATTTCTTTTTCATAGAAATTGGCTGTTTTTTCTATCGTTAACACAGCCCTCTTATATGGACTTGAAATGAAAGTATCGATTCCCTCTGTTTTTAATATGTCTGTTACTCTATGAGCGTCTAAACTTCCCTTTTCAGTTAAACCACGTGTTCTTTCACTCCCTTCTAATTTTGATGATTCACCGTGCCTAACCATATAAATATATGTATTCATACTTCCTCCTTGAAAATATTCATTCGTTTTTTATAAATTTTGTTGTTTTGTTCGTGTAATCCATTCTCCTACTAAACTCTCGAATAGTTCAGGCTGTTCAATTTGCAAATTATGTCCCGCCATATCAAGCACCGCTAATGTTGCTCTTGGATAATCTTCAATAATTTCTATAATATCTCGATAACCTACCGATATATCTTGTCTTCCTGCTAATAAAAGAACGGGTTTCTCATATTTCTTTCGGTGAAACTCCATAGTAAGAGAATATTTTTTTTGCAATCTTTCAATAAATTCATAATTAGCAACATCTAACCCCGGCTTAATTTCTTCTTTAAATCGCTTATATGTATATTCATTTGCTACCACTGCTAACTCGCTAAATTCTTTTCTTTCGGTAGAAGTTAACGTATTTAAAAACTCCTTATCTTGTACAATTATCTGTTTATCCGGTAAACGTCTTTCTTTTTGCAGTGCAACAACCACAGGACATATTAATAATAATCCATTGACTCTCTCAAACATTTTTGAAAGTATCCCTCTAGCTAAATATCCGCCGAAAGACTCTCCTACTAGTAAAAAATCTTTCTTTGGAATGATTTCTTCAATAAATATAGTTAACACTTCTAATATATGATCTGAACTATTTACCCAATCTGGAGCGTTCGACTTTCCCATTCCAGGTAAATCAATATATATTCGTTGATAACCTTCATATTTTTGAAATAATGATTCCATACATTTCATCATTAACCTATGATCCGGCGCACAGCCATGTATAATAATGACTGGCTTACCCTCTCCAACAATTTCATAGTATATTTCCGCATCTTTAATTCGCCATAACATAAAAAGTCCTCCCTATTTAGTGAAAATACTATCCACTCTGTAAGAATACACGTTCTTATTTTATATCCTTTTGTAACATTTTTACAAATGTTAATTTTCAGATTAAAAATGAAAATCTTACTTAAAATAGCCTATAACAATCAAAAGATCAGCTAGAAAGAGGATTCTCATCATTTTATATGCAATTTTGCATCTCCGCTTGCAAATCACTAAAAAACCTTTACAATTCAAAGGATGACTAAATATACAATTTCTATTTAAAATCTTGATGCAATACATACTATCAAACGCAATGTTTTTTTAATTTTAAGAAGTATTAAACTCTTCAATACTTTCCTTATAAACAAGATTTTTACAAGGAAATCTGATACAATTTTTAAGTAATATTATTATGTATAGATATTACGAATATAGTGCATAATTAAAGAAGGTGATTTTATTGAAATTAAATAAAAATTTACAACTATGTATATTAATCGGAACATTAATATGCTATTCAATCTATTTTATATTTTTTTATCTGTTCCCTACTCATTTTTCAAATTCGGATGTACGCTTCGCTTCACTTATTGTTGAAGCCATTACATTTGTATCACTAATTTATTCTATATATTCTAAAAAAGTCAGTTCAAATCCGTTTTGGATATGTATCACGATAGCAATTGGGAGTTTTTTATTAGGTAAAATAGTATATACATATCAAGATAGTTTCTTCGAAATTCCAATACATCGTTTTACTATTTCTGATGTATTTTACATGTTTTTTCTACTCTTTTGTCTTATCGCTTTCAGTTATAAAATTTTAAAAGAATGCGATAAATGGGAAAAAACGTTCTTTATTTGTGATATATGTATAGTACTTACTTCCATATTCACATTAGAGTGGTATTTATTTAATCAACCAAATTTAAATATATTCTCTCTTTCACTAGGCGATGTTTTCCTTTCATTTCTATATCCAATTGCAGATTTATTGTTTCTTCTACTAGGCGTTAGTCTCTTTTTCCGTCCGACAATTTTTAATTCTAAACGGAAGATTTATATCTTTATTTTTGTATTGATAAGTTCTGCAACTTTTAACTATATTTATTTTTACTTAAATAACCATTTAGCAACTGAAACGATAACATTATTACGTCTTTTATATAGAATACCTATATTATTTATTGCAATAGCTGGATCTATTTCAGCAGATCGTAATAGCCATAAAAATTATTTCATTGTTAACCCTATAATAGGAAAAAAGGCTTTAGTTGTATTTCCCTATCTTGCTGTTGCAATACTAATCGGGTTTACATTAAAAGAACAAACATCATCCTCAACTCTCATTACAGGAAATTGTATTACTTTTATTTTCGTACTCATTCGTCATTCTATTGTACGTATGCAAAACAATTCCCTAACAAAACGTTTACAGGCATTCAATGCACAACTAGAAGAAAAGGTGACTTTACGGACTTCTGATTTAGTTCATAAATCAGAGGCTCTATCTCAAAAACAACAAAAGTTTAAATCGTTATATGAATATCACCCTGATCCTATTTTTACAATTGATTTACATGGCGTATTCTTAAATGTAAATCAAGCCGGAAGTATACTACTTGGAGCACCAACAGATGAGTTACTCGGTGAAACTTGTTTTTCGATTATTTTAGATGAAGACAAACATAAACTAACATCTGCATTAGAAAAGGTGAAACAACAAGAATCGGCATACTTACAACTAAGTTCTAAATATAAAGATGGTTTTACTTATTTTTTATACGTTACCATCGTCCCTATTATAATAGACGGACAAATTTCAGGAAGTTATATTATGGTAAAAGATATTACCGCACTAAAAAAGCAACAAGAAGAAATAAAGTATTTAGCATTCCATGATACGGTAACGAAAATTGGGAACCGTGCCTTTTTCCATAAGAAATTAAAAAGAGTTATAAAAAATGCTAAAACAACAGACAGTGAGTTCGCATTATTATACTTAGATTTAGATCGCTTTAAAGCAATTAACGATACACTTGGACATTCGGCAGGAGATCACATATTAGAAGAAGTAGCGAAGCGATTCCAATCATGTCTTCCATCACATACTCATCTGTCAAGAATCGGTGGCGATGAATTTACAATCTTAATTGAAAACTATACTGACGAAGATTCCTTATTCGATTTATGCAACCAGTTATTTGAATGCATGGAAAAACCGTTTGTCATACATGAGCATACATTAACTTTATCACTTAGTATCGGCATCGCTATTTATCCACATTCCGGAATCGATACCGCTACACTTTTGAAAAACGCTAATGTTGCAATGTATGATGCAAAGGCAAAAGAGCTTAACTCTGTCTCTATTTATGACGATGTAATCGCTAAAAAAATTGAAAGACGATTACGATTAGAAAAAGATTTACCAAACGCAATACAAAATGAAGAATTGTTCCTTTTGTATCAACCTCAAGTTGATAGTGAATCTAATAAAATTATCGGTGCAGAAGCTCTAATCAGGTGGAATCATCCTGAATTAGGCGTTATTTCTCCATATGAATTTATTCCGATTGCTGAAGAAACACTACAAATTATTCCAATAGGAAAATGGACATTGCAGCAGGCTTGTGAGCAAATGAAACGTTGGCACACACTCGGATATTCTCATTTAAAAATTGGTGTAAACTTATCTGCTAAAGAATTTGAACAAGAAGATTTTGTAAAGTCTATTTCTTCTACATTAGCAACTACAGGCTTACCGGCAAGTTCTCTCGACCTTGAATTAACAGAGCGCATTGCAATGATGGATGAGCGAGAAACATTGATAAAGCTCCGCACACTAAAGGGTTTAGGAGTTCACATTTCAATCGACGACTTTGGTACAGGTTATTCTTCACTAGCGTATTTACCTTTATATCCAATAGATACGTTAAAAATCCCAAGAGAATTTATTACAATGTCTGAAACGTGTGAAGATGGAATGGAAATTATTAAAACGATTATCACATTAGCACATACATTAGAAATGTCTGTCATTGCAGAAGGTGTAGAAACGAAAGAACATGTGAATTTCCTTCAAAAAAATAAATGTCAGTTTATTCAAGGTTACTATTATAGTAAACCTATCCATACTCATGCATTTACTGAGCTATTAGAAATCGGTATTCACCTATAGTATATTGCTAATATGGATAAGTAATAATGAATTTGAACAACTATAGTAAAAAGGAAAGAAGATATCTTCTTTCCTTTTGTTTTTTTATTTAAATTTCTATTCCTTCACCACTTCATTTATTATATCTATTAATTGATGAATCCCCTCATCATTTGTTTTCTTATATCCATTCATGTTTTGAATATATCTCTCCTTATTTGTATACAACTTATTTACTGCATGTATGAATACATTCGTACTTATCCTGTCCTGGATTATAACTTCCGCATATCCTTGCCGAGAAAAATATTCAGCATTTAAAACTTGATCTCCCCTACTAGAACTGTTAGTTAACGGGATAAGCAACATCGGTTTCTTCAAAAATAGCAATTCAGAAATAGCAGTAGAACCTGCTCTAGAAACTACAACACTCGCCATATTTAGTATATGCGGCAACTCGTCCCCTATATACTCAAATTGCATATAACCTTCCATACCAATAGATGAATCCACCTTCCCTTTACCGCACATATGAACAATATTAAAATTTAATAGTAATTTTTCCAAACTTCCCCTTACCATATCATTTATCCATTGAGCACCTTGACTCCCACCCATAATTAACAATACTGGTTTATCTTGCTGAAATTTACAATAGCTTCTTCCCCGCAATACATTGCCCCTCTCAATTTCTTCCCTTACAATTGGTCCTACATAAACCTTCTTCTCATTACTTACATTTTCTCCTGTCTGAGGAAATGTTGTGCATAGTTTTGTAGTAAAAGGTAATGCTATTTTATTTGCTAATCCTAACGTACTATCTGGTTCACGTATTATTACAGGTACTTTATTCATCCACGCTCCTATTACTACAGGAACGGACACAAATCCTCCTGCCGAAAAAACAACATCTGGTTTTATTCGTTTCATCAATTTATAACTTTGTATGCAACCTTTTATTATTTTAAAAGGATCTTTAAAGTTCTCCCAATCCCAATATCTCCTAAGCTTCCCCGTTGAAATACTATTGTATTTCACATTTTGAACTAATAGTTTTTCAATTCCATTTTGAGATCCAATATACTCAATTCCCCATCCTTTTTCCATAAATTTAGGAATCAATACCATATTAATCATTACGTGTCCGGCTGTACCGCCCCCAGTAAAGAGAATCTTTTTATTCATAATTTATATCCACCTTTATCATTAAAAATCTTGTTTTATACTAATCTATTAAATGTAAGTAAACTTACTATTATTTATATAAACATTTAGCTCAAACCCTATATCTTGCAAAAAATCTTTAATAAGATCATAAAAATCATTTCCATACTCACTACATTCATACTGAGCAAAGACTTGAATTACAGGCCTAGTTCCTGTACCTATTACTGGATTTTTCCTATCACCCTTTTTACCTTCCACATAGGCTTGACATTTATTTATCGCCTCATAGATACACAAAACATGCTCTTCCTCATCTTTCCAGTCCAGCGTATCAACAATTAAAAGAAATAGCGTATTTTGATTATCCATTGTTTTATAGCCATTCATATATTTCTTACACCCTTTTCATTTTTCATTGAATGCAGATTTCACTACACTTCGCATACTCGAGTACATCTTTTAATGATTGATGGAATTGAATTTCTGGGACCCAACCTAACCTTTTTATATCCTCTATTACTAAACTCTCATTTGATTCGCTTCCACTATGCTCTGCTTCTTTTATGGAAAAACTCAGCTGTGTTAATTCTTTGTATTGTTCTATTACATCTAATAAAGACCGTTTTATCCCTGATCCAATATTATATTGTTTTCCATTTATTCCATCGCGCAATAACACATGATACGCTTTAACCGCATCACGTACATCTAGAAAATCCCTACTATCTTTCAAACTGTTTACTTCAATAATTGCTTCACTTTTATTCGACTCTATAGTTATCATTTTTTTTGCAAGAATAGAACAAATACCATTCGATACTCCTGGACCAATTAAATTCGAGGGCTTTGCAATGATAATATTTGAATTCATTAATTCACTCCACGCCTCTGCAATAATGACTTGCATCGTTTTACTTAAACTATATGGATTTGAAATTTTTATATTGCTCATACTATCTGCTTGCAAAGCAGATCCTATAACCAATGTTCTACAGTGAGGTACTTCTTGCTTAATTGCTTCTAATAAATATAACGTCCCTATTACATTAACCTCTACATATTCAAGAGCAGCTGTCCAAGACTCTATGACCGAATTCTTTCCTGCTAAATGCAATACATAATCTGGCTTTATTTGTTTCATTACCTTCATTACTTCGCTCTTATTAGTTAAATTACAAGTAATACCATTCCCAATTATTTCTCTATGTGCACGATTTTGAAACATAGGAATTACATGAAAGCCCTGCTCTAAAAAATATTGGCAAGCATGGCGTCCTGTGAAACCATTTGCACCAGTTATTAAAAGACTCGCATTTTTTTTCATCGTAAAAACCCTCCTTTTAATAACATTTGTTTCACCTCGTGTTTTGTAAGTAAGTCTTGTTGAGAACTAAAACTCTTCACATCCACAAGCGGATAGCTAGCATAATATTCTTGCAGTCCTTCTATAGGAATAGTCGGTAGTACCACAAAATAATTTTGATCAAAACTTATACTTGTTTTACTCTCTACCTCAGATAAAAGCATTTCACTTAATTTTTCACCCGGTCTTATCCCTACTTCTTTTACCTTCACGTTTTCCTTTTTCGAATCTTCAATTAACACTTCTGCTAAATCTGTTATTTTACATGCCGGCATTTTCATAACAAAGATTTCCCCACCTCTACCTTGATATACGGCTTTAAATAACAATCCAACAGCATCTTCAATCGTTAAGAAAAATCTAGTCATATTTGCATCGGTAATCCCTACTTGTAAAGATTTTTTAATTTGTTTTTTAAAGAGTGGTACCACACTTCCGCTCGTCCCCAAAACATTTCCACCACGAACACAAATGAATTTTGTTTTCTTCGTTTGCATATTCGCATGCACCATTAACTTCTCACCAATTGCTTTTGTCATCCCATACGTATTTGATGGATCGGCTGCTTTATCCGTTGAAACATATATAACTTTCTCAACTTGCATCTGTATAGATGCTTCAATTACATTTTGTGTACCATGTATATTTGTTTTTATAGCTTCATAAGGATAATACTCACATACTGGAACATGTTTTAAAGCTGCAAGATGGAATACATAATGGACACCTTGGCATGCATAGACTAGTTGATCTTTATCACGAATATCTCCAATAATAAATTTTAATCTATCATCATTTATAAACTGTTGCTGCATTTCAAACTGAACCGTTTCATTTCTTGAAAAAACTCTAATTTCTTTCGGTGATTTTTCTAATAATTGTTTTATAAGTTCCTGTCCCCACGAACCTGTACCACCAGTAATTAAAATTATTTTATTTAGCATTTCTTTTCCTCCTACCACACATTTCAATTAAAATTGTATTTATAAAATTTATTGAATTATTTTCAATTGATTTAAATCATAATTGTCGTTTGTTACATTTAATTGACAAAATAAAAAAAACAGAAACTATTAAAAATAGTTTCTGTTTTTTATTTCACCTCACAACAGTAAGATTTTTTATACCTTTTGCATGATAACTAAACCCTTATAAAAAACACCGCTCATTTATTTCTTATACTCGTAATAAAATAAATAGAACGATTCATAGCCAATAATCATGTTTAAATTTATGAAAATGGAGGTAACGGAATGTACCGAAGCAATTCAAATCATACATATAACGGACCTTCCAAAGCACTGCCTCTCTCCCTATTTGATGTAAAAAATGAATTAAAACAAAAAAGCAAACTCATACATTCTGGCTCGATGTATAAATTAACGAAAGAAGAGCAACTCATCATCAACAACATAAAAATACAAACTGAACAGCTAAATAAAAATAATGTGACAAGAACACGAGCATACTACCAATTTTACACTCAATATCCAGAAATACATTGGGCACTACTTGGGCATATGGTATCACGTAACGGCGGTTGGAATATGACTGATTTAAAGGGCGATTTATATACGAAAATTTTATCAGAGAAAGATCAAATCACATTTTTTTCTTTTTTAGAAAGAGGGAATTGGCTTATTTTCCAAGATGTATATCCTCAATTTCTGCTTTATGAACAAAGTGTGAAAAGAGCACAAAAGCTATTTCACCTTCTCCCTCACCTAAATGTTTCTACATTTATGGAAACGATGTGGAACGATTTTTGGAAAACAGGTAACAAAAAAACATTAGCCATTGCAACTATTATTAATGAGCAACACTACTTAGAAAAAAGAGTGATTCAAAATATACAATTTAAAAAGACTGTACTTAATAGTATTGGATTTAAACTCTTTGATTTCTTTCAATTTAATCATATTCTTTTCCCATTCTACGAAAATGATAAGAAACTCAAAGTATTACTATTTGGTGATACAATGAAACATTTCACTTCCTTACACGAACGAATCTTAATTGGAAAAAGGTTGTATTCATTATTATTTCGAGACACACATGTTTTATCTCAAATAATAAGCTGGGCCCAGCACCATCCGCATACAGGATCAAGGAAAGATTACTGGCCTCATTTATTTTCAAGTGTCAATGAATCTTTTTCCCGTGAGTTTTATAAGCGTCGAATAAAGAAATGCCAGTTGCGTAGTGGCGCTTATCGTATATACAGTCCTGCACTCATCTATGCATGGCGAGATATGAAGCATGAAGAAGTTGACAATGAAGATTGGTTTACGGACTGGCAAGTTGTAAATTACTTAGTAGATAAGGAGGAAAATATAAATGGACAAATTACAGAAGACTACTGTAAAACACTCGAAACAATTGAGTTGGCAATTCTTGCAAAGAAAAACGTCCTCCTTCGAGAAGAAGAATGATTTTCTAGCATTAGCAGTTACAATCTTACTCTCTTCTATTATCGGAACTTGCTTAGATGCTTTCTTTGTTGCGAACCAAATCTATTCCTTTCCCGTTAGACCATTCTCATCCATATTTTCAGTTAACATTGGCTTTACTTTGTTTGTACTACCGATTTTAACAGCTGTTTTTATACAAATTTCCAAAACATTATCTACAATTTCTAGAATTCTACTTATTATTTCAATAGGTATTTTTGCCAGCATTTTTGAACAAGTTGCTGAAAGATTCGGTTTCTTTATTCATAGCTTGGATTGGAATCATACATATTCTTTATTTGGCTATATGATTTTCTTTTCTTTTATTTGGAAAGTATATCATTTCATACAAAAATGAAGAGACCATAATCGATCTCTTCTTAAGCATAATCTTCGGTTATTGCTAATGGTGCAAGAGTTTGAAGACTTTTTGAACGTAAACGATAAGCAACGATTTTCTTCTTATATTGCTTGATTACATCAACATGTTCCTCATGGCTATATAGAGAAAATCTAATCTCTTTATTCCCTTTCTTCGTATCAATAACAAGTGGTGTTCCTTCTCCATGTGGCGGGAAATAATGTTTATCTAAAAATAAAGCTTCATTAAATTCATGAATAACTTGTCGTTTCATTTCTCCCTCTATATTCTTTCCATCTATCGATATAGAGGTATTCTCTTCCTCAAGTTTTTGATGCAATTCAAATCTACTAATAATTGATTCTACAACAGAAGTTGGCATACTAGAAACTAGCACTTTAACAGCGCCAAAAATAAATAAAGTAACTATAAACCATGTTGTCATTTTCTCATCTCCATTACATTTTAAAATATAAATTTCGTTCCATACGGTATGAATATACTAATGAGTATTCCCGTTACAATCATCGTTACCGAACCGATTGTCGCTTCTTTTTCGCCTTCCTTCACGAGACGGCTCACACCGATAATATGTGATGCGCAGCCCATCCCCACTCCTTTTCCAATCGTACTTGTTATTCGGAAAAACTTAAGTACTGTTGGTCCGATAATAGCACCTGTTATCCCTGCAACAACTACAAAACTAGAAGTCATAGATGGAATACCGCCAATTTGATCCGCTAATGAAATAGCAATAGGCATCGTCGCTAATTGCGGCAGTGTTGTTAATATGAGTTCCTTATCTATATTTAACATCCCGCCAATCACTACATTCATACTCGTTAAAACCACTATACCTACCGCTACACCGATAAGTATCGACAAAAAGTTTTTCATCAGTATGTTTCGCTCTTTAAATAAAGGTATCGCTAACGCTACAATTGCAGGACTTAATAAGCCGGAAAGAATATCTCCCCCATTTTCCCTATATTCATGATGAGAAATATCAAAAATTAAAAATAAGCAAATCATACTCGCTGTAACTGTTAACACCGGTAACGTAAATGGAAACGGAATTTTTTTATATAACTTTGTCGCCAATACATACATTACTACAGTAATAATAATTAAGACCATTTGCATCGTGCACCTTGTCGATTTTATTTTTTTGATGTTACTAATAATTGACTTATATATCCTGAAACAATTAAAGTTACTACCGTACTTGCAACTACTAACAGGAATATAATACTCCCCTTACCGAAAAGAAAAGACCCGAATTCCATCAGCCCTGTTGTCGAAGGAATTAGAAATAACGGTAAAAATACGAGTAACTTTTCCGCACCTTCCTCAAACCACTTTAATGGTAAAATACGAGTAGAAAGGAGCAGAAACAGCATTAACATCCCAATTAAACTTCCTGGCATTGATAAATGGAATACTTCCTGAATCCACGTACCAACTAAGCTAAATACATATAGCACGCCTACTTGCAGTAAAAGCGCCACGTACTTCATTTCTTTCCCTCATTTCAATATTACGCATCACTATTATGAGATCTCATTTAACGTTTCCGCAAACCTCGTAATTCCCAGTTGAATTTGTTCGACATCTACTCTCCCAAAAGTAAAACGAATATATTCATTTTTAGTACCTAAAACACTTCCCGGGACAAACGCTACACCATTTCGTATAGATTCGCCTAATAAATGATATTCATCAAATGTTCCTTGCACTTTGCACCATAAATGTATTCCACCCTCTGGAACAAAAAATTCAACCTGGTCCCCTAATATTTCTTCAAGCTTTCTAATTAACACATCTCTTCTGTCTTTCAATTGCTCACGAAGCATTGTAATATGTGCATGAAAATCTTCTGATTCTAAAAATTGATTTGCCACCCACTGTGTAAATACACTATGGCCAAAATCAACTTGCTGTTTTGCATCCGCTAAACGTTCTATTACACGCGTAGGGCCAATTACCCAGCCAATACGTAATCCTGATGCAACAATTTTTGATAATGAACTTATATAAAGAACATTCCCGTTTTGATCCATTGACTTTAATGTAGGATTCACTTCTCCATTAAATGAAGTTAAACTATACGGATCATCTTCTACAATCGGTATACCAAATTCAGAAGACAGCTCTAAAACCTTTTTACGCCTTGCTAATGACAACACAGTTCCCGTTGGATTTTGATAATCTGGATTCAAAAATACCATGCGAATACGATGCTTTTTATGCAAATCAATTAAGTCATCTGGATTCATTCCATGCTGATCAACAGGTAGATGGAATATTTTTAAGCCAGCAGATTTAAACATCGGCAATGAAAAACAATACGACGGATCTTCAATTGCAATCGCGTCTCCTGGTTTTAATAAGCATTGCACGATAAGGTTAAGTGCCTGTTGTGCGCCAGATGTAATAAGGATAGAATTCGAATCTGCTTCAATTTGTTTATATTGCTGAACATGTGCTGCAATTGTTTTTCTCAACATTTCATTTCCAAGCGGATGGTCATAACCGAGGTTTTCCATAAATGTTTTCTCCGACAAAATCGTTCGGAATCTATCGCTCGGAATCAATTCTGGTGACAATTCACCACTCGCTAAATTAATTAAGTCGTCTTTTTGTGTTTCCGTTCTAATTTGTTGAACGAGTGGTACGTTAGGTAAGAACGATCCATCCTCCACGTACCTACCCCAGTTCGGTATTCGTTTATGTGAGACACCCCATATATCTGTATTGACCCTTGTTCCGCTTCCCTTTTGCCGTTCTACTACTCCAAGTGATTTTAATTCTTCATACGCAGCTACTATTGTACTCCGGTTCACCTGTAATTCTTTCGCTAACGTACGCTCAGAAGGTAACTTGCTGTCAGAAGGAAACTCACCTGAAGAAATACCCCTTTCCATATAATCCGCTATTTGTTTATATACAGGCGTCTTATCTGCACGATTTGGTTTCCATTCCACCTTGTTGCCCCCTCTCAAAACGAACTATCCTTGATTCCCTAATAACAGTATTAACTTTAATAATAGTATTAATTAATTACATGATTTAAAAATCTTTCTACCGTCATATTAAAGCTAGTCGGCTGTTCTAAATAAGGTAAGTGTCCACTATTTTTAAACTCAATAAAAGTTGTATTTTTCAAACGTCTTTCAAACTCTCTTACATATTTCTCGGGAACGAAATCATCATTTTCCCCTCTTATAATTAAAGTAGGACATGAAATATTTGAAAGAAACGGTCTTTGATCATAATCTACTAATTCAGCAAATAATCTTTGAATATGCACCGAATTAATAGACTGTAAAGATTGATAAAATCCCCTAACAATTACTTCATTATCTGCTACTCCCATCGCATTCAATAATGTATCCGCCCATGTTTTTCCATTATCGTGTAAGCTAAGTAAATCATATACTTCAATTCGTTCTTTTCGATCTTCAGGCTCCAAATAGGGAAATGCATTTACAACAATTAAACTAGAAACAAAGCCTGGATATTGAATAGCAAAATCGATACCGACTCTAGCTCCTTTTGAAAGACCACACATAACTACTTTTTGTAGCTTTAAATAACTGCATAACTCATACAATACATTTGCATATTCTTTAAAAAGAATTTCCAGCCCTTCCGATTTCCCATGCCCCGGTAAATCAAGAGAAATCACCGTCCAATTCTCTTTGAAATATTGCCTTTGATATAGCCAATTTTTTGCGTTCCCACCAAGACCGTGTAATAACAATATAACAGGGCCCGATCCTTCTATATTGTAAGAAATTTTCCGATTCTTATATTCAAAATACATATTCATCACCTTCAGCTATAACGTCACTTACTCTTATCTTTGAATGAATATATCCAAAATGGTTCCTTTTCTAACCACTCTACTGTTTCCGGTACACCTTCTTCATACTCTCTTTTTAGTTCCGTTACTTTCGTCGCAAATTGTGATGCATGTGCTTGCAATACCTCTAATTTTTTGGGAACATATTCTTTCACTTCGTTTTTAAAATGCGGAGGACCTATTTCCGCTTCATGATTCTTCGAAAAAGCTACCGCATAAAATGTTGGCCTTTTATATTCCGGAATATTAGCTAACGCCTCTGCTACCGCTTCTCCTGTTGCATCATGATCTGGATGAACCGCATATCCCGGATAAAAAGAAATAACTAACGAAGGATTCACTTCTTCTACACATTTTTGTAATACACGTCTTAACTCTCCGGGAGTTTCAAATTCAAGAGTTTTATCACGATATCCCATCATACGTAAATCTTTAATCCCTAAAATATTTGTAGCCCTCTTTAGTTCCGTCTCTCTTATAACATTTAATGATTCACGTGTTGCAAAAGGAGGATTCCCCATCGTTCTCCCCATTTCACCTAACGTTAAGCAAACATAAGTAAGAGGAACATTTCGCTGCGCATAAGCTAAAATTGTACCTGCCACGCAATATGACTCATCATCTGGATGCGGAAAAACAATTAAAACGTGGCGTTCATTTTTTATCAAAATCATACTCCTCCATCATATACAATATTAACTTTTTTCTTTCAAAACTATTAAATCACTACCGCATACCACGTTACCCCAACAAGTAGTACGAAAAGAAGAAGAATATAAATAGTTGATAAGTTTTTCACATTTCTCTTTGTAGACTTGCCGTAATTCTCCTCCACATTTCGTGCAACTAACACGGTCCCAAACAGGGATCCAATTACAATAATAACCACTAGTGAAATTGCAAAAATCATTGTATTTTCACCTCTCTAAAGACAATCTATTTTAATAAAGAACTTCCTCTTTAAAACTTTAATAACATACTACCTTTCTTCTCTTATCATAATAGATGTTTACAAAAAACGGACCAACCACTTTTGTGTTTTTTTGCTCATCCACTTTAAAAAATAAAAAGCAACTGATCACTTTGGACTCAGTTGCTTTTCACACGATAAATTATTTTCTATTTTTATTTGAAATTAATTCGATTTAAAAGTTTAGTCTTTTCATAATGAAACATCGATTGAGATAACTCGAAAATTGTCCCGTTTACAAGACATACTGTATTTTCAATAAGAAGCGCCGGATCACCTTCATTTAATTCTAACAGTTGCGCGTTTTCTTTATTTACTTTTTCACAACTAATAAATTTATCGGCAAAGCCAATATTTAATTGTAAATCTTCAATGAAATAACTGTATACAGAGCTTAATGCTATTTCTTTATTCAAATATGGAATAATATCCTTTTTGAAATAACTTACTTCAATAGAGAATGGTTTACCATCTACAATTCTTAAACGCTTCAAAAAATATATCCTAATTCCAGCTTCGCATTGCATCCGCTTTGCTATATCTTCGTCCGCATCTATTACTTCAAGCTCTAACACTTTCGTTTCAATATTTTGCGAAACGAGATTTTTCGTTAATCCACGTAAACTTCCTAAATTAATGTAATCTGTTACAGAAGTTTCACGTAAAAACATACCACTACCTTGCACTTGAAAAATATAACCTCTATTTACAAGCTGACTAATTACTTTACGTATCGTATTACGGCTTACTTCAAACCGATTCATCAAAGCTTCTTCTGTAGGTAGTTTTTTCGTTTCATTAAAAAGCCCATCTCTAATGTTTTGCTCTAACACATCTGCAATTTGTTTATACTTTGCACTCATACACTTTCTCCTAAAATACTCTTTTATCTGTTATAACTCTTCTCCTCTCGTTTCGATCACATGTTTATACCAATGAAACGAAAGTTTTTTCTTACGTTTTAAGTTATCATTATGATCGACAAAAATAAAGCCATATTGCTTTTTATACCCATTTAACCAACTTAATAAATCAATCACTGACCATGCATAATAACCTTTTAAATTGATTCCCTCTTCAATTGCACGCTTTATTACTTTTAAATGCTCTTCAATAAATTTAATTCTCGGAACATCTACAACTTCTCCTTCAATGATTGGATCTTCATCACCAAGTCCATTTTCCGTTACATACATCTTTATGTCACCGTAACGCTCTTTCAACATATGCAATCCATCTAAGAAACCTTCGGGAGATATTTCCCATCCCCATTTTGTATATGTTTTATCATCCATTTTTACTGTGCGATAAAAACCATCAAAAGAAGGATTACCTGGAGCAAGTGTTGAGTTTTCTCGAGAATGCTCATCGCTCTTTATATCCATATCGTATCTTTCTACTCGTATTGGTTGATAATAATTCAAGCCAATAAAATCATTCTTTTCGGCATTTTGTTTAATGATTTCTAATTCTTCAACCGTCCAATTAGGAGTCCACCCTTTTTCCTTTAATTGTTGAACAACATAAGGTGGATACTCACCTTTTAAAACTGGATCATAATACCAATACGTTTCATATTCATTCGCATGATTTGCTGCTAGTATATTTTCTTTTTCATCATCCACACTATAAGCAGGTAAGAAAACATGTGTAATCCCAATCTCCCCATATTGTTTCAGCTGCTTGTACACCGCAACTGTTTTCGCATGTGCATAAAATACATAATGAGTCGCTTGAAAATACTTTGGAACATCATTTTTTATCCCTGGTGGATGTGCACCTTTTAAATAGCCTAATCCACAAAACATTACTGTTTCATTAAAAGTAATCCAATGTTTCACTCTATCACCAAATGCTTTAAAGCAAATTTCGGCATACTTTACAAAAGCATCTGCTGTTCGTTTATTCGTCCACCCACCATCCTTTTCTAACGGTAATGGTAGATCCCAATGATATAAAGTGACAAACGGTACAATCCCGTACTTTAAACATTCATCAATTAAATTGTTATAAAATTTAATGCCTTTTTCATTTACCTCTCCATCTCCATTCGGCAATATTCTCGCCCAAGAAATCGAAAAACGATACGATTCCAATCCCATCTCAGCCATTAAACGAACATCTTCCTTATATCGATGATAATGATCAACCGCTACATCACCATTTGTTCCATTGTATGTTTTGCCAGGAATTTTTGAAAACTCATCCCAATTCGTAACACCTTTTCCATCCTCATTCCATGCACCTTCTACTTGATAAGAAGCTGAAGCAGCTCCGAATAAAAAATCATGTGGAAACTTCATAGTATATATCTCCATTTCATTAGAATAAATCAAATTCATTATTACATATAAAATTTATAGGTACAAATTTAAATGATTATTATATAATAAATTTCTGTTTTTCACTATAATTAAACATAGCATTCACACCATTTACAAAAAAAGAACCTATAAAGGTCCTTTTTCAAATTGTGCAACGCAGCACTATATTGAGTATCTTAAAGTTTATACTACTGATAAATGTTAACAAACTTATTCTTCAATAATGAATTGTGAAATTAGCATTTCTAAATTTTCGACTTTCTTTTTCATTTCATTAGATTTCGTCGTTATTTCTTGAATCAATGTGGCTTGTGCTTGAATTGATTGTACCGTTCGATTCGTTTCTTGCGAGACTTGTGTTGCAGTTTCAGAGACTATTGATAAAGAGGCATTCACTTCTTCTGTCCCAGCAGACATTTCTTCTGTGGCAGCAGACACTTCTTGAATTTGGGACGTTATTCTATTAATATCTTGCATAATAGATGAAAATGCGAGTTCTGCCTTATATGCTGCTTCTTTACCACCACTAGCCTGTTGTTGACCTTTTTTCATTACATGAACTGTATCCTGTGTATCTTGATGTATAAAATGTAATAAATTATTTATATCATTTACAGACGTTTTAGATTTCTCAGCCAGACCTCTTACTTCAGCTGCAACTACTGCAAATCCTTTTCCATTTTCTCCGGCGCGTGCCGCCTCAATTGCAGCATTTAAGGCCAGTAAATTCGTTTGTTCTGCAATATTAGTAATAATATCTAGCGCTTCTTCAATTTGTTGTGTACGTGTAACAAGTCTATCAATGACCTTAGAAGTTTCTTCGACAACTTCATTCACACTATTCATTTGACGAATAGATTGTTTTATAACTTCACTACCAGAATTTGCTTGGTCTATTGTTGCAACAGCAACTTCAGCAACCATCGCTGAAGATTCAGCTACTGTTTGAACTCCAGTTGCAATTTCTTCCATCGCAGTTGAACTTTCTTGAATACTAGTCACCTGTCCCTCTATTTCTTTATTTATTTCAGAAGTAGTTCGAACAACCTCGTTTGATATATGTGCTGCCGTTTTTGTCTCTTGTAACATATTTTCAGTTGAAATAATCACTTCTTTTGCTGTAACCTTCACCTGACCGACTAATTGTTGCAAGTTATCTAACATACTATTAAAGGATTGTACAATATGGCCTAATTCGTTCTCGGATTTATAAGAAGTTCGAATTGTTAAATCTCCAGCAGATACTCGTTCCATATCTTTTTGTAATAATACAATTGGTTTTTTTATAGTATTTTTTATTATAAAACCAATAAAAATAATTATTATGATTCCAACACATGAAATAATTACAAATGTTATTATTGTATTTTTCACACTATTGATATTCTCTTTTTGTAGTTGTTCAGCCGCGGTATTATTATATAAAATAAGTTCACGGATAGACTGAATTGTTTTTCCCATATTAGGCTCAATTTCTTTTAAATAATAGCTATAAGCTTCTTCATTATTAGTCAGTCCCAAATCCTGTGCTTTCTTCATTTGTATTCTTAAATCTTTGAATTGACTTTGAAATGCATTATACAAGCCCTTTTCTTTATGAGAACTAATTCTAGTTTCAAATTGTTTTAATAACTCATCATTTTCTTTCCTAGTCTTATCCATTTCTGTTATTAGTTCTTTCATTCTTTTTTCATCTTTCGATATCATAATCTCCATAAAATTCATATTAACATGGTAAAAATTTGATTCTACAGTTCCTATCCATTCAATTGGTAATAGCCTTTCGTCATACATACTAGAAGATGTATTTTCACCTTTTTGAAGCCCTAAAAACCCTAGAGAAGATAACATGATACAAGCCAAACTCGATATAATGACTAACACATTTAATTTCGTTCCAATTTTACTATTTTTAATAAAAGACAACAATTCCACCTCATCTGTATATTATACTTATATGTTTTATATTACAATAACATTCGACATTTATCGACATTTTTTTGTGTCGATTTTATAACTGCATTAAATTATTATATTAACTATATAAACCTATTCAAAGAACTTTGATTCTCATAATATCCAATACTAAAAAGTCTTATGGGAATTCCACAAGACTTTTAATAGCGTTACATTGTTTCTATGAAATTATGGTGAAAATTAAAGTGACTTATTAGTTCTTATAACTTCTTGATAGAGAATCGGTGACCACTTATCACTAACATAATCTTGGATCACCCAACCAACTCTTTTTGGATTCTCTTGTTTAATATATGCCGCAATTTCGGGATTTATATAAGAGGCATAATAATATGGGCTATTCCATGCTGTACCACCAGAAGACAAGCTTGTAAAATTAACATATAGATGATTTAAATCCTCACTATTGTTCATCGTTTCCTTGATCGTATCTTTAATAGATTTTACTTTCACATCATAACTCACTTTATATTTATCTTGTACTGTTACATTTACATTTTGATTTACAGTTGTCGTAAACGTCTCATTATCTGGCCAATAAAAATTATTATATCCTCCAGATTCATTACTACCACTATATCTTTTTAGTAGTACAATTTTCCCTCGAGCATCTCCAAGTTTTATATTTCCTTCTGTTTTTAAAAAGATAGGATCAACAAAATAATTTTTTTCAAACGTATTACTAAATGAACCTTCTGCCCCTTTCATATCCTCATACTCTTTTTTTAAAGACATAATAATTGTTTCACTTGGGTTATCTTTTAAAAATTGTTTCGCTTCGTTTATGAATTCATGCAGTGTTACATAAAGATATAATGGCCCATGATGAAGAACTATCGTATTATCATCTGTTAAACGGCCTCTTATATCAAAAATGCGAGCTCCATGATCCATTTGATAACGAAAATCATACTCTTGCGTCATTCCCCATACTTGCTTTATTGGATTTTGTAATTTAAACGTACCACTATCATGTGTTCCTGGAATTGAAATTCGTGCTAACGGGATGTTATCAGGTATAGGTTGCATCCATTTTGACCAATTTTCAAGTTCAATAACAGAGCTAGCTGCAACGACTTGCTTATCGTGTAAAGCAAATACAGATGTGATAAATATCATACTACATATGAATAATTTCAAAATAAACTTCTTATTGCTCATTATTATTCCTCCTTTTTCTGTTTTATATCAAACTTATTGAATATAATATAATCTGGTGAGTAAAAAATAAATAACATTTCATCAATATGAAATATTGCATAGAAGTAAAGTTAAAAAATCATTCACATATACTGAATTAGAAAAATTTAAAGGAACTTCATCTGAAGTTCCTTTCGTTTATTTTATATTCAATATATATGAACCATCTTTATTCTCATACTTATAAACATATAAATAATATTTACCTGGCTTTGCATTATAAGTTTCTTTAACTACATTCCCTTCATTTTCACCATATGCTACATAGTTGTTTAAATCTGATTCATGATGAAGTACCCATGTCATTCCAATGTTTTGTTCATTTAGTAGAGAAATATTAATATTTTCTGGTGAGTCAATTTGGAAAGTAAATACATCTACCTTATCACGATTATGTAGTGTTCCTTTCATTGGTGTATGAAAGTTAACTTTATTTGCCTGTCTAGGTTCATTATTTGGTTCATTTTCTGTTACTTGTAACTCATTCCCACCGTTCAGTTCTCTTTGTTCATACCCTAAGTTTACTAGTATAGACTTCAAATCTGGTAAAACACCAATTTTATCTGCATATGGATTTTTAGATTTCGTTCCAGTGTTATGGTTACTTAATATCGTTCTTAATTCACTTGGTCTATACGGTTGTCCTAAATTTTTTTTAGCAATGCTTTGTACTAAAGTCGCTGCCCCAGCAATAATTGGCGACGCACTAGATGTTCCACTAAAGCTTGTAGTATAAAGATTTACAGCACTTCTACTTTGCTCGGCTGTAGTTGTATCTACATTTTCTCCCCACCCGTACACATCAATCCGACTTCCATAATTTGAAAACCACATACGCTCATGAGGGAAAGATGAAGAGCCCGCTCCTACCATAATTGCACCTGAATCTTTAAATTCTTTACTATTACGATTTAAGACTTGTTTGCCATTTCTATCTTTAAATTGATCTAAATCATTCCACCCATTTGCTCCAGCCTCTATAATTACAACACCTTTATCTGTACCAGCACGAATTGCATCAAAGATATCTGGTTGTACTTCAACAGGTAAATATTTATCACCATATCCATCAAAGGAAGCTTGTGCCTCTAATAATAAAACATCCCCAGCTTCTAAATGATTTACAGCACTTAATATCGCATCAGCTGTATTATATTGTCCGTTATCTCTTATTTGAGAAATCACTTTCGCTTTCGCTTTTGGCGCAATCCCAATATTCCCCACTTCATTATCTTCGGAGGATACAATTCCTAGTACAGAGGTCCCATGTCCAACATGCTGATCTATATTTCTTCCAGACATTAATTCAATATTTTGATGTACTAAATCCTCATGATTTAATAGCCATCCATATTCCATATCAACAAAAGTTATACCATTTCCATTACCGCCTTGAACTCCCCAGGCGAAAGGCGCATTAATACCGTATGGTGCTGCTTCAAGATAACCTTGTTGTTTAAATCTAGGATTGTTATTAGGACTAAGAGCTACACTTGATATTTGCACTTCCGGTGGCGTTATTTTTTCTTGCTTCTGCATATACACATCTTCTATTAAAGAAGATGTCTTTAACTTATCTACTAGTTCCTCTTTCTGCTCACCATTTTGAGTTTGAAGAATATAGTAGTTTAATAAACTTGTAGATACATTATTGGGTGC
Organism: Bacillus sp. 01N45; assembly: GCF_056399205.1. Taxonomy (NCBI): domain Bacteria; kingdom Bacillati; phylum Bacillota; class Bacilli; order Caryophanales; family Bacillaceae; genus Bacillus; species Bacillus sp. 01N45. The sequence goes on from NZ_JBFTQW010000001.1 coordinate 53,003, forward strand.
TTTCACTTCAAGGTCTTGTATTTCTTCTGGACTTACAGATGTGAATAAACGAGTGAATGTTACATCTGGATATTCTACCAAAAGATCTTCTAGTGCTTTATCACTTGCTTGAGCTTGTATCTGTTTTTCAATACCATCTTCATATGGTAATTTCAAATCCGCATTGAATTTTACAATGATTTGCTTATCTGTTTCTTGTTCTATCCCTAATTTACTCTGCTGTTCTATAGAATCAGCCTTTACACTATTGACCGTGTCCCCTATTCCTAAAAATATTGAAATAATTACAGCTGAAACAGATATTCTTTTAAATATATTCATTACATCACTCCTCCTATTAATAATATGTAATCATTATATTAATCTATAATGATTTTATTTATATAACATATTCCCTTTCTACTAAATAGATTATAGTAATCAGCAATATGAACTTCAATGTATTTTCATATGCAATATTTCATATTCGGACTCTACACTACATAAATAAGAAACTTATGATGATTATTTATTTTATACGTGCTAATATACTTATATTAAAATATTATGTATAGACATTCTGAACTATATTACTTAACAATTTCACCTTATTTTTGCTAGGAGGATTTACAATGAAATTATTAAAAATAAAACATATAATCCCTATATCTGCAGCTGCAATTACATTCGTATGTCATCAAAGTACAGCTGAAGCATCTACCATTCATACAGTAAAAAAGAATGATACACTTTGGGGCATTAGTAAACAATACGGGGTTTCAATACAATCCATTAAACAGGCTAATAATAAAGGAAACGATCAAACCTTTATTGGTGAACAGTTAAATATTCCAGGGGCCACGAACTCAAATGAAATCACCGGTCGTCAAAATGCCAAACCCAAACCTGCGAACATTTCTAGACAAATTATTTATCAAGTACAACAGGGAGATTCATTAGAAACGATAGCAAAGCGTTACAATGTTACCGTTCAATCTATAAAACAAATTAACAATACAGCCGGAAACAAGCTTTATACAGGACAACATTTAAAAATTAACTCAAGCATTTCAGAAAAAGAAAAAGACTTAATGGCACGCTTAGTTACCGCTGAAGCAGGTGGCGAATCCTATAAAGGTAAAGTAGCTGTAGCAAAAGTTATACTAAATCGTGTAAACACAAAAGGTTTTCCAAATACAATAACAGGCGTTATTTATGAACCTATTAAATACGGATATGCCTTTACTCCTGTTACAGATGGAAGAATTAATCAGCCTGCAAGCCCAGAAGCAAAAATGGCAGTAGAAGAAGCTATCTCCACAAATGGCATACATTCTGATTGGCTTTATTTCTATAATCCAAAAACATCAACAGACAAATGGATTACGACACGTCAAACAGTAGCAGTAATTGGTAACCATCTGTTTGCTAAATAACATTTGAAATCATTAACAGACCTCTTCACTTGAAAGGTCTGTTTCTTTATATGTTAGATTTTATTAATCATATGACATAGTGATTATTTAAAACTATTTCTTCTTTCAAATAAAAACATTTGTATTTATCCCACCACTCCGAGAAATTAAAAAAGCATCAAGTTCAAAAACTCCCTCTTTATTAATAAAAGCTATTTCTTAACTTCATAAAATTGTTATACACTAGAAAAATAAAAACAAACTATTCGTTAGCAGGTGGAAAAATATGTATGACGTTACAATTATCGGTGCTGGAGTAAGTAGCATTTTTATGGCTTATTCACTGGCTAAAAGTAACAAAAAGGTTTTAATTCTTGATAAAGGTAAAGCGCTAGAAGATCGCCATTGTCCTTTAGACGAAGGAAAAGTGTGTACTTGTACTACATGTGATAAATATTTTGGGTTTGGCGGTTTAGGAAAATCTGAAGGGAAATTTAATTATACAAACGGATTTGGCGGAGAACTTGAGCAAAAAGTCGGTAAAGAAAGCTTTATTCAACTCATGGCTGAAGTAGATGAAATTCTATGTCAGTTCGGAGGAAGTTCTGTTTCAAAATACTCTACAGAAAATCCAAATCTCAATAAGAGAGCTGAAACGTGTGGTTTACAAATGCTAACAACAGAAGTAAGACATCTTGGTACTACCCTTTCAAGTGACATTTTTCAGCAGCTCTATGAATTTTTACTTACGAAAATAAATATTCAATTTCATATAGATGTACAACATATTATGAAACAGAAAGATCATTTTACAATAGAGACAAATGAAGGAATAGTTCAATCTAAGCAACTAGTGTTTGCAACTGGGCGTTCCGGAGCGGATTGGTTAAAAGAAATGTGCACTTCTCTAAATATTTCTCAGGAACAAACTCGTGTAGATTTAGGTATTAGAGTAGAGATGAAAGAACACCAATTACGTTCTATATTAAAAGATACATTTGAGACAAAACTTTCTTATGAGCATGAACAATTCACAGCAACTACGTACTGTATGAATCCGAAAGGACGCATCATTAGAAAGTACGAAGAAGGTTTAGTTATGCCTGACGGTCAAAATTTTCGAGAGGAAGGAACTGGCACACCTAACTTAAATTTCACTTTATTTATCCCGCGCTATTTTTCAACTCTCAAAGAAGCAAATGTATACGCAAGTTCAATTATTAAAAGCATTAACCAAGGACGAGATCGAATTGTTATACAGCGCTTAGAGGACTTACTAAATAAACAACCTACAACAGAGAAAGGCATGAAACATAACCGTATACAGCCTACACTACAAGGAGATTATGGCGATTTGCATACAGAAATTCCTCCATTATATATTGAAGGGCTTAAAGAATTTTTATTACGTTTAGAACAATTCATCCAAGAACCGATCGATAAAGATACTTTATTATATGGAATTGACGGAAAATTCTATGCTCCTACGATAAAAATAAATAACCATTTTGAAACAAGTGTGCATGGACTATTTTTAGTTGGAGATTGTTCAGGCGTCACTCATTCATTATCTCAAGCTGCTGCAAGTGGGTTATATGTTGGAAAATATTTATCTCATATTTAATTTCTTTCATTAAGATAGCAATCAAATATTTTAACTTCCATAACGCTTTATTTATGTACCTTGTCCTTCCCCCGCTAATGATTATCCCACCAAAAATCGGGATTTTACGAGATACATATTTAACATAACTATGTATGGTAAAACTATCGACATTCAATTCTAACAAATTGAATGTCAACAGTTTTAAAAGCCTCTATTCATTTCCACTTTCATTTGTTCGATATTTTGTAACATCACTATAGTGTTTAATATGTTAGGATGTCTATAAGTATTTTTTACTACAACTATGACTTTTTCTGTTCTATTTCCAAAAATAGATTTGCGCTTTAAAATTCCCTATTGTACGTATATGAATACTTCATATTGTTACCTTTAGAAACCATTAAATGGTTCATTACACTCTAATAGTTATGAAAATATAATATATAACACAAGTTAAATAAATCGTATAAAGAAGGTGTAAAAATGAAAAATAAAATTAATTTACAAATGCAAAATATAAGCTTTGTTTTAATAATTGCGTTAACAGTATGGTTAAAAACATATCTTATTACAAGATTCAGTTTTGATTTAAAAATTGAGTCTTCTACACAAGAGCTTATTTTGTTTATTAGCCCTCTCGCTGCATCATTAGCTTTTGTCGGATTAGCATTATTTGCAACCGGTGAAAAGCGAAATTATATAGCGCTATGTATTAATCTCTTATTAACAATCGTACTTGTTGGGAATGTAATGTTCTATGATTTTTATAGTGATTTCGTTACGTTACCAGTACTTGGACAAACATCAAACTTTGGCCAATTAGGCGGCAGTATTATAGAAATATTGAACTACAAAATTATTCTCGCATTCGTAGACATTATTTTCTTCTTTATTTTGTTAAAGAAGAAGGCACTAGTCTTCCAAACCGGACGTGTAACTCATCCGGCACGCTTCGTATATTTTCTCTTAACGATTGGTGTATTTTTTGCGAATCTACACCTTGCAGAAAAAGAGCGCCCTGAACTATTAACGAGATCATTCGACCGAGTCATGCTTGTTAAAAATTTAGGACTATACACTCATCAAATATATGATTTAACACTGCAAGTAAAAGCAGGATCACAAAAAGCACTTGCTGATAGTAGTAAATTACAAGAAACTGAAAACTACGTAAAGGCAAACCAAAGTGAGCCAAACCCTAACATGTTTGGTGCAGCGAAAGGAAAAAACGTAATTGTTGTCACTCTTGAATCTCTGCAAACCTTTTTAATAGGCGCATCAGTTAACGGTCAAGAAGTTACACCATTCTTGAATGAATTCATCAATGAAAGCTATTACTTCGATAACTTTTTCCACCAAACTGGGCAAGGAAAAACGTCCGATTCTGAATTTCTAATCGATACGTCGCTGTATCCATTAAATCGAGGATCTGTATTTTTCACGCACGGTAACAATGATTATACTGCGACTCCAGAGATTTTACGTCAGCAAGGTTATTTCACTTCTGTATTCCATGCGAATAACGCAACATTTTGGAATCGTAACATTATGTACTCTGCTCTCGGTTATGATCGTTACTATAATGAACTTGATTACAAAATTACGCCCGAAACAAATTTAAATTGGGGATTAAAAGATATCGAATACTTTGATCAATCAGTAGATATATTAAAAACTGTTGACCAACCATTTTACGCTCGTTTCCTTACTTTAACGAACCATTATCCATTTACTTATGATGAAGATACAAAATTCATTGAACCATACAACTCTGGTAATGGCGTATTTGATCGTTATATCGTAACAGCACGTTACTTAGACGAATCAATTAAAAAATTTATTGAGCGTTTAAAAGCCGAGGGAATGTATGATGATTCTATTATTGTGTTGTATGGTGATCATTATGGTATTTCTGAAAAACACAATCGTGCAATGGCACAGTTTTTAGAAAAAGATCAAATAACAGAATTTGATACTTTAAATTTACAACGCACACCTTTATATATTCATATGCCTGGCCAAACAGAAGGTCAAACGATTTCAAAACCTACGGGACAAATCGATATAAAACCTACTATTCTAAACTTACTTGGGATTGATACTACGAACGATATTCGTTTTGGTCATGATATGTTTTCAGATGAATATACCGGTTTTGTTGTTTTACGTGATGGTAGCTTTATTACAAACAAGTATGCATACACAAACAACACTTTCTATGACCGCATAACAGGTGAAATTGTAGATTTACCAAAAAAAGAAGCACGAGCACTCATTAACCGTGCACAAAATGAATTACGAATGTCTGACAAAATTATTGAAGGCGATTTATTACGTTTCTCAGAAAGTAATAAAATTAAAACTGGCGAAGTACAAACTAAAATTAAAGAGACTGAAAAATAATCTAAATATGAAAGGGAGCAACTGTAATAAGTTGCTCCCTTTTACTATCGTATAACATATGATGCAATGTCATATAAAAACCTCGTATATTTTACTTTTATTCTACGCTTGTTTCTAAAGTTACATCTGTATAGGTATGATCATCACCTATATTTAAAATTACTTCACATTGACGTAATCTCAATTCAAAGAGCATGATAGAATCATGATAAACTTCAGGTTGTGATTTCATCTTATGTAACATCTCTTGTTTTTCTTGTATTTCTAAATGAGTGTTTTCTACAGCTTGTTTCAAGGAGTTAAATGGATTCCTAAAGAATATGTTAATATCCCGCTCTTGCGTGTTTTCAAATAGCTCAAATTGCAAGAAAAATTTCTTCATAATAGAAGCCGTTACCTCGGTATAATCTTCATTTTCTACATACTGTTTGTATTTGTTATATAGCATACCTTTGTTTTTAGGAAGAACTCCAAATAATTTACCGGCACTTTTCAGTAAAAATTGTGCTGGCGTAAAGCGACGTAAAATATTTACTTCATCCATTTGTATTCTAGTCGTCATTCTGTCAGTATCTCTGCGCCAGTCATCAAGCACTTTAAAATCACATTCTAACTGTATTCGATTTTCTCCAAATAAAGAATTAAGTCCTTCACTAAGTTCTTCTAAGTACGATTGACTTTGAAGGAGCTCATTATTAGAAATCGCAATCCAATTTTTCATAGAAAGAGCAAAATTAGGTAATACAGTTTGTTCTAAATATTTATGTACTCTTTCATTCATCGCTTTATTTAGTTCCGTATCAATGTGCCCGAAATCGCTTTCTTCACTAATTAAATCTGAACAACTCTGTAATATCTTCGGAATATTTTCAGTAAGTTCATTCGTAATTTCCGTTTTCATTGTACGATATGACTGTGTAATGAAATGAATTTTTTCCTTCTCAAAAGTAGTAAGATTATTACTGCTACCATTTAGTTTCACTAGCATATCTTCATTCCAATGAATAGAATCCACTAAATTGTTTTCTTTCTCAACGCGTTTATCCAATAGATATGTAATTGTTTTTCGAATGAAAAACAATAGCTTTTCCGTACGTTCTGCATCGACATTTTTATGATTAAAGTTAAAATGAATAAACTCAGTTAAATCATTTAATTGTTGACTACTTGTATATAACGAAGAGTAAGGGAAAATTCTCGCATGCGGGAAATATGTGTTTATTCTCGCTTGCGTATCATGTAATACTCTTTTCACTTCTGCATCACTGTAAATGTTATCGATTTTATTTAATAAGAAATGAATTTGTAAATTTGGTGTATGTTCTTGAATGCTTAATAGAATATCACGTTCTTTGTCAGTAAAAGGTGAATCCGCATTCAATACGAATAGTAATTCGTCTACAGAATTTAAATATTCGAATACCTCATCTCTAGTATCGTTATTCCTATTAAATCCAGGTGTAACTACAAATGTAAGTTTATTTTCACTTAAAAATCTGCATGGTAATTTAAATTCAACACATGCTCTATCTCTATATGTTTGATGGTGCTGAGACATCATATTATGGTAATCAGAGACATCTTCCGTTGTTGTAATTGCTGAGTCTGTTATGGCGTTAATTTCTGTATGCGCATCATTTTTTAAAACTACTACATTTGAAATTGATTTTTCTAATATATTTTCTCCTATTATAGAGTTAATAAATGTAGTTTTTCCGTTTCCTGAAGTTCCCGTTACTAAAATGCGATTTGTGCTTAAATCTGCGAGCTCGCCAACTAACCATCTAAATCGGTGACCCATTTCTATATTATGTTTTTGTGCCCACTCTGTAATAGATTCAAAAAGATGCAAACTATACTCTAAGCCATCCACATGATTAATAGAATATAACAACAGGTTTTCAGCATGTTTTATATTTGCTGAATCTATTTCGGAAGGGAAAATCTCATCCCATGCCAATACAGCTGCAGATGGAAATACAGCATAAGATGGATTGACAACCTTTAACCAATTTGTTAACAAGTTTGGAATGATATCGTGCAATTGTTTAAGCATATATTGACCTTGAATTAATTCAAAGTACGTTCCTTCGTAAAGAGAAGAAATTTTGTCCCATATATCGGACGAATGTATTTCAATATGTAAGAAAAATTCATTTATTGTGTTAAGCCATGATAAGTAATTTTGTTCGTTTTTATAACTATTCCAAAGTGATGAAACCATTTGCGTAAATTGTACTTGATCTACATTATTTAACGTAACTAATACTTCATAAAAATAATCTGGTGAAATATGTTTAGTAAATCTTTTATCGATATATCCTTTTAAAACCTCAAACCACGGATAAGATTCTGTTCGAATTAACTCATTCACAGCAAGCTCTACTGCACTATCAAAATCTTGCTGCTCCTCATAAAAGGAACGGGCAATTTTTGTGACATTTGGATAATCCGGATTTAAAGAAACTGCTTCTTTAATAACAGCGAAAGCAGAGTCAAAATTATTTTGCTCTATGTAAAGAGAAAGTAATTGTAATCTAATCTCCGTCATCAATATTATATTATCAGTAGTAATGGACGTATAAACATTTTCAGCAACTGGTAATTGATTAAGCTCGAAATAAGCATCGGCAATATTTTTTTGTGCCCATGGTGCTAATTCATTATTAACTTTTTCCCATTTAAAAATAGCTGCTTCAAAATCTTGATGGCGATAATAAAATTCACCTTGTGCAAAACGAATGTAAGATCCATCAGAAATCTCATTTCTTTCTTCGTTTACATAAGCTTCTCCAAGTACATCAATAGGTGGTTTTGTTTCATTCTCCATTAGGAATGTTTCATAATACATCTTTTTTATTAATTGTTTTTCTACTCTCATCTTTTCCCCCACTATATCTTGAAAATACATTTTTAAGATATGTCAATACTTTTTGTATGTATGCTTTTTATCTTAACAAAGAATATCTTTTGGAAAATTTCATTTTCCTTTCATTTTTCAAGTTAGATTGAATTTTTATGAGAAAAGTTTCAGTTTTTTTTCAATTTCCTTTCAGTTATGAAACAGCATTAAATGTTCCTAATAACCTAATAACACTATAATCTCCTGCATTATATTATCAGGAAAAGTCTATATAAACCCATATTATAAAAACAATTTATAACGAATATATATGCATTATTCCCTTCCCTAATAAATAAAAGAAGCATTATCATATATTTCTCACATTGTTTTCCTTTGAAATATTTCAGTAGTTACGTAATTTAATTCCATTAACCTCTATAAATAACTAGTCCAAAAAAAATCTATATGCATATCATGTTATAGTAAAGAATTCAGGAAATCCTAAAAGGAGGCATTTTCATGTTTGAAGATAAATCTAAAATAAACTACCCATATGAATTTACTGAAACTACAACAATCCCGCTAAAAAACCCCATCAATAAAACTTTCAAAAATGGCTCTGGTACACATACTTTCCCAATTAAAAAACACTATAAAGAACAGGTGTTATATACGGAAAAAATTAATAATAATAAAAACAAATAACCTTATAGGCCCTTATAACAATTAATCGAATAAGAATCTATATTAGACCTTGCATAGTTATAGGTAATAAATAAATTTTTCTTATACAACTCATGTACTTTTAAAAAGTGCTGATATACAGCGCTTTTTTATACATAGATAATAGAAGAACAAAAAAGGTATGGATAGTTTCCATACCCTTTTTGTTCTTTACTATTTATAAATAAAGTACGCCCATATTTATTTTACCTAGTAGCACTTTAATGGCCCCTCTAGAAAAAATAAAAACTAGTTTAATTAAAAATAAATTTCTTAGCCAATGCTCCTACCAGCATAAATCTACTCGTTGGCGTAATTGAAGAAAGGAGTAAATTTATGATAAATCACAAAGTTAAAGAAGCACCCAACAATTATATTGGCCATTATTGCTCTATTATATATTTAAAAATTTACTAAAAGTTGTTTCAAAGCTACTTAGTTTTCATAAAATATTTTTTGTTTCCGTTGGAACGGATAAGCTTTAATCTCATCTGTATCTAAATTTTCATGAAATAAATGAATGGCTATAATTTGTCTACAATCGTAGGTATGATAATAATATGTTCCGGACTCCATACACATTACGCTTGTATATATGGTATTATCTAACGCGCCTTCTTCTGTTATTACTCCGCCTTTAGGAACCTCGCAATTTGATAAAATATGAAATAGGGCCGATACTCCCTCTTCTTCACTATCTATACCTTGAATGTTTTGTTTGCCATATGCTGCTCGCACAAACCTTGATGGCGGGGTGAAATCCCCTGGAAGTCCCATTGAACCTGAGCCCTGACCAAAAGCACTTAATGGTAAGTTACTCCACTCAGTTGGCGCGAATGGCTGCGATTTAAGGCCAATATATTGTCTTAAATTTTGCAAATGCCAATTAAACTCCGGACTATTCGTCATCACTCCTAGTGGGTTATCATACATTTTTAATCCTTCATTTGTCGGCTCCAGTACAATGCAATCTCCCCATTTATCCGCTAAAATCCAATGTAGTGGTGGCGTAAGTCCTAAATCCGGTAATGGTATATCCAAAAAGGTAAGGCTATCCACAGATTTCTTTAACTCTTTGACAGAATTGAATTGTGTCAGACTCCAAGTCACAAAATCAAATGGAGCCAGATTCGTCTTGTTGTCATCTATGCTTTGACTATAAGTAGCGAATCCTGGAAAATATAGTGTTGCACATGTCATACCTGCTTCATTTACTCCGTCCGCCATAATGATCCTTCCTTGATGATTAATTCCCATTCCGACCGTAGCATGTTTCGTATTAATGATTTCACCAGTTATATTATTCCACTGATAATGTCGAGGAATGATTATTACTTCTTGATTCAAATCTAATGTGAAGTCCATCGTTCTTGCAAAAAGATGCTGACCGTTTTTTGTCTGTAATGTCAAACTCGTACACATAAAGAACACCCCATTTTATAGTTTTATCTACACTCTACATAATTCTGATAAATCTGTAAATTAAAAGCCTCTTTCCTTACAAAAAAATTGAGAAAACACATATAAAGTACAAATAGGTTGAGCTTATCTGGTTATCTCTAGTTTATAAATGTTTTTTAAAAATATAGTTGGAAAAGAATTATATTAAAAAGGAGCGACTTATTACTATCGCTCCTTTTTATTTCACTCTATATTTTATTAAAATAACAAGAAACCATTTTTTCTCTATGAACAGTATCCCTACATAACCCTCTTAAACATCTTCTCCAACTCATAAGTAGAATGATGCACAAGAATCGGTCTTCCGTGCGGGCATGTATATGGGTTTGTTGTTGTACGTAGTTCTTCCAGTAAAGCAAATATTTGATCGTTCGTTAAATATTGATTTGCTTTAATGGATGCTTTACAGCTCATCATGATGGCTGCTTCTTCACGTAACTTTTTAATATCCACTTTTTTTAGTTTGACAACTTGTTCCATCATTTCGTCGATAATTTCTGTTTCTTGACCTTTTGGGAACCACGTTGGATGCGAGCGGACGATAAAGGATTGATGGCCGAATTGCTCCAAGAATAGTCCAACTTTTTTCAGTTCTTCTAGTTGCTCTTCGACACGTAAAAATTCAGTAAGAGATAGGTCAATACGGTATGGTACAAGTAGTTCTTGTACTTCTTGCGCTACCCTTCCTACCTTATCCCGGAAGTATTCATAATTAATACGTTCCTGCGCGGCATGTTGGTCAATCATATATAAGCCTTTATCATTTTGAGCGAAAATATATGTTCCGTGCATTTGTCCAATTGGATAAAGCGGTGGTAAGTCATTACCGTTCATTTCAATCTCTTCTATTTCCTGAACTTCTTCTTCCAATTCCTCTAATTCAAAGTCTTCATCGTTACTGTTCCACGATTTCTCTTTTTGAATTGGTTCTTCCATTATCGGTTTAGTAGATGGCTGCCAACTTTGTTCTTCCCTTACGAGCGACTGTGGTGGTTGCCATTCTTGTTTCGGCGGTTGCCACAGTTGTGCTGGCTGTTTCACAGCCAGTTGTTCTTCTTGTTTTTCATCCATGCCAGTCGGTAAAACAATGTCTGGCATAGATGGCTCTTTCGGCTTCGCATGCTCAAACTGGAACTGTTCTTGCACACTTTCATCTTTTTCTTTTTTCTTCGTTGTTACACCTGCATCTGGAATGAGCTGTATTTTTTTGAATGCCGATTGCAATGTTTCTTCGATAAGCTTTAGTAATTCTTGTTCTTTACTAAAACGAACTTCTAATTTCGATGGATGTACGTTAACGTCAACAAGCATTGGATCCATTTCAATCGATAAGAAGCCGATTGGATATCGTCCGACTGGCAGTAATGTATGGTATCCTTGCTGAATGGCTTTCATTAATACGAAATTTCGAACGTAACGACCATTTACGATCGTTGACATATAATTTCGAGATGCTCTCGTTACTTCTGGTAATGTGACATAGCCTTTAATTGTAAAATCTAAAGATTCAGCTTCAATTGGAACAAGCTTCTTCGCAACTTGAATGCTATAAATTGATGCAAGTACTTGTCTTACATCACCATTTCCTGATGTATGAAGCAATTTCTTTTCATTATGAAACAGCTTTAATGATACTTCTGGATGTGACATTGCAATACGATACACGATATCTGTAATATTCCCAAGCTCTGTATGAATGGTTTTCATATATTTAAGACGCGCTGGTGTATTAAAGAATAAGTTTTGTACTGTAATATCTGTTCCTTTTCGGCTCGCTGTTTTCTCCTGCTTTATAATGTCTCCACCTTTAATCATAAGGTGTGTACCAGGCGCATCACCTGTGCTAGTGATTAATTCTAATTCACTAACTGAGGCAATACTCGGCAATGCCTCACCGCGGAAACCGAGTGTTCTAATGCGAAACAGGTCGTTTTCATCTTTAATTTTGCTCGTCGCATGTCGTTCAAAAGCGACGATACAATCTTCTTCTGCAATGCCATCCCCATTATCAATGATGCGAATTTTTGATAAACCAGCTTCTTCTAAGTGGATTTCAATAGATGTACTATTCGCATCGATAGAATTTTCCACAAGTTCTTTTACGACTGAGGCAGGGCGCTCTACTACTTCCCCTGCCGCAATTAAGTTAGAGAGTTGATCATCGAGTTTGCGAATTTTCCCCATCTACTTACTCATCCTTTCTTTAACTTTTTCTGCAAGCGATACAGTTCGTTCATCGCCTCTAAAGGTGTCATATCAAGTAAATCAATTTTTTTAATTTGCGCAAGTACTGCCGTTTCTTTTGCATCTAGAACTGACTTGTCTTGTTTTTTCGAAGACTGTTCTCCACCAAAGAATGATAATTGCGATTCTTCCTCAGTCTCTACTTTCGTCTCTTGTATTTCTGCTGGTTCTTCTTTTACAACAGCTGGTTCTGGAGCCACTTCTTGTACTTTCACTTCTGTACGCTTTGGAATAATAATTTCTTCTTGTCCTTCTAGTTGCGCTAACACTTCTTTCGCACGAGCGATTAAGCTATCTGGAAGCTCCGCAAGTTGCGCAACGTGAATTCCGTAACTTTTATCAGCTGCTCCATCTTGGATTTTATGAAGGAATACTACTTTTCCATTCTCTTCAATAGCTGAAACGTGTACATTCTTCAATTGTCCTAAACTTTCTTCTAGCACCGTCAATTCATGATAATGCGTAGAGAATAACGTTTTCGCACCAATTTGGTCATGAATATGTTCAATAATTGCTTGTGCAAGTGCCATACCATCATACGTAGATGTACCGCGTCCAATTTCATCGAATAAAATTAAACTTCTTTCTGATGCATTTGCAATTGCATTTTTTGCTTCTAACATTTCGACCATAAATGTACTTTGACCCGAAATTAAATCATCCGCTGCACCAATTCTCGTAAAGATTTGATCGAATACAGGTAATACCGCTTCTGTTGCTGGCACGAAACAACCAATCTGTGACATAACAGTTACAAGTGCTAATTGTCTCATATACGTACTTTTACCAGACATGTTCGGTCCTGTAATTAAAAAGACATCCATCTTCTCCGGCATAATACAATCATTCGGTACATACAATTTCCCGTTCAATACTTTTTCAACGACAGGATGACGACCATCTTTAATAAAGATTTCGCGCTTAGTTGTTAAAACAGGTTTTACAAACTGTTCTTCTTCACTAACTGTCGCGAAACTTTGCAGTACGTCTAATTCACTAATTACTTTCGCTAAATGTTGTAATTTCGGAATAAATACTTTTACTTCTTCACGAAGCGCTGTAAATAAATCATATTCTAATTGTACAATTTTCTCTTCTGCTTCTAAGATTAATGTTTCTTTTTCTTTCAATTCATCTGTAATGAAACGTTCCGCATTAGCAAGCGTTTGTTTACGCTCATAGCGGCCTTCTGGAAGCGCTGCAAGATTCGCCTTCGTCACTTCAATGTAGTAGCCGAAAATACGGTTGTACCCGATTTTTAACGATTTAACTCCTGTAATATCACGCTCTCGTTTTTCAAGCTCAGCGATCCACGTTTTCCCGTTTTTACTAACGTAACGATATTGATCAAGCTTGTCATTATAACCGTCTTTAATAATATCTCCATCTTTAATAGAAAGCGGTGGGTTTTCTTGAATACTTCTTCCTAGTAATTCAGTTAAGCTCTCACATGGATCCGCACCTTGAATTAACCTTGCTGCATAAGCATTATCTAACAAACTAATCGCTTCTAAAATAGCCGGTACTTGAAGTAAAGATCGTCTTAACTGTAATAAGTCCCGTGCATTCACATTACCAAATGCAACTTTCCCTGCTAAACGTTCTAAATCATATACTTCTTTTAATTTTTCTTTTAAATCTTCACGTAAGAAGTAATCATTTACAAATGTTTCAACCATTTCTAAACGCTCTTCTACTTTTTCTTTTTGGATCAGCGGACGTTCCATCCACTGTTTTAACATACGACCCCCCATAGCTGTTTTCGTTTTATCTAATAGCCATAATAATGATCCTGTTTTTTCTTTCGTTCGGAGTGTTTCTGTCAGCTCTAAATTTCGCTTTGAATGCACATCAATTTTCATAAATTGATTCGTATAATAAATTTCCACTGGTTGTAAATGGTCTAACGAACGTTTTTGCGTTCTTATTACATAGTTAAATAAACGTCCAACTGCTTTAATTAACTTTGCTTGCGAAACGTTTTTCACAAGATGTTCTAACCCTTCCGGAATCGTTGTTGCATCTTCATACGAAATCGTCATTTTTAATGTTGCAGTTAATTTATTTAATTCATCTTTTGAAAATGTAGAATCTACAACAATTTCTTTTGAACCAGTTGCATACACTTCTAATAAAATATCTTCTACTGAACCTGTTAACAACGTTACTGTATTTTGTCCAGTCGTTAAATCATTACAAGCTAAAGCATACGATCCATCTTCAAAATGTGTTAATGCTGCTAAGAAGTTATTTTCTTTCTCATCAATAGTACGCCCTTCCATCATCGTTCCTGGCGTAATTAGTTGTACTACTTCACGGCGTACTACACCTTTAGCTGTTTTTGGATCTTCCACTTGCTCACAAACAGCTACTTTATATCCTTTTTCAACAAGTTGTTCAATATAATTTTTAGCTGCATGATGTGGTACACCGCACATCGGTATACGATCACTACTACCACCATCTCGGCTCGTTAATGTAATTTCAAGTTCATGAGCTGCTTTAACCGCATCTTCAAAGAACATTTCATAAAAATCACCTAATCGGAAAAATAAAAAGGCATCTTGATAGTCTGCCTTAACCTTTAAATATTGCTGTATCATAGGGGTATATTGAGTCATACTTTTCCTCCATAATTCTTACATAGTAATCAATTTTCATATATGTCACACTTCACGGACATCCATATCTCCTATTTCAGGAGTCTTTCCTCATTATAGCACATTTCATAAGGAATCATGTTCATTCAAGCATCACTTATGTAAAGTAAAAAGCTAGGAAGAACTTCTCCCTAGCTTTCTATTACTCTTCTTCTGCATCGACGATAAAGTTCGGATCTAATTCTTCAAACTCATCATCATCGACTTGGAAATCCTCGTCTGATTCTACGCAGCCTTCAGGATTTACACTTACACAAATTTTCGTTTCCCCAACTACTTCTGTTACAAATTCACGTTCTACAGTTACAACAATTTTATTACCATTTGGTGATACAAGAGCTTCTAAACAATTTGGTGGCTGAATGACACGAGCAATAATTTCTAAATCATCACCAGAAAAGTTTTTATCACGATACCCAATACTCACTTCATCAGTGTAGTTCACACGTTCTGTTACAACTTCTGTCTTTGTATTACCATCAAATGAATACCAAGTGTTCACATCATAGAAACCTTCAATTTCCACATGCTTTCCATTCTTTCTTGCTTCGTACGAGTGGTTAATTACCCAGCACCCTAAAATACTTGTTGGCTCATTATTCGATTCACATGTATGCGTTGACTTTGTATACTTACGTCCTTTTCCAACCACTGCTTTTGTAATAATCTCTCTAAATTCGGACATTCGTAACCCTCCTCAATCACTATTCACTTAATCATATGCGTGACAATAGCGGAATGTGTCATTCTTTTTTCGAGAAGAACTTACGTTTAACCCATTAAAAAAAGAGATGTCAATTCGACATCTCTTTAACAACCACAATTTCCTTTTTTACTTTCTACCGCTGCGCCCGTTTCACCCTTCAATACATCGCCATTAGTTGAAATTAATATTTCATCTGTTACGTTGTTAGAAATCGTACTTGCAACTAGCTGCAGTAAGTCATTTACATATGTTTGTGAAGATTTAAATTCTTGCACAACTGGGATACTATCCAACTTATCTTGCAATGCATCAATGTCAGCTTCTACTTTTTTCAAAGCTTCCCATTTCCCGTAATGCTGCAAGTTTACTGCTTGTTTTTGCAGTGCTTTAATTTCATCAATTGCGCGCTTTACATTTTCATTTTTATGAATTTGCGCCTCTGCTTTCTTAAAGAAATCAACTTCTTCTGTTTCAGAAATCATTTTTGCTAATTCTTTCGCTTGTTCAACAATTTCATCTTTCGAATATGCTTTCATCTATTATTCCACCTCAATCGGCTCTTCAACTAATTCCCCGTTAAGAGACCAAGTTTTTGCTTCCGTTACTTTTACTTTCACAAGCTGACCAATTAAAGATTTTGAAGCGACGAAGTTTACAAGTTTATTCGTACGAGTATAACCTGCGAGTACTTCTGGATTATTTTTACTTTCCCCATCAACTAACACTTCTACAATTTGACCTTTGTAACGATTATTCTTTTCAATCGCCAACGTATTTACTAGTGTATTTAAGCGTTGAAGACGTTCTTTTTTCACTTCCATCGGTACATTATCTTTCATTTTTGCAGCTGGTGTACCTTCGCGCGGAGAATAAATAAAGGTAAAGGCAGTATCAAATCCTACTTCACGATATAACGACATCGTTTCTTCAAATTGCTCATCTGTTTCATTCGGGAAACCAACGATAATATCAGTTGTGAATACTGCATTTGGAATTGCTTCTTTAATTTTTCTTACAAGTTCTAAATAATGCTCACGTGAATATTTGCGCGCCATAATTTTTAACATATCTGTGCTTCCAGATTGAACTGGTAAGTGAATATGTTCTACTAAGTTTCCACCTTTTCCAAGCACTTCAATTAAGTGATCATCGAAATCACGTGGATGGCTCGTTGTAAAACGAATACGGGCAATATCAACTTTACGGAGTTCGTCCATTAAATCGCCAAGACCGTATTCAAAATCTTCAAAGTCTTTACCATATGCATTTACGTTCTGGCCAAGTAATGTAATTTCTTTATAACCATTCGCAGCTAAATGACGAATTTCTTGGATAATGTCTTCTGGACGTCTGCTTCGCTCTTTTCCACGTGTATACGGCACGATACAATATGTACAGAACTTATCACAGCCATACATAATATTTACCCAAGCTTTAATATCACCACGGCGTACTTTCGGAAGGTTTTCAATTACATCCCCTTCTTTTGACCAAACTTCAACTACCGTCTCCTTCGAGAACATCGCATCTTTAAGAATATACGGCAATCTATGAATATTATGCGTTCCAAACACCATATCTACATGCTGATTTTTTTGCATAATTTTATTTACAACAGATTCTTCTTGAGACATACAACCACATACACCAATTAAAAGGTCCGGATTTCTTCTTTTTAATGACTTTAAATGACCTAGTTCACCGAAAACTTTATTTTCAGCATTTTCACGAATTGCACAAGTATTTAATAAAACTACATCTGCATCTTCAGTTGAAAAGGTTGGCTCATATCCAAGTGCGGTGAAAATACCCGCCATTACTTCCGTATCATGCTCATTCATTTGACAACCATATGTACGAATATAGAACTTTCTTCCTGTACCAAAATTGCGAAATTCTTCAGATAAGCCAAAATCCCGTTCAATTTTAACTTCTTCTTTTCCTCGTTTTTTCGCGTCTTTTAAGGAAGGTGGTTGGTATACACTTTCAAAGTATTTACTATAATCTTTCTCTTCTTTTTTCGTAGAGGAATTTGCTTGTCGACTTGCTAATCGTTGTTGCTCGTTCATTGGTAATCTCCTTTCACCCTTAACTATACACACTCTATAGTCCATTTTAATGCGCTTTGACTCACCTCAAAAATGGTTAGATAGCTTGAGAGATAACTTGTCCTTTGAAACTTGAGTAATCAATCTAATCATTCATAAGAATGAAGTCTTCCCCACACAAATAGACATTCCCTTTTCATACTTCTTTTTGTCCTATCCAAAAGCATATTGCTTTATCCCTATAAACATTACCATAGTATGAAGCGTTGCGCCAATTTTAACAAGAAAGAGGCTCTGTCTGATCTTACATTTCATCAGCAATGAACTCGCCATTTTCATACAACGATTTATATATTATTTTACCATTCTGAATTTTCTAAGTAAATAAGACTATCCTATATTTTTTACTCATAAAAAAAGGTTACCAAATGGCAACCTCCTCTTCTTGCATTACATAAATTCAGCTACGAGTTCATCAAACATTTTCTGATCCATATTTAAATCAGCTTGCACTAAAGGCTTCTCACTATAGCCTTTTACAAGTTCTTGGTATGAAGGTTGCGCTGTATTTTGATATATTAAACCTGTTACTAATCCGTTATTTTCCATTAACGTTTGCATAGCCATCATGCGATTAGATGGATCATATCCCTCTACTGTACTTAGTTTTGTTAAATTCTCTTTAAACCAATCGTAAGTATTTACTTTATTGTAAGTAACACATGGGCTGTATACGTTAATTAATGAAAATCCTTTATGGTTAATACCAGCTTCAATAATTTGTGTTAGTTCTTTTAAATCACTTGAAAAGCTTTGCGCCACAAATGTAGCACCAGCTGTTAAAGCCATTTCCATAACATTTAGTGACGGTTCAATTGAACCTTGTGGTGTGCTTTTCGTTTTAAATCCAGCTTCACTACGCGGTGAAGTTTGCCCTTTTGTTAATCCGTAAATTTGGTTATCCATTACGATGTACGTAATGTCGATGTTACGACGAATAGAATGGATTGTATGTCCCATACCAATCGCAAATCCATCACCGTCACCACCTGATGCGATAACTGTTAAATCACGATTTGCCATTTTCACACCTTGTGCAATTGGAAGGGCACGACCATGAATACTATGCACACCATATGAATTAATATAACCTGAAATACGACCTGAACAGCCGATACCGGAGATAACAGCAAGTTCATCTGGATTTAAACCAACGTTAGCTGCCGCACGTTGAATTGCAGCTTGCACCGAGAAGTCTCCGCAACCTGGGCACCAGTTTGGTTTTACGCTGTTACGAAAGTCCTTAAATGTTGCCATTTAATACAACCCCTTTTTTGCATTCGTTGTAAATCTCTTTCGGCAAGAATGGATTCCCATCATATTTTAAAAGACTAGAAATTTTCTCACCGTTACCAAGATTCATTTTCATAATGTTAGCAAGCTGACCTGTTGCGTTGTTTTCTACCACTACAACACGCTTCGCATTTTTCACAAGTGGATCGATTTCAGCTGTTGGGAACGGGTGAACTAAACGTACATGAGCATGGTTTACTTTCATACCCTCTTGTTCTAAGCGCTCCATCGCCTCTTCGATTGCACCACGAGTTGAGTTAAACCCAACAAGCAATACGTCCGCTTCTTTATGCTTAACATTTTTATAGACAGGGGTGTTAAACTTCAAGTTCTCCATTTTACGGAAACGTTTGTCCATTTGATCTTTACGGTTTATTGCTGATTCAGATGGTTTACCAGTTTCATCATGTTCTACACCTGTAACATGGTGAACACCATTTTTCATACCAGGTAAAACACGTGGTGAAACGCCATCTTCTGTTACTTCATAACGCTTGAAGTATGCTTTATTTTCACGTTCTGGTAATTCCGCTTCTAAATCAAGCTTACCGCGACGGATTTCCACTTTATCTAACGTAAGCGGTTCTACCGTTTGTTTTCCTAAAGAAAGCTGTAAATCTGTTAAGAAAATAACAGGAACTTGATATTCTTCAGCTAGGTTAAATGCTTCTACAATATCATAGAAAGCTTCTTCAACTGTACTTGGCGCCATTACGATTTTTGGAATCTCACCGTGCGTACCGTAAATCATCGCCATTAAATCAGACTGCTCTTGTTTCGTTGGTAATCCTGTACTTGGACCACCACGTTGTGTATCAACAATTACTAATGGTGTTTCTGTAATACCTGCTAAACCAATCGCTTCCATCATTAAAGATAGACCCGGACCAGCAGATGCAGTTAATGTACGAACACCAGCATAATTTGCACCGATTGCCATTGTACAAGCTGCGATTTCATCCTCAGTTTGGATTACTGTCCCGCCAACTTTTGGCAATTTTTTAATTAAGTATTCCATAATTTCAGATGCAGGTGTAATTGGATATGCAGACATAAAGCGAGCACCACCAGCTACCGCTCCAAATGCGATTGCATCGTTTCCAATCATAAACATGCGTTTCTTACCATCAGCTTTTTCAAGCTGCATCATGTTTACTTTCTCACCTAGCAATTCTTTCATATATTGAGAGCCGCGCTTAATTGCGTCCATATTCTTTTGAACAACTTGCTCTCCTTTACGACCAAAGATTTCTTCAACAACATTTAAATAAGCTGTTTCATCTAATCCTAATACCGCACTTGATGCCCCAACAGCAACCATGTTTTTCATTAATGATGTGCCTAATTCTGAAGCAATATCTGTAAACGGTATCACATATAGATTTACATCTGTATTATCAGGTATTGTTGGATTAAACTTCGCATCCGCAACTACAATTCCACCTGGACGTAGTTCGTGGAAGTTAAAATCAATTGTTTCTTGATCAAAAGCAATTAGAATATCTAAATCATCTGAGATCGCGCGTACTTCTGTTGTACTTACGCGAATTTTATTATTTGTATGGCCGCCTTTAATACGTGATGAGAAGTGGCGGTAACCGTATAGGTAATATCCTAATCGGTTTAATGCAATACAGAAGATTTCTCCTGTACTTTCAATTCCTTCACCTTGTTGGCCTCCAACTTTCCATGAAAGTTGACTAATCATCTCCTACACCCCTTTTGGCTGCATTCATTGTAGTGTATTTTTTTACAGTAATAGTTTAGCATTTTTTATACAAATAAACTACAACGGACGCAAATTATGCCTCTTCTGATTTCCCTGAATCTTTAGTATAAAGCTATTTTGTTTTTCATTCTAGTATTAGGTCTTAAAAAAAGCAATAATATCAAATGAATTAATTCTAATTTTTCTGGATTTTTAAAACGAAAATCTCAAAAACTTATATGTTCAACAAAATTATCATATAAAAATCGCTCTACAGTAGATGCAGCATAGTGTTTACAAAGCTCATTCATTACATTTTCATAATCTCGATACGCTGATACATTTACAACCGTTTCTAAAATCCCATCAAAATCTGAACCAAATCCTATATTGTTCTCTCCACCTAATGAACAAATATATTCGATATGTCTTACTATATCTGCTATATTCACTTGTTTTTCATTTGTTAGAAACTGCGGTACAAAAGTGACACCTATCATGCCATTTCGCTTTATAAGAGCTTTAAGTTGTTCATCGTTTAAATTACGTGGATGCTGACAAAGTTTCATACAGTTTGAGTGGGAAGCAATAGGATTTTTTGCACTTTCTACAACATCCCAAAAACTTCTTTCATTTAGATGAGACACATCAGTCCATGCATGTAACGTATTAAGTTCTTGTACAACTTCTTTACCGAAAGTCGTTAAACCTGCCCCACGTGTCTCTAGCGCACCATCAGCTAATAGATTGGCATAATTCCATGTTAGTCCAAAAGAACGTACTCCTAGGCGATACAACAACCGTAATTTCATTGCATCTCTTCCAATTGCTTCGCATCCTTCTAGTGTTAATATCGCTCCAATCTCGTCCTGTTTTAACATGTTAATATCATCTTTTGTCTGAATAAACTTCACACCTGGTAGGGATAAAATTTCATTATAAAAAATATCTACCATTTGTAATGCTACTTCAAATCGGTTTTCATATGCCACTGTTTCTGGCACATATATAGCAAAACATTGTATACTTCCTTTTCTTCTCTTTAATTGTTCAAATGTAATATGTAATTGCGGATCATGTTTAAAATTCTTTTTCCCTTGTGCACTCCATAACTGAAGAAGCACATCACAATGAGCATCAAAAATTTTCATTTTCATTCCTCCATTATAAAAACAACCTGTTTGCATACTGCAAACAGGTTGTTTAAACTTAACGAGGTTCTACAATTAATTTTATTGCTGTACGCTCTTCCCCATCAATCATAATATCTGTGAACGCTGGGATACAAATCAGGTCTAAACCACTAGGCGCTACAAATCCTCTTGCAATTGCTACTGCCTTTACCGCTTGGTTCAATGCACCTGCACCAATGGCTTGAATTTCTGCTGTTCCGCGTTCGCGAATAACACCTGCAAGTGCACCAGCTACAGAATTAGGGACCGACGTTGCTTTAACTTTTAATATTTCCATTCCGCGTTTCCTCCTCGTTTCTATAAAAAGTATTAGCAATTATTTCACTTTAACTTATATTCACGAGGAATGACGCGTATTCCTGCTAAATTTCTGTAATTTTTCTAAAAAATTAAAAAATAATAACTTTTCTAAATCTTACCCAGAAATTACTCAAAAAATGGCTGATCATCATTAATTAAGATACGCTGGATTTTCTTAGCTTTTCCTGTATTAGGATCCACATCAACTAGCACTGCACTTAATTGTGTTCTACCACTTGTCACTTCAAATCGTACTGGTAAGTTTGTTAAAAACTTCTTCAATACCGCTTCTCGTTCCATACCTAAAATCCCATCGTAAGGACCTGTCATACCAACATCTGTGATATATGCAGTTCCGCTTGGTAAAATACGATTATCTGCTGTAGGAACATGTGTATGTGTACCCACTACTGCTGTAGCACGACCATCTACATACCAACCTAACGCTTGTTTTTCACTCGTAGTTTCCGCATGAAAATCAATAAAGATAATATTCGTACGTTTTTTTGCAATGTTAATTAATTCATCCACTTTACGGAATGGACAATCAATTGGAGGAAGGAATGTACGTCCTTGTAAGTTAATAACTGCCACTTCTGTTCCATTGCAGTTCACAAAGATAAGTCCTTTTCCTGGAGTTCCTTCTGGGAAGTTAGCTGGTCTTGCAAGATATTTTGCGTCATCAATAAATTCAAATACTTCACGGTTATCCCAAGCGTGGTTTCCAAGTGTAACCGCTTGTGCCCCGCATTCTAAAAAGTTTCGATATATTTTTTCCGTAATTCCACGTCCACCTGCTGCATTTTCTCCATTAATAATGGTTACTGTAGGTGTATATTTCTTCTTTAATGCCGGTACGTATTGTTGAATCATACCTCTACCAGGAGATCCTACTACATCCCCAACAAATAATATTCTCATATGTCTTACCCTTCCTATGTACTACATTTTTTATTACTATAGCTTCAAGTGATTTCCTTACAATATATTTATTATAAGTTTGTTTCACTTGTATACTAATTCCCTTTATTTTAACCAATTCCAACACAAAAAAATAAAGTGGTGTTTCACCACTTTATTTTGCGTATTCCACTGCACGTGTTTCACGAATAACTGTTACTTTAATGTGTCCTGGGTAATCCAGTTCATTCTCAATACGTTTTCGAATATCACGAGCTAAACGATGAGCTTCTAAATCATCAATTGTATCTGGTTTTACCAGAATACGAACTTCTCGTCCTGCTTGAATTGCGAATGATTTTTCTACGCCTTCATAAGACTCTGAAATCTCTTCCAACTTTTCAAGACGACGAATATAGTTCTCAAGTGTTTCACTACGAGCTCCAGGTCTTGCAGCTGATAATGCATCTGCTGCTGCAACTAAAACTGCAATGATAGAAGTTGGTTCTGTGTCCCCATGGTGAGATGCAATACTGTTTATAACTACAGGATGCTCTTTATACTTCGTTGCGAGTTCGACACCAATTTCAACATGGCTACCTTCTACTTCATGATCAATTGCTTTACCGATATCATGTAATAGACCAGCACGTCTTGCTAGTTTTTCATCCTCACCAAGCTCCGCTGCCATAAGTCCAGTTAAATATGCAACTTCCATAGAGTGTTTTAAGACGTTTTGTCCGTAACTTGTACGGTATTTTAAACGACCTAAAATCTTAATTAAATCTGGATGTAATCCGTGAACACCCACTTCAAACGTTGTTTGCTCTCCGACTTCGCGAATATACTCGTCCACTTCACGTCTTGATTTTTCGACCATCTCTTCAATACGCGCTGGGTGAATACGTCCGTCCTGTACTAGTTTATCAAGAGCGATACGAGCTGTTTCACGACGAATTGGGTCGAATCCAGAAAGGATAACCGCTTCTGGTGTATCATCGATAATTAGGTCAATACCTGTTAACGTTTCTAACGTACGAATATTTCGACCTTCACGTCCGATAATACGTCCCTTCATTTCGTCATTTGGAAGATTTACAACCGAAACGGTTGTTTCAGCAACATGATCAGCTGCACATCTTTGCATTGCAAGAGATAAAATCTCTTTTGCTTTCTTATCCGCTTCTTCTTTCGCACGAACTTCACTTTCTTTTACCATTACGGCAATTTCATGAGAAACTTCACTTTCTACTTTACCAAGAATAATTGCTTTCGCTTGTTCGCGTGTCAGATTGGAAATGCGCTCTAATTCTGTTTGTTGCTTTTGAACTAACTCTCCCACTTTGCTTTCCAACTCTTCAATCTGTTGTTGTCTCGCTACAAGAGATTCCTCTTTCTTTTCTAACTGTCGCTCGCGTTTATCGAGCGTTTCGTCTTTACGATCAAGGTTCTCTTCTTTTTGCATTAAACGATTTTCTTGTTTTTGTAATTCGCTTCTACGGTCACGAATTTCTAATTCAGCTTCTGTACGAAGTGTATGAATTTCATCCTTTGCTTCTAAAAGCGCTTCTTTCTTAAGTGCTTCAGCCTCACGATTCGCTTCGTCTAGAATACGTTTCGCTTCGTTAGCTGCACCATTAATCTTCGCTTCAGCAATAGACTTTCGAACAAAAAAGCCAACAACTGCACCGACTGTTGCAAGCAAAATGGAGATGAGTATCCAAACTGTACTACTCATGATTTCACCTCCCCTTGCTATGAATGAAAAAAGACTGTCGGCATGTACATTGAATACCAACATACAGCAAAGACCGTCGTCCCGCTTTTTTAAGGGACTTTCTTCATTTCACAATTAAAATGTCATATTATTATTTCGGCAAGATTTAAGTCTTACTCCGAATATTACTTCTCTTCTTGAGAAGAGTGTTTCGTATATAAGAAAAAATATACATTCTCATTGTATCTATCGCAATTTTCATTGTCAAGCGTTGTCTACTTTTACTTTCTTTACCTTCAGCTCTAATTCATATATGAATTTAAAAAGAAGACAGCATATTATCCTGGAAAACCTTAGTGAATTCCAGTTTATGCATACAAAACATGCATATATCCCTCTTTATACATAGCCTTTTAGGCAGATTAAATATTTTATCTCCAACGATATACAACGCTTTCATAATAATTAAAAATAAAAGACACGGAACCGTGTCTTTTATTTTTTAATCTTGAAGATTTGAATCTTCCGTTTCTTCAGCGCCAGAGTCTTCACCAATTCCGTGATGGTCACGAACAAAGAAGGCAATTTCCTCTCTTAAATCCGTATTCTCTTTTAAGAATTGCTTCGAATTTTCACGACCTTGCCCTAAACGCTCTTCATTATAAGAGTACCAAGCACCACTCTTTTGAACGATATCAAGTTCAGAAGCCATATCTAAGATTTCACCTTCTCTTGAAATACCTTCTCCGTACATAATATCAACTTCAGCAACACGGAATGGTGGTGCCACTTTATTTTTAACTACTTTTACTTTTGTTTTATTACCAACGATGTCGTTACCTTGCTTTAATTGCTCCGCACGACGCACTTCAAGACGAACTGTTGAATAGAATTTCAACGCACGACCACCTGGAGTTGTTTCTGGGTTCCCGAACATAACCCCAACTTTTTCACGAATTTGGTTAATAAAGATTGCGATTGTTTTTGATTTATTGATTGCACCTGACAGCTTACGAAGTGCTTGAGACATTAAACGAGCTTGTAGACCTACGTGTGAGTCACCCATGTCTCCTTCAATCTCAGCTTTCGGTACAAGAGCTGCTACAGAGTCAATTACGATAATATCAACTGCGCCACTTCGTACAAGTGCTTCTGCGATTTCTAGTCCTTGCTCCCCTGTATCAGGTTGTGATAATAGTAATTCATCTATGTTAACGCCTAATTTTTGTGCATATACAGGATCCATTGCATGCTCCGCATCAATAAACGCTGCTTGTCCACCTTGACGCTGTACTTCCGCGATTGCGTGTAATGAAACTGTTGTTTTACCTGAACTTTCTGGTCCATAAATTTCGATAATACGGCCACGTGGGTATCCGCCTACCCCTAATGCCACATCAAGTGCTAAAGAACCACTTGAAATTGTAGAAATTCTACGCTCCGCTTGTTCTCCTAATTTCATAATTGAACCTTTACCGAATTGCTTCTCTATTTGTTTTAACGCCATATCTAACGCCGCTTGACGATCACTCATTCAAAATTCCTCCTTAACTCAATTGCTAATCTTATTATACCTATTTTCAATTCAATTTGCCAACAAAATCGAACATTTATTCGATTTTTTTATTTTCCATTAAATAAAAATGAGTTTAACCATAAAAAAAGCTAGAAGAAACTTATATCTCTTCTAGCTTTTTATATAAATGATAAAATCCATATTTCACCGAACGTTCCCTAATTTGTTGACGACTTCCACTTAAAATAAGAGGAAAGACTACAGTTGGTTCATCCTTAATCGCCAATCCAACGAATACTGTTCCCGGCTCTTTATGTTCTGAAGCATCCGGTCCTGCTACCCCAGTGAAACTAATTCCGATATCCGCTTTTAATAAGCCCTTAACATTTTCAGCAAGATAACGAGCACATTCTTTACTAACTGCACCATCAGTAGACAACACTTCCGCAGGTACATGTAAAACATGTTGCTTCACATCATTATGATAACATATGATACCGCCTTTAAATACTGAAGACACACCAGCACTTTCTGTTACTTGATTGCCAAAGAGACCACCGGTTAAACTTTCTGCACACGCTAAAGTTAATCCTTTTTTCTTCAATAACTCTATCGCCTTATCATGCAGAAACTCTTGATCATACCCGTAGAAAAATTTTCCTACTCTTTCTAAAATCAAATCTTCCATATGCTGAATGCGTTTCGCAGCTTCATCAGCATTTTGATGTTTGGCAGTTAAACGTAGTGTCACTTCTCCATCATTCGCAAGGGGGGCGATTGTCGGGTTCGTTTGTCCATCAATTAAATCTTGAACTTTCACTTCTAATTGAGATTCCCCAATCCCGAAAAAGCGAAGCACACGAGAATAAATGTTTTCTCCTGTTGTAAAGTTACGTAAAAAAGGCTCTACATAACTTATATACATCGGCTTCATCTCTTTCGGTGGTCCTGGTAATAAAATATAAACTTTCCTGTTCTTATTTAGCCCCATACCAGGTGCCATGCCGTGATCATTCGCAAATACAGTTGCTCCATTCAAAACGAGCGCTTGCTTTTTATTATTCTCTGTGAACTCGCGACCTGTACGCTTAAAGTACTCGCTTATCGATGCTAATGCCTTTTCATCATATACAAGCTCTTCACCCAACCTAGAAGATATCGTTTCTTTCGTCAAATCATCTTTTGTCGGGCCTAATCCACCTGTGAAAATAAGTATGTCAGCACGTTCTTCCGCAACTTCAATCGCCTGCTGTAATCGCTTGTTATTATCTCCAACTACAGTATGGTAGTACACATTAATTCCGATTGAAGCTAACTTTTCAGATAAAAACTGGGCATTTGTATTTGCAATTTGTCCAAGTAATAATTCAGTTCCAACCGCAATAATTTCAGCATTCATCCCAATTCCCCCATAAACTTCTATTTTGAGTTTACAAAAGCAGCTCTATTTTTCCAGAAATAATCCCACCCTGAAATAACAGTAAAGATTAATGCAATCCATATGAAAATATCAGCAACTGGGATATGGATTAAATTTAAAGGTACATCGTGTAATAAATACGCCGCAATTGCAATAATTTGTGTCCACGTCTTAATTTTCCCTAACTGATTTGCTGCCACTACTTCTCCTGTTCCAGCAAGTACAAGGCGTAAACCAGTTACTGCAAACTCACGGCTGATAATTACAATAACGATCCAAGCAGGTACGTATTGCATCTCAACTAATGTAATAAGCGCTGCTGAAACAAGTAATTTATCAGCTAACGGGTCAAGAAACTTCCCTAAATTCGTTACAAGATTATACTTTCTTGCGTAATGTCCATCAATCCAATCTGTAGCCGAAGCAATAATAAAGATAAGTGCCCCTACTAAATGTTGAATTGGTAAATCAACATCACCAATTGTGTATGAACCCCAATCAAAGGGCGCTAACATAATTACCATAAAAATTGGAATTAAGAAGATTCTAGATATTGTAATTTTATTTGGTAAATTCACAGCTATTCCTCCATCATATCAAAAACATTTGTTCATTGAAAAAAGTCATCGAGGCGATGACTATTATTGTGCAGGTTGCCCTATCCCTTGGTTTTTTATCACCAATCTTTGGTGAAGTTCTTTTTCTGGATCCAATGGATAAGCGACCACTTGGCCATTCAGTTTAACTTCAACATTCGTTGCATTCCCAATATTAAGTCGCACTTCTTTTAATGTTGATACATCACGTTTTTCTATTTGGCCCTCTTGTACTGTAGCGTTTAGAATCACATTCCCCGCATCATCTTTAACATCTACATAACTCGCACCTTTACCCGATATTTCCAGTTCTAATGTTTTATTGTTATGAATTTCCAAAGTAGATACTTTACCAGTTGTACCAACTACTTTTACTTCTTCTTGTCCCGTTGGTTGTGCTGGTTGTTCCTCTTTCTTTGGCTCTTCTTTCTTTGGTTCCTCTTTTTTCGGCTCTTCCGCTTTCACTTCATCTTTCTTCGTATCTAACGGAGAGTTTTCTGCTTTTTTAACTTCAATTTTCTCACTTTGAGCATTCGGAACTTTCTCATCACCTTTTCCAGTTAACGCTTGGAAAACAAACCAAATTACCACTCCAAATGCAATTACTAATAGCGCAACTAAAACTTTCGGCATATGATCTGCAATTGGCCATGATGAAGATTTTTGCATTGTTTCTTGTGTTTTCTGTCCTGTTGATACTTGTGGAACGTCGCGTTTTTCAGATTGTGGTATCGTACTCTGATATTCTACAAGCAGTTCCTCTCCATTTAACCCAACCGCATCTGCGTATTGTTTAATGAATGCACGCGCATAAAAAGCTCCGGGCAATACATCATAATTGCCTTCCTCAATCGCTACTAAATGGCGTTTTTGAATTTTTGTAATCTCATGCAGCTGATCCATAGACAAGCCCTTCGTTCCTCTTGCTTCTTTCAGCTTTTGTCCTAATTCTGTCACTACTAACACCTCAATATTTCTTTAAAAGTCAAACATAGAGAAATTATTTTGCGTACCTTGCTCAATTTCATCTACTAAATTATATTGAATTTCTTCATCATAATCGTTACGCAACTCGATAATATAATCAAAATCATCCAATGTGTATTCTGACTGACTCACAAATACGTCAGGATGTTCCACAACTTTCGTTGCAGGTAATCTCATAATTTCACGAACAAGCTGCCAATGCCTTTCGTTAGCACGCTTTGTTGACACGATTCCATCTAAGATAAAAATATTGTCGTCGCTATACTCATCTTCAATCAATTGACTACGAACAGTTTGCTTAATAAGAGTAGATGATACAAATAACCATCTTTTATTTGCACAAACACTTGCGGCAACAATGGATTCTGTTTTTCCGACACGAGGCATTCCTCGTATCCCGATTAGTTTATGACCTTCTTTTTTCATTATTTCAGCCATAAAGTCTACAAGTAACCCTAATTCATCACGTACAAATCGAAATGTCTTCTTATCATCTGCATCTCGTTGTATGTACCTACCATGTCTAACCGCTAGCTTATCTCTTAGCTTTGGCGGACGATATTTCGTTACCGTTATGTTATCCATCGTATTTAAAATTGATTCAAGTCTAGAGATTTGCTCTTGATTATCACACATAAGGAGTAATCCACGTCGTGCATTATCTACACCATTAATTGTGACAATATTAATGCCGAGCATACCGATTAACGAAGAAACGTCACCAAGCAAGCCAGGTCGGTTTTTATGTATTTCATATTCAAAATACCATTCAATCATCCAAGATCACTCCCCTTGCTTACTTTACACCTACGTACTATATTATATGATTTCACCTTAATAGGGAAGCTAAATGTATAATCTATCCCGTTCAATTATTATACAAAAAAAATAGAGAGGAGAATCTCCTCTCTATTTTTTACTTATGCTGTACAAACTTCACCATTAAGTTTGCGATTGTATGTTGCTCTTGTTCATCAGCAACTTTCCAAAGCTCAGACAATAATTTCTCTTGATCGTTGCGCGCTTCTACTTCATTTGCTAAATAATCTCCAACACGAAATGCCATATCTGATACAGCACCACCATCAAGACCTTTTCCTGATGCCTGTTCTAAACGTTCTCCTAAAAAGCTCTTCCATTGATCAAAATTATCTAAAACTGACATGTGTAAGCACCTCACTACTTAGTAATAGAATCATGCTTAATTTGTACAGTTTTTCATTTTTTATGTAAGAAATTTTTAGCAATGCCAACCACCATTTACTCCGATAATTTGTCCAGTTATGTAAGATGCTCCTGGTGATACGAGGAATGACACTGTTTTCGCTACCTCTTCTGGTAGCCCCAACCTGCCTAACGGGATCTCTTCAGCAATTTCATTCTTATCCTCTTCTGAAAATACTTGTAACATTTCCGTTTCAATTGCACCTGGCGCCACCGCGTTAACCCTTAATCCACTTAATGAAACTTCTTTCGCTAAAGCTTTCACATATGAATTCTGTGCACCTTTTACCATCGAGTAAAGCACTTCACATGATGCGCCGATTTGGCCCCATATAGAAGAAACAAGTACAATATTACCACTTCTCCGCTGAATCATAGATGGCAGCGCCCTTGATAATAATTTATAGATACTCTTCACTTGAAGTTCTACCATATAATTCAATTCATCGTTCGTTACATCTGTTACGAGTCCAAAGATACTCTTCCCAGCTGCATATACGATAGCATCAAGAGGATGTTCAATTTGTTCCCACAACTGCTCTGCCCCATCAGTAGAAGCTAAATTCGCTTGAACAGGAATCACTTCACCCCATTCTTTCTGCAATTCGTTCACTTTCTCTTCACCGTTATTATAATGAACATATACTGTATATCCATCTTGAATTAATTGTTTTGAAATAGCAGAGCCAATCCCTCCGCTTCCTCCAGTTACTAATGCATACTTTTTCATACAATTCCTCTCTTATCTCAACAAAATCTTTCTCTTATAAATAATACCCTCATCTTACAATTTATCAATGATAAGATGAGGGTATTATTATGAAATCTTTTATTTTTTCGGTAAAACTTGACAAACACTCATTTTCTCTTCTGATAATAATAATTTGGCTACTTCTTGTAAATCTTGAACAGTTAAACTTTCTAATACAGTCAATGCCTCAAACAGACTAGATTCATTAAACGCATATCGTGTAAATTGATTTGCAATATATTCCGGCGAATTCAACGAGCGTAAAAAGCCACCTATTTTCTTTTTCTTTACTCGTTCTAATGCCACCTCATCTAATTGATCATAATTTGTATTTAGTAAAATGCTTTTCAAACGCTCTTCCAGCTCATCAGGTTGCTTCGTATCGCCGCCAACCATTGCAAAACCGAAGTTATTCTCTTCCGTATAATCATACGAGAACGAATCATCAATAAGACCTTCATTATATAAAGATTCGTAATGAACGGAGCTTTTCCCAAATAAATAATCTAAAAGTAACGTAAGCGCAATTTCTTGTTTTAAAAGGGCTTTCCCTTTTTCTTTTAAATTTGTCGCTTTAATACCAACTAAACATTTAGGTGTTTGTACAGGCATGGAAATAATTTTCTTCTTTTCATTTACCTCATCTGGTTCTTCTTCAAATGAACGTACAATTTCTGGCTGGTTTTTATAATCTTTTTTCGCTTGATTTTCACGTACTAAATCCATTGTTTTCTCTGGATCAATTGCCCCCACAACGAACAATAACATATTGCTCGGATGATAAAATGTTTCATAACATTCATATAATAAGTCTTTCGTAATTTTACTAATAGACTCGATTGTCCCTGCAATATCAATTTTAATTGGGTGCTTTACAAACAAGCTATCAATTAATCCAAAGTATAAGCGCCAATCTGGATTATCTTGATACATTTGAATTTCTTGCCCAATAATCCCCTTCTCTTTTTCAACTGTTTTTTCAGAGAAGTAAGGCTCTTGTACGAAGTTTAACAATGTATTTAAATTTTGTTCTACATTTGATGTACATGAAAACAGGTAAGCTGTTCTTGTGAAAGATGTGAAAGCATTTGCTGATGCTCCTTGTTTACTAAACAATTGGAAAGCATCGTGATCTTCTTTTTCAAATAATTTATGTTCAAGAAAATGAGCAATTCCATCAGGCACACGAACCATTTCTTCTTTACCTAGTGGTACGAATGTATTATCCATAGAACCATATTTTGTCGTAAACGTTGCAAATGTTTTATTAAATCCTTGCTTTGGTAAAATATATACATCTAATCCATTAGGAAGTTTTTCATAATAGAGTGTCTCTTTTAATTGCTCATAAACAATTTTCTCCATTTATTCTCCCTCCGTTCCTTGTAAAAAGTAAATTGTATCTAGTTCAATATTTTTAGCAACTTTCACAATCTCTTCTTTCGTCACACTTTCAATGCCTGTAAGCCATTCTTCAACCGGACGCGTACGATCTGAAATAATACCATGATACAGCATCTCCACAAATCCGCGTGGTGTATCAATCGCCTCTAATATTTGATTTTGAATAACACTTTTCGTTTGATGCATCTCTTCTTCAGAAAAATCACCATTTTGCATCGCTAACATTTGTTCTTTAATAATCTCAACAGCTTTTTCATAATTTTTCGCTTCGATCCCTGACATGACAAACAATAAGCCTTTATGACTTTCAAAGCGGGATGCCGCATAGTACGCTAAACTATTTTTTTCACGAACGTTAACGAATAGCTTCGAATGAGAAAATCCTCCAAACAATCCATTGAACAATTGTAGCGCAAAATAATCTTCGTCTTTATACGTAATAAACGTACGATAACCAATGTGTAATTTACTTTGTTTTAATTCTTGTTTTTCAACAACTTCTTTTTCTTCATTATTTCTCTTATGAAGAAGTACATTTCTTTCTCTCGCAGGACGCGCTGAAATAGAAAAATACTTACTTACAAGATCCACTGCGTTTTCTGAAATATCACCAATAATGTATAGATCCATTTCATCTTCTGCTAACACTTTTTGATAATATTGATACAAACTTTCATTTGTAATAGAAGAAACAATTTCTTTTTTCCCATGTGCACTTAAACGATACGGTTCTACTTTGCACATTTCTTCAATTAAACGCTCGTTTGCATAGCGCATTTTATCATCGTACGTAGCTTCAATTCGTTGCAAGAGCGCTCTCTTTTCACTTTCTACGATAGAAGGTAAAAAACCATTCCCCTCTGTTGCTGGATGTAAAACGATATCCGATAACATAGAAAGCGCTTTTTCAAATAGCGGTGGTGCATCATGTAAATATACTTCATTTGCAATGTCTACATAAATAGAGATAATATGGTCTTCTCCTTTTTTACTTACATCTACTGCCAAAGAAGATCCGTATAATTCTTCTAAATATTGACGAAGACGAATTACAGAAGGAAGCTTTTCTGTCGCACTTTGCAATACGTATGGCAATAGGGCACGCTCTGTCACCGTCTCCTCATTTAAAGGTGCTTTAAAACGAAATACAAAAGTATTTGTTTTATATTTATCAGTCGGAATAATATGTACTCGCAAACCACCTAACTCATGTAACTGTTGTTCCATTAGTTTCATTTATAGCCCTCCTTTACGTATATAGGAATATTCCTCTTCAATATACAGTTTTTAGAAATGAAAAATCAACTTTTCTTCCTCACTATACTTACATGAGGCTCTTTCTAAAAACTTTCATATGTAAGGAACATAGTAAAATTCCGTATTACATATATTCTATGTAAAAAAGCCCGCACTAATGTGCGAGCTTTTTTATACTTATCGTTTTCCTTTTTCATACGGCGTTCCTAACGCTTTCGGAGCTTCAGAACGACCTACAAAACCAACAAGTGCTAATATTGTGAATACATACGGTAATATCGTTAAGAATACACTTGGAATTTCTTTCAGTACCGGGATGGTACCACCTGTTATTCCTAGTGATTGAGCAAATCCGAAGAACAGAGCCGCTCCAAGAGCACCTAATGGATTCCATTTACCGAAAATCATAGCTGCTAGCGCTAAGAAACCTTGTCCCGTAATTGTAGCACCTGAGAAGTTACCAGAAATCGACATAGCGAAGACCGCTCCACCAACCCCTGCAAACATTCCAGATATAGCAACTGCAATATAACGCATTTTATATACATTAATCCCCATCGTATCTGCTGCCATTGGATGTTCACCAACAGCACGAAGACGAAGACCGAACGGCGTTTTATAAATGACATACCAAACGACAAACGCTAAAATAATAGCAATATACGATGTTAACGGTACATTTGAGAAAAAGATTTTTCCGATTACCGGAATATCCGAAAGACCCGGAACATCGATTTTTTCAATACGGTATTGAATGAAATCAGTTTGTCCTTTGCCAAAGATTTTCTTAATCGCAAATACCGTTAAACCAAGAGCTAAGAAATTAATCGCTACCCCGCTCACTACTTGATCCGCACGGAATGTAATGGATGCTACTGCATGAAGAAGTGCAAATAACCCACTACCAATCGCTGCAAATAATAGAGCTATCCAAGGAGTCATCGCTCCCCACGTATCACCCATTAATAACGTTGTAACGATACCAGTAAATGCACCAAATAACATTAAACCTTCTAACGCTATATTTACAACTCCAGAACGTTCACTAAACACTCCACCTAACGCCGTAAAAATAAGTGGCGCTGCCGTATATAACGTACCCGTCACAAGAATGGCTAAAATATCTAAAAAGCTCATTTATTTCCCCTCCTTGCTCATGCGTGTAAGTGCCCAGCGTAAAACATAACTGCACGCTACAAAGAAAATAATACATGCAATAATAACGTTAATTAACTCAGAAGGTACATCTGCTTCAAAATTCATTTGAGGGGCTGCACTTTTCAAACCACCGAACAGTAAAGCCGCTAATAATATACCAAACGGATTATTCCCCCCAAGTAGAGCTACCGCAATCCCATCAAATCCGATACCAGTAAACGAAGACATCGCTGTCATGTTTTGGAATGTACCAAGCCCTTCCATCGCACCACCAATCCCTGCAAATGCACCCGCAATCGTCATAGATAGTACAACATTTCGAGAAACTTTCATCCCCACATACTGAGAAGCATGTTGATTAAATCCAACAGATTTCAATTCGTATCCCAATGTCGTTCTGTCCAATAAGAACCACATAATAATTGCTACTAATATCGCTACGACAATCCCCCAGTGCAAACGAGAACCATCTGTTAAAGAGGATAACCATTCAGAAGATAAAGAAGCACTAGATTTTATATCATATGACTTCTCATTCGCCTCATGTAAGAAGCGCTTAATTAAATCATACGTCACGTAAAGTGCAATATAATTCATCATAATCGTTACGATTACTTCATTTACTTTAAATTTCCCTTTCAAATATCCCGGGATAAATCCCCATAGCCCACCAGCTATTGCCGCTACTAAAATTGACAACGGAATATGTAAAATTGCCGGTAATGATACTGCATATCCAAACCAAACAGCAGCAAGCCACCCGACTAATAACTGCCCTTCTACTCCGATGTTAAAAAGGCCTGTACGGAATGCAAATGCTACAGAAAGTCCTGCTAATACAAGCGGAATCATCGTACGTAATGTTTCACCAATTGCTTGTGGGTTTCCAACCATTCCTTCCCAAAGCGCTGCATACCCAACAATTGGATCATATCCACTAAATAACATTACAATGGCACCAACAAGTAAACCAAAAATAACGGATAATACAGGAACTAAAATATTAATTGTTCGCTCCGTTAAAAATTTTTTAGCCATTTGTATTCACCTTCTCTTTCTCCGTTCCGCCAGCCATCAACAAACCAAGCTGTTGTTCATTTGTTTCTTTCGCATCAACAATTGCTACAATTTTCCCTTCATATATAACAGCAACTCGATCACTTACATTTAATATTTCATCCAGTTCTAGCGATAGAAGCAATACTGCTTTCCCTTTATCTCTCTGCTCGATTAATTTTTTATGAATAAATTCAATCGCACCTACATCTAAACCACGTGTTGGCTGTGCTGCAATCAATAAATCTGGATTACGATCCACTTCACGTGCGATAATTGCCTTCTGCTGGTTTCCACCAGATAGTGCACGACTTAACGTGTGTTCACCTGGTGTACGCACATCAAACTGCTCAATAAGCGCTTTTGCTTTTTGTGTGATTTGACTAAAGTTTAAAATCCCTTTCTTTGAGAATGGATTTTTATAGTACGTTTGCAAAACTATATTATCTCTAACAGAAAAATCAAGCACAAGACCGTGTTTATGACGATCTTCTGGAATATGACCAATTCCTTCCTCTGTAATTCTTCGAACAGGCCAATTTGTTATTTCTTTTCCTTTAATTGCAATAGAACCTGACTCAACTTTTCGTAAACCAGTAATTGCCTCTATCAATTCACTTTGTCCATTTCCATCAATCCCTGCAATACCAACGATTTCTCCTGCACGAACAGTTAAGTCAAGGCCTTTTACAGCAGGTAATTGGCGTGCATCATGAACGACAATATTCGAAACAGATAGAACCTCTTCTTTCGGTTTAGCCTCTATTTTTTCTGTTTTAAAATTCACTTGACGTCCGACCATTAATTCTGCAAGTTTATGTTCATTCATTTCCGCAACGTCAACTGTACCAATTCCTTTACCTTTACGAATAATTGTGCAACGATCGCAAACTTCCATAATTTCTTTCAATTTATGTGTAATAAGAACGATAGATTTTCCTTCTTGCACAAGCTTTTTCATAATTTGAATCAACTCGTGAATTTCTTGAGGAGTTAACACCGCAGTTGGTTCATCGAATATTAAAATCTCCGCACCACGATAAAGCGTTTTTAATATTTCAACCCTTTGCTGCATCCCAACCGAAATATCTTCAATCTTTGCATTTGGATCAACTGCTAAACCGTACTGTTCAGATAATTGTTTAATTTCTTTCGCAGCCTCTTCAACAGCAATCCTTCCTTTTTTCTTCGGCTCATTTCCAAGAATAATATTCTCTGTAACTGTAAAATTATGAACAAGCATAAAATGCTGATGGACCATCCCAATACCAAGGTCATTTGCTATATTCGGATTTGTAATTTTTACAGGTTTTCCTTTAATCTTAATTTCTCCCTGTTCTGGTTGATACAAACCGAACAGTACATTCATCAATGTTGATTTCCCTGCACCATTTTCTCCAAGTAAAGCGTGTATCTCTCCCTGTTTTACTTGCAGCGTAATATCATCATTCGCTACAATGCCTGGGAATACTTTTGTAATATTGTTCATCTCAATTACGTATTCCATTTTGTTCCTCCTTCTAGCAGGGAACACTCCCCAATTGCAGTCTATTAAAGGTATTTTTATATATACAAAGGTTAGTTCTAAGAACTAACCTTTGCTATTTCTCTATTATTATTTCTTTAGAGAAGCTTCATATGTTTTATATTCTTCGTCAGTTGCAGGTACTTTAATTTCACCGTCAGTGATTTTCTTCTCAAACTCTTCTACTTTTGTTAAGATTTCTGGATTTACTTTTTTCACATTGTCAGTAGTTTTCGCAATACCAACACCGTCATCTTTTAATCCAAACTCTTCTACTTTACCGCCTTTTAATTTACCATCTTTCGCTTCTTGTGCTACTTTTGCTACTGCAATATCAACACGTTTTACCATAGAAGTTAAAGTTACGTTTTCAGGCATACCTTCTTGATTTTGGTCACGGTCAACACCGATTACCCAAACGTTTTCACCTTTTTTCTTACGGTTTTTCGCTTCTGTGAATACACCGTTACCAGTTGCACCTGAAGCATGATAAATTACGTCAACTCCACCACCGTACATTGCTGAAGCTAATACAGATCCTTTTTCTGGTTTGTCAAATGCATCTGCATATTGCGCTACAATTTCGATATTTGGATTTACTGCTTTTGCACCAGCTTTGAAACCTGATTCAAACTTTGTAATTAATGGACTCTTCACGCCGCCAACAAATCCAACTTTATTTGATTTCGTCGTCATTGCTGCTACAGCACCAACTAGGAATGAACCTTCATGGTCTTTAAATGTAATACTTGTTACATTCGGCTCTTTCACAACACTATCTACAATTGCAAATTGCTCTTTCGGATATTGTTTTGCAACCTTTTCAATCGAGTCTTGCATTAAAAATCCAATTCCGAATGTTGTGTTATAATGATCTTTCGCAAATTTTGTTAAGTTTGGAATATAGTCTGCATCTTTACTTGATTGAAGATAACGATATCCTTCATTTTTCTTTAAATCGTTGTCTTTACCAAATTTCGTTAAACCTTCCCAAGCTGATTGGTTAAATGATTTATCATCAACGCCCCCAACATCTGTAACCATACCAACTTTGAACTCTTTTTTGTCGCTACTCGCCTTATCCGAGTTACCACATGCACCTAAAATCGCGCTTGCTGCTAATGTTAATGATAATAAAAGACCTGTTTTTTTCTTCATACTAGAAACCCCTCCTAAAATTATATATATCTCTTTATTCTTACGCTGCTGTCCCTAACTTCTTGCTGTCACCTCCCTAAAATGGAACTTACCTACATACGTTTTCTTAATACGTGGAAGCTAAACTTATCAGCTCTAAAGTAATTGATAGAATATAAGATTGGCTCATCATTTTGATCATAGTGCATTTGTTTTAAAACTAGCAGTGCCGTTTCCGGTTCACATTCTAAAATCGGTGAGATTTTCGGATGATAGCCAATTGGCTCAATGTGAGCAACTGCGTATGTGATACGTTTGTGCGTATTGTTATGTATCACTGTAAGTAACGATTCTTCGTTGTATCCCGATAAATCTGGCAAGATTTCTTTTGCAAGTTTATCGATACAATATACAACAGGTTCCCCATCTGCTGTACGCACACGCTCAATCATTACGGCATTAAAACCGTCTTCACTATTAAACTTCTCTTTTTCTTCTTCTGTTAAACTTGTTGTAGATGATGATAAAAAGATAGTTCCTGGTGTTTTCCCCACACTAGAAATCATATCTGTAATACTAGAAAGTTGTTCAATCCCAGAAGAAAATAACGGCTTTGCATTTACAAATGTTCCTACACCATGTCTACGAATGACAACATTTTCTTCTTCTAAAATACGCAGTGCTTCCCTTAAAGTCGCCCTACTTACACCAAGTTCTTTCGCTAAATCAAACTCTGATGGTAACTTCTGTCTTTCTTTGTAAGCTCCATCTTTAATTTTTTCTTTGATGTGATCAATCACCCGTAAATATAGGTGACGACTATCGGATTTTACTGACATAAGACTCCCCCGCATTTCAATTATTCGACCTCTGATGTAAGACTTCTTTTCTCTTTTTTCAACTTACAACATAATAAAAATTGCTAAATACTAAAAATAAGCTTAATTGTCGAATAAATATTAATAATTTTTCAAGATGAAATTTTCACTCTTTACTGCATAAAAAAAACTTCGCACCATAAACATTCCTCATTTCGAGAAAAAGTTCGGCACAAAGATCTCTTACATCCTTTGTTACACACTTTTCCCCTCATAGTCCAGCAATTCATGGTTGCCGGGTAGAAACTTATGGACCTTATCTCCAAGATTATATGAGGCAGTGATTCTTTTCGAAGTAATCTTACCACTTGCTCCCATACGTGTCAACAAAATTTAACATTTTTCTACATTAAATATCGAACATTCATTAAAAACATAATCAAAGTATTCGTATTCTAAAGAATCACTTTAGATGTAAGCCCTTTCTTTATCGCTGAATATAGTATATAACAAAAATAGCATATAAAAAAGCCTAATTGTAAAAACAATTAGGCTTTTTTTATGAACTTTTTTCTTGTACATCATTAATGAGTACTTCTCGTGGTTTACTACCTTCATACGGACCTACTACACCATTCATTTCCATTGCATCAATTAAACGGGCAGCTCGCGTATAACCTACTCTAAACCTACGTTGCAACATAGAAACAGATGCTGTTTGCATTTCCACTACAAGCTGAACTGCTTCATCATATAATTCATCTTCTACTTCCTGCTTCGTATCAGGAACATCTTGTGGAATCATATCTTCTTGATATTGCGCTTTTTGCTGACCAATAACATACTCTACAACTCTCTCAACTTCATCATCGGATAAAAATGCACCTTGTACACGTACAGGCTTCGATGCACCAATTGGTATAAACAGCATATCTCCACGACCTAGCAGTTTCTCTGCACCACCACCGTCAAGAATTGTACGAGAGTCCGTTTGAGAAGATACCGCGAATGCAATACGTGATGGAATATTCGCTTTAATAACTCCCGTAATAACATCAACCGATGGACGCTGCGTCGCAATAATTAAATGAATACCAGCCGCACGAGCCATTTGTGCTAAACGCATAATCGCATCCTCTACATCTGATGAAGCAACCATCATTAAATCGGCTAACTCGTCCACTATTACTACAATATAAGGTAATTCCGGTTGTTTCGCTTCTGATTGACTATTATGTTCTTTAATATGATCATTATATCCTTCAATGTTACGCGTGCCACTATGAGCAAATAATTCATAACGTCGTTCCATTTCACTCACGACTTTTTTCAAAGCTTGTGATGCTTTTTTCGGATCAGTTACAACTGGTGTTAATAAATGCGGAACACCGTTATATACATTTAACTCTACCATTTTCGGATCAATCATCATTAATTTTACTTCATGTGGTTTTGCACGCATTAAAATACTAACAATAATACCATTAATACATACACTTTTCCCGCTACCTGTCGCACCAGCTACTAGTAAATGGGGCATTTTATTTAAACGGGCTAATACAGCTTCACCTGTAATATCTCGTCCAAGACCAATTAACAACTTCTCTTCCGGATGATTATTAGCCTTAGAATCAAGAACTTCTCTAAGCGTTACCATAGATACTTCTGAGTTCGGAACTTCAATCCCTACAGCTGATTTCCCGGGAATAGGTGCTTCAATACGAATGTCTTTCGCAGCTAAAGCAAGTGCTAAATCATCACTCAAACTAACGATTTTGCTTACCTTTACTCCCATATCAGGATACACTTCATATTTTGTAACTGCAGGACCTCTATGTACTTTTGTTACTTTCGCTTTCACTCCAAAACTTTGGAATGTACGTTCTAATTTACGAGCATTCTCATAAATTTCTGCATTTTCATTTGTAACTTGCTTATTCTTAGGAAATTTCAATATATCCAGTGCAGGAAGCTTGTAATCTTTATTTTCTACATTTGRAAATTGCATTGGTGGGGCACTTGTTTCCGCCTCTAAAGATTCTACAATCTTTTCTCCACGCTTTTTCTTAGATTCTTCAACAGGCGGAGCCTCTTCAATAGACGGTGAATTTATTAACTCTGCTTCCTGTTCTTCGCTAATTCGTTTATTCTCTTCTTCATTTACAGGATAATTCTCAGTGAAATTCGAAATAATTGGGGGATCAATTGAGATTTCTTCCATCGGCTCAATAATCTCTTCTTGTTCTGCAGCACGTTTGCTCCTTGTGCTTCTCGTTGTTTTTTTCTTTTCTGTTTGTTCAGCCGTCCTTTTGGATCTCCAATCTTTATAATCCCCTTGCATTACTTCAAATTGACTTCTAAGGATTCTTCCTACTGGGGCAAGCACTTCCCCAATATGCTTATTTGTTATACAAAGTATGCCGAGAATCACTAAAATAATGCCAATGATATAAGCTCCTACTTCGTCAAATAAGAAGTAACACGTCGCGAACATAAGCGCACCAAACATACCACCGCCTAAATGAACGCTATCCGGCCCCTTTTTCATTTCAAGAAAGAAGTTATCTTTCGTACTCACAATAACAGAAGTATTTTGCACTGCTCCATCTTTCGTAAGAAGGTTAAATAATGTAATATGACTAAACATTAATATCGCCAATACTATTAAATAAAAACCAATTAACCGTTTATTTAAAAGGTTCGGCCATCCACGTTTGATAACAAACGAAACCGATAAAGCTATTACACCTAACACACCAATTATGTACCACTCACCAAAGAAGAAGCGAAAAAATAACACAAACGATTTCCCTACAACACCTAGCTGTAAAATCGTAATGATTGAAAGTGCAAAAAGAGTTAAACCGACGATTTCATAATACAAAGTTGGCTTTATCGTGCGTCTTGCTTTTGCCTTCGTCCCTCTTTGCTTTTGTTTTGCCATTTCTTCACCTCGTGTTCTACATGTAAGTAGGGCTTCCATAAAAAGCACTACTTATATGTCTGTTTTCTCTATTTTTTCAGGTCTTATATCTTCTATTTTTACACTTCTTGTAAATTGTTAAATAAACAGAAGAAAGCAGCCCTCTCATGGCTGCTCAACCGTCTTGTTTTTTATATTATACCATAGCTTCTAAACAAAATCCTTCTTTTTGCTAAAAGGTTATTTTCTGGCCGGGCTCAAACTCTAAGTAGTGTAGCGGATCCGTACTTAACACACGTACAATAGAATAACACCCATGTTCTTCTTCAGAAACCATTAATTCAACACCGTTTATATTTACAACTTTTTGGCTTTCACATTGCGAATAATCAGCTGGATATACAAGTTGCTCTGGCATAATTGTGTATAAAATCATTGTAACATTGTCCCTTCTGCACTATTATCCATGCGAGCATCTATTAATTCATTCAGTTTTCGAATCGCATTCCCAATACCACCGACATCATCTATAAGACCATATTTCACTGCATCGCCACCAATTACATTCGTCCCAATATCTCGCGTCAAATTCCCTTTCGCAAACATAAGTTCTTTAAAACGATCTTCGGTTACTTTCGAATGCTTCGTCACAAATCGAATGACTCTTTCTTGCATTTTATCTAAA
Organism: Bacillus sp. 01N45; assembly: GCF_056399205.1. Taxonomy (NCBI): domain Bacteria; kingdom Bacillati; phylum Bacillota; class Bacilli; order Caryophanales; family Bacillaceae; genus Bacillus; species Bacillus sp. 01N45. Next base: position 96,721 of record NZ_JBFTQW010000001.1, read on the forward strand.
TACTCAAATGTTTGCGGCACACCTATAACAAGACCTGTTAGACGAATGGGATGAATTGTCATCGTCGCAGTTTCCGCAATAAATGAATAATCCGTAGAGACGGCGATTGGTACACCGATAGAATGCCCTCCGCCCAGAACAAGTGATACCGTTGGCTTTGAAAGCGAAGCTACCATCTCAGAAATTGCTAACCCTGCTTCAACGTCACCTCCGACCGTGTTTAATATTAAAAGCAAACCTTCAATTTTCGGATTTTGTTCTATCGCAACAATTTGCGGAATAATATGCTCATATTTTGTTGTTTTATTTTGCGGCGGCAACTGAACATGACCTTCCACCTGCCCGATGATTGTTAAACAATGAATACTTGATTCATTCATTTGTGGTACATTCGTTTGCCCTAGCTGTTGAATTTTTTCCACTATCGAAGCTTCTTTCCCAGTTTCTTTCGGCTCAGCCTCTTTCCCTTCATTTGTATAACGATCACGTTCTGTCATATCGCATCCCCTTTCACTCGTATATAACTATTATTTCTTAAGTTATAAATTTCATTCGATAGAGTTTAAAAAGAAAAAAAGATCACCCGTAAAGGTGATCTTTTTTATACTTCCATAATAATCGGTAAAATCATAGGTTTTCTCTTTGTCTCTTCGTACAAGAACTGCCCTAATAATTCACGAATATTTTGTTTTAACATAGACCATTCAATTGAATACTCTTTAATCGATTGCTCAACAATCATACGTACAATCTCTGTAGAGCGGTCAATTAACGCTTCTGATTCACGAACATACACAAAACCACGTGAAATGATTTCTGGACCAGAGATAATTTTCTTTTCATCTTTACCAAGTGTTACAACAACTACTAATATTCCATCTTGAGATAACATTTTTCTATCTCGAAGAACGATATTACCAACGTCACCTACACCTAATCCATCAATTAACACATTACCAGCTTGTACTTTGCCAACTAAGTTTGCGTCATCGTCACCAAAAGCAATCACATCACCTTTTTCTACGATAAAGATATTCTCTCTTGCAATACCTACATCTTCAGCTAAATATGCATGTGCTTTTTGCATACGGAACTCACCATGTACGGGTACAAAATATTTCGGTTTCATTAAATTTAACATTAACTTTAATTCTTCTTGGCTACCGTGACCTGAAACGTGAACTTTTCTTTCACCGTAATAAATAACATCAGCTCCAGCTCTAAATAACAAGTCAATAATTTTCGATACAGATATTTCATTACCCGGAATTGGAGAAGCCGCAATAATAACCGTATCGCCTTTACGAATTGAAATTTGTTTATGAGCTTGCTTCGCCATTCTAGAAAGGGCTGCCATCGGTTCACCTTGGCTACCTGTCGTTAAAATAGCTACCTTTTTCTCTGGGAAATTGTCTACTTCTTGTAGTGAAATAACCATACCTTCTGGAACATCTAAATAACCAAGACGTCTTGCGATATCTACCACTTTCACCATACTACGTCCTACAACCGCTACTTTTCGTCCTGTTTCAGCAGCTGCATCAAATACTTGTTGAATACGATGTACATTCGATGCAAATGAAGCAACGATAATACGTCCTTCTGCGCCGTAGAACACTTTAGAAATTTCTACACCAACTTCTTTTTCAGAACCTGTATAGCCTGGACGCTCAGCATTTGTACTATCAGATAATAAGCACAGTACGCCTTCATTTCCGATTTGTGCCATTTTTCCAAGGTCTGCTCCACTATTTCCAATTGGAGTTTGATCGAATTTAAAGTCTCCCGTGTATACGATAGCACCTTTTGATGTATGGAAACAAACACCAACAGAATCTGGAATACTATGTGTCGTTCCAAAGAATGACACCGTTGTAGTATTAAACTCTACTGTTGAATTTGAATCGATTGTTTTTAAGTCTACACGGCCTAACATACCCGCTTCGCCAAGTTTTTCTTGTATAAGTCCTACTGTTAATTTCGTTGCATACACTGGAATTGATAATTTACGAAGTACGTAAACAATTCCACCAATATGATCTTCATGACCGTGAGTAATAAATAAACCTTTTACTCGCTCTTGGTTTTCCACTAAATATGTAATATCAGGAATAACGATATCAATTCCAAACATTTCATCTCCTGGGAACATTAATCCTGCATCTACAATAAAGATTTCAGAATCAATTTCAACACAGTACATGTTTTTCCCGATTTCACCTACTCCACCAAGAGCAAATACTTTAACAGACTCATTCTCTTTTCTCTTCATGTTGTTGCCTGGTTTAAAAATCTTTCAAACACTGATTTCACTAAAATTGCAGAGACACCAGGGGAAACTCTACAACCACCATATATTCACCGTCCAAGACGAATGTCCTTACCGTTATGCGATATCATGTCCTTGTTTATTTTTTAAACCAGGTTTCACCTCTCTTTCATTATATAAATCAAATATCTTATTCGATATGATATGAAAATGTAATCAAATTATAATTTTTACCAATTTTGCTAAGCATACCCGTACTAAGCTACTTAGCCATATTATACCTGATACAAGAAATAGAACACAAGTTAAATCGTGCGAAAGAGAAAGTAAAAGAACGGAATTACAACAAAAGTATCGAACGTATTTCCTTTATATTTACTCCGATTTTATACTCCATATTATTTTGAAGAAATAGCCATAAATACGCTAAATTTATTTCATTATATGGATTTTCAAGACTTATTTTTCTAGAATCGAACAAAAACACTTATAAAATGAAGCTTTTTTATGAATCACGTCACATTTGAGACAATTCCTCTGAAAAACAGAATCGATAGTTTATTACGTTTATACAAATGTTTATTCTATAATAACTGTGTTTTTTTGATTCATTTAAAGGGGTACAATTATTTTCTTGTACATGTTGCAATACATAATGAAAAAGCGATCAAACACATGGAGTAATATGGTAGGTAAAAAAGAGCGGCAAAGATTTTCATACCATAAAAAATGACCTAGTTCTACACTAGGTCATTTTTTTATTAACGAGGGATAGATTGCATAACAGATTGTAACGTTACTCTTTCTTCTTCTGTTAATGGAAGAAGTGGTAAACGTACAGAACCTACATCTAACCCAACCATTTGTAACGCTGTTTTTACTGGCGTTGGGCTTGGCGCCATAAATAATGAATCCGTTACTCTTACAAGTAATTGATGTAATTTTTGCGCCTTTTTAAATTCTCCTGCTTGGAATGCTGCAATCATTTCTTGCATTTCATTTCCAATCACATGAGATGCTACAGAAACGATACCTTTCGCTCCAACTGCCATAGCTGGTAACGTTAAACCATCATCACCGCTGTATACTGCAAAGTCGTCCGCTGTTTTTTCAATGATTTCTGTCATTGTTAACACATCGCCGCCTGCATCTTTAATCGCAACAATGTTTTCTATTTCTGATAAACGAACAACTGTATCAACGGAGATTTGTACAATAGATCGTCCTGGAACGTTATATAGCATAACCGGAAGCGGCGTGCTTTCAGCAATTGCTTTAAAGTGCTGATACATTCCTTCTTGACTCGGTTTGTTATAATACGGTGCTACTAGCATTACTGCATCAACACCAACCTCTGTTGCCTTTTTAGTTAAGTCAATAGAAGCATGCGTATTATTACTACCTGTTCCAGCGATTACGGGCACCCTTTTATCGACAACAGATACGACATGGCGATATAACGCTACTTTTTCTTCTGAAGTTAATGTAGGAGATTCTCCTGTCGTTCCTCCTACCACGATTGCTGTTGTACCGTTATCTATTAAATAATTTACCAATTTCGTTGTCTTCGCAAAATCGATATTTCCGTTTTTATCAAACGGAGTTACCATCGCGGTTGCAATTGTCCCAAAATCTATCATGGTCTCACTCCTTATTGTTCCAGTTGCTTTTCTTTTGAAAGCTCAAACGCACTATGTAATGCATTTACAGCCTCCACTAAATCAGTTTCTTTTACAAGAACCCAAATTGTCGTATGGCTATCTGCCGATTGCAGAATTTGAATACCTTTTTCCGCTAAAGCTGTAACGATTTTCGCAGTAACCCCTGGGTATCCTGCCATTCCAGCTCCTACAATAGATACTTTTGCACAATGCTCTGTCACAATTGGCTCATATCCAAGGTTTTTTAATAATTCAACTGCACGACTTGATACACTATCACTCACCGTATAAGCTACCCCAGTAGGTGAAATGTTAATTAAATCGACACTGATTCCTTCATTCGCCATTTCTTTAAACACATGCTGTTGCAAATCATATGCTGTTTCTTTTGCAAGCACTTTAATTTGCGTCACATTTGATACATGAGCGATACCTGTAACAGGACGTTCTTCTACATCACGGCCTTTTGTCGCACCGTCCGATGCTGAAATCAGCGTACCTTCACTATCAGAATACGTAGAACGTACACGAAGTGGTACTTTGGCATGCATCGCAATTTCAACTGCACGTGGATGAACGACTTTTGCACCTTGATATGCCATGTTACAAATTTCATTGTATGTTACCGTTTGAAGATGACGTGCATCTTTTACAATGCGAGGATCCGCAGTCATAACACCTTCTACATCTGTAAAGATATCAATAAATTCAGCATGAAGCGCAACACCTAATGCAGAAGCTGAAGTATCGCTACCTCCGCGTCCAAGTGTTGTCGTATCACCTTTTTTCGTTTGTCCTTGGAATCCTGTAACGACGATTACATCTAGATTTTCTAGCTCTTCATGTATACGATCGCAGTTCATTTCAATAATCTTAGCATTTGTAAAATCATCATTTGTTACAAAACCAGCTTGTGCACCATTTAATGCCGCTGCTTTTATACCGTTCTCATTTAACATGTTAGAGAAGACGATTGCTGAGATTAATTCTCCGCATGATAATAATAAATCTTGCTCACGATTAGAAATGCGAGATTCCTCTTGATTTACAAGACTTAACAAAGTATCAGTTGCATATGGTTCACCTTTACGGCCCATAGCAGATACGACAGTAACTACTTTATAACCCGCATCTAGCGATTTTTTTATATGATGAAGCGCATGCTTACGTCCATTTTCATCACGTACGGATGTGCCACCAAATTTTTGAACAATAATTTTCATATTTTGCACCTTCTCTTAGCCGTTTACACTAATTGTAATTTTACTAAGCGCTCTGCAATTTGAACAGAATTCCATGCAGCGCCTTTTAATAAGTTATCAGATACGACCCAAAGATGGAATCCTTTATCGTTATTTAAATCTTTACGGATTCTTCCAACGAATACTTCGTTTTTACCTACTGCAGTAGCTGGCATTGGATATAACTGCTCTTCTGGATTATCTTGCAGAACGATACCTTCCGCATTTGCAAGTAAGCTCTTGAATTCTTCTACTGTTACACCTTCTTTTTCTACTTCGATGTAAACAGACTCAGAGTGACCTGATACAACTGGTAAACGTACACATGTTGCCGCTACTTCTAATTCAGGCATATGCATAATTTTTTTCGTTTCATTAATCATTTTCATTTCTTCAAACGTAAATCCATTATCTTGGAATTTATCAATCTGTGGAATCGCGTTGAAAGCAATTTGGAAATGTTTCTTATCACCTGATACAGGTAAAACATTCGCCTTCACTTCTTCACCATTTAAGATTGCTTGTGATTGTTCATGAAGTTCTTCAATCGCTGCCGCACCAGCACCTGATACAGCTTGATATGTGGAAACGATTACTCGTTTTAAACCATATTGCTGACGAACTGGCTCAAGAGCTACTACCATTTGAATTGTAGAACAGTTTGGATTTGCAATAATACCATTATGTTCTTTTAAGTCGTTTTCATTTACTTCAGGTACAACAAGTGGCACGTTTTCTGTCATACGGAATGCACTTGTATTATCAACAACAATCGCACCGCGCTTTGCTGCTTCTGGCGCTAATTGTTTTGATACAGATCCACCAGCACTAAATAGTGCGATATCTACTCCTTCAAAACTTTCAGGAGTTGCCTCTTGAACTGTAAATTCTTCGCCTTTAAATACAAGTTTCTTACCTGCAGATCGTTTAGATGAAAGTAACGTTAACTTCCCGATTGGAAATTCTCGTTTCTCTAAAGTATTTAACATTTGTTCACCAACTGCGCCGGTTGCTCCAACTACAGCGACATGAAAAGTTTTTTGCTTTTCCATCACTATGCCCCTTTCTAGATACCAATCCTTCTATAACTTAGAATTAGAAGGAGTATACAATACCCCTTCTAATCTTAATAACGTTAATTTTATCATATTCTACGGTAAGAATGATGGTTTCATCAAAAATTGTCCGTTTTTTTTCGTTTTTTAATTCATATATCTGAATTTTTCTACGACAACCGGCTGCAATTGCTTCCCTTGCAGCGCTTCTAATACTGTATCTTCCAGCAGCTCCATGCGAGCTACCATGGAGTTTGGTTTTTTCTCTGGTGCATCTTGACCGAATGGGACGAAGTAGATGTTTTTTGTTGCCATTAGGCGCATGAGATTTACTCCATTCAGCCCTAAAGCATCATTCGTCGAAACAGCCAATACGACAGGCTTGCCATTTCTTAACGTCGCTTTCGCTGCCATTAGTACTGGAGAGTCTGTCATTGCATTTGCAAATTTACTCATAGAATTTCCTGTTAGTGGTGCAATTACCATACAATCTAGTGGAATTTTAGGTCCTAGTGGTTCTGCGCCAACGATTGAATTAATTGCTTTAAATCCTGTTACTTCTTCAATCTTTTTAATCCACTCTGCGCCTTCTCCAAATCTCGTGTTTGTTGATTGAACAGTGTAAGAAACAACGGGGCGTACTTCTGCTCCCTCAGCAATTAATTTTTCTAAATGAGGCATTACTTCTTCGTACGTACAATGTGAACCAGTAAAACCAAACCCTATTCTTTTCCCTTTTAAATTCATTCCCCATTCTCCTTTCTTGCTATTACATCTTCTGCTAGTAACTGAGAAAGAACGTTCGCTAAAATTTGTCCTGCTGTTTTTGGAGCAACAATACCTGGTAATCCAGGTGCTAACAGCGCTTTGACTCCTCTTTTTTCCGCATATCTAAAGTCGGTACCACCTGGTTTAGAAGCTAAATCAATTACTAACGTATGAGCCGGCATTTTCGAAATAACATTCGCTGTCACGACGAGATGCGGAATTGTATTAATGACAATATCGATATTTCCTACTTCTTTCTCAATATTTTGCATATGAAAAGGAGAAAACATCATTTCTGTAATACGTGCAATATGTTCCGATCGTCTTGCTCCAACTTTGACATGGGCTCCTAATGATTGAAATGCTCTGGCAACACTCATCCCTGTTCTACCAAATCCTAAAACCATTACATTGGAACCATGAATTGTATAGTCGGTATGTTGAATTACCATCATTAATGTACCTTCTACAGTTGGTATAGAATTGTAGATTGCCACATCATCACGATCAAATAATTTAACAAGTTTGCGGTTTGTAGTAGATACGAGATTTTCCAAGTAAGGCGTACCAATACCTGAATATATAGTAAAGTGTTCTGGTGTATTTTCAATTTGTTCTTTCGTTATAGAAACTTTTTCGTTTGAAAAAATAGTATCTACTTCTCCCTTGGCATTTGTACCTGCAACTGGCAAAATAATTGCATCTACAGAAGTGAAATCTAAATTTTGTATACTTTCTTTTGCTGCCCCTGTGAAGCCATGATCTAACTGATCAAACCCTATCAATGAAAGTTTCGCATCCAATTCAACTAGCTTGCGAATTACTTCTAGCTGTCTTGCATCTCCTCCTATGACAGCAATATGCATCTCAGTCAACATTCCCTAATTCACCTTCTTTTTCTGTCATTTATAAGAAAAGTGCCTACTTTTTCTTTTTCCTCCACATCATATGTAATGTACGAGTTTTAGGTGATTGAAAAACAAAAGCACGTATGATTTATCCCGCTATTTGTATGCAGTTAGACCTCCATCTCAACATTCGACATATGAGAGGACATTATACGGGAAATTGATTTCCGGTAAACGCTCGATTCATGTGAGCTTTTACTCAGAGGAGAATGAACAAAAAAAGATGACCAAAATGGCCACCTTTCACTTCGAATTTGAATGATCCGTAATATCACAAAGGATCATATCGTGCCCTACTTTCTTAATTTGGCTCCACGTGACTCTTACTTCTTGTGGTTCCTTTTTAAAACCTCCCCATTTCCCAGCCGGTATGATAAGAGCCTGTATTTGGCCATCCTTCTCATCAATCTCTAAATCAACATAACCTAAAACTCCCATTTTTTCTGCTCTTTCTAAATTTACAATCTCTTTGCCACTTAATTCACTTAATCGCATACACTCTCCCCCTACCGAATTATGAATTTAAGTTATCTATAATTAGTACCTATTCTGTATATCCCAAAAAAATAACCGTATCTCATTTAAAAGAGATACGGTTATTTTTACATACTTCATATAAAGCAATTATAGTTTTATTCCTTTTGGAAGTTTTCCATCTGGACTAATTAATGCTGCAGAGAATTCATCTGTAAACATGTTACGAATTAACTCATCAACATTTTCTTTTGTTACTGTGTTTACACTTTCAATAATCTCATCAAGTGAACGATGCTTACGAAGTAGCAATTCATTTTTACCATTACGGCTCATACGGCTATTCGTACTTTCTAAACTTAACATTAAGTTTCCTTTTAATTGCTCTTTACTATTAATAAGCTCTTTTTCTGTAATACCTGTATTTTTCAATGTTTCTAATGTTTCTTGCATTGTTTCATACAGTGTATCTAATTGTTGGCTACCTGTTCCACCATACAGCGTTAACATACCTGTATCTTCATAAGAAGAATGGTAAGAAAATACTGAATAGGCTAACCCGCGTTGCTCACGTACTTCTTGGAATAAACGGCTACTCATACTACCGCCTAAAACGTTATTTAATACAATTAAGTTATAAATATCTTCGTGTCCCATTTGTAAGCCTTTATATCCTAAACATAAATGAGCTTGTTCTGTTTCCTTTTTACGTGCTACCTTATTAAAATGGAAAATTGGGCTATGTACTTGTTCACGATTTGTTGTTCCTTCATAACTACCGAAATATTGCTCTACTGTTTGTAAAAAGGCTTCATCAATATTCCCTGCAACTGAAACAACGACATTTTCAGGTGTGTAATGATCCTTGATATATTGGCGTAGCGTATCACCTGTAAACGTATCAAGCGTTTCTTCTGTTCCTAAAATAGGATATCCAAGCGGATGCGTTTCATATGTTGCTTTCGTTAACATATCATGCACAATATCATCTGGAGCATCTTCGTACATTTTAATTTCTTCACATACGACATTCTTCTCTTTTTTCAGTTCTTCCTCATCAAATGTTGAATTAAAGAACATATCTGCTAATACATCTAAAGCATATTTAGCATGCTCATCTAGCACTTTTGCATAATAACAAGTGTATTCTTTTGAAGTAAAAGCATTCACTTGCCCACCAATGCTATCAAATGATTCTGCAATTTCGCGTGCACTACGTGTTTCTGTTCCTTTAAAGAACATATGCTCTAAAAAGTGGGAAACCCCGTTATTTTTTTCATTTTCATTTCTTGATCCCGCATGGATCCAAATACCAATCGCAACCGATCTTACAGTTGGTATATTCTCCATAACAATTCTTACACCATTTTTACAAGTATATTTTTTAATCAAAAACTTTCCTCCTACTGCCAGTTTCTCTAAATAAGTGCTATTATTTAATGATAACAAGTTTAAGGATGAATGTCATGCAAATGTATTTAATCCACACGTTTTTCATCCAGTAATTCTGTTATATTCCCTACTTTATATCCTTGTTCCTTCAATTTTGTAATCATTGTATCTAATGCTTCTGCTGTAGATGACGTTGGATGCATTAATACGATAGCACCTGGATGTATTTTTCTCATCACTCTCTGCAATAGTACCTCTGGCTCAGGTCGCTTCCAATCAATTGTATCTACAGTCCACATAATCGTTCCCATTTGGAAATCATCTGCAATTTTCACGACTTCATCCCGAAAACTTCCACTCGGCGGAGCAAACCATCTTACCTTTTGATTCGTAGCTGCTTCGATCATTCGATTTGTTTTTTGTAACTGATCTCGGATTTCATCAGAAGATAGCGTTTTCATATTAGGGTGTGTGTAAGAATGATTTCCGACTTCTTGATTTGCATCAACAATCATTTTGGCAAATCGCAAATTTTCCTTCACCCAACGTCCTTCTAAAAAGAAAGTCGCTTTCACATCATGTTTTTTCAATATTTCTAATATACGAGGCAAATACTCGTTTCCCCACGCCACATTTATTGTTAATCCCACCATCTTTTTATTTGGATGTCCCCTATAAATTGGGGCTGGTGATAAATCTTCTAAGTGGACACTCGGTGATACTTCCTTGAATTCAAGATTTCTTTGATCAAATTTCTTTAGTTTCTTCATATTATTATAGGATGCTTCGATATCAACTTGTCTTCCATTATATCCTGGTGTTGATTTCCATATCTTATCAATCATCGCATTTTGAGGTGCAATCTCATATTGTTTTGCATGTTTTTGAATTTCTTCATATAAGTTATCCTGTGCAAAAACGGAATAAGAGCCTACACTGACATATAAAAAGAATATACATATGTATGCCAATACACGAGCTTTCATATAAACCCTCCCATTAACTATATAAAAACCTTTTTTCTTCTTATCTTTGTTAATTTGAGCGTTATAATGAAAACTATACCTATACTGACATAAAAATATATGTAAATCATATTTTTTACATAACAAAAAAAGCCAGTTTAACTGGCTTTTACTTATTGCTGCTCTTGTTTGTTTTCTTCTTTAGCAGCTTCTTTTTCTTGCTCTTCTTTTAGCAATACTTTTCTAGATAGATTCACGCGACCTTGCTTGTCAATCTCGATAACTTTAACTGTAATTACATCACCGATTTTCACAACGTCTTCTACTTTACCTACACGCTCAAGTGCAAGTTCAGAAATGTGAACTAATCCGTCTTTACCGCTGAATAATTCAACGAAAGCACCGAATTTCTCAACACGTTTCACTTTTCCTTCGTAGATTTCACCTACTTGTACTTCGCGAACGATATCTTCGATAATTTTCTTAGCTTTGTCATTCATTTCTTGATTTATTGAAGAAATGAATACTGTACCATCTTGCTCGATGTCAATTTTAACGCCAGTTTCTTCAATAATTTTATTGATTTGTTTACCGCTCGGCCCAATAACGTCACGGATTTTATCTGGGTTAATTGTCATTGTAATAATCTTTGGAGCATAAGCTGATAATTCAGTACGTGGCTCTGCAATAACAGATAACATATGATTTAGAATGTGCACACGACCAACTTTTGCTTGTTGTAATGCCTCTTCTAAAATTTCACGAGATAGACCATCTATTTTAATGTCCATTTGCAGTGCAGTTACACCTTTTGCTGTACCTGCTACTTTAAAGTCCATATCACCTAAATGATCTTCCATACCTTGAATATCAGATAAAATTGTGTAATGCTCACCAGTTTTAACTAGACCCATTGCAATACCTGCAACTGGAGCTTTAAGCGGAACACCAGCATCCATCATTGCTAAAGTACTACCACAAATACTTGCTTGTGAAGTAGAACCATTTGATTCTAAAACTTCAGATACAAGACGTACTGTATATGGGAAATCTTTTTCAGATGGAATTACAGGCTCAAGAGCACGTTCTCCTAGTGCACCGTGACCAATTTCACGACGACCTGGTCCACGCATCGGTCTTGTTTCACCAACACTAAATGATGGGAAATTGTAATGGTGCATAAAACGTTTTGATTCTTCTACACCAAGACCATCTAAAATTTGTACATCGCCTAATGCACCTAATGTACAAATACTTAATGCTTGTGTTTGTCCACGTGTGAATAAACCAGAACCGTGTGTACGAGATAAAATACCAACCTCTGATGCTAATGGACGGATTTCGTCACCTTTACGGCCATCTGGGCGGATTTTTTCAACTGTAATAAGACGACGTACTTCTTCTTTTACAATTTTATATAAAATCTCACTTACTTGTCCTAATGTATCAGCGTCAGCTTCCTGCGCTTCGTAATGCTCAATTACACGCTTTTTCACTTCGTTAATTGCATCTTCACGTGCATGTTTCTCATGTACTTGAATTGCAGAATGCATATCCTTCTCAGACATTTCACGTACAGCTTGATTAAGATCAGCGTCAACTTCATAAAGTTTCACTTCTGATTTCTCTTTACCTACAGCTTGTACAATCTCTTCTTGGAATGCAATTAGACGTTTAATTTCGTCATGTCCAAACATAATTGCTTCTAACATTGTTTCTTCAGGCACTTGATCTGCTCCTGCTTCAACCATGTTAATTGCATCTTTCGTACCAGCTACAACAAGGTGAATATCACTTTGTTCTTGCTGTTCTACTGTTGGATTAATAACGAATTCGCCGTTAATACGACCAACTGTTGCACCCGCGATTGGGCCTTCAAATGGAATATCTGAAATCGATAACGCTAATGAAGAACCTAGCATAGCTGCCATTTCAGAAGAACAATCTTGATCAACACTCATTACTATGCTGACAACTTGTACTTCGTTACGGAAACCATCTGCGAAAAGCGGACGAATTGGACGGTCGATTAAACGACTTGCCAAAATTGCTTTTTCACTCGGACGACCTTCACGTTTAATGAAACCGCCAGGAATTTTTCCGACTGCATATAAACGCTCTTCATAATTTACTGTAAGTGGGAAGAAATCTACATTTTTTGGTTCTTTTGATGCAGTTGCTGTAGATAGAACCGCTGTATCGCCATATCTTACTAATACTGCTCCGTTCGCTTGCTTCGCAAGCTGACTTGTTTCAACTGTTAGCTGGCGACCAGCTAAATCTATCGAGAAGACTTGCTTTTCTTGACTCATTTAAGTACCCCTCTCAATTTAAAGTATTCAATTCTTCTATGTAAATGGATAGTATATCACAATATTCTACCTCTAGTATTACCGAAAATGAAGTAAGCTATAAAGGGTAGAAGATATATTTTTACCTAACAAAAAAGCGGGAATATTCCCGCTTCTTTGACTATCGACGTAAGCCAAGCTTTGTGATTAATTCACGGTAACGTGTGATATCGCTATTACGAAGGTAAGTTAGTAAGTTACGACGTTTACCAACCATCTTTAATAGACCACGACGTGAATGATGATCTTTCTTGTGAGTACGTAAGTGCTCGTTTAGAGTGTTAATTTGCTCCGTTAGGACAGCAATTTGAACCTCTGGAGAACCAGTATCAGTCTCATGAGTTCTAAATTGTGCAATGATTTCATTTTTACGCTCTTGTGTTAAAGCCATCCTATTTCACCTCCTATTAATTAAACCCCCAATTACCTAGCAAGCGTCGGTGAGTCGCAATGCCAAGCAATGGTTGTCATAAAGTACATAACATAGAATACTACTTTTCATTTGAAAAAGCAAGTATATTCTTTTCTTTCGCAAAATATTCTTGTGCTATTTTCTTATCTTTTGCAATTTGTTCAACTAACTCATCGATGCCATTGAATTTCTTTTCTTCTCTTATACGCATATGCCACTCTACTGTAACATTTTGATCATATATGTCTTTGTTAAATTCAAATAAGTGCACTTCAATAGATAATTGACGCTCATCTTCTTTAAAAGTTGGTTTATATCCAATATTACATACACCATCGTACCATTCATCGTGAACTTTTAATCTCACTGCATAAACACCTACAGGTGGTAATAGATACTCATCACTTAAACCTATATTAGCTGTGGGAAAACCAATTTGACGTCCACGCTTATCACCGTGTACAACTGTTCCCCCTGCTGTATATGCTCTACCTAAAATAGATGGAATTTGTTCCATTTCGCCATTTCGAATTAACTTTCGTAATGCTGTAGAACTTACTTTCTCTTCTTGAAATTCAACTTTTTCAATCACAGTCTGTGTAAACTCCCCTCTTGCATGAAATGGTAAAGTCTCCATCTTTCCTTTTCCTAAACGTCCATATGAATAATCAAACCCTGCTACTACATGCTTTACATTCAAACCAATAATATAATCATCTACAAATTGTTGTGGCAATAAGCCTGCAAACGATTCATCAAATTTAATAACATATAATATATCGATCCCTAAGTTTTCGACTATTTTTTCTTTATCACACATTGGTGTAATATACTCCGCATGCGCTTCCTTTTTTCCTAAAACAACAGATGGGTGCGGATAAAATGTCATAACTGCACTTTTATATCCTCGTTCATCAGCTATTTGTTTCGCAGTTCGAATCACACATTGATGTCCTAAATGAATGCCATCAAAAAATCCTAATGCCATTACAGTAGGTGGTAATTCTAATTTATTTTGTTCATGTGGATGAGTTAAATGAATAAGTTTCACGCTTGAATTCACCTTTTTCTGTAATAATCCTTCCAATAATTCATTATAGCTTTAGTTCTTGATTATTCACAAGTACTTTCATCGGCTTTAGCATACCAGGGTGTTTTGGATGGTGCTCATAAATTGCAAGGCAACGATTATTTGTATCAAACACTGTTATAAATGGCGCCGTTATTTGCAATTCATTTTTTAAGAACATACCATTCTTTATTTTCTCTGCTTGCTTTTCATCTACAACCATTTTCGGAAACTTACTTAATGCTTCATCAATTGAAATGAAGATAGACTCTACTGTTCCATTTTGCACGTTTTCTTCAATTTCTTCAAATGATATGCAATCTTCTAATAAAAACTCACCAGAAGCTGTTCTTACAAGGTGAGACATATGTGATGGGAAACCAAGTTTTTCACCAATCATTACTGCTAACGTTCTTACATATGTCCCTTTACTACACGTTACACGGAAACGGAATGAAATATTTTCTCCCTCAAACACTTCACGGTCATCTAGTAATACAAATTCATGAATTGTAATTGTACGAACTGGACGTTCAACTTCTTGTCCTGCTCTTGCATATTCATATAATTTTTTTCCGTTAACTTTTACAGCTGAAAACATCGGAGGCATTTGTTCAATCGTACCTGTTAATGCAGCAAGAGCCCCTTCTACTTCCTTACGAGTAATAACACGATCTACATTTTTCCTTTCAACAACTTCACCAGAAGCATCTTCAGTTGTCGTTGAAAATCCAAGTGTTACTTCACCTTCATATGTTTTCGTCTCACTTGTTAAAAATTGTGCAATCTTCGTTGCTCGTCCTACACAAATAGGTAATACTCCTGTTACATCTGGATCTAATGTTCCTGTATGACCAATTCGTTTCTCACGCAATATCTTTCTTAATTTAAATACACAATCATGTGATGTCATGCCTTTTGGCTTATGTAATAATACTACACCTTCCATATATGTTCACCTCATCATAATTCTTTCATAGTAATTATCCAAAATTAATTTTGCATTGAAAAAATGGATAGACAAATGTCTATCCATTATTCTTCACGTTTACCGTCTTTATTAATTTGATGTAAAAGTGTATCAATTCGATGACCATATCCGATAGACTCATCAAACTCAAAGGAAATTTCCGGTGTTTTACGAAGACGAATACGCTGGCCAATTTCTGAACGAATGAAACCTTTTGCCTTCGCTAAACCTTTTAATGTACTTTCTTTCTGTTCCTCATCACCTAAAACAGAAATATATACTGTAGCAATTTGTAAATCTCCACTCACTTGTACATCTGTTACTGTAACAAATCCAACACGTGGATCTTTAATTTTACGACTGATGATGTCGCCTAATTCTTTTTTCATTTGCTCGCCTACACGGTTTGCACGTAATTTCATAACTCTTCACCTCATTCAATACCATTCCAATTGTGTTATTGTACGTTCAATTTCAGGAAATGAATCGATGTACTCGAGTACACGATTCATTTCTTTTTCACAAATAACACGATTAGAGGATACAGAAACAATTGCAATTTCTGTACGTTGCCATACATCTTGATGCCCTACTTCTGAAACAGCTACATTATAACGCTGCTTCACACGAGTTAGCACCCGTTGCAAAATTGCTCGTTTCTCTTTTAAAGAATGCACATCGTAAATCATACACTCGAATGAGAGTGAAGCGATAATCATCGCTTCACTTCTTCCATAATGTACGCTTCAATGATGTCCCCTTCTTTAAGATCATTATATCTCTCAATTGTAATACCACACTCATAGTTTTGTGCAACTTCTTTTACGTCATCTTTGAAACGTTTTAACGTATCAAGTTGTCCTTCGAAAATTACTACGCCATCACGGATAATACGCACGCCACTATCACGTGTAATTTTACCGTCAATCACGTAACAACCTGCGATTGTTCCAACTTTTGTTACTTTGAATGTTTGGCGTACTTCCGCTTGACCGATTACTTTTTCTTCGAATTCTGGATCCAGCATACCTTGCATTGCTGATTCGATTTCTTCGATTACTTTATAGATAATACGGTGTAAACGAACATCAACATTCTCTAATTCAGCTGTACGCTTCGCATTCACATCAGGGCGTACGTTAAATCCAATTACAATTGCATTAGATGCAGAAGCTAAAATAACATCAGATTCTGTAATCGCACCTACGCCTGTATGGATAATTTTAACTTTAACACCTTCAACATCAATTTTACGAAGTGACGCTGCCATTGCTTCTACAGAACCTTGTACGTCTGCTTTCACAATTAAGTTAATTTCTTTTACATCGCCTTCTTGGATTTGTTGGAATAAATCTTCAAGGCTTAATTTAGATTTTTCACCACGCTGAGCAAGTAACGCTTCTTGTGCACGTGATTCACCGATTTGACGAGCTTTCTTCTCATCAGCGAATGCCATGAAACGATCTCCTGCTTGTGGTACTTCGTTTAAACCTGTAATTTCAACAGGAGTTGATGGACCAGCAACTTTTACACGACGACCAATATCACTTACCATTGCACGAACACGTCCGAATGAAGTACCAACAACGATTGGATCTCCAACTCGAAGTGTACCGTTTTGAACAAGTAATGTCGCGATAGTTCCTTTACCTTTATCAAGCTGTGCTTCGATTACAGTACCAGTTGCATAGCGGTTTGGATTTGCTTTATATTCTTCTACTTCACTTACAAGAAGAATCATTTCTAATAAGTTGTCAATTCCTTCACCTTGAATTGCAGAAATTGGTACGAAAATTGTATCTCCGCCCCAAGCTTCTGGAACTAATTCATATTCTGTTAATTCTTGCATTACACGATCAGGATTTGCCGCTGGTTTATCCATTTTATTCACAGCTACAATAATTGGTACTCCAGCTGCTTTCGCATGGCTAATTGCTTCAACTGTTTGTGGCATAACACCGTCATCAGCTGCAACAACAAGGATTGTAATATCCGTTACTTGCGCACCACGAGCACGCATCGTTGTAAATGCCGCGTGACCAGGCGTATCTAAGAATGTAATCTTCTTGTCATTTACTTCAACTTGGTATGCACCAATATGCTGAGTAATTCCACCTGCTTCGCCTGCAGTTACTTTTGAATTACGGATAGAGTCAAGTAAAGTTGTTTTACCATGGTCAACGTGCCCCATAATTGTAACTACAGCTGGACGCTCTTTTAAGTTCTCTTCATCATCTTGCTCATCGATGAATGTTTCAAATTCAGTTTCACTTACAACTACTTCTTCTTCTACTTCAATACCATAATCAGTAGCAATTAACTCAATTGTATCTTTATCTAAGTCTTGGTTAATTGTTGCCATAATTCCAAGCATAAAGAGCTTCTTAATAATTTCAGATGGCTCTTTGCTTAATTTTTTAGCAAGCTCACCTACTGTAAGACTTCCAGAGAAAGTAACTTTATCTGGTGTTTCTACAGTTTGTGTTTGTTGTCTTCCAGCAAAGTTATCTTGACGTTTGTCTTCATTTCCTTTGCCTTTTTTCTTTTTCTTATTGCTGTTCTTTTTACTACGAACAACTTTTTCTTCTACTTCAAACTCATCTGCAACAGAAGGTTTTTCAGTTTGATACGCATTATCTAATTTATTTACTACTTCATCTTCTAACATTGTCATATGATTCGAAACCTCGATATTCATTTCTTTTAGTTTTGTCATAAGATCTTTACTTGAGATATTATGTTGTTTTGCATATTCATGCACTCGAATTTTACTCATACCTTCACCCCCGGTAATTTGTATCGAGCATGCTACGCAGCTTTTTCGCAAAGCCCTCATCTAACACAGCTACAACGACTCGCTCGTCTCTCCCAATCGCATGCCCTAATTGTTGTCGATTTTCGACCTTTCTCATTGGTACGTTGTAATACGTCGCTTTATCCGTGATGCGTTTTGTAGTATTTGCTGACGCATCTTCAGATAGCAATACAAGTTTTGCTTTGCCACTTCGTACTTCTTTTAAAACAAGTTCTTCACCCGAAATAATTTTCCGAGCCCGGTTTGCTAGTCCTAAAAACGATTTCCAATCGGACACTTATTTCGACTCCTTCTCAACAAGCTCAAGAAGCTCTTCGTATAGAGAACCGTCGATTTTCGCTTTTAGATGATGTTCCAAAACATTTTTCTTTTGGGCTTGAAGAATACTTTCTTTATCTTTTGATAAATAAGCACCTCGTCCTGATTTCTTTCCAGTTAAATCAATGGACACTTCTCCCTCTTTGGAACGAACAATGCGAACGAGCTCTCGTTTTGATTTCATTTCTTGCGTTGCAACACATTTTCGTAACGGAACTTTTCGATTGCTCATACTCATCACCTCTATTCGATTTCGTCTTCAACTGAATCGAATCCGAATGCGATTACGCTATCTTCTTCTGTTACAATACCAAGTTGTTTCGCATCAGACTCACTCTTAATATCAATTTTCCAACCTGTTAATTTAGCTGCAAGACGTGCATTTTGTCCACGCTTACCAATAGCTAATGACAGTTGGTGGTCTGGAACAACAACTGTTGTTGCTTTTTCTTCTTCATCTACAAGCACTTTAACAACTTGTGATGGGCTTAAAGCATTTGCAACATATTCTACTGGATCATTTGACCAGCGAACGATGTCAATCTTTTCGCCTTTTAGTTCGTCTACAATGCGTTGTACACGTTGTCCTTTCGGTCCTACACAAGAACCTACTGGATCAACATCAATGTTCTCTGCATGTACAGAAATTTTAGAGCGATCGCCTGCTTCGCGTGCTACAGAACGAATTTCAACAGTTCCATCATAAATTTCAGGAACTTCCATTTCGAATAAACGTTTTAAAAGACCAGGATGTGTACGTGATACGTAAATTTGTGGTCCTTTCGTTGTTTTTTCTACTTTCGTAATGAATACACGAATACGATCATGTGGTTTGTACTGTTCGTTTGGCATTTGCTCACTTACAGGTAATAAAGCTTCTACTTTCCCTAAGCTTACATAGATGAAACGAGCATCTTGACGTTGTACGATACCCACCATGATATCTTCTTCACGGTCACTAAACTCAGAGTAAATAACACCACGCTCTGCTTCGCGCACTCGTTGTGTTACAACCTGTTTTGCAGTTTGTGCTGCAATACGACCGAAATCTTTTGGTGTTACTTCAATCTCTAGTACGTCACCATCTTGATAGTTTGGATTAATTTGTCTTGCTTCTTCAACAGAAATTTCAAGACGTGGATCAAACACATTATCAACAACGTCTTTACGTGCTAAAACTTGAATTGTTCCCACTTCTGGGTTAAAGCTCACACGAACGTTTTGTGCTTGGTTAAAATTGCGTTTATAAGCAGAGATTAACGCTGCTTCAATCGCATCAATAATAATATCTTTGCTAATTCCTTTTTCTGACTCTAATACGAGCAAGGCATCTAACAACTCAGTGCTCATGAAGATCCCCCTTCTAACTAAAACGTAACAGCAAGTCGCGCATTTGCAACTTTATCCATTGAAATTTGGATTTCTTTTTTACGTGTTTTAATTGTTAATAATAATGTAATTGTAGTACCATCGTAGGAAAGTAGCTTTCCTTCAAACATTTTTTCACCATCAATCGGCTCATATGTTTTAATTGCCACTTGTTTTCCTACCGCTTGCTGGAAGTCTTTCTCTTTCTTTAATGGGCGTTCCGCTCCAGGAGATGATACATCCAAAAAGTAAAGATGAGGAATTGGATCCTCTTTATCTAAAGCTTCGCTTAAACGTTCACTTACCGCACCGCATTCTTCAATGTCGACTCCCTTTTCAGAATCGATGAATACGCGTAAGAACCAGTCTTGTCCTTCTTGCACATACTCTACATCTACAAGTTCAAGATTTAACTCTTCAACGATTGGCTGCGCAAATGCTTCTACAACTTCTGTGACTTTCTTATCCATAAACAGCCTCCTTCCTGCCGCCATGTACCATTTACAAGAAAAGACCCCGTCCATAAAAACGGTCCATCTTATTCTTTCTCGTTAGCTAACAAAAGCCCCTGCCGTTAAGCAGGGAATATCTGTCTTAGTATTACCAAATTTAAGAAGTAAAACTTGTAACAAAATATGTATATACGACAGAAATTTCTTACCTCTCCACATCAATAAAACGTAGATAGTAACACGAAAGAGTGGGTTTCCCCACTCTTTTTTTTACACAATATACATGACATGGTTATCTCGGTTAATAGTATACCATAGCAAATGTTGATTTGCAAAGAATTTTCCTACCTATTAGAACAGTGATAACTGGTTTTGATCAGGTAGATCGCCTAAGCAACCTTGACTATCTAAATACTCAATAATTGTTTTCGAAACCTTACTGCGCTGCTGTAAATCTTCTTTTGATAAGAAATCTCCATTTTTGCGTGCTTCTACAATACTTAAAGCTGCATTTGTACCAAGTCCAGGCACTGCATTAAATGGAGGAATTAAAGTATCCCCATCAATAATAAATTCTGTTGCATGCGAACGGTATAAATCAACCTTTTGGAATGAGTATCCACGCTCACACATTTCAAGTGTCATTTCTAGTACTGTTAATAAACTTTTCTCTTTCGGCGCTGCATCCAAACCTTTTTGCGCAATTTCATCAATTCTTACACGTATAGATGCTGAACCTTTCGCCATCGCCTCTACATCAAAGTCATCTGCACGAACTGTAAAGTATGCCGCATAGAATAGAAGCGCGAAATGTACTTTAAAGTATGCAATACGTACAGCCATAAGTACGTAAGCAGCCGCATGGGCTTTAGGGAACATGTACTTTATTTTCTTACATGAATCAATATACCAACCTGGTACATTATTACTTTTCATGTCATCTTCCCATTCTTCCGGTACACCTTTACCTTTACGAACTGACTCCATGATTTTGAAGGCTAATGATGGGTCTAAACCTTGATAGATTAAATATACCATGATGTCATCACGACAACCGATAACTTCACTCAGCGTACATGTACCGTTATAAATTAACTCGTTTGCATTACCAAGCCATACGTCTGTACCATGTGATAGTCCAGAGATTTGGACTAACTCAGAGAATGTCGTAGGTTTCGTCTCTTCTAACATCTGCCTTACGAATTTCGTACCAAACTCTGGTATACCAAGTGTACCTGTTTTACAGTTAATTTGTTCTTCCGTTACCCCTAACGATTCCGGGCCTGAGAAAATTTTCATTACTTCCGGATCGTCTGTTGGGATTGTTTTCGGATCAATACCACTTAAATCTTGTAACATACGAATAACAGTAGGATCATCGTGTCCTAGTATATCAAGTTTCAATAAATTATCATGAATGGAGTGGAAATCAAAGTGTGTCGTTCTCCACTCAGCCCCTATTGAATCTGCCGGAAACTGAATTGGTGAGAAATCAAAGATATCCATGTAATCTGGCACAACGATAATACCACCTGGATGCTGTCCGGTTGTACGTTTTACGCCCGTACATCCTGCTACTAAGCGGTCAATCTCTGCATTTCGAATCGTTAAATTATGATCATTTGCATAACCTTTTACATATCCATAAGCCGTTTTTTCCGCAACTGTACCTATTGTACCCGCACGGTATACATAATCTTCACCGAACAGTACTTTCGTATAGTTATGGGCACGTGGTTGGTATTCCCCGGAGAAGTTCAGATCGATATCGGGTACCTTATCTCCTTTAAATCCAAGGAACGTTTCGAACGGAATATCATGTCCATCTTTCACGTATGGAACATTACATGCAGGACATTCTTTATCCGGCAAGTCAAAACCAGAACCTACAGAACCATCATTAAAGAATTCTGATTGCTTACACTTCGGACATACATAGTGTGGTGGTAATGGGTTTACTTCTGTAATTTCCATCATCGTTGCAACGAATGATGAACCTACCGATCCACGCGAACCTACTAAATATCCGTCTACTAACGATTTTTTCACAAGCTTATGTGAAATTAAATAAATTACGGCAAATCCATGCCCAATAATACTTTTTAATTCTTTTTCTAAACGTGCTTCTACAATTTCAGGTAACTCTTCACCATAAATGCTACGCGCCATTTTATAACTCATATCACGCGTCTCATCATCTGCACCTTCAATTTTCGGTGTATATAGATCATCTTTCACTGGATGAACATCACCAATTAATGATGCAATCTTTTGTGTATTCGTTACAACAATTTCTTTCGCTACGTCTTCACCTAAGAATGAAAAACACTCTAACATTTCATCCGTTGTACGGAAATGTACAGGTGGTAATGAATGTCGGTTTAACGGATTGGCTCCGCCCTGCGAACTGACTAAAATCTTGCGATACATTGCATCCTCTGGATCTATATAATGCACGTTTCCTGTAGCAACAACTGGTTTATCTAACGTCTCACCTAGTTTTACTAAGTTAGAAATAATTGTTTTTAATTGTCCCTCATCTCGAACAAGTTCACGCTCTACTAAATGACGTAACACCTCTGGAGGCATTACTTCAATGTAATCATAGAACTGCGCAATTTCTTCTACCTCTTCAGGAGCTTTTTGCATCATCGCCTCAAACACTTCACCTTTATCACAAGCCGTTCCTACTAAAATTCCTTCACGATATTTTTTTAATAGTGACCTTGGTACTCGTGGTACACGGTAAAAGTAATTTAGGTGAGAATAGGAAACAAGTTTATATAAATTTTTCAACCCTACATCTGATGTCGCAAGTAACGTCATATGACTTGGACGTCCACGCTTATACGCATCCCCTTGCCCCATGCTATCATTTAATTGATCGTGATATTCAAATCCCTTTTCAATCACATCTTTTAACATTTTCACAAGTAAGTATCCCGTTGCTTCTGTATCATAAATCGCACGGTGATGTTGCGTTAATTCAATATCAAGCTTTTTACACATCGTATTTAATCGATGGTTTTTCATTTCCGGGAATAAGAATCTTGCAAGTTCTAACGTATCAATAACAGGATTATTCGTTTTTTCTAGTCCAGCCTTTTTAAAACCTACGTTAATAAAGCCCATATCAAAACTTGCGTTATGAGCAACAAGTGTATGGTCGCCCATCCATTCTTCAAACTTTTTAAACACTTCGTCCACTTCTGGTGCATCCGTTAACATATCATCTGTAATACCTGTTAATTCAATAATCGTCGCAGATAATGGTTGATGTGGATTTGCGAAAGATTCAAAGCGGTCAATAATTTCGCCACCTTTTACTTTTACAGCCGCTAACTCGATAACAGTATCATATACAGCTGATAAACCTGTCGTCTCAACGTCGAAAACAACATAAGTTTCCTCTGCAAGTAAACGATGCGCTTCGTTATATGCAATCGGTACACCATCATTAACTAAATTCGCCTCTACACCATATATAACTTTAACCCCAGCCTTTTTACCCGCAGAATATGCCTCTGGGAAAGACTGCGCAACAGCATGGTCTGTAACAGCGATTGCCTCATGTCCCCATTTACCTGCTTGGGCAACAAGTCTAGAAACAGGAGTAACAGCGTCCATTTGGCTCATCGGTGTGTGAAGATGCAGCTCTACACGTTTTTCACCTTCTGGCGCTTTATCTTTACGAGACGGTCCTGTTATTTCATTTATATCATTTGCAATCATTACTAAATCTCGAACGAATGTATCATTTTGAACAGAACCACGCGCTTTCACCCACATTCCTTTTTTCAAGGATTGCAGCATTGGAATATCTTCTTTGTCACGCGAGAACATTTTGATCATAATTGAATCCGTATAGTCTGTTATTTTTAAAGTTAATAACGTACGGCCACTACGTAGCTCTTTCGTTTCTACATGGAAGACATACCCTTGAACTGTTTTTCTTCTTTCTTCATCTTGAATTTCTCGCATCGGTGTAATCTCTTCATCCGGCTTAATAAGATATCCGAGTACAACCGGTCCTTCATGCACAACGCTACTTTCTTCAGCTTGCTTCTTTGCCATTTCTTCCATAGCTTGTATAACACGTTCACGATCTTCTTGCTGCGTTTGCTCACGAAACTTTTGCATTTCTTCTGTATTTTGCTGTATATGTGTGTCTAACTGAAAACGCGGGAATCCAAAAGTTTCGTATTGATCCCCTACTGGTTTCGCAACGTTTTTCTTTAAAGCAGTAGATTCCAGCTCATTATTCACATTTATTAGCAACTTCACTCCATTCACCTGCGGAAGCTGCTTTTTTAAGTAAGCAAACATAGGTGAAAATGTAATTCGTTCCGTACAAAGTGGCCAATACGCCCTCACTTCTTCTTCTGTAAATTGTTTATTCTCTGTTTCTAATGCAAATGTTGTTCTTGCAATATGAGAAAATGATTGCTTAAGCTTTGTTTCTAGCAATTCATATAATTCTGTAGGCAAAATTCGTGGCACTTGTAAATCAAAATGCCAACTTTTATTCGTTTTATCAATAACGAGCCTTTCAATGCCACCACCTTGTAAATATTGATTTATAAGGTCGTCTGGTATTTGCAACTGCTGGAGCAAAATTTGAAATCGCTCTTGTTGTTCATTTGTTAAAGACATAAGCACTCTCCTTCCATTTGCTATTATAAATTGAAACGTACTACAAAGAAAGATTTCTCCCTTCTTCTTTTACAAAATACGTTTACAAAGAAAGAGAAGGTACCTCATTACGAGGTACCTCTTCTTATTTTAAAATATTTGCAATATATGTTTGAAGTTCTTCTACTTTCACTTCTTCAGACTCGCCTGTAGCACGTACTTTCACTTCTACAATACCTTCGTCTGCTTTTTTACCAACTGTCACGCGAACTGGAAGGCCGAATAAATCTGCATCTGCAAATTTAACACCTGCACGTTCTGCACGATCATCTAGTAATACTTCGTACCCTTGCTCTTGTAATGAGTTGTAGATGTTTTCACCCATTTCACGTTGCGCATCAGATTTCATATTTACTGGAATTACATGCACATGGAACGGTGCAACAGCTTTTGGCCAAACTAAACCGTTCTCATCATTAAACTGCTCTGCGATTGCTGCCACTGTACGAGATACACCGATACCGTAACAACCCATAATAAGTGGTTGTGTTTTTCCGTTTTCATCTAGGAATGTTGCGTTCATTGCTTCACTATAACGAGTTCCTAATTTGAATACATGGCCAACTTCAATTCCGCGTGCGAAAAGAATTGTTCCATTTCCATCTGGAGACTGGTCTCCTTCTTGGATGAAGCGTAAATCTGTATATTGACTTACTTTAAAGTCACGTTCTGGATTTACATTTACATAATGGAACCCTTCTTCGTTCGCTCCTGAACATCCGTTAACAATTGATGCTACAGCATGGTCTGCGATAATTTCGATATCACCTGTTACACCAATCGGTCCTAAAGAACCAACTTCACAGTTTAATAACTCTTTCACTTCTTCATGAGAAGCAAGCTCAACAACTGAAGCGCCGTATACATTTTTCACTTTTACATCGTTTACTTCATGATCACCACGAACAAGTACAACTACTAATTTCTCATCTACTTTAAATACCATAGACTTAATGCACTTGTCAGCTTCAATGTTTAAGAATGCAGATACTTCTTCAATTGCTTTTTGATCTGGTGTTGCTACTTTTTCAAGTGCCTTTTCTGCTTCATCACTCTTCGTATACGTAGCTACCACAGGAGCCATTTCGATGTTTGCTGCATAATTAGATGTATCAGAGTATGCAATTGTATCTTCACCAACTTCAGATAATACCATAAATTCATGCGTATCTTTTCCGCCCATTGCTCCAGAGTCAGCAATAACTGCACGGAAATTCAAGCCACAACGAGCAAAAATGTTAGAGTATGCTTTGTATAAGCGATCGTATACTTCATCTAAACTCTCTTGTGTAGCATGGAAAGAGTATGCATCTTTCATTAGAAACTCTCTTCCACGTAATAAACCGAAACGAGGTCTTTGTTCATCACGGAATTTCGTTTGAATTTGGTACAATGTTAACGGTAATTTTTTATATGATTTCACTTCATCACGTACAAGATCCGTAATTACTTCTTCATGTGTCGCTCCTAATGCGAATTCACGAGCGTTACGATCTTTCATACGCATTAATTCAGATCCGTAAGAATACCAACGGCCTGATTCTTGCCATAATTCTGCAGCTTGCATCGCTGGCATTAATAATTCTACAGCTCCTGCGCGCTCCATTTCTTCTCGAACGATACGTTCTACTTTGTGTAGTACTTTTAATCCAAATGGTAGAAAACTATAAATACCAGAAGCATTTTGACGCATAAAACCTGCACGAAGTAATAACTGATGACTCTTAATCTCCGCATCAGCTGGAACTTCACGTAATGTAGGACTGAATACCATACTTTGTTTCATTTATTCGCACCTCTTCATTTTACTCTTACACGCAGTAAAACCCCTCACCTCGAGTTAGGTGAGGGATTTTATTCTACGAGCTCTATTTCATTATAAGTTTCACTTTATTTTACAAGAAAAACTTACGAATGTCATTCCAAGTTACAACTAACATAAGTAACATTAATAATGCAAAACCAATAAAGTGAACCATTCCTTCTTTTTGGCGGTCAATTGGTTTCCCTCGTAACGCTTCAATTAAGAAGAAGAACAAACGTCCACCGTCTAAAGCAGGGACTGGTAGTAAATTAAATAAACCAAGGTTAATACTTAAAACTGCTGCTAAACTTAATACACGCGTAAATCCATAATCTACGACTTGATCTGTTAGATTATAAATTCCTACTGGACCTGACAACTCATTAATAGAGAATTGACCAGTTACTAATTTCACAAGTGAATCAAAAATTAGTTTTGTCCATTGGTATGTTTGTTCAAATCCTGATTTAATAGAACCCATTACTGTTTTCTCTACTGGAGAGTAAACACCAATTCTACCTACTTCGTCTTTTCCTTCTTTATCGAGTGTTGGCGTTACTTTTACATTAAACTGTTCATTATCACGCTTTACTTGTAACGTAATTTCTTTATTTGGGTTTCCACGTACAATGGTAACAACATCTTTCCATGTACTTGTGTTTTTCCCATCGATTGCTTGAATTGTATCATTTTCTTTTAATCCGGCTTGCTCGGCTGCACTATTCTCCATTACTTTTCCGACCATTGGCTTGTCAACAGGAACACCTTGTACAAATCCAAGAATCACAAAAATAACAAATGCTAAAATGAAGTTCATTGCAGGACCTGCAAAGATTGTTAAGGCACGTTGACCCAATTTCTTGGAGCCGAATTGCCTATTATACGGAGCAATTTGTATTTCTTCACCAGCAGTAATAATACGAGCCTTTTCATTCACTCGGAATGTTTGAAGCTCTTCCTCGTACTCTTCATAGCCCGAAATTGTTAAATTATGCTCTAAATCAGCTTGTTCGACTTCAATGACACGAACATTTGGATACTTTTCATATCCATCAAAAACTAATTTCGCAACTTCGTCTTTTTCATTTAATACAAGGCCAACCTTTTTTCCAGGCTTTAACTCAACTGTGTCTGCATCCTCGCCAGCCATTCTTACATAGCCACCAAGGGGCAGTAATCGAATCGTATACACCGTTTCATTCTTTTCAAATGAGAATATTTTCGGACCAAAACCAATCGCAAACTCACGGCATAAAATACCTGCTCTTTTTGCGAAATATAGATGCCCTAGCTCATGGAAAAATACGAGTGCACCGAAAATTAATATAAAGGCAATCGCTGTATTCAATTCCATACCACCTTTGCTAAATTTGTTCCATCACAAACCGTCTTGTGGTTGCATCAATTTCCAGAATTTCCTCTAAGCTCGGACGTGCAATGACATTGTGATGGTTCATTGCTTTTTCAATGAGGTCTTCCACTGTTAAGAAACCAATTCTCTTTTGTAAAAACGCTTCAACAGCTACTTCATTCGCTGCATTCATTACAGCTGGCATACTTCCACCTGTTTTTCCAGCTTCATACGCAAAACGCAAACAACGGAAACGTTCTTGGTTCATTTTCTCAAAATGCAATGTTCCCATTTCCCATAAATTTAACTGCTTTGTGTCTGAAAGAGGTAATCGATCAGGATATGTAAGTGCGTATTGAATTGGTACTCGCATATCAGGTGAACCAAGCTGTGCCATCACACTACGATCTTCAAATTCAACCATAGAATGAATAATACTTTCTTTATGTAAAACAACATCGATTTGCTCATAAGGGATACCAAAAAGCCAATGTGCTTCAATTACTTCTAGCCCCTTATTCATCATTGTAGCAGAATCAATTGTAATTTTCGAACCCATTGACCAGTTTGGATGTCGAAGCGCATCTTCTACGGTCACATGATGCAATTCATCTCTCGTTTTATCACGGAAACTTCCACCAGAAGCCGTAATAATTAGTCGAGAAATTCTTTTTTCATTTTCACCATTCAAGCATTGAAAAATAGCTGAATGTTCACTGTCTACTGGAAGTAACGAAACATTATGTTTTCGTGCTGCTTCCATTACAAGATGCCCTGCGGTTACTAACGTTTCTTTGTTTGCAATTCCGATTGTTTTTTTCGCCTCAATTGCACGAAGTGTTGGTAACAACCCTACGCTACCTACAACAGCATTTACTACAATCTCTGCATCTGGATGTAATGCTACTTCTAAAAGCCCTTCACTACCATATACAATTTTTGTATTACCAGAGACAGCTTGTAATTTTAAAACATCTTCCTCTCTTTGCACAGAGACAATTTGCGGAGAAAATTCTTGAATTACCTTTACTGCGTAGTCAATATTTTTCCCTACAGAAAAAGCAACGAGACGGAATTGGTCTGGGTGCGAGCGTAATACATCTAAAGTTTGTGTACCAATTGATCCGCTTGCACCTAATAAACTAATGTTTTTCATGACTCCAACCCCTCGTTCATTTATTAATTGTATTGTAATAAGAAGTAGAGAATTGGTAAAACAAATAACCAACTATCTGTTCGATCTAATATACCACCATGTCCAGGTAAAATTGTACCTGAATCTTTTACGCCATAATGACGTTTAAATGCAGATTGTACTAAATCACCAATTTGTCCAAAAATAGAAATGATAATTGTCAACACAATTAAAATCCCTACATTAGCCTCAACTGGGAAGAACATATTGTAAACAAGTGCCACAACAATCCCACAAACGATGCCGCCTAATGAACCTTCAATCGTTTTATTCGGACTAATTTCTGGCCATAATTTTCTTTTTCCTAATGCTTTCCCTACGAAATATGCGCCTGAATCGGTAGCCCATATAACAAATAATGCGCAAAACACATATTTAATTCCTAAAATTCTCGTTTCATTCAAATATAAGAATCCCATTGCAACATATGTTGTTGCCATTAGTAAAAAGGAAGCATGGTCAAAAGTAAATGTATTCTTAGAAAGGACTGTATATGATAAAAGTAATAAAACAATCACAAATGTGATTTCTAATTTACCTAATCCAATCCAAGTAAACAGTTCTGATGCACTGCTTGGAATTAAAATAACCCATAATAATACTGCAGCTAAAACTGTTGGTATTGAAATAAGCGTAAGCTTATTCATACGAATTAATTCATATAAACCTGTAGAAGCAAGTGCATACACTAAAACCGTAAAAGGCACGCCACCGTAAATTACGATGGGAATGAATAGCGCGGCAGCAACCACTCCAGTAATAATTCTCTGTTTCACTACCAAACCCTCTCTTTCTACACGCCTCCGAATCTGCGCCCTCTATGTTGAAAGTCTGTAATCGCATTTAGCAAATGTTCCTCGGTAAAATCTGGCCAATACACATCTGTAAACCAAAACTCCGAATATGCAATTTGCCATAACATGAAATTACTAATACGTAGCTCTCCGCTCGTACGAATTAACAACTCTGGATCAGGTAAAGAACTCGTCATTAAGTAGGAAGAAAGCATTTCTTCACTTACATCTTCAACACGAATTTTTCCTTCCTCACTATCTTTCACCATATGTTGCACAGCAGAAACGATCTCATCTCGACTTCCATAGTTTAACGCGAAATTAAGAATTAATCCCGTATTCTCTTTCGTATCTTCCATGGCCTTTTCCATCGCTCTGCGTGTATGCGTAGGAAGACGATCTTGTTGTCCTATCACTCGGACTTGTACGTTCTCTTCAATCAATTCTGGTAAAAATGTACCTAGAAATTCTTCTGGAAGCCTCATTAAATAGTCAACTTCCTTTTTCGGTCTTTTCCAGTTCTCAGTTGAAAAAGCATAAAGAGTTAACACTTTCACATTAAGTTTGCTTGCAAATTTTGTGATTTTCTTTACAACTTGCATGCCTTCATGATGTCCCGCAATACGAGGCATCGCTCTCCTC
The DNA here is from genome assembly GCF_056399205.1 of Bacillus sp. 01N45. NCBI lineage: Bacteria > Bacillati > Bacillota > Bacilli > Caryophanales > Bacillaceae > Bacillus > Bacillus sp. 01N45. The sequence goes on from NZ_JBFTQW010000001.1 coordinate 127,687, forward strand.
TTTGCCCATCTTCCATTACCATCCATAATGATGGCAATATGTTCTGGGATGTATCCTTTTTTCACTTTTTCAACGAGATGATCAAACGATGCGACCTTTTTACTTTTAAAAAAAGGAAAGTTTTTAAACATCATTCATACCCTCCAGCAAGCAGACGTATGCCTAAAAGTGTAAAAAGACCCCCTTAAGAAGAGGGTCATATTTGCGAAGGTATCGCTATTACACTTCCATGATTTCTTTTTCTTTGTTTTTTGCGATTTCGTCAACTTTTGCAATATATTTATCTGTTTCTTTTTGGATATCTTCAGTATATCCTCTTAAATCATCTTCTGTAATATCGCCAGCTTTTTCAAGCTTCTTAAGATCATCGTTACTGTCACGACGTACGTTACGAACAGCAACTTTTGCTTCTTCAGCATATTTTTTCACAACTTTTACAAGATCGCGACGACGCTCTTCTGTTAATGCAGGGAATGCAATACGAATTACAGTTCCATCATTAGAAGGATTTAAGCCTAAATCTGCTTTTAAGATTGCTTTTTCAATATCACCGATAGAAGTTTTATCATAAGGTTGAATTACAAGTAAACGTGCTTCTGGAACTGTAATGTTCGCTAATTGCACAACAGGTGTTGGTGCACCATAGTAATCAACTTGTACCTTATCTAATACAGACGAGCTTGCACGACCTGCGCGAACTGTTGCCAATTCACGAGAGTAAGCAGCAACTGCTTTTTCCATTTTTTCATTTGAAGACTTCAATACTTGTTGTCCCATATTTATTTCCCCCTTACAACTGTTCCGATATTTTCGCCTAAAACGGCACGTTTAATGTTACCTTTTTCCATAACCGAGAATACAATTAATGGAATATCATTGTCCATACATAAAGAAGAAGCTGTTGAATCCATTACACCTAAACCTTCTTTTAATACATCTAAGTAAGTAAGTGTTTCGTATTTCGTAGCTGTTGGGTCAAGAGATGGATCTGCATTATATACGCCATCTACATTGTTTTTCGCCATTAAGATAACGTCTGCTTCGATTTCCGCTGCACGTAGTGCTGCCGTTGTATCTGTAGAGAAATATGGGTTACCTGTACCTGCTGCAAAGATCACAACACGTTTTTTCTCTAGATGACGAATTGCTTTACGACGAATGTAAGGCTCTGCTACTTGACGCATTTCGATTGAAGTTTGAACACGAGTTTGAATTCCAATGTTCTCTAGGCTATCTTGAAGAGCTAATGAGTTCATAACTGTTGCTAACATACCCATGTAATCTGCTCCAGCACGATCCATTCCCATTTCACTTCCGATTTTTCCACGCCAAATGTTTCCGCCACCAACAACAACAGCAACCTCTACATCAAGTTCTGCAATTTCTTTCACTTGTTCCGCAACTGATTTAATAACAGACGGGTTAATTCCAAATCCTTGTTCGCCAGCTAACGCTTCTCCGCTTAGCTTTAATACGACACGATTATATTTCGGTTTACTCATAATGAACCTCCAATTGCTTACATCTTTATTTTAAAAAAGGGAACACAATGTGTTCCCTAATCTTTATTAGTTGCTACCTTTTACTTGGTTCATTACTTCTTCAGCAAAGTTGTCTTCGCGTTTTTCGATACCTTCACCAACAGCGTAGCGAACGAATCCTTTTAATGTTCCGCCTTTAGACTCAACGAACTGACGAACTTTCATATCAGGGTTTTTAACGAATGCTTGGTCAAGTAAGCAAATTTCTTCGAAGAATTTGCCTAGACGGCCTTCAACCATTTTTGCAACGATTTTTTCAGGCTTGCCTTCGTTTAAAGCTTGTTGTGTCAATACTTGACGCTCATGCTCAACTTCTTCAGCTGTTACAGCATCGCGGTCGATGTATTTAGGGTTAACTGCTGCGATGTGCATTGCTACATCTTTAGCAGCAGCTTCGTCAGTAGAACCTTCAAGAACTGTTAATACACCAATACGTCCACCCATGTGTAGGTAAGCGCCGAATGCATCAGCATCAGTTTTTGATACGATTTCGAAACGACGAAGTGTAAGTTTTTCACCAATTTTAGCGATTGCTTCGTTGATGTGCTCTTCTACTGTTTTGCCGCCTTCGATTGTTTGAGCCATAGCTTCTTCAATGTTAGCTGGTTTGTTAGTTAATAAGTGTGCAGCTAATTCTTTAATTAATGCTTGGAAACCTTCGTTTTTCGCAACGAAATCAGTTTCAGAGTTTAATTCTAAGATTAAACCTTCGTTACCGTTTGTTTCGATGAAAGTTAAGCCTTCAGCAGCGATGCGGTCTGCTTTTTTAGCAGCTTTTGCAATACCTTTTTCACGTAAGAAGTCAATTGCTTTCTCCATGTCGCCATTAGTCTCAGTTAAAGCTTTTTTGCAGTCCATCATACCTGCGCCTGTTTTTTCACGAAGTTCTTTTACCATTTGTGCAGTGATTGCCATATTTTTCATCCTCCTAAAATATGTATTTATACCTTTTATAAAGGCGTTTATACCTTAAAAAAGGTGATAAAAGGCCGAACCCCTTATCACCTTTCCAAATTTGTTACGCAGTAACAGTTTCTTCACCTTGTTTTGCTTCAAGGATCGCGTCTGCCATTTTAGATGTAAGAAGTTTTACAGCACGAATTGCATCATCGTTTGCTGGGATAACGTGATCGATTTCGTCTGGATCACAGTTTGTATCAACGATACCGATGATTGGAATGTGTAATTTGCGTGCTTCAGCAACTGCAATACGCTCTTTACGAGGGTCTACTATGAATAATGCACTTGGAAGACCTTTCATATCTTTAATACCGCCTAAGAATTTCTCAAGACGCTCTAACTCTTTTTTAAGTTGAACAACTTCTTTCTTAGGAAGTACTTCGAAAGTACCATCTTCTTGCATTCTTTCGATGTCTTTAAGACGCTTGATACGCTTTTGGATTGTTTGGAAGTTTGTTAAAGTTCCACCTAACCAACGTTGGTTAACGAAGTACATACCAGCACGAGTTGCTTCTTCTTTAATAGCTTCTTGTGCTTGTTTTTTAGTACCTACGAATAAAATGTCTCCACCTTCAGCAGCGATGTCGCGCATCGTTCTGTAAGCTTCCTCAACTTTTTTCACAGTTTTTTGTAAGTCGATGATGTAGATACCGTTACGCTCTGTGAAAATGTAACGCTTCATTTTTGGGTTCCAACGACGAGTTTGATGTCCGAAATGAACACCAGCTTCAAGCAATTGCTTCATAGAAATTACTGACATAATATAGTTCCTCCTAAATGGTTTTTGATATCCTCCGTTTACTTCATCTCTAAGCGAAACTACAAACGTAGCACCAACACTTAAATCAGCAAACGTGTGTACTTTGTACTGACACCACTGCTTACTATATCATACTGAAATATTACAATCAAGTCGAAAATGCGAACAATGTAAAACTTTCTTTGTTCACACTCGAATTCTAGTATTACCAACCTGCATTTCTTTTAAGCAAAAAAGTGAAATTCAACTCATAGCTTTTCCAAAGAACATGATTATGACGCTTTTTACAGACACCATTAATCTTTTACACACAAAAAACTCTCCTCAAAAAACGAGGAGAGTTTTATAAATTAGTTTGTTTTTAATTTAGCAAGTTCCTGTAGAAACTTGTCGTTTAGCACTTTAATGTATGTTCCTTTCATACCTAAAGAGCGAGACTCAATAACACCAGCACTTTCTAATTTACGTAGTGCATTTACGATTACAGAGCGAGTAATTCCTACGCGATCAGCAATTTTACTTGCAACAAGTAAACCTTCTGTTCCATTTAATTCTTCGAAGATATGCTCGATTGCTTCTAACTCACTGTAAGATAATGAGCTAATCGCCATTTGAACAACAGCTTTACTACGTGCTTCCTCTTCGATTTCTTCTGCTTTTTCACGTAAGATTTCCATACCTACTACAGTTGAACTGTATTCAGCAAGGATTAAATCATCGTCTAAGAACTCTTGACCAAGACGAGCTAACACTAATGTGCCTAGACGCTCACCACCACCAACGATTGGTACGATTGTAGTTAAACCTTGACCGAATAATTCTCTATTTTCTACTGGGAATGCTGTGTAAGCACTGTTTACATCTAAGTTTGAAGATGTTTCTGTAATGTTGAATAAGCTTTGCGTGTACTCTTCCGGGAATTGACGCTCTGCAAGCATTTGTTTCATACGCTCATTCTCAATTTGTTGGTGAATTGCATAACCTAGTAATTTACCACGACGACTTACTACGAATACGTTCGCTTCAATTACTTCACACATTGTGTCAGACATTTCTCTAAAGTTTACAGGCTTTCCTGCTGCGCTCTGTAATAACGCATTTAATTTTCTTGTTTTTGCTAATAATTCCATTTCAAAAGTTCCTCCTACATGTTACTTACATATTTTTTCATCACTTGGAAACTAGGGCGAGTCACCTGATGACACTATTACAAAATAAACTGGCTCACATCTTTATTTTTAGCAATCGTTGCTAATTTCTCCTCAACGTATTGAGGTGTTATCGTTATTTTCTCTAACGTAATTTCAGATGCTTCAAACGATAAATCTTCAAGGAGTTTCTCCATAATCGTATGAAGTCTTCTTGCTCCAATATTATCTGTATCCTGATTAACTTGATAAGCAATCTCAGCAATCTTACGAATAGCTTCGTCTGAAAATTCAATTTCTATACCTTCAGTCGCTAATAAAGCCATATATTGTTTAATTAACGCATTGTCAGGCTCGATTAATATTTTAACAAAATCATCTGTCGATAATTTTGTTAATTCTACTCGAATCGGAAATCTCCCTTGCAGTTCCGGAATTAAATCCGACGGTTTAGACATATGAAACGCTCCAGCTGCAACGAATAAAATATAATCCGTTTTTACTGATCCGTATTTTGTCGCAACATTCGATCCTTCTACAATTGGTAAAATGTCACGTTGCACACCTTCACGTGATACATCTACGCTATTCGACTGCTTACCAGCAATTTTGTCAATTTCATCGATAAAAATAATCCCGAGCTGTTCAGCACGATAAACAGCCTCTTGTGTAACTTCATCCATATCAATTAAGCGCTGTGCTTCCTCATTTGTCAAGAGTTTTCTTGCTTCTTTCACAGAAAGTTTACGTTTTTTTGTTTTTTTCGGCATAAAACTTCCTAATGCATCCTGGAAATTCATTCCCATTTGTTCCATACCAGTTCCTTGTAACATATCGAACATGGAAGACTGTTGCTCAGTCACTTCAATCGATACAATTTCATCTTCAAGAAGTCCTGCAGCAAGCTTTCTTTCCACATCTTGACGTTTCTTTTCGATTTCACCATCTTCCTGTGCATCAGATGTTTGATTCGAATTTTGAGCACCGCCAAATAGCATTTCTAATGGGTTTTTAAATCCAGATTGTTTCTCCGGACTCGGCACTAAAATTTCAACAAGACGTTGGTTCGCTTGTTCTTCTGCTTTGTCTTGTACTTTAATTACCATTTCTTCTTTCACGATACGAACTGACGTTTCCACAAGGTCACGTACCATCGATTCTACATCTCTACCTACATATCCAACTTCTGTAAATTTGGTAGCTTCAACCTTAATAAAAGGTGCTCCAACGAGTTTCGCCATTCGTCGTGCTACCTCTGTTTTACCAACACCTGTCGGTCCAATCATTAAAATATTTTTAGGCGCAATTTCATCACGTAGATTTTCAGCTAATTTACTTCGACGATATCGATTTCTTAAAGCTACAGCAACCGCTTTCTTCGCATCTTTTTGACCGATAATGTATTGATCTAATTTTTCCACAATTTGACGCGGAGTAAAATGTAAATGCATATAAAATGCCTCCCTTACGATTCTACAATTCTTCCACAATTATATTGTGGTTTGTATAAACACAAATATCGCCAGCAATGTCTAAACTCGCTTTCGCAATTTGCTTCGCTGTTAAATGTTCACTTGCATATTGCTTTAAAGCACGACCTGCAGAAAGCGCATAATTCCCACCAGATCCAATCGCTAAAATCCCATCATCTGGTTCAATCACTTCTCCTGTACCTGAAACAAGAAGCATAGTTGTTTTATCCATGACAATGAGCATCGCTTCTAGCTGACGTAACATTTTGTCGCCACGCCATTGTTTTGCCATCTCAACTGCAGCACGCTGCAAGTTCCCATTGTACTCTTCTAATTTCCCTTCAAACATTTCAAAAAGAGTAAATGCGTCAGCAACGGAACCTGCAAAGCCAGCTAAAACTTTCCCTTGGAAAAGTTTACGGACTTTACGAGCTGTATGTTTCATTACAACTGCATTTCCCATTGTCACCTGACCATCTCCAGCCATTGCACATTCTCCATTATGATGAACTGCAAATATCGTTGTAGCGTGGAAATTTCCCATAGAAAAAACTCCTTTATATGTTTTTATAGCTTTAAAAGCAATTTATGCCCGCGGGTGATGCTTCATGTAGACCGAACGCAATCTTTCTTTAGAGACATGCGTATAAATTTGTGTCGTCGACAAATTCTCATGACCGAGTAGCTCCTGTACAGTACGTAAATCTGCCCCTTCATCTAACATATGTGTAGCAAATGTATGCCTTAACATATGGGGACTTATCCGCATTGTCAGTGAAGCCTTCTTAATGAGTTCGTTTAATACATAGCGTACCCCTCGACTTGTTAGCGGCGTGCCTTTCGCATTTAAAAATACCATATGAGAGTGTTCTTCAGTTTTGTGAGCCAACTGTTTTCTCCCGTTCTCTATATAAGTAATTAAAGCATCTTGCGCATAGCTTCCGAACGGAATATACCTTTGTTTTTTTCCTTTTCCCATTACTAAAATTGTTCCCACCGCGAAGTCAATATCGGTAAGTTGTAAATTGACACATTCACTCACACGGATTCCAGTCGCATACATCAACTCTAATAAAGCTTGATTCCTTTGACCTAGCGGTGTTTCCGTATCAGCAACTTCAAATAATTCCTCTAATTCTTCAGCATATAAAAACTTTGGGATTGACAATTCTTTTTTGGGGAGTGACGCAAGTGCAAACGGATTATCTTTCCGATAACCTTCACGCATCAAAAAACGATATAAACTTCGTAAGCTTGATACTTTTCTTGCGACAGATTTACGGGCTAACTTTTCGTCGTGCAACGTCGTTAAGTACAAACGAACATCCGCGTATGTAACATCTAAAAAAGAGGATATGCCTTCTCGCTCCATAAATTGCACAAAATGTTCTAAATCATTTTGATAACTTGCAATTGTATATTTTGAATAATTTCTTTCAATTTGTAAATATCCAACGAATAATTGTAACAATTTCTTCACATTCACACAATTCACCTCAATAAAGGCTACTAAATCGTATCACAACTTAGTAGCCTTTGCAAGAAATTTAACTAAATATTTACAAAATTTTGAATTGTTTCTAAAGCGCGTGTTGCATATGCTTCATTTCGTTCTGCTTTCCTCTTAATTTTCTTCTCTAACGGTGCAAACAAACCGAAGTTTGCATTCATTGGCTGGAAGTTTTTCGCGTTTGTCGCAGTAATATAATTCGCCATACTTCCCATTGCAGTTACAGGCGGTAATACAACCGGCTCTTCACCTTTCACAAGTCGAGCAGCGTTAATACCCGCTAGTAATCCTGATGCCGCCGATTCAACATATCCCTCTACTCCAGTCATTTGGCCAGCGAAGAATAAATCATCACGTTGTTTATATTGATATGTTGGACGAAGCAAGTTAGGTGAATTAATAAACGTATTACGATGCATTACACCATAACGTACAATCTCTGCATTTTCCAGTCCTGGAATCAACTGTAACACTTCTTTTTGTGGTCCCCACTTTAAATGCGTTTGGAAACCTACGATATTGTATAACGTTCCTGCTGCATCATCTTGACGTAACTGAACAACAGCATATGGCGTTTTTCCTGTTTTCGGATCTTCTAATCCAACAGGTTTCATCGGTCCAAATACTAGCGTCTGTCTTCCTCTACTTGCCATAACTTCTACCGGCATACAACCTTCAAAGAAAATTTCTTTTTCAAATTCTTTTAAAGGTACTGTTTCAGCAGCAATTAATGCCTCGTAAAAACGGTCAAATTCCTCTTCCGTCATTGGGCAGTTTAAATATGCAGCTTCCCCTTTATCGTAACGAGACTTTAAATATACTTTATTCATATCAATGCTATCTTTCTCAACAATCGGTGCTGCAGCATCATAGAAATAAAAATAATCTTCACCTGTTAATTCTTTTAATTGTGCAGCAAGATCAGGAGACGTAAGTGGACCTGTCGCGATAACAGTAGGCCCTTCTGGAATTTCAGTAATTTCTTCATTCATCACAGTTACGTTCGGATGGTTTTTCACATACTCTGTTACCTTTGCCGCAAATTCATGACGATCTACAGCTAAAGCTCCTCCTGCTGGTACAGAGCACTCATCAGCTGCACGAATAATAACAGAGTCCATTAAACGCATTTCTTCTTTAATAACACCAACAGCGTTTGTTAATGTGTTTGCGCGAAGCGAGTTACTGCATACTAACTCTGCAAATTTATCTGTGTGATGAGCTGGCGTTTGCCTTACTGGTCTCATTTCATATAATTTCACTTGGACACCACGTTTTGCAATTTGGTAAGCTGCTTCACTTCCTGCAAGACCTGCGCCAATGACGTTTACTACTTGTGTTGTCATATTTATCACCTTTCCTTTTCTTCCCGAAAAAAATGTGAGCAGTTACGCTCACATTTGTTGTTCTTCTTCATAATCACACGAAATACATTGTACTTGCACGCCTTTTTTCAACTTCTTCTCTACAAGCATACCTTCGCACTTCGGACATTTACGACCAATTGGTTTATCCCAAGATACAAAGTCACACTCTGGATACGTACCGCATCCATAGAAAAGACGTTTCTTTTTATTACTACGGCGTTCAATAATTTGACCTTTATCACACTTCGGACAAGTAACACCGATTTCTTTCACAATCGGTTTTGTATTACGACAATCTGGGAAATTCGAACAAGCCATAAATTTCCCGTATTTACCCATTTTAAAGACCATTGGGTGATCACACAATTCACAGTCTTCCCCAGCTGGTTCATCTTTAATTTCCACTTCACGCATTTCTTTTTCCGCTTTTTCTAAACGCGGTTCAAAGCCTACGTAGAAATCATCAACAATTTTTACCCAATTCGCATTTCCTTCTTCTACTTCATCAAGACTTTGCTCCATGTTAGCAGTAAATTCAATGTTAATAATTTCTGGGAAAAACTCTAAAATAAGTTCAATTACTATTTCACCAAGTTCAGTTGGAACGAAGCGTTTATTATCCAAACCTACGTATCCACGTTTTTGAATCGTTTCAAGTGTCGGTACGTAAGTCGACGGTCTTCCAATTCCAAGCTCTTCAAGTGTTCTTACTAGACGAGCCTCTGTATAGCGCGGCGGAGGTTGTGTAAAGTGTTGCTTCGGTTCTAAATCCTTCGAAAATACCGTTTCCCCTACTTCTAAAGGTGGCAACATTTTATCCTTTTCTTCAGCCCCGTCATCTTTCGACTCTACATACACTTTCATAAATCCTGGAAACTTTACAACCGATCCACTTGCACGGAACTGAACATTGTTATTAATGAGTCTAGCTGTCACAGTATCCATTATAGCAGACGCCATTTGACTTGCAACAAATCGCTCCCAAATCAGTTTATACAACCGAAGTTGATCACGACTTAAGAAACTCTTTAGTTCCTCTGGCCTTCTCATTACCGAAGTAGGACGAATTGCCTCATGCGCATCTTGCGCGTTCGACTTTTTCGTTTCTTTCTTCTTTTCTGTCCCTATGTATTCCGCACCAAACGCCTCAGTAATGTAAGTACGCGCCTCTGTTTGAGCTGTTTCTGAGATACGTGTTGAGTCAGTTCTCATATACGTAATAAGACCTACAGTCCCTTGCTTTCCAAGATCTATCCCTTCATACAATTGCTGCGCGAGCATCATTGTTTTCTTTGCTCGCATGTTTAACTTACGAGCTGCCTCTTGTTGCAAGGAAGATGTTGTAAACGGTAATGCAGGATTACGTTTTCGCTCTTTTCGCGTTACATTTTCAACTGAAAACGCATTATCTTTCATCTGTTCAATTATTTCATTCACTTGCGTTTCATTCGTTAATTGAACTTTTTCACCATCTACACCGTAAAAACTTGCTTCAAATGTGTCTTTCCCTTTCACAAATTCCGTCTTAATTGTCCAGAATTCTTCAGGCTCAAAGATTTGAATTTCTTTTTCACGTTCGATAATTAAACGAACTGCTACAGATTGTACGCGTCCTGCACTTAATCCTTTTTTTACTTTCTTCCATAATAAAGGACTAATATTGTAACCAACAAGACGATCTAGTATACGCCTTGCTTGCTGTGCATCTACTAAATCCATATTAATCGCACGAGGATGTTTAAATGATTCTTTTATTGCATCTTTTGTAATCTCATTAAACACAACTCGGCAATCTGATTCAACGTCCACATTTAACGTATTGGCTAAATGCCAAGCAATCGCTTCCCCTTCGCGGTCTGGATCGGCCGCGAGATAGACTTTCTTTGCTTTTTTGGCCGCTGATTTTAAATCTTTTAAGACGGGACCTTTACCACGAATGGTAATATACTTCGGGGTGAAGTTGTTCTTTACTTCTATCCCCATTTGGCTTTTAGGTAAATCGCGAACGTGTCCCATAGACGCGACAACTTTGTATTTTTTCCCTAAATATTTCTCAATGGTCTTCGCCTTAGAAGGCGACTCCACGATTACGAGGTAATCTGACATGCTAGTGCCTCCTTAAGAGGTGGATTCAAGTCTTCATCAATCTTATTGATTTCTCTTGTTTTTGTCAATCAAGAATGAATATACCATACAGTGCCTATCTACCATTTGTCAATAATTGTTTAATAAAAACATAAAAATATAAAGTTAATTTAAAACTTCTTCCAAGATATCTTCTGCATTTCTTACTAGTTTTGCTCCTTGTTGAATCAGATGATTCGTTCCTGATGCACTATCTATAAATATAGGTCCCGGAAGTGCAAATACCTCTCTATTTTGCTCTAAAGCAAGGTCCGCAGTAATAAGTGTTCCACTTCTTGATTTCGCTTCTACAACTAAAACACCCTTACTTATACCACTAATAATCCGGTTCCTTTTTGGAAAATACCATTTTTTCGGTGCATAGTGCGGCGGATACTCTGTTAATAACAATATATATTCATTCCACGTTTCATATAAATGTCTATTCTCTTTTGGATACATATACGATAATCCATGTCCTAGTATTGCAATAGTCGGGCAATGCCGTCTTACTGTAATTTCATGAGACATTGTATCTATCCCTCTTGCAAACCCACTGACAATAAGCCATTCCCTTTCTAATAATGGGTGTAAAATAAATTTTAAACTCTCATGTCCATATAAAGTCGGTTCTCTCGTTCCAATAACCGCCAATTTATTCGATTTATTGAGAAAATACTTCTCTCCTTTTCCATATAATACAAATGGGGGATCTTGTATTTCACGTAATAATTGTGGATAATCTTCATCCCATATAGTCATATAAAAAATTCGATTTTTCTCTAAATAAGATATATATTGCGAGAGATTTGAACTTTGAAGAAAATTTACTAATTCTGAAGATTTTTTCGAGGATATTCCAGTGTAGTATTCCATTTGTTTCGTATTAAAAGTGTATATTCCCTTCAATTCAGGATCGACATATAGTAGTCTTTCCATCGCCTTCCAATGATCTGCTAAAAAATAATGAAGATGTAATAATCGTTCTCTTTTCATCTTAATTCTCCTTACCCATAATTTTTATTATGTAAACAAGAATTGCGTAAAAAGACACCTTCAAGCAAGAAGGTGTCTTTCAACAGATTAGTAGTTTTTACAAGTCTCAAATAGCCCTTTTTCTTTTAAGACAGAGATTAGCGTTTCGCCCATAACCGCTGGAGTTTCCGCTACTTTAATACCACAAGCTTCCATCGTTTTAATCTTTTCTGCAGCAGTTCCTTTACCACCAGAAATGATTGCACCAGCATGGCCCATACGTTTGCCAGCAGGCGCTGTTTGGCCACCAATGAAGCCTACAACAGGTTTTGTCATATTAGCTTTCACCCATTCAGCCGCCTCTTCTTCCGCTGTACCACCAATTTCACCAATCATAATTACAGCATGTGTTTCTTCATCTTCATTAAATGCTTTTAACGCATCTATAAAGTCCGTACCGTTAACTGGGTCCCCGCCGATACCTACAGCAGTAGATTGGCCAATACCTTCTTGTGTTAACTGATGTACAGCCTCATACGTTAATGTACCAGAGCGAGATACGATACCTACATGGCCTTTTTTATGAATGTACCCTGGCATAATACCAATTTTACATTCATCAGGCGTAATAACACCAGGACAGTTTGGTCCAAGTAAACGTGTATGTTTACCTGCCATATATCTCTTTACATTTACCATATCTAATACAGGAATACCTTCAGTAATACATACTACTAAATCGATTTCTGCATCAACTGCTTCCATAATTGCATCAGCCGCAAAAGCGGGTGGAACGTATACAACTGAAGCGTTTGCGCCTGTTGCTTTCACTGCATCTTCTACAGTATCAAATACTGGTACACCTTCAATATCAGTGCCACCTTTACCTGGCGTTACACCACCGACAATTTTCGTACCGTATTCAATCATTTGTTTTGTGTGGAATAAACCTTGAGAACCTGTAATACCTTGAACAATAACTTTTGTATCTTTATTAACTAATACGCTCATTTTTCTCCCCCGCTTTCTATTAGCCCACTAGTGAAACAATTTTTTGTGCACCGTCTGCCATAGATTCTGCTGCAACAATATTTAAGCCAGACTCATTTAAAATTTTCTTACCTAACTCTACGTTTGTACCTTCAAGACGTACAACTAAAGGCAATTCAAGACCTACTTGTTTCGTCGCTTCAATAACACCTTCTGCGATAACATCACACTTCATAATGCCACCAAAAATGTTAACGAAGATACCTTTTACATTTTTGTCAGAAAGGATAATTTTGAATGCTTCTGTAACTTTTTCAGCTGTTGCACCGCCACCAACATCTAAGAAGTTAGCTGGATCGCCATGGTAATGTTTAATGATATCCATTGTAGCCATCGCTAAACCTGCACCATTAACCATACAACCGATATTTCCATCTAAAGGAATGTAGTTTAAGTCATATTTAGAAGCTTCAATTTCTTTTGAATCTTCTTCATCAAGATCACGAAGTTCTAAAATGTCTTTATTGCGATATAAAGCATTAGAATCAAAGTTTAATTTCGCATCTAATGCCATAACTTTACCGTCACCTGTTGTAACAAGTGGATTGATCTCCGCGATAGAGCAATCTTTTTCGATAAACGCACGGTATAAGCCCATCATAAACTTCACAGCTTGTCCTACAAGCTCTTTTGGAATATTGATGTTAAACGCGATTCGGCGCGCTTGGAAGCCTTGTAAGCCTACTGCTGGATCAATATATTCTTTAAAGATCTTTTCAGGTGTTTGCTCTGCTACTTCTTCAATTTCTGTTCCACCTTCTTCAGATGCCATTAAAACAACTTGAGAAGTTGCACGATCTAAAACTAGACCAACATAATATTCTTTTTTAATATCGCAACCTTCTTCGATAAGTAAGCGTTTTACTTCCTTACCTTCAGGACCTGTTTGATGTGTCACAAGTGTAGTTCCTAAAATGCTCTCTGCATATGTACGAACTTCATCTAAATTTTTTGCAACTTTTACTCCGCCAGCTTTGCCGCGTCCACCAGCGTGAATTTGTGCTTTTACTACACATACATCCGTTCCTAATTCTTTCGCTGCTTCTACAGCTTCTTCTACTGTAAATGCAACCTTCCCGTTCGGAACGCTAACCCCATAGCTTTTAAGGACTGCCTTACCTTGGTACTCATGGATATTCATGGTCCCATCCTCCCCTGTTTTCCTGTTTTACTCGAAAAGTTTTTAAATGTTTAAAAAACATTACATTGCCATTGTATAAGATGATTGGCACGCTGTCTACAATAAAGTGTCAGAAAACTGAAATCGCTTTATTCTTTTTTAAAAATAATAATGTTCATATACCAAAATAAAAAAATAAGCTGCATATTCGCAGCTTATTTGTGAATCGTATCTTTAATTGGTGCAAACGATTTGCGATGTTCTTCTAATACTCCATGCGCTTCAATCGCTTCTAAATGTTGTTTTGTGCCATATCCCATATGTTGTTCAAATCCATATGCAGGATACTTTTCTCCAAGCTCTTTCATCATACGATCTCTCGTTACTTTCGCAATAATGGATGCAGCTGAAATAGAAATACTTTTCGCATCACCTTTAATAATGGATGTTTGCGGAATTGGTGTAGGAAGTTTCATCGCATCAATTAATAAATGTTCTGGTGCACAAGATAAATTCGCAACAGCATCTAACATCGCTTGTTTCGTCGCTTGATAAATATTTATCTCATCAATAACTTGTGGTGATACAATTCCAACTCCAATTGCAATTGCTTGTGCTTTAATTTCATCATAAAAACGCTCTCGCTTCGCCTCACTCAGCTTTTTCGAGTCATTTAACCCTGGAATATAAAAATCTTCCGGAAGGACAACAGCTGCCGTCACGACAGGCCCAGCTAGCGGCCCACGCCCTACTTCATCTATACCTGCAATAAATGTGAGCCCTTTTTCACGTAATGCAATCTCATACTTGGACATTTCGAAAAACTTTTCTTTTTCTTTCTGCGCTAACTCTTTTTGTTTATGCCACTTCAAAATGAGCTTTTGTACCCCTTTTCGCTCATCTTTCATTAATATTTGAAAGCGGTCGTCCTCTTCACTCATAATTTTTTGCAGTAAATGTTCCGCTTCTTGAATAGTCACTTTTTGCATTCACGCACACTCCTTTTATATACAAAAAAGAAAAGACGTACAAACGCACGTCTTATACTTCTTCTACTTTTTCAACACCTTCTACTTGCTCCGCAAACTCTTCTGGTGTTTCAAACGTCATTTTCCCAAGTTTCCCACCACGAAGCTCACGAAGTATAAGCTCAGATGTTTTATCATAATCAATCATTCCGCCGCCCATTAAACAGCCTCTATTTTTTCCAATTGCATCGAATAACTCCACAATATCCTCTGGAATTTCATTTAAATTATATCGATCTTTCAAACGTTCTGGATAATGTTTTTCCATAAAACGTAAAGCGTAAACAGCAACATCTTGTAAATTTAAAATTGAATCTTTAATTGCGCCTGTTGTCGCTAAACGAAGACCCACTAATTGATCTTCAAATTTAGGCCATAAAATACCCGGTGTATCTAACAGTTCCATTTCCTTCCCAACTTTAATCCATTGTTGAGCTGTTGTTACACCAGGACGATCTCCTGTTTTAGCAATATTTTTCTTCGCCAACTTATTAATTAACGTAGATTTACCAACATTCGGTATACCTACAATTAATGCACGAATTGCTCTCGGTCTAATACCTTTTGCAACCATTTTATCAAATTTTTCTTTCACCAACACTTTACAAGCCGCTGCAATTTCCTTCATACCTTGTCCAGCTTGTGCGTTAATTGAAATTGCCATTTGGCCTTTTTCTTTAAAATATGCAATCCACTGCTTTGTTAAACGATCATCTGCCATATCCGCTTTATTTAAAACAACAAGCCTCGGCTTATGTGTAATAATCTCATCGATCATTGGATTTCGAGAAGATAAAGGTAATCGAGCATCTACAAGCTCAATTACAACATCAATTAACTTTAATTTTTCTGTTACTTGGCGTCTAGCCTTTGCCATATGTCCCGGGAACCATTGAATTACCATGTTGCCACCTTCTTTTTCTTTTATTTCACAATACGAGCATCTTTTAACGGCCAATATAGTATATTTGCTTTTCCAATCACTTGGTCCATTGCAATTGTACCAATCGAACGGCTATCTTTACTAAAACGACGATTATCGCCTAAAACAAATAATTGACCTTCTGGAACAGTTTTCTTCCCTGTCATTTCTTCAAGAGTAAAATCATATGTAAGCGGTCCGTCAGCAATTTGTTTTTTTTGCTTGTCTAAATACGGCTCCTCATAAGCCTTTCCATTAACATATAGTTTATCATTACGATACTCTATTTCATCGCCTGGCAGGCCGATAATGCGCTTAATATAATCTTTATCTTCCGTTGCTCGGAATACGATAATATCAAATCGTTTCGGATCTCCTATGTGATAACCAATTTTATTGACAATCATTCGATCGCGATCATGTAAAGTAGACGCCATCGATACTCCATCTACGAGAATTGGAGCAAAGAAAAACTGTCTAATAACACCCGCTAATACAACAGCAATCAAAATTGCTTTGATCCATTCCCAAAGTGAACTCTTTTCTTTTTTCATGCATTTCCCCTCCACGATTATGTAAGCTGCTCGTATTATATCAAAATTTTATATAGATTGGAAAAAGGGAGCTTGTGTATTTACAAGCTCCCATACATGTCTTATCGAATTTCTTTAATACGTGCTTTTTTACCGCGAAGGTTACGTAAGTAGTATAACTTAGCACGACGTACTTTACCACGACGAAGTACTTCAAGTTTCGCGATTCTTGGCGTGTGAACTGGGAATGTACGCTCAACACCTACACCGTAAGAAATCTTACGAACTGTGAATGTTTCACTGATTCCGCCACCACGACGTTTAATTACAACACCTTCGAAAAGCTGAATTCTTTCACGAGTTCCCTCAACTACTTTTACGTGTACACGTAAAGTGTCTCCAGGACGGAATGAAGGAAGGTCAGTTTTTAATTGGCCTTGAGTAATTTCTGCGATTAATTGTTGCATATTAAATTCTCTCCTTTAAACAGATGCTCTTATAAAGTCTTAATAAATTACAGCGGAACATCGTTAATACGGCCACTGATTTCAGCAGCACAAGTGTTATAATAGCATATTGCTAGGACTGTTGCAATAGAAAATATATCAAGCCCTTACTTGTCTTCTTTAATTTGTTCTAGCCATTTCGCTTCTTGCTTAGATAATTCTCGTTCTTCCAGTAAATCCGGTCTACGCGTGTACGTACGACGTAGTGATTCTTTGTGTCGCCATTCATCAATATTTTTATGATTTCCTGACATTAGTACATCCGGTACCTTCATACCACGAAAATCAGCTGGACGTGTATAATGAGGATGTTCTAATAAACCTGTACTAAACGAATCCTCGACTTGTGAAGCATGATTTCCTAGCACTCCCGGGAGGAGACGCACGACACTATCCGTAATAACCATAGAGGCTAACTCTCCGCCGGTTAATACGTAGTCACCGATAGAAATTTCATCCGTTACGAGATGCTCACGAATTCGTTCATCGTACCCTTCATAATGACCACACACAAAAATAACATGCTCTTCTTCAGCAAGTTCTTCTGCCTTCTTCTGCGTAAAACGCTCTCCTTGTGGACACATTAGGACAACTCTCGGTTTACGGTCTGTTTCCTTCGTTAACTCTTCCACTGCATCAAAGATAGGCTGGGGGGTTAATACCATCCCAGCGCCACCACCATACGGATAATCATCTACGCTATTATGCTTACTCGTTGTATAATCGCGGAAATTGACAACACGAAGCTCTACCGCTTCTTTTTCTTGCGCTTTCTTTAAAATTGAAGATCCAAACACACCCGTAAACATATCTGGAAACAATGTTAAAATGTCAATTTTCATTATAATAGCCCTTCCATTACATGAATGGTTACTAATTTATTCTCAATGTTAACTTGAAGTACAACATCATCAATATAAGGAATTAATAGATCTTGACCTTTTGGACGTTTAATTACCCAAACATCATTTGCACCAGGAGATAAAATTTCTTTTATTGTTCCTAACGCTTCTCCTTCTTCCGTTACAACACTGCAACCAATAATTTCATGGTAGTAGTATTCGCCTTCAGCTAGTTCACCTAACTGCTCTTCTGGTACTTTTATTAAAGAACCTTTAAACTTCTCTGCTTCATCTACATTGTTGTATCCTTCAAATGTTAATAGATCAAATGTCTTATGTTGACGATGAGAAGTTACTTTCACTGGAAGGTAGTCTGTACTTTTCTCATTACTTATGTATAACGTGTTTCCTACTTTATATCGCTCTTCTGGAAAATCAGTACGAGAAATAACACGTATTTCTCCTCTTACGCCATGAGTATTTACAATTTTCCCTACGTTAAACCATTTTGTCATAAATAGTATGTCACCCCTGGTTTCTATATAAATTAAGCATCTCCATTTCACATATGGAACATGCAACTTCTCTTTAAATGTTAAAAAAGGGAGAGGAAATAACTCCTCGCCCTTTTTACGTTTATTGAATTTCCAGTGTTACTTTTTCATCATTATGATGTCCCACTGAATACAAGAGCATTCGAATTGCTTTCGCAACTTTCCCTTGCTTTCCAATGACTTTTCCAACATCCTCAGGATGTACAGTTAATCGATACTTTATCTCTCCGTTGTAAAGTTCCTGTGTAACTTTTACATCTTCAGGATGATCGACAAGAGGCTTGACAATCGTCTCGACTAACTTCTTCATAGTCATTGCCTCAATTACTTACCTTGTTTAGATAAGTGGAATTTCTCCATGATACCTTGGTTAGAGAATAAGTTACGAACTGTATCAGATGGTTTAGCACCATTTCCTAACCATTTTAATGCTGCTTCTTCGTTGATCTTAACTTCAGCTGGTTGAGCAACCGGATTGTAAGTACCGATTTCCTCAATGAAACGTCCGTCACGAGGAGAACGAGAATCTGCAACAACTACACGATAGAAAGGAGTTTTTTTAGCTCCCATACGTTTTAAACGAATTTTAACTGCCATTTATAAAGCACCTCCGAATTTATTTCACACAGATAATTATATTAGCAAAAAGACTATTGCTTTGTAAAGTATTTTTTCTTAACAGAGCCATCTTTTTTCCTTACATGAATGGAAACTTCAATCCACCTAGTCCTTTTTTCTTACCTTTTTGCATTCCCGTCATCGTTTTCATCATCTTTTTCATATCATCAAATTGCTTGATTAAACGATTGATTTCTTGTACCGTTGTACCGCTACCTTTGGCAATGCGCTTTTTGCGACTAGCATTGATTATTTCCGGTTGTTCTCGCTCTAATTTAGTCATAGAACGAATAATTGCCTCAATATGCCCAATTTGTTTTTCATCAACTTGCGCATTTTTCAGCCCTTTAATTTTATTTGCACCAGGAAGCATTCCTAACAATTCATCAAGCGGTCCAAGTTGACGCACTTGTCCAAGTTGTTCTAGGAAATCGTCAAGCGTAAACGAAAGCGTACGCATTTTTTGCTCAAGTTCTTTTGCTTTCTCTTCATCAACTGTAGCTTGCGCTTTTTCAATTAATGTTAAGACGTCTCCCATCCCTAAAATACGGGATGCCATACGCTCTGGATGGAACGCTTCAATCGCATCTAGTTTTTCACCCATACCAGCAAATTTAATCGGTGTATTTGTTACCGCCTTAATAGATAATGCCGCACCACCGCGCGTATCACCATCTAATTTCGTTAATACAACACCTGTTAAACCTAACTGTTCATGGAAACTTTGTGCAACATTTACCGCGTCTTGTCCCGTCATCGCATCGACAACAAGGAAAATTTCATCCGGTTTCGCAACTTCTTTCACTTTCGCTAATTCATCCATTAGTTCTTCATCAATATGCAGGCGACCTGCTGTATCAATTAAAACATAATCGTGATGATCTTCTTTTGCTTTTGCAATCGCTTGTTTCGCAATTTCAACAGGACTTACTTGATCTCCTAAAGAGAATACAGGCATGTCCAATTGCTTCCCTAATGTTTCAAGCTGTTTAATCGCTGCTGGACGGTAAATATCCGCTGCAACAAGCATTGGTTTACGATTATGCTTTTTACGAAGCAAATTCGCAAGCTTACCTGTCGTCGTTGTTTTACCCGCACCTTGCAGACCAACCATCATTATAACAGTCGGTGGCCTATTAGCAACAGCAATTTTGCTTTGCTCTCCGCCCATAAGTTCTGTAAGTTCTTCCTGTACGACTTTAATTACTTGTTGTCCAGGTGTCAAACTTGTCATTACATCTTGTCCGACAGCACGTTCAGACACACGCTTTACAAAATCTTTTACTACTTTAAAGTTAACGTCCGCTTCTAAAAGAGCTAGACGAACTTCTCTCATCATTTCTTTCACATCGGCTTCAGAAACTTTTCCTTTGCCGCGGATTTTTTGCATTGTCTGTTGAAGTCGGTCGGCTAATCCTTCAAATGCCATATTGCCGCCCTCCTAATCTAATTTTTCGATAGCTTCAACAACTTGTTTCATTTCTTCATTCACATGCTCTTCTTCGCTGATTAGCTGTTTTAGCTTTGCAACAAGTCGCTGTCGCTCTTGAAACTTTTGAAGTAATACTAATTTATCTTCATATTCTTCAAGCATCGCTTCAGTCCGTTTAATGTTATCATACACGGCTTGGCGACTTACATCAAATTCTTCCGCAATTTCACCAAGAGATAAATCATCTAGATAATAAAGCGACATATAACTTCTTTGTTTTTGCGTTAACAACGATTGATAAAAATCAAATAAATAGTTCATTCTCGTTGTTTTCTCGAGCATGTTGGATCATCCTTTGTTAAGTGATTTCCCTTTACATGAATTAGTTTACATGGAGTACAAAAGAGTGTCAAGTTTTTTTCTTAACATCACATATTTTTATAGAAAAAGAAGCGGAAAATACCGCTTCTTTCACTTACACTTCTTCTGTTTCTACTAAGTTCGCAAATAAACCATACACATATTGTTCTGGATCAAACTGCTGCAAGTCATCCATTTGCTCTCCTAATCCAACGAATTTCACCGGTACATCCATTTCGTTACGAATCGCTAATACAATACCACCTTTAGCAGTTCCATCTAACTTCGTTAAAACAATACCAGTAACATTCGTTGCTTCACGGAATGTCTTCGCTTGACTTAAACCGTTTTGTCCTGTTGTTGCATCAATAACAAGTAATACTTCGTGAGGAGCCCCCGGTACTTCACGCTCAATTACACGCTTCACTTTCTCTAACTCTTTCATTAAGTTTACTTTATTTTGTAAGCGTCCTGCTGTGTCACATAGTAATACGTCTACTTTACGTGCTTTCGCGGCTTGTACAGCGTCATACATAACCGCCGCTGGATCAGATCCTGACCCTTGTTTAATCACTTCTACACCAACGCGATCGCCCCATACTTCTAATTGTTCAATCGCTCCTGCGCGGAATGTATCTCCTGCCGCCAATAGGACAGACTTACCTTCTGATTTGAATTTATGTGCTAGTTTACCAATCGTCGTCGTTTTCCCTACGCCGTTAACACCGACAAATAAAACAACTGTTAATTGATCCTCTTGCATATTAATTTCGTTACTAAACTCACTGTCGCCTTTGTAAATTCCTACTAACTTTTCTGAAATAACAGCTTGTACTTCTTTTGGATCTTGGATGTTACGACGTTGCACTTCTTCTTTCAATTGATCAATTAATTCCATTACCGTCGAAACTCCGACATCTGCACCAATTAAAATTTCTTCTAATTCCTCAAAGAAATCTTCATCTACTTTACGATAACGATAAACTAAATCATTTACTTTATCTGCAAACGAATTTCTCGTTTTTTCTAATCCATGTTTAAATTTCTCTGTTACCGTATCTGTTTGTTTTGAAATTTTTTCTTTTAATTTTTTAAAAAAACTCATACTGTCCCATCCTTCCTAATTACTTGCAACTAGTTCTTCTCCATCATCCAAACGAACCGAAACAAGTTTAGATACCCCTGACTCTTGCATTGTTACACCGTACAATACGTCAGACTCTTCCATTGTACCTTTTCTATGTGTAATAACAATAAACTGTGTCTCATCACTAAATCTCTTTAAATACTGCGCAAAACGGGCAACATTCGCCTCATCAAGAGCCGCCTCTACCTCATCTAATACACAGAATGGGACTGGGCGCACTTTTAAAATACCGAATAACAGCGCAATTGCTGTTAAAGCACGCTCCCCACCAGAAAGTAAACCTAAGTTTTGCAGTTTCTTCCCTGGCGGTTGCGCTACAATATCAATACCAGTATTTAATAAGTCCTCTGGATTCGTCATGACTAAATCCGCTCTACCGCCTCCAAATAATTCAGAGAATACCGATTGAAACTCCATTCGAATTCCTTCAAACGTAGTAGAAAAACGTTTTTTCATTTCTTCATCCATTTCGGTAATAAGTTGGTGCAATGTCGCTTTCGCTTCTTCTAGGTCATCTTTTTGCTCTAGTAAGAATATATGACGCTCTGCTACACGCTCATACTCTTCAATTGCCCCTAAGTTCACTGTGCCTAGCTCTTCGATGGATAATTTAATTAGTTTCACCTTTTTACGTGCATCCTCTGCAGGCATCATCATTGTATACTTCAGTTTTGCTGCTTCAAATGAAATTGTATATGTTTCACGTAAATGTTGTAATCTATTTTCTAACTCTACATCAAGTCGATTTATTTTTACTTCTTGATTTTTCAGCATCTCAAGAATGTATTTATGTTTACCTGTTGTTTCTTTCAGATTACGTTCTAAATGTTCTACTCTCTCTTGTAACGATACGCGTTGTTCACGACGAGAGCGAATTAACTCTGAAGTTTGATTACGATCATATGCTTTCTTCTCAATCATATTCGTAATCTGTTCTTCACCACTTGAATTAGATGTCATTTCTTGTTTTAAGAATGCTAAATCCTCTTTCGTTTTGACAAGCGTTGCATCCGTTTCTTCTTTTTCCTTCGTCAATCGTTCAACTTTTTCTTTTTGATTAGATAAGCGTTGTTGCTTTTCAGCCGCCAACACTTTTAACTCAGTCATTTCTTTTTGCACTTTTTCCTTTGAAGAATGCTGCTCACTTTTTTGTTTTGTTAAAGCGACAATTTTGCTATCTAATTCCGTAATCTCCGCTTGAAGCGTTGCTAAAATCTTTTCTAGCTCTTCTTTACGTCCCTGTATTTTCACTTGATCTTGTAAGAATCCTTCAATCTCTAAATCGTAAATAGATAAACGATCATTAATACGATGTTCTTCTAATTCTAAGCGACTAATTTCTTCTCTTAATTTCTGTTCATCTACACGCTCTGCTTCTACACTTTGCCTTAGTTCCCGTATTTTCACTTCTTTTTCTTGAATCTCTTGCTTTACTGCTTTAACAAAGTTTTCTAACTTTGTCGTTTTTTCTTCCATATCAGTTAACTTGTTCGTCCACTCTTCTAGCTCACGTTGACGTCCTAATAAAGAAGATTTCGCCTGTTTTACCGCTCCACCAGTCATAGAACCACCAGGGTTCACTACATCACCTTCGATTGTTACAATGCGATAACGGTATTGCAGTTGTTTCGCCAACTCATTCGCCCCACGTAAATCTTTCGCAACAATAACAGTACCTAATAAATTTGAAACTACATTTTCATATTTATTGTTATATTGCACAAGTTCTGCCGCCACACCTACAAACGATGGGTGTTGATTTACAATACGTAATTGTTCAAATGATAACGATCTACTTTTAATAACAGCTTGTGGTAAAAACGTTGCTCGTCCATGTTTATTTTGTTTTAAAAACGTAATTGCATTACGAGCATGTTCTTCTTTTTGTACGACAATATGCTGCATCGCTGCACCTAGAGCAATTTCCATTGCAATTTCATATTCTTTCGGTACCGTTAGCAGTTCTGCAACAGCACCCTCGATACCTTGCAACCTATCTTCTCTAGCTTTTAATACTTCACGTACCCCTTGATAGAAACCAGAGTAATCCTCTTGCATCTCTTCTAGCATTTCTTTTCGAGAACGTGCCTGTTGTACAAATTGATACGCTTGATACAGTTTTGTTTCATTTTCACTATACTGCGTCTTGCATTTCCCAAGTGCCGCTTCTGTCTTTTGTATATTCGAAAGGATACCAGCTACTTTTTCTTTCACTTGTTCATAACTTTCCACAAGTTTCGTCTTTTTCGCTGTAATTTCCATGCGTATTTCTACATATTTCGCATTTTCTTCATCGAGGCGTTCATTTTTTGAGTTTTGTTGTTTAGATTGTTCTTCAATCATAGATAACTCATTACGATGACTAGCTTGTTGATTTAAAAGTTCAATATAGTCACCTTTTAAATTCTCAATTTGTTCCTCTAAATTGTCAGCAAAAGTTGCAAGCAGTAGCTCATTATCATGCAATTTCGTCTCCAACTCTTTTACTTGATTTACAAATTGCATCAACACTTCTGTACTGGATTCAATTTCACCATCATAACTTGTAGCCTTCTCTGTTAATTCAACAATTAACTGTTCGAGTTGTGCACAATGCGTCGTTGCATTTTGTTTTCTCTCTTTTAATAACTCACGCTGTCCTTCTAACTTTTCTAGCTCTTTACTAGAAAGAAGCAGCACTTCTTGTAAGGAATCTACAGACTCATCTACTGCTTGTAATTGTCCTCGTAATTCCTCAAGCTCTTCTTCACCTTTTTGTAAATGCGTTGACATTTTAGCTTCTTCGTTTTTATTATGCCCAAACTGATTTCGAAGCGCTTCCCATTTCTCATGTAATTCTTCAATTTCATGTACAATAAGCGCCGCTTCTACTTTCTCTAATTCTTCTTTTTTCTCGAGATAATCTTTCGCAATAGAAGCTTGTCTTTCTAAAGGTTCTACTTGACTACTTAATTCGTGAATGATATCTTGTACACGATTTAAGTTTTCTTGTGTGTCTGCTAATTTCACTTCAGCTTTCTTTTTACGAAGTTTGTATTTCAGCACTCCCGCAGCTTCTTCAAATACACCACGACGTTCTTCTGATTTACTACTTAAAATCTCTTCAACTTTCCCCTGGCTAATAATCGAAAAAGCTTCTCTTCCCATACCAGAGTCCATAAATAAATCGATAATATCTTTCAATCTACATGATTGTTTATTAATATAAAAATCACTATCACCAGAACGAGATACACGACGCGTTACACACACCTCATTATATTCAATCGGTAAACGTTGATCTTCATTATTTAAAGTTATTGTTACTTCAGCAACATTAACTGCTCTTCTCGTATCACTGCCTGCAAAAATAATATCCTCCATCTTTGCACCACGTAATGATTTTGCAGATTGTTCACCAAGTACCCAGCGAATCGCATCAGTAATATTACTTTTCCCACTTCCATTAGGTCCTACTACGGAAGTTACACCTGGGACAAAATCAACAGATACACGCTCAGCAAAAGACTTAAACCCTGCTATTTCTAATCTTTTTAAAAACACGAAAGGCCTTCCTCCTATTCTCCGTTGTTATAACTGTTGTCTATACAAAAACAAGCTATTATACGGATTTCCCTTCCCTTTATTCACAAACAAAAAGAAAGTTTCATTCTATGCATAAGGAATCCCCCTCATTCAAAGGGGGATTCCTTATAGTTGTTCTTTTAATTTTTTCAATGCTTCTGCAGCAGCTTGTTGCTCTGCTTCTTTTTTCGACTTGCCACTACCAAGACCTAAAGCCACGTTATTTAACGTAACACGTGACACAAATTCTCGATTGTGGGCCGGTCCTTTTTCCTGCAAAATTTGATACTCAATATTCCCACTACCATCACGCTGAATCAACTCTTGTAATTGACTCTTATAATCCATCACATGAGAAAAAGCACCTTCATTAATTTTAGGGTATACAATTTCTTTTAAGAAGCCCCATACTGTTTCTAACCCTTGATCAAGATAAAGGGCACCAATAAACGCTTCAAAGACATCCGCTAATAAAGCTGGTCGTTCACGTCCACCTGTCATTTCCTCACCTTTTCCTAATAAAACAAGGCTACCAAATGACAACTCGTTTGCAAAACGAACAAGAGATGGTTCACATACAATAGCTGCACGTAGTTTCGTTAACTCTCCTTCGCTCATTGTCGGATATTTTTGAAACAGATACTGTGACACAGTAAGTTCCAATACTGCATCTCCAAGGAATTCGAGACGCTCATTGTCTTCATGCGGTTTTTTTCGATGCTCATTCACATACGATGAATGCGTAAATGCTTGAATCAATAATTTTTCATCTGAAAACGTAATACCTATCTCTTCTTGAAATACTTTAAACGCTTCACGATATTTTGTTTCGTATTTTTTTTCTCTATGTTTTCGGTACGGCATAAGTCCCTCCAGATATAAGCCGAGAAGCCCCGCTAAAAAAACGGGACTTCACTTAAGCATTATAGATGACTCTCTATGTAAGTCACAGCATCGCCAACAGTAGCAATCTTTTCAGCATCTTCATCAGAAATTTCCATTTCGAATTCATCTTCCAATTGCATTACAAGTTCTACTACATCTAGGGAGTCTGCGCCTAAATCTTCTTTAAAGCTCGCAGCTGGTACTACTTCAGTTTCTTCTACACCTAAACGATCAACGATGATTTTTGTTACACGCTCTAAAACATCTGCCATTCCATTCACCTCCCCTCAAATATTATATTAAATATTGGCCAAAAAAACTAGTTGAAATCAATTCTTTTATTACATTACCATTCCGCCATCAACATTTAACGTTTGCCCTGTAATATATTTGCTTTGATCAGAAGCAAAAAACGTTACAGTATTTGCGATATCTTGCGCTTCACCAAACTGAGCTGCAGGAATTAACTTTAACATTTCGGCTTTTATATTTTCATCTAATATATCCGTCATATCAGTCGCAATAAAACCTGGAGCAATTGCATTTACAGTAATATTACGGCTCGCTAATTCTTTTGCTGATGTTTTTGTTAATCCAATTACACCCGCTTTAGCAGCAACATAGTTTGCTTGTCCTGGATTACCTGTCACTCCAACAACAGAAGCGATATTAATAATACGTCCATGACGCTGGCGCATCATGTATCGAGATACTGCCTTCGTACATAAGAATACACCTTTTAGGTTTGTATTAATAACTGTATCCCATTCTTCTTCTTTCATACGCATTAATAAATTATCTTTTGTTACACCTGCATTATTTACAAGAATATCAACTTGTCCAAATGTATCTACAGTTTGTTTCACCATATTTGTAACGTCTTCAGCATTTGCAACATCTGCTCTTACTGCAATTGCATCCGAACCTAATTTCTTTATTTCATCAACTACTTCATTCGCCTTTTGCTCATTACCAGCATAATTTACTACAACATTTGCCCCTTGTTTCGCTAAATCAATCGCAATCGCACGACCAATTCCACGTGAAGCGCCAGTTACTAATGCTACTTTCCCTTTTAACATCAGTTTTCTCCTCTCAAATTTGAAATGGTATCTTTTAATGTCTCTTCATCGTATATCGCATATGCTTTCACTGATGAATCAATTGACTTCATAAGCCCAGCAAGTACTTTCCCAGGTCCAATCTCAATAAATGTATCTACCCCTTGATTCACCATGTTTTCAATGGACGGGTACCATAAGACAGGCGAATAGAGCTGTTCAATTAGCTTTTCTTGAATAAGTGCACCACTTGTAATAACGTCTGCTGTTACATTTGCGATAACAGGAATATTCGTATCTTGAATTGTAATTTCTTTTAAGACACTTTGGAACTTCTCCGCTGCTGGCTTCATAAGCGAAGAGTGGAACGGTCCACTTACCTTAAGCGGAATTGCTCTCTTTGCACCATTTTCTTTCGCTCTTTGAGAAGCAATCTCAACTCCTTGCTTTGTTCCAGAAATCACAATTTGCTTCGTACTATTCATATTAGCGATTTGCACTGCATATCCTTCACTTGTTACTTCTTCTGTAACTTGTTTCAGCATATGTGGATCAGCACCTAAAATAGCCGCCATTGCACCTTCTCCACTAGGAACAGCTTCTTCCATATATTCCCCACGTTTTCTTACAGCATATACAGCGTCTTCAAAAGTTATTGCACCCGCTGCTACAAGAGCGCTATATTCACCTAAACTATGCCCTGCAACAAAGTCTGGTGTAATATAATACTCTTTCAAAGCTGTCAAAATAGCAAAACTCGTTGTTAATAAGGCCGGCTGCGCATTTGTCGTTAACGTAAGCTTTTCCTGCGGCCCTTCAAAAATCACTTCTGAAAGTGAATCTTGCAACACCTCATCTGCTTTCGCAAACACATTTGCAACCTCTTTATTATTCTCCGCTAACTGTTTACCCATTCCAACTGCCTGTGAACCTTGGCCCGGAAAAAGAAATGCTAGTTTTCCCATTTCAAATCCTCCTCTTATTGGAGTGGCTCTTTCTCCATTACGCTTGAAATAGTAGGAATAACTTCTTTCGCTACCATTTCTCTCGTTTGACGAATCGCACTAAATATTGATTGGTCATTGGAAGAACCGTGAGCCTTAATGACTGGAGCTTTCAATCCAAATAATGCCGCTCCTCCATACTCCGAATAATCCATTTTATCTTTTAATACCATAAGTTTTGGCTTTAATACCGCTGCTGCTAATTTGCTCGTAAACGAACTCATTAACTGCTCTTTTAACATAGAAAATAACGCAAGTGCTGTTCCTTCTAATGATTTTAGCGCTACATTCCCTGTAAAACCATCACATACAACAACATCTGCTACACCTTGCAATAAATCTCTTGATTCAACGTTCCCAACGAAATTAATTGGGGCATCCTTAAGCATTGCAAAGACTTGTTTTGAAAGCTCGTTCCCTTTGCCATCCTCTGTTCCAACGTTCAAAAGTCCAACGCGAGGATTTTTAATTCCTCTTACTTTCTCAGCGTATACAGATCCCATTACTGCATATTGATATAAATGAATTGGTTTTGCATCAACGTTCGCTCCAACATCTAACATAACAAAACCTTCTCCATCAACCGTCGGCATTGTAGGGGATAAAGCTGGTCGCTCAATTCCTTCCATACGACCTACAACGAACAATCCAGCCGCCATTAAAGCTCCTGTACTACCAGCTGATATACAAGCATCCGCTACGCCGTCTTTCACTTGCTGCGCTGCTAGTACCATTGAGGCTTGTTTTTTTCGACGAACGGCTCTTACTGGTTCATCTGTCGATTCTATTTTTTCATCTGTATGAAGTATAGTAATTCGTTCTTCACTCGTTAAGTATTGACGAATTTCCTCTTCTTTCCCTACTAACGTAATATGTAAATCAGAATATTCCTTAATAGCTTTCATTGCTCCTAATACGACAGCCTTTGGAGCATGATCGCCGCCCATTGCATCTATTGCGATTTTCATAAGTTGTTACCTTCCTCACTATAATTACTAGATCGA
The DNA here is from genome assembly GCF_056399205.1 of Bacillus sp. 01N45. Lineage (NCBI taxonomy): Bacteria > Bacillati > Bacillota > Bacilli > Caryophanales > Bacillaceae > Bacillus > Bacillus sp. 01N45. The sequence goes on from NZ_JBFTQW010000001.1 coordinate 157,174, forward strand.
TACATTTCAAAAGTGCCTGTAAAAACAAGTTCTTCTCCAACAAAGCTACGCACTTTGACAACGGTCCGTCCTTTATCATTCTCTACATCTTCAACGCGCGCTTTTGCAACAACACGCTCTCCTAATTTTACAGGACGAATGTATCGAATGGTAGACTTTGCAGTTAAAGCTAATTCTTCATCAATAACCGCAACAGCTAGTGAGTTTGCTTGTGCAAACAAATGATGCCCACGGGCAATCTGATTTCTTTTAAATACGTGTTCTACCTTCACTTCAAAGATAGAAATCGCATGTCTATCTAATTCTATATCGATAATTTCTCCGACAACCTCTTCTAACGGTAAAGATTTCACATCTTCTTCATGTTGCTTTGTAGCTACATGTTTAATTCTTTCTCTTAATTCAGGAATAGATAATTCCATACGGTCAAGACGTACGGTTTGTATACTCACTTGAAATTTTTCTGCTAAATCTTCATCCGTAATAAAAGGATTCGTTTCTATTGTTTGTTGTAATAATTGTTGTCTTTCTTTTTTACTTCTTCTTTTTTTCATACCGCACCATCCATTTTTATGACTAGGTACTAACAGTAGTATATAATCATTAAAAGTAGAATGCAACAAAAACTTTCGTTGCCTCCCTTTAATCGAGCTTCTCTCCTTGGAACACACCTGTCCCGTCAAGATAAGTACGCAGCGAAGCATACTGATCATTATGCCAAAACGCTTCTGATTCTACTAGTAACGCCGCATCTTGTCTAGCTGTTTCTAACGCTCGATAATCATGTACCATATCAGCAACCTTGAATTCTGGTAAACCACTTTGCTTACTTCCAAAGAAATCTCCAGGACCTCTTAACTCTAAATCTTTTTCTGACAATACAAATCCATCATTCGTTTCGGTCATAATACGCATTCGCTCTTTTCCCGTTTCCGATTTTGGATCCGCGATTAATAAACAATATGATTGTTCACTACCACGCCCAACACGTCCCCTGAGCTGATGGAGCTGCGATAAACCGAAACGCTCTGCATCATAAATAACCATTACAGTCGCATTCGGTACGTTCACACCTACTTCAACAACTGTTGTCGACACAAGAATTTGCACTTTATTTTCACTAAATTGTCCCATTATCTCTTCTTTTTCTTGAGATGAGAGTCTGCCATGCATTAATCCGACTTGACATTTCCCTTGATAATGATGAGTCAGCATACTATGTAAGTCAATCGCATTTTGTACATCAAGTTTCTCAGATTCTTCAATAAGGGGACAAATAACATATGCTTGTCTTCCTTTTTTTATCTCCTTCTCCACAAAACCGAGAACTCGATCTAACATATCATGTTTTGCCCAGTATGTTTCAATTACCTTTCTACCAGCTGGCATCTCATCGATTATAGAAACATCCATCTCTCCAAATGCAGTAATTGCTAACGTACGCGGAATTGGCGTCGCCGTCATAAATAAAACATCCGGACTTTCACCTTTCTCCCTTAAAACTCGTCGCTGCGCTACACCAAATCGATGTTGTTCATCAGTAATAACGAGACCTAACCTATGAAAGATAACTTCATCTTGAATTAAAGCATGTGTTCCAACAAGGATATCTATTTCTCCTTGTTCTAATTTTGCCAAAATCTCTCGACGCCTTACACCTTTAACAGAACTGGTTAACAATTCAACATTCATACCAAAGTGCGAGAACGTCTCTGCAAGCGATTGATAATGTTGCTCTGCTAAAATTTCTGTAGGAACCATTAAAGCACCTTGATAATGTGCTAACTTCGCTGCATAAAGGCCAATCGCTGCAACGACTGTTTTCCCAGAACCTACATCACCTTGCAACAGACGATTCATCCGATAAGGAGATGTCATATCTTTCATAATTTCATCTACTACCCGACGCTGTGCACCAGTTAATGGAAACGGAAGTGCATCAATAAACTCTTGCAATTCTGCTGAAGGAATTTCTTTTTTCGTCCCTTTCGAATTTTCCCTCTCCATTTTCCGTAATGTTTGCATTTTTAGCTGAAATAAGAAAAACTCCTCATATACAAAACGGCGACGTGCTTGTTTTAAATCTTCCTGTCCTGCTGGAAAATGCAACGACCGAAGCGCTTCATAACGCGGCAATAATTTATATCGACTTAGCAATCCATCAGGTAACACTTCAACTATAGATTCTCCATACTCCTTGAACGCTTGGGCAATAAAACGGCGCATCTGTTTTACTGTAAGTTTCCCTTTCACTGAGTATACAGGCTCTACTTCTTGTTGACGTACAACTGGTCCAAAATGAAGCTCTGATACCGCAATCGTTTGACGGTGCTGATCCCATTTACCAGTAATCGTTACCGTTTCATTTAAATTTAACTTCTGCTTATAGTACGGCCTATTAAAGCATACAGCTGTAATTAAATAACGACCGACGAGGACACGAACCGTAAGACGCGACTTCTTCTTCCCATAATATTGCAGTAAAGGAGCACTATGAACCTTTCCCTCAACTGTTACACGTTCATCGTGCTTTACTTCAGCAAGATCTTTCATCGCATAATCTTCATAACGGTACGGAAAATGTTCTAATAGATGAGAAACTGTATAAATCCCCATCTCGTGTAGTAATTCAGATGTTTCTCCTCCGATTCCCTTTACATCCGTAACAGGAACTTGTACAACTTCATTCAAGATTCTCACGCTCCGTCACATTATTTTCTTTGATTCATTCATACTATTGACATCTGTAATCGCTCTCTTTCACCCTATATATTCTATCATAGGCATTCTTAGAGAAACTACTCAAATCCCTCATAAACAATACGAAAGAAAAGAGCCTCACTATTAGCAGCAAGGCTCTTTTTTATCTTCAATATGCTAGCCTTTTGAATAAAAACTAGTAATAAACTTCATATTACTACTTCTTATCCATTAGCAAGTAAGTAATCCATTTATTTTCAAAACGAATTTTTTCTTATTCTACAGAGAAGATGAACGAATACACCGGTTGGTTTCCAGCATGTACTTCTACTTCTGCATCTTCAAAATTCTCTTCTACAAATGCAACTAACTCAGCTACTTCTTCGTCGGTTGCATCTTCACCTTGTAGAATCGTTACAATTTCAGAATCTTCATCAATAAGTGCTTCTAGTAATTGCTTTGCAGCTCCTACTTTTGCAGCATTTGTTGATACAATTTTTCCATCTGCAATACACATGAAATCATCTTTTTGAATCGCTACACCATCAATTTCCGTATCACGTACAGCATACGTAATTTGACCGGTTTTCACATGAGATAAAGCTTCTTTCATGTTTTCTTCGTTCTCTTCTAACGTTCCAACTGGATTAAATGCTAACATTGCAGCCATACCTTGAGGAACTGTTTTTGAACGAATTACAATCACTTCTTGATCCACAACTGACGCTGCTTGTTCTGCTGCCATCACGATATTTCCGTTGTTCGGTAAAATAATGATTTTTTCAGCATTCGCTTCTTCAATCGCCTTCACAATATCCTCCGTACTTGGATTCATCGTTTGGCCACCTTCGATAACTTTCGTCGCGCCAATGCTCTCAAATAAAGTTTTGATACCAGATCCCATAGCAACAGTTACGATACCGTACGGTTGTTTCTCTTTAGACTGGCTAGTTGGCTCAGGCATCATAGTAGGCTCATCTAATAAAGCAGTATGCTGTTCACGCATATTTTCTACTTTAATCTTAATTAAACTACCATAGCGTTGTCCATAATTCATAGGATCTCCAGGATGTTCCGCATGAATATGAACCTTAACAACCTCATCATCTGATACAACAAGTAGTGAATCTCCGTACACACTAATATCTTCACGGAATTTTTGTTCAGAGAAATTATGTTCTTTCATTTTTTCAGGCTCTAATTTCACCATGAATTCCGTACAATATCCATACTTAATATCTTCTGTACTCAATTGGCTTTGTACACTACGGTGATGTTCTGCGCGTACCATGTCATTCATAGATGGTTGGGCAGACACATTAGAAGAAATCGTTTCTCCTTTTAAGTCAGCTAAAAATCCTTCGTATACAACAACAAGACCTTTACCACCGCTATCTACAACGCCAACTTGTTTTAATACAGGTAATAAATCCGGCGTACGATTTAACGATGCATTCGCTTCTTTCACAACGTCTTCCATAAACAAAACAAAGTCGCGCTGTTTTTTCGCAACTGTCACTGCATATTTACCCGTTTCTCTTGCAACCGTTAAAATCGTTCCTTCAATCGGTTTCATAACCGCTTTGTAAGCCGCTTCTACCCCAGCATCTAAAGCTGCAGCAAAATCAACTGTTGTTAATTCTTCTTTTTGTTCAATGGATTTAGAGAAACCACGGAACAACTGAGATAAAATAACTCCAGAGTTACCACGTGCTCCCATTAATAATCCTTTGGCTAAACTTACGCCGACTTTACCAGCATGCTGTGAAGGATTTGCTTTCACTTCACGTGCGCCTGAAGTCATTGATAAGTTCATGTTTGTACCGGTATCGCCATCTGGAACCGGAAATACGTTTAATGCATCAACAAGCTGAACATTATTTGTTAAATTATTCGCTCCTTGCATGATCATTTGTGATAAACGTTTCCCATCAATTTTTTGAATTGACACAGATTTTCCTCCTTAATGCACATTACAAGTTTATTACTTTAACTCCTTGTACGTAGATGTTTACAGAATCTACTGCTAGTCCTACAGTTTGATCTAATGTATATTTCACTTTCGTCTGCACGTTATGTGCTACTTCTGAAATTTTCGTACCATAGCTCACAATAATATACATATCAATATGTACTTCATCTTCATCTTTACGAACAATAACACCTCTAGTGAAGTTTTCTTTTCGTAAAATGTCTGTTAAACCATCTTTTAACTGATTTTTTGATGCCATACCTACGATACCGTAGCAATCTACTGCGGCACCTCCAGCAATTGTTGCAATTACATCTGTACTAATATCAATTTGACCATACTTCGTTTTAATTTCAATTGACATCTCGTTTCCCCCTTCATAAATGGTGAAAGTGAGCTAGACTACTTTAGTTACTATCATATAATCTTTTTAAAGAAAATTCCATCGTTCTTTCTTTTCACTCTCATATTTTATGTTTTAAATCACATTTTTTATGATGAGCAAAATAGTCCATTGTTATTATACAACATGTACCACTATAATATGTCAAGCAATTTTTCTTGATTTCAACTTTTCATCATCGACATATGGTGTCAAGTAATTTTTCTTGATTTCTTTTTTCTACGGTGTTGCATTCTCTTTTTAGTTGTGTTAAATTATAGTAGTGTTTTTAGCATCGCAAAAAAGACTAACATTGAAAAATTACGTATGGTAAGGTATCAAGGGAGGGAAATATAAATGGCTCGTGTTTGTGCTATCACTGGAAGAAAAGCTCGTTCTGGTAACTCTCGTTCTCACGCAATGAACGCTACAAAACGTAAATGGGGCGCTAACCTTCAAAAAGTTCGCGTACGCATCGACGGAAAAGTTCAACGTGTTTACGTTTCTGCTAGAGCATTAAAATCTGGCAAAATCGAACGTGTTTAATAATAAAAAAAAGAGCCGCTAGGCTCTTTTTTTACTATGACAATGGAAAAAGCACCGGTAATAGGTGCTTTTTTTAATCTTTTTTGAAGGTATTTAACATGGCACGAACAATTCCACCAAGAAATTTAGGTAACTTAATTGTATAAAATCTCATGGTTTCCCTCCTAATCCCCATTACTCCACTTGTTCACTATATGATGTAAGGAGCAAAATTGTTTCTTTAATCAGTGCTTCTTATCACCATTAATATGCCAGAAGTAAATGAAAAAGTACCTTTTTCCTCAACGAGTTCATTACTAATACAAAGTGTTGATCCCCATTCTATTGTTTTATTAGTTAGAGGATACTTAAAACCAAGTAATGTAATCCCTTCTACTATTTCAGTAACCGGCACAAAAGATACATAAGGGAAATTTTTATTTTCTTCAATTATATGTGTACCCACTTTTTTCACGCTTATTTCATTTTTATTGTCTACAATACACATTTCTATCCCTACTTCTAACCCTCTTAAAAGCATCTGTATATTTGCTAAACCGTGATCCAGCCTTCCACCGGTGGCACCAAAAATACGAATCAATGTCGGATTTTGTTCTAACGCCCAGTTAATCGCAATTTCTAAATCTGTTTGATCTTTTTCACGAGGAACAATATGTAAGTCATTTGTTTGCTGGCCCATCCATACTAATTCCTCTTCAGTAACTGAATCGTAATCTCCAAATGCAACAGCTGGAGTAATCCCTCCTTTTAATAGACGATATACTCCTCTATCAACTGCCGCCCACACTACTTTCTCATTTTCATATCGAGAAAAATCTGCACAATATTCCGCAGGTCCACCCGCTAAAATATGAATAATCATGTTTCCTTCCCCTTCTATTGTAAAAAGGCAATCTGCCATTCGGTAGATTGCCTTTTTACATATTTTTTCTCTATCCTTTATAAATAGTGAAAACTTACTACACTAGCAGTTTCACTAGGATAAAGACTCGTTCATTCATTATCCACGAATGACACGAATTGCTTCACCACGGTCTTTTTGATTGTATACTGCTGATCCAGCTACAAGTACATTTGCTCCTGCTTCAACACAAAGTCGTGCTGTTTCAGTGTTTACACCACCATCAACTTCAATTTCTACTTCTAGATTGCGCTCTTTAACCATTTCTGCCACTTGTTTAATTTTCGGTAATACAGAATGGATAAATTTCTGTCCACCAAATCCAGGGTTTACTGTCATAAGCAATACCATATCGATATCTTCTAATACATGCTCAATCGTCGAAACTGGCGTATGCGGATTTAATACAACTCCCGCTTTAATGCCATGAGACTTAATTAGCTGAATTGTACGATGCAAATGAGGGCACGCCTCTACATGAACAGTAATAATATCTGCTCCCGCTTTTGCGAAAGTCGGGATATAGTTATCAGGATTTTCAATCATTAAATGTACATCTAATGGTAAAGATGTAATTGGACGGATAGCTTCTACAATTAATGGTCCAATCGTAATATTTGGTACGAAATGTCCATCCATTACATCGACGTGAATGTAATCCGCTCCACCTTTTTCTACATCTTTAATCTCTTCCCCTAATTTTGAAAAATCTGCTGATAAGATCGATGGTGCAATTTTAATCATAACTAATACCTCGGCTTTCTCTCTCTAATTTCTTCTACGAATTGTTTGTAATTTTTATAACGATATTCTGTAATCTTCCCTTCTTCAACTGCTGTCTTCACAGCACATTTCGGTTCAGAAAGATGTGTACACCCTCTAAATTTACAGTATTGGCTCGCTTCTTTCAACTCTGGAAAACAATATGTAAGATCTTCTACCTCTATATCTATGAAATCCAGTGAACTAAAACCAGGTGTATCTGCAACTAGTCCGCTTCCAACCGCAATTAATTCCACGTGTCTTGTCGTATGTTTCCCGCGTCCTAAATGCGAGGAAATATCATTCGTTTTCAGTTCTAACTCTGGACGTAAAACGTTAAGCATAGAAGATTTCCCAACACCAGATTGCCCTGCAACGACAGAAATACACCCTTCTAAGAATGGTTTTAAAATATCAATACTTTCCGATGTATTTATAGAAGTAAATAATACATCATATCCCATCTCACGATAGTCATTTGCATAAGATTCAACAGTCTCTCTCATTTTTTCATCCACTAAATCCATCTTACTAATGCAAATAATCGGCTTAATGTTATGATATTCAATCAGCACTAAAAATCGATCTAATAGTCCCGGATTAAAATCTGGTTCTACTGCAGAGAAAACGAGAATCGCTTGATCAACATTAGCAATAGGAGGCCTAACAAGTTCATTTTTCCGATCAAATACTTCAAGCACATATCCTTCAGTTGGATTATCTGCTTGAAAGACAACTTGGTCTCCTACCAATGGCGTAATTTTATTTTTTCTGAACACACCACGCCCACGGCATTGTGTAATCCCTTCTTCATGCTGCACATAATAAAATCCACTTAGAGCTTTTACAATTTTTCCTTCTGGCATATAATTCTCCTTTATTTTGTATAAAGTGAAGCTGTCATTAATATTAAATGGTTTAAAATTCTTTAAATACTTATTTCAAAACCCGTCATATATACAAGTTAATATATTTAATCTACCATCAAATTTAAAATATTATTTATAACAGTATCACTTTTATAGCTTTTTGAATCATATATTTTTGCCTGTTATACAGTCCACTATATGTAGACAGCATAACAGGCAAGAGTAATACATTCCATCCCCTCTAGAAAGAAAATGGAAGTCATTATTATTGAGTTGGGTATGGTACTTCTTTGTCGATAATTGTTACACCATCTCGTACAATTTTATAGTGTCCTTTTGTACCTTCTTGAATTACAAATTCTAAAGAAATAGTTGCCGACTCTGAAATTGTTCTAGTTTCAATTGGTCTATCCATTTTTTGTTGCATATCTTCTTTATAAATTTCTATTGTTTGCGGTTTTTTCTCACCAATTATAGAAGACTCATACGGAATAGAAATATTATCCACTTTCACTGTTTTCGTTACTTTCGGCTTAGGCCCCTCTGAGATGATAATCGTCACTTTATCTCCTTCTTTTAACGGCGTTCCTGGTTTTGGAGATTGCGAAATTACAAGTCCTTTATCAACAGTATCGGAATACTCTCGTTTTATATCTGGAGTTAGTTTTCTCTCATTCAAATAACCATTTACGCTATTTTCAGTCCATCCTGAAAAATCACCTGGTCTAATTTGATAAGGACCTTTACTTACCCAAATTTTCAGTTCTTGTTCCGCCTCTACTACCATTTGATCAGGCGTCGGAATTTGCTCTACGATTTCACCTTTTGGCCTATCATTTTCAATATAATTTATTGTAACTTGCTTATATTTTTCTTCTAATTCATTCCTTATACTCTCAAAATCTTTTCCTGTGAGATCACTCATCTTACTTTTCTTTTTTCCACCTGATTGATAGATAGTAATTTTAGAGTTTTCTTTCACGACTCTACCTGCCACAGGGTCTGTTTTTATCACATCACCGGTTTCAACATCATCTGTATATACAATATTAGGTTCCGTAACCTCAAAACCCTTTTCAACTAATGTATTTACTGCTGTCGTATACTTCATACCAGCCACATCAGGGACTTTTACATCTTTTGGAATAAAGAATCCCGGAATAACAGTAAGCGCTAACGTTATTCCAATTGCTAAAAGTAAAAATGTCGTAATTAAAACTTTAATCCATTTATTACTTCGTTTTTTCTTCTTATATAATTCCGTTTCTTCTTTTCTTTTCTGTTCATCCACTTTACTTCCTTTTAAAACAATTGTTTCATCAGTTACATTTTCGAATAATTGTTCTTGTTGAATAATCGGAATCGCTTTTGTCGCTTCCATATCTTCCGGTATGTAAAATGGCTGCTCATTTATCCTCTCTGGATATAGCGCAGTTTCAATATCTCGTTTCATCGCATTGGCAGATTGATATCGGTGAAACGGATCTTTCGCAGTTGCCTTTAATATAATATTTTCAACACTTTGCGGAATATTTTCATTCCATCTCTTTGGAGACGGAATTTCACTTTGTAAATGTTTTAAAGCTATAGCAACAGCAGATTCGCCAGAAAACGGTTGTCTTCCTGTTAACAACTCAAACATAACGATTCCTAGGGAATAAATATCTGATTGTTTATTTGCTATCCCGCCGCGTGCTTGTTCTGGTGATAAGTAATGTACCGAACCGAGTACCGAATTTGTATGTGTAATTGTTGTTGCACTTGTAGCTGTCGCAATTCCAAAATCTGTTACTTTTATTACTCCATCAGCTCGAATTAAAATATTGTGCGGTTTAATATCACGGTGCACAATTTCAAAATGATGGGCATGTGCCATGGCGGATGTTAACTGCTCCATAATATCAAGAGCTTCTCCTATAGGTAACATCCCTCGCTCAATTATGTATTGCTTCAATGTTTGTCCTGGTACATACTCCATTACAAGATAATATATACCATCTTCTTCTCCGACATCATACATATTCACAATATTTGGATGCGACAACGTTGTAACAGACTGCGCTTCTCGATGGAAACGTTTAATAAACTCTTCATTATTTGAATAGTCGAGTCTTAATATTTTTACCGCTACATCTCGGCCAAGTATATCATCATGAGCTAAATACACATTGGCCATTCCACCACCACCAATCATTTTCAGCAGCTTATAACGGTCATTTAAGCGTTTTCCAATCAGCACGTTGCACTTCACCTACTTTCGTTTGTCGAACCCGCATAATCAATAAGAACAAGGGTGATATTATCTTCCCCGCCACGATCATTCGCCAATTGAATGAGACGTTGTCCCTTAGTTTCAAGCTGTTCATTTAACTGTAAAATTTGTTGCATATCAGCAATAGAAACTTTGTTAGATAACCCATCCGAGCAAAGAAGTAACTGATCATCTTCCTCAAGCACCAATGTTTTAACATCTAATCCGACTTTTTCTTCTGTTCCTAATGCCCTTAACAAAACATTCTTTTTCGGGTGATATTCTGCGTCTTCTTTTGAAATTTCACCATGTCTTACAAGTTCATTTACAAGTGAGTGATCTTCCGTTACAAGCGAGATTTCTCCCTCTGATACCATATAACAACGACTATCTCCTATATGACCTATTGTCACAAAGTTTGGCGTACAAATCGCTATTATAAGTGTTGTTCCCATACCATTACATTCTACATGTTGCTTAGAGTACTCATATATACGCTCATTAATAATCCCAACACTCGTATGTAACCACTCTTCTACTTTTTTTGGTTCATTCATATTATGCGTTTGCTTCCAATAATCATGAAATAATTGAATGGTCATCGAGCTAGCTACATCACCAGCTCGATGACCTCCCATTCCATCTGCTACTACCGCTAAAATATTTCCATCTAAATTGTGAAAAACTCCCGCACTATCTTCATTATGTTGACGAACTTTTCCTTTATCTGATAGAAACACGGCTTTCATCTCGTCACCTCGTCTCTTCTTTACGCTCCTTCGCACGTAACTGACCGCAGGCTGCATCAATATCATGACCTTGTTCACGGCGAATTGTTACATTCACTCCACGATCTTTTAACGTTTTTTCAAATAAGAAAATTTGTTCACGTGGCGTACGTACATAATCACGTTCAGGTACGTAGTTTACCGGAATTAAGTTTACATGACATTTTACACCTTTTAAAAGCGCAGCAAGTTCTTCAGCTTGCTCAACTTGGTCATTTTCTCCTCCAAATAAGCCATATTCAAACGTAATACGACGCCCTGTTCTATTTACATAGTATTTAACAGCTTCCATTAAGTCTGGTAGCTTATAAGCACGGTTAATCGGCATTAATTTTGAACGTAACTCTGTATTTGCAGAATGCAATGAAATCGCAAAATTAATTTGCATATCTTCTTCAGCGAACTTATAAATTTTTGGAACAATTCCACTTGTTGAAACTGTCATATGTCTTGCACCAATATGAATTCCTTTTTCATGGTTTACAATGCGTAAGAATGACATTAAGTTGTCGTAATTATCAAACGGCTCTCCAATTCCCATAACAACAAGCGAACTTACACGTTCTTCTGTTTCATCAAGTGCACGTTGCACTTCTACTACTTGCGCTACAATCTCTCCAGCCTCTAAGTTTCGTTTTAACCCACCAAGTGTAGATGCACAGAACGTACAACCAATACGGCATCCAACCTGTGTTGTTACACAAATAGAATTTCCATATTCGTGTCGCATTAACACTGTTTCAATAGAATAACCATCATATAATTGGAATAAAAATTTAATTGTTCCATCAGAAGATGTTTGTTTTACTAATGTATTTAAAGTAGTAATATCAAAGGAATTCGACAATTTATCGCGTAATCCTTTAGAAAGATTCGACATGTCGTCATAATTTTTTACACGTTTTTTATATAGCCAATCAAAGATTTGTCCTGCACGGAATTTAGGTTCTCCTTGTTCCTTTAACCAATCTTGCATTTCATGAAGTTGTAAAGAATAAATTGATGGTTTCTTCGTTTCTAGATTTTTCTTTTGTTTTCTCACAGTCGTTTCCACGATGCTACACCTTCTTCCTTAAACAAGCAATATAAAAGCCATCTGTTGCAAAATAATGCGGTAAAATTCGCACTTGACCTTCATCAATATACGGATTTAACTTTTCTGGCATGCGATCTTTTATCGTAGTATCCCATTCAAATTCAGGATGCTCTTGTAAAAATTGCTTTATTACTTGTTCATTTTCTATTTTTTCTATTGTGCACGTACTATAAACAAGGCGACCACCTTGTTTTAATAACGGTGCTATTTTTTCTAGTATTGCAAGTTGAATCGTCGATAATCTTTCACTATCGCCTTTATTTTTACCTAACTTAATATCAGGTTTACGTCTAATCACACCAAATCCAGAACATGGTGCATCTACTAATATTTTATCAAATGTTTCATTCGCAAAGTGTTCTTGCACTTTTCTAGCATCTAGTGCTTTTGTTTCGACATTTTCTAGACCAAGTCTCTCCGCTTGTTGTTTAATTAAACGTACTTTGTGTGCATGTAAATCAAGAGACATAACTTGACCTGTTCCTTTTAATCGCTCTGCAATGTGCGTTGTCTTTCCGCCCGGAGCAGCACAACTATCAAGAACTTCATCTCCCTCATTCGGTTCTAAAGCGCGTGCTACAAGCATAGAACTTTCATCTTGAATAGAAAGAAAACCTTTTTTGAACGCATCTGTATGCGCTACATTCCCTCTTTCAATTTGAATTGCATCCTCTGATAAATCGCCGCGCTTCGCTTCTATACCTTCACCAGCCAACAACTCTATTGCTTCTTCTACTGTTATTTTATCAACATTTACACGCGCTGTTGGTACCGGGGGTAACATGTTCACTTCACACATTTTCTCTGCTGTCTCTAAACCATATTCAGAAGCCCAGTCTTGCACAAGCCACATTGGATGACTTGTTGCAATTGCCAAACGTTCTATTGGATCCTTGATTTCATCTACAGAAGGTACCCCTTCTCTCTGAATCGAACGTAATACCCCGTTTACCATACCAGCAATCCCTTTATGCCCGCGACGCTTTGCAATTTCAACTGCTTCATGAATAGCCGCTCTTTCTGGCACTCGGTCTAAATAAATCATTTGATATAAAGATAAGCGAAGTAATACTCTTACCCACGCCTCAACCTTCTTTTTTAAAAAAGGCTGTAAATAATAATCTAATGTGTCACGACGTTGAATCGTTCCATATACAATTTCAGTTAACAAACCAATATCTTTTCTATCAATTGCATTTTTTTCAATTAGATTATTTAAAAGTAAGTTACTGTATGCACCACTTTTTTCTACTTGAATTAAGCCATCAAGAGCTAACTCACGAACATTTTGTCTCATGCATTTTCTCCTAACTTCGTTCCAATTTCAGGTTTTGTGCCACGTAAAAATTGCGAACAACTCATACGTTTTTTACCAGAAGGTTGCAATTCAGTGATTTTAACACCTGTCTCATTCCCTGTTGCAACAACAAATCCATCTTCTTCAAGAGCTACTATTGTACCTGGTTCAGCTTTCTCTGTAATAGAGACCTTCTCTCCCCACCATACTTTAATAACTTGTCCTGCCAAAGTCGTATAAGCGACTGGCCATGGATTCAATCCGCGAATGTGATTGTATACTTCTTCACCTGTTTTTGTCCAATCAATTTTCTCTTGCTCACGTTTTATATTATATGCAAACGTTACTTCTTCTTCGTTTTGTTTAATTGGTTCTAACTTACCTTGAATTAATAAAGGTACTGTTTTAGATAGAAGGTGTGCCCCTGCTTCACTTAACTTATCGAATAAAGAGCCTGTCGATTCACGCTCTTCAATCTCGACTTCTACTTGTGTTAAGATATCACCAGCATCCAATTTCTCTACCATATACATAATTGTAATACCCGTTTTTTCTTTACCTTCCATAATTGCATAATGGATTGGTGCACCACCACGAAGTTCAGGTAGTAAAGACGCGTGGACGTTAATACATCCATACTTCGGTGCTTCTAAAATTTCATTTGGTACAATCTGACCGAAAGCAGCTGTTACAATTAAATCAGGCTCTAATGCCAAGACTTGTTCATATTCGTCTTTTTCACGAATTCTTAACGGTTGTAACACCGGAATACCATGTTTTTCTGCTTCAACTTTAACAGGCGTAGGTGTTAATACTTTTTTTCTACCTACCGGACGATCAGGCTGCGTCACAACACCTATTACATCATAGCCATCTTCGATAAGACGACGAAGCACCGGCACTGAAAAGTCCGGTGTTCCCATAAATACTACTTTTATCATTCAAAAACCGCTCCTTTTAATACCTATTCTAATTCGTTTTCCTCATAATATCTTGTCACTTTCGATGTAAATAACACACCGTGTAAATGATCGATTTCATGTTGAATTGCACGTGCTAAAAATCCTTCTGCTTCTAGTAAAAATACTTTACCTCGGCGATTTTGAGCACGTACTTTAATATAATCCGCACGTTCCACTTCACCATAAAGTCCCGGGAAGCTTAGACAGCCTTCGGGACCTACTTGTTCACCACGTTTTTCTAGTATCGATGGATTGATTAACTCGATTTTCCCCGTATCATCACCGATATCAACTACCGCAACTTGCAAGCTTACACCTACTTGAGGCGCAGCTAAACCGACTCCGTCCGCAATTAACATTGTTTCATGCATATCTTTCAACAATTTCACTAACTTTTTATCAAAGTTAATTACTCTTTCGCATGGTGTTTCTAACACTTCATTTGGATGCTTTACTATTTCTAAAACTGCCATATTTCCCTCCGCTACATTAACATTGTTGGATTAAAATCAATTGAGATTTGTAGCTCTTTTTGCATTTCTGCTTGATAATGTTCATTTACCATTTTGAGCACGTTCTTTAAGTTTGGTTCCCGTTTGTATTTTATCATGCATTGATAACGATATCTATCTTTTATCCTTGGAATTGCTGAAGCAACCGGTCCTAACACCATCGTTTGTTCTGTGCAGTGCGCCCGTAAATGACCGACAATTTTTTCCGTCACTTGCACCGCCTTTAATAATTCTGGATGAGATACTGTTACAAGTACAACATAGTAATAAGGTGGATATTGTCTTGTTCGTCTCATTTGCATTTCTTGGTCAAAAAACACATCATATTGTTGGTTCTTTGCTAACTCTATACTATAATGTTCTGGCGTATACGTTTGAATTATAACTTCCCCTGGCAATTCATGTCTGCCTGCTCGTCCACTTACTTGCGTCAATAACTGATACGTCTTTTCACTCGCTCGAAAATCAGGCAAGTGAAGCATCGTATCTGCAGTTAAAACCCCGACAAGCGTTACTTTAGGAAAATCTAATCCTTTCGCAATCATTTGTGTTCCAAGTAGTATATCCGCTTTTTCTTCCCCGAACGCCTTTAATAATTTTTCATGCATTCCTTTGCGACTTGTCGTATCTACATCCATTCGAATGACTCGTGCCTCTGGAAATAGTTTTGTAATTTCTTCTTCTACCTTTTGTGTACCTGTACCAAAGAAACGAATATATGTACTTTGACAAGCAGGACACGCAGTCGGCATATTCTCTTCGTGACTGCAGTAATGACATTTTAAACGATGGTTCATTTTATGATATGTCAGCGAGATATCACAATGCGGACATTGTACAACATACCCACAATCACGGCACATAACAAATGTAGAATGACCTCTTCTATTTAAAAAGAGCACCATCTGTTCTTTCTTTTCTAATCGATCTGCTATTTTTTCATGCAATGCCTTCGAAAACATGGAACGATTCCCGTCACGAAGTTCCTCACGCATATCAACAATCTCTACTGTTGGTAACGCTTGTTTATTCATACGTTTTTCCATCGTTAGTAATTCATACACACCTTTTTTCGCTCTTGCAAACGATTCAAGTGTCGGTGTTGCACTACCAAGAACGATAGGACATTTATGATATTGCCCCCTCCAGACAGCTACATCCCTTGCATGATACCTCGGATTATCTTCTTGCTTATAGCTCGATTCATGCTCCTCATCAATAATAATAATCCCTAAATTTTCAAAAGGAGCAAATACAGCTGAACGTGCACCAACTACAACTTTCACTTCTTTTCTTAAAATCTTACGCCATTCATCATATTTTTCTCCAACAGACAGCGCACTATGAAGAACCGCAACTTGCGAGCCAAATCTGCCTTTAAAACGATCTACCATTTGAGGCGTTAGTGCAATTTCAGGAACAAGTACAATAGCTTCTTTCCCTTTCGCGAGCACCGCTGCTATAGATTGTAAATATACTTCTGTTTTTCCGCTTCCTGTAACACCATATAGTAAAAATGGATTGTAAGTTTCATTTGTAATTGATGATAAAATCGGTGCAATAACTTGCTTTTGTTCCTCCGTAAGTGGGAATGGTTTCGTTTGTTCAAAATCATCATCGTCATACGGATTTCGGTACACTTCCACATACTTTTCTGAAATTAGCCCCTTTTTAACAAGTGCTTTAATCGGAGCGTCTGTTATTTGCAACTCTTCTGTTATCACTTTCAACGGCACACTTTTATAATTTTCCACAAAATAATAGAGTACATCTTGTTGTTTTTTACTTTTCAGTTCAAATGCTGCTAACTCCAATTTATCTTCTGACAACTCCGGTTGAACGACTCTTTGTTTCTTCTTTTGCACTTTATCTTTTACCTGATAAACAACTTCAATCGTGCCATTTTTAATTTCTTGTTGAATCGTGCGGTATAGATGCGGCTGCGTCTCAATAGCTTCCCAATCTATCGCTTCTTTGTCCTGAAATAAAAACAGTAGTTCAGGTGCTACTACTTCTTGTTTACGAAGTTGTAGACGCTTTTTATACGTAGCTTTTATCGCCGTTGGAAGCATGACTTGAAAGGCTGAAATCATATAACATAACGTTTCGCTTGTAAGCCAATATCCAAGCTTTAATAATTCCTCGTTTAAAACTGGTGTTACATCTAATATTTCATGGATTGTCTTTAGCTTCTTACTTTCTACTTCAGCCGAATCTTTGATCCCAATAATAAAGCCTTGCAATTTCCTTGGGCCAAATGGAACTACTACACGCATGCCTGTCTGGACAATATCTTCCCACTTTTTAGGGATAATATAATCAAATGGTCGATCTGTCTGACGTGCAGGTACATCAACAATTACACTTGCAAATTTCATAGACGATCATCTTCTAACATCATTTCAATTTGCTTTAATATTTCACGAGCAACCTCTTTCTTCGTTAAAAGTGGTAACTCGATGACTTCTCCATCTTTTCTATACATTGTTACAATGTTTGTATCTGTACCAAATCCAGCTCCTTGTGCCTTTACATCGTTCGCAACAATCATATTCGCATTTTTCTCACGTAATTTTTTTGTTGCGTATTCTTCTACCTTTGTCGTTTCAGCCGCAAAACCGATAAGTAACTGTTGATCCTTCATCTCACCTAACGTTTTTAAAATATCTACTGTTCTCTCGAGTTCGATTACAGCATCTCCATTTTTCTTTTTCATTTTATTATCATGAACATATTTCGGGCGATAATCTGCAACTGCTGCTGTTTTAATGACAACATCTACGTTTTGATACTGTTGCAGAACTACTTCTAACATATCTTGTGCAGATTCCACTTGTACCGTATTTACATGTAATGGTGGGTTTAATGCTGTCGGTCCCGAAACAAGTATGACATCAGCACCTAAGTTCGCTGCCACTTCCGCAATTGCATATCCCATTTTCCCAGAAGAAAAATTGGTCATAAAACGCACTGGATCAATCTTTTCACGAGTTGGGCCAGCAGTTATTAATATTTTTTTTCCTTGCAACGGTTTTTGTTCGGAAAAAGCCTCTTCTAACCGTGCAATAATTGCTTCCGGTTCTTCTAGTCTTCCCTTCGCAACATAACCACACGCTAAAAAACCTTCTCCAGGCTCAATAAATGTATATCCTAACGTTTTCAACGTCATCATATTTTTTTGTACAATTTTGTTTTCATACATATGCACATTCATAGCAGGTGCAATCCACACTGGGGCTGTAGTAGCTAACAAAGTAGTTGTAATCATATCGTCTGCAATACCACCAGCTAACTTCCCAATACAATTGGCAGTAGCAGGTGCAACAAGTACTACATCTGCCCAATCTGCTAAATCGATATGTGCAATAACAGCCGAGTCTTTCTCATCGAATGTATCTGTATATACATCATGGCGAGAAAGTGCTTGAAATGTAAGAGGCGTAACAAACTTCATTGCCGACCCACTCATCATTACTTTTACAATAGCACCAGCTTGTGTCAATTTACTAGTTAACGCAGCCGCTTTAAAGACCGCAATGCCTCCTGTTACACATAGAAGTATCTTTTTCCCTTTTAGCATATGGCTCGTCCTCTTTCTTTTTCAAACTTATAATACTGAAACAGAATTCCCAGCTCATCAGTACCAATATTTCTTCCCTATCGTAAAAAAATAACAACCTACTTGTAAATAGGTTGTTACCGTTACATAGAAAATTATAAAGTCTATGTTTTAATTTGTCGAAAAGAATGTCTTAATCGATGATTTTGCCTTCGCTTGGTACATATTTTAATACTTCTGCATCGATTTCTTCTAATGATTTACCTACACATTTATGAGAAACAGGTTGCTCGATAACACAGTTATCAGCAAGTTGCATTTCACGCGCACGTTTTGCAGCTACTGTTACAAGTGTATATTTAGAATCGATTTTTGTTAATAATGAATCAATTGATGGATTTAACATAATTATAGACCCTCCGTCATTTCTTTATAATATTTTGCTACTCTTTCGCGGCGGCAATGTTCACCAACCACAATTGCTTTAATTCTTTCACAAGCTAATTCAACTTGATCGTTTTCTACAACATAGTCGTAAGCGTCCATCATTTCGATTTCTTCTTTCGCTACCGTTAAACGATTTTCAATAACATCTTCAGTTTCTGTACCACGGCCGACAATACGGTTCTTTAGTTCAGATAAACTTGGAGGTGCTAAGAAAATAAATACACCTTCTGGGAAAGCTTTCTTAACTTGAATTGCTCCTTGCACTTCAATTTCTAAGAATACATCTTTTCCTTCTTGTAATGTTTTTTCAACATAGTCAATCGGTGTTCCGTAATAATTACCTACAAACTCAGCCCACTCAAGTAATTTTTCATTACGAATCATTTCCTCAAATTCTTCTCTCTCTTTAAAGAAATAATCCACACCATCTACTTCACCTTCACGTGGCTTACGTGTCGTTACTGAAATGGAGTACTGAAAACGTGTATCCTCATGACTAAACAGCTCTTTTCGAACCGTTCCTTTACCAACCCCAGAAGGTCCTGAAAGAACGATGAGCAATCCTCTTCTACTTCTCATAAATATGTAAAACCTACCCTTCCTCACTTAAATCTTCTTTATTATTCAAACGATGTGCAATCGTCTCTGGCTGAATTGGACTTAATACCACATGCCCATCATCCATAACAATAACCGCCCTTGTTTTTCTCCCATACGTAGCATCAAGCAAAGCATTATGTTCGCGTGCTTCCTGTACTGTTCGTTTAATAGGAGCTGACTCCGGACTTACAATAGCAATAATTCGATGAGCAGATACAATATTTCCGTATCCAATATTTAAAAACCGCATGGCCATAGTTTGCGCCTCCTAGTAAGTCTATCCGATTTCTCCACCACGTATAACTTTATATATTTTTTGAAAGCTACTCAATATTTTGTACTTGTTCACGAATTTTTTCAAGGTTATTTTTCATTTCTACAACATATTTTGAAATTGTTAAGTCATTTGCCTTAGAACCAATCGTATTAATTTCTCTATGCATCTCTTGCACGATGAAATCCATTTTCCTTCCAACAGGCTCTTCAATCTGCAGTGTTTCACGAAATTGCTCTAAATGACTTTGCAAACGAACTAACTCTTCGTGAATATCACAACGCTCTGCAAAGATTGCGACTTCTGTTAACAATCTTTGTTCATCTAGATCTTGATTATGTAATTCTTTTAAGCGATTTTCTAATCGTTCACGATATTTTTGTGTAACAATCGGTACATGCGGAATAATTGCATTTACACAATTGTGAATCTCTTGTAAACGATACGCTATATCTTTATGTAATCGTTCTCCTTCGCCATCTCTCATCGTTTTTAACATATGAGCAGCTTGGCGAACAGCCTCATATAAACCGTTCTCAAATTGTTCATTTACATTTTCTACTTCTTCAATCGCTGTTACTT
Organism: Bacillus sp. 01N45; assembly: GCF_056399205.1. Classification (NCBI taxonomy): domain Bacteria; kingdom Bacillati; phylum Bacillota; class Bacilli; order Caryophanales; family Bacillaceae; genus Bacillus; species Bacillus sp. 01N45. The sequence continues at coordinate 177,674 of NZ_JBFTQW010000001.1, forward strand.
CTGGCATTTCCATTAATTGCTGAAGTGTAATAGAATCTTGTAATTGAAATTTTCCTTTTATATCTTCCATAATCGATTGGTACTGCTCAAGAAGCGACCAATTCACACTTAATTTTCTTTCAACAAGCCCTTCACCCGTTATACTAATAGACACTTCAATGCGTCCACGCCGAACTTGTTCTGCAATTATTTTACGAATTTTTTCTTCAAATATCATCATTTGCTTCGGAAGTCGAATACTCATCTCTAGGAAACGGTGGTTCACCGATTTCATTTCTACTGTAATTTGAAAAGTATCATTTTCCACTTTCGATCTTCCAAATCCTGTCATACTACAAATCATTTTTATCACATCCAAGCCATGAAATAACTCAATGAAAAAGGTAATAGAGACAAGGCTCTACTACCTTCTGTAAATTATATCACATTTTCATATCATTGACTATTTCAAGTTTAATCCCTTCTTATATAATACTGGCTTTTCCTTCTTCCCCTTTTTCCCTGTTAATAAAGAACCTACTAACAAGAAGGTCGGAATTGATGACAAACCTCCAATTAACAACCAATCTCTCGCTTGTATTGGCATTGTACTAAAGATCGGTTGTAGCGGTGGATAATATATAACCACTAACATTAACAGTAAAGAAATAATAACCGCTCCTACTAAATACACGTTCCCAAACGGATTACGGTGGAAGATAGAATGTTCACTCCGGCAATCAAATACATGAATAAGTTGTGCAAGTACCAACGTCGCAAACGCCACAGTTTGTGCATATTTCAGTTCATTTGGATGTTGATTATATGCAATAATAAACGCCACTAACGTCACTGCTCCAATTAGAAAGCCACGGCTTATAATTTTCCAGGCAAGCCCTCTAGCAAATACCCCTTCTTTCGGATGACGCGGCGTTCTCTTCATAACGTCTCCTTCCGCCTTATCCAATCCTAATGCCATCGCCGGTAATCCGTCAGTCACTAAGTTCACCCATAAAATTTGAATGGGAACCATCGGCAGCGGTAATGCAAGTAACATTGCAAATAACATGACTAAAATTTCTCCTACGTTCGATGCTAATAAATAACGAATAAACTTACGTATATTCTCGTATATATTTCTACCTTCTTTAATTGCTGATTTAATCGTAGCAAAATTATCATCTAGCAAAACAAGAGAAGAAGCTTCTTTCGCAACGTCTGTCCCTGTAATTCCCATCGCTATCCCAATATCCGCTGTTTTTATAGCCGGAGCATCGTTTACTCCATCACCTGTCATCGCTACTATATGCCCTTTATTTTGCAACGCCTTAACAATCTTCAATTTATGTTCAGGTGATACTCGAGCAAATACATACGTATCTTCTACAACACTTTCTAGTTCCTCTACATCCATATTCGCGAGTTCTACTCCTTCAACAACACGTCCACCAGGTGGTAAAACCCCTAATTGTTCCGCAATTGCCATTGCTGTCACTTTATGATCTCCTGTAATCATCACTGTTCGAATACCAGCTTCTCTGCACTCTTTTACAGCCTGTTCTACCTCTGGTCTTGGCGGATCAATCATTCCCTGTATCCCGACCAACATAAAATCTTTTTCAACGTCTCTTTCATGTTCAATAGAATCTGTTACTTTTAATGGCTTAAATGCAATTGCAATTGTTCGGAGCGCTTGACTACCTAAACTATGAATAGCCGCCTGTACTTCTTTTCTATACAACTCACTTAACGGTTGTTGCTTATCCCCCCATAAAATCGTTTGACTCATTTGCAGGAGGACATCTGGTGCTCCCTTCGTAACAAGAAACTTTTTCCCCTCTCTATCTCGCACAATAACACTCATCATTTTTCGAGTTGAATCGAATGGAAATTCACGAATAATTTCAAATTTCCCTTTCAGTGCCTCACGTGTTATCCCCGCTTTCATTGCTGCAGCTACAAGTGCTCCCTCAGTTGGATCTCCATCTAATACATACGCCTTTTTCTTTTGAATAATATTTGCGTTATTACAAAGTGAACCAAATGTTAGTAGTTGATACAGTGCTTTTGTTTTAGCTGGATCGCATTCTTTTTCACCTTTCAAAAAAGAGCCATTAGGTTCATATCCTTGACCCGTAACTTTCCATAATTCCCCACCTGACCACATATGTGTTACCATCATTTTGTTTTGCGTCATTGTTCCTGTTTTATCAGAGCATATAACAGAAGCGCATCCTAACGTTTCTACCGCTGGTAACTTCCTTACAATTGCTCTCTTTTTAATCATACGCTGTACACCAAGCGATAAAGCTACTGTAACAATTGCTGGTAATCCTTCAGGAATAGCAGCAACAGCTAGCGACACGCCTGCTAAAAACATATGATACACTTCATTCCCTTGATACACACCGGCTAATACGACAAGCGCTGTCAAAATAAGAGCCACAATAATTAATATTTTCCCGAGTTGCTCTAATCTTCTTTGCAGTGGTGTTTCCATTTGCTCTGCATTTTGTAACATATTTGCAATTTGGCCCATCGCTGTATTCATACCAGTTGCTACAACGACCCCTGTTCCAGCTCCTCGTGTAATCATCGTACCCATAAAAGCCATATTTTTTTGATCACCAATTGAAACATCTTGCCCCTGCAGAGCTTCTACCTTCTTCTGCACCGGTACTGACTCTCCTGTCAAAGCTGATTCTTCGATATATAAACTTGATGCCTCAACAAGACGTACATCCGCCCCAATACGATCACCACTAGAAAATTTAATGATATCACCTAAAACAAGTGCTTTAGACGGTGCTTTTACCCAATTTCCATTCCGCATTACAGTAACTTGCGGGGCGGCTAGCTCTTTTAAAGCTTCCAGTGACTTTTCAGCCTTTCTTTCTTGAAAAAAGCCAAGAATACCATTGATAATAACAATCGCAACAATCGCAATAGAATCAATGTATTCACCTAAAAAAGCTGAAACTATTGTTGCACCAAATAAAACAAGTACCATAAAATCTTTAAACTGCGCCAAAAATACCATCAGTGCAGAAGGCCTTTTGGCTTCATCTAATTCATTTGTACCAAATTTTTTTATTCGCCCTTCTGCTTCCTTCTCTGTAAGCCCAACCTTCACATTCGTATTCGTTCTTTCTTCCACTTCGTGTGCGCGCATTCCATACCAGTTCATCCCGCTATCGACCTCCTGATTCCAGACATACTCTATTGAAAGCTTATTCAGCCTCGTCCAAAAAAATGCTATAATTAACTTTTAGTTAGAAAGGAGTGTTCATTTATGGCATTCGATGGATTATTTACAAGAGCAATTACACATGAAATTGCAAATTCTCTTTACACAGGAAGAATTTCCAAAATATATCAACCTTCAAAATACGAGATTTTATTACATATTCGAGCAAACGGAAAAAATCAAAAACTAATTCTTTCCGCTCATCCGACATATGCACGTTTACACTTAACAAATCAAAATTACGATTCACCTGCACTTCCGCCAATGTTTTGTATGCTTCTTCGTAAGCATTTAGAAGGTGGGTTCATTGAAAAAATTGAACAAATTGATTTAGAGCGCATTATTCAAATTACCGTTCGTAGCAGAAATGAAATTGGTGACGAATCGCTAAAAACATTAGTAATTGAAATAATGGGACGACATAGTAACATCATTTTAGTAGACACAAAAACAAACAATATTTTAGATAGCTTAAAACACGTTTCTTTAGCGGTAAACAGACATCGAACTGTATATGCTGGAGCGGAGTACATTGCACCACCAGCACAACATAAAATTAACCCACTCCAGATTGAAACAAATGATGCATTTATTAGACCGCTAGACTTTCTATCTGGAAATATGGATAAACAGCTTGTCGGCACCTTCACGGGAATTTCGCCGTTATTCGCAAAAGAAGTAGTGAAAAAAGCAGGTATGGTAAATGAAAAAGCATTAGCGGACGCATTTTTCTCCATACAAAAACCATTACTAACTCATACATATTCACCAACAATGACTACTTCAAATGGGAAAGAATTCTTTTATCTTTTCCCTCTTGCACACTTGCAAGGAGAAGACAAGACATTCTCATCTGTTAGTGAATTGCTAGACCGTTTCTTTTTCGGAAAAGCAGAGCGCGACCGTGTAAAACAACAAGCTTATGATTTAGAGCGCTTTATGCAAAACGAAAAAAATAAAAATGAGAAGAAACTCATTAAACTAGAAAAAACATTACAAGATGCCGGAAAAGCAGATAAATATCAACTATTCGGAGAACTACTTACAGCCAATATGTACGCTTTGAAAAAAGGTGATAAAGATATTGAAGTCGTTAACTATTACGACGAAAATGGCGGAACTGTAAAAATTACATTAGATCCTTTAAAAACACCATCTGACAATGCGCAACGCTATTTCCAAAAGTACCAAAAAGCGAAAAATTCAGTTGTTGTTGTAGAAGAACAAATCGAAAAAACAAATGAAGAAATTATTTATTTTGATAGCTTACTTCAACAAATGGAAGCTGCTTCTTCAAAAGATATTGAAGAAATTCGCGAGGAATTAGCTGAAGAAGGTTATATGCGCAATCGTAAAGCAAAAAATGCTAAGAAGAAACCAACTAAACCGGTATTAGACAAATATTTAGCTAGTGACGGAACAGAAATTTTCGTCGGTAAAAACAACAAGCAAAATGATTATTTAACAACGAAGTTTGCCCGTCGTGATGAAATTTGGTTACATACGAAAGATATCCCTGGGTCTCATGTTGTCATTCGTTCTCTTGAACCTACCGAAGAAACCGTGTTAGAAGCTGCTAAAATCGCTGCCTATTTCAGTAAAGCAAAAGATTCTAGTTCTGTTCCTGTAGATTTCACCAAAATACGCCATGTCAAAAAACCGAGTGGTGCAAAACTTGGTTTTGTTACGTACGACAATCAGCAAACCGTATATGTAACACCTGATGCTGATACTGTAATGAAATTAAAAGCGTAAATAAAAAATGCGTTGCTTATAAGCAACGCATTTTTTACATTCGTTCACACTAGTTCATATACCCATTCACTAATTCATAACATCTTTCTTTTGTCATCTTGTATTTTTCATCTGCTGCTTCAATATATTTCATCGTTCCATTATTTTCATCCATAGCAATTGCTTTAACCTTACTTTCCTTTTCTTTAACCCATGCAACTTGTTTCTTTTTCAACGACTGAAACGCATCAGCTGACATCGTATTTTTTAATGTGCTGTAAATTTCATTTAGTTTATTATCCCACAGTTGATAATTTCCTTCTATTTCATTTACTATGTCATTTGTTGACATAACATTTGTATGTTTTTCTTGGTTTTCTAGAGCTGCTAACTCATTTAAAACCTTAGTTTTCCCCACCGCTGACGAAGTTTCTTTTTTTGAACTAGTAGACGTACTAGAATCATTCCCCTTAACTGTTTCTTGCTCTTGAACAAAATCTTTTTTCGTTACCTTTTCTTGCTCTTCATCATCTACATTGTGAGTAATAACCGAGTTTTTTGCGTCGACAGCAACTACTCCGTTACTTTCTTTAAAAATATATTTTTTATTTCCACTATTCTCTTCTCTAACGAAAGAGACATTCTTGAAACCTTGTACTCTAAGAAGTTCTTTAGCTTCTTCTTTAGTTAACTTTAAATCTACTGACGTATTTGATGACCATCTATCCATTAACCATTTTCCATCGGTATACACTAAGACAAATTCCCACATCTCCGCTTCATTACCCATATCATTTGCAAGAGTAAGCGTCTCAATCTTTAAGACATCATTTTTCTGTGAATAAGTTGTCCTCACGTCCGGCTCAATATGAATCGGAAATGGTAACATATCTGTTTCCCTTGATCTATTAAATGTATCAAGCAATCCTGGAAGCTCCTTCTCCACAAACTTATCTGAAACTAGCCCCTCAACGCCTTTTTTAGCTGTAGCTAAATCTCCAGGATTATTTCGGCTCCATCCATTTTCTTTTTCCATCTCACTAAATGCATTTGCTATTGCATCTACACTCTTTCTTACAATCTTTTTCGCTTCTTTTTCTTTCACTTCTGGCGCTTCATCAAGCTGTTCAATCGTTTCATTTACTTGAACTTTGTTTTCACCTTTTTCACAACCTGTTACAACTAGCATACTAGCAGTCAAGCAAAATGATATTACTTTACTTAATTTCTTCATGTACTCACAATCCTTATTCCTTCATATTCGTTACGTTTCCCTATTTCCGAGAGAAATCCAACAATTACCTATTATATCAATAACAGTTGTTTATTTATATATTAAATTTTATATCAGAACGAAACAAAGGACATACTTTCAAAATATATACTAAAAACCTCTTATCCTTTTCTTCCATATTGTCAAAAAAATTGACAGCGCTCTTTCGAATTTGTATAAAATTTTTGACACCTTGTAAAGAAACTGAAATTGTGATCGATATTTTTCTCATTCTCCCACTGATAATTGAAATAATCTGTATTTCACGAGCAGCCCACCACCCATAAATAGCGGGATAAAGTGAAACTTTAATCAGTGGGGGTTTTCTTCATCCCCCACCTAACTCCTTTGCTTTCGCTGAATTTTGAGGTGTGGGTCTTACTGCCCATTAAAGCGGGATAAATTCCCTACCTAAAAGATATGCAATTTCTGTTATCTTTTCTCTAACAATATTTTTTGGCACGCTATTTGCTTTATTCAATACTGTGAATAGGGGGAATTAACATGACTTTAAAAATTAATAAAATCCAAAATCAACTACAAAATTATGAAATTGACGGATTGCTTATTACAAAAAAAGAAAATCGCCAATATGCAACAGGCTTTACAGGTAGTGCTGGCGTCGTCTTAATCTCTGCGGATAAAGCTGTTTTTATAACTGATTTTCGCTATGTAGATCAAGCAAAATCACAAATAAAAGATGCTGAAATTATTATGCATAAAGGAAATTTAGAAAAAGAAATTGCAAATCAAGTATCAAAATTAAACATTCAAAAACTCGGAATTGAAGAGAACAACATGACATTGCAACAATATAAAAACTTACAAAAATACGTACATGTAGAAATGGTTCAAGTGTGCGAAATCATCGAAAATATTCGTATTATTAAAGACATGCCTGAAATAGAAACAATGAAAATCGCAGCTAATATTGCTGACGAAGCATTTCACCACATCCTTACGTTTCTAAAACCAGGAATAAGTGAAAATGATGTACGAGATGAGTTAGAATTTTTCATGAGAAAAAAAGGAGCTACATCCTCTTCATTCCAAATCATTGTAGCTTCTGGCGTTCGTTCTTCACTTCCTCATGGAGTTGCATCAAATAAAATAATCGAACGAGGCGACGTTGTTACATTAGATTTCGGTGCACTTTACGATGGATATTGTTCCGATATAACTCGTACTGTAGCAATCGGAGAACCATCCGAAGAATTCAAAAAGATATACAATGTTGTACGAGAAGCGTTAAAACGTGGGACTGAAGCAATTAAGCCTGGAGAAACTGCGAAAAGTATCGATGATATAACGAGAGATTACATTACAGAACATGGATACGGTCAATATTTTGGACACTCTACTGGTCATGGTCTTGGATTAGAAATACATGAACCTCTTCGTCTATCCCAAGAAAGTAAGGCTACTTTAGAAGAAGGTATGGTTGTTACCGTTGAACCTGGTATTTACATACCAAACTGGGGCGGTTGTAGAATTGAAGATGATATTGTCATCACAAAAGACGGATATGAAGTTATTACAAAATCAAATCGGGAACTAATTGTTATCCCTTGTTGAAATCATAGAAGAAAATGCCACCGAATAAGGTGGCATTTTCTTTTATTCATTAGCGAATAGCTTTTCATTTACTTTTTTAGCGACTACCGCTACCAACATTAAAATGCATATTAAATATATCGATTTCGCAATAAATAACCAGCCTTGAAACATTACAATTCCATCTATTATCTCATTTCCTTTCAATAACAAAAATGGAATCGTGCTTATTACAATGACAAACTCGATGCTGAAAACAATTTTCTTTTTTCGGCTATATGCCTTCCATTCTTTCCAGCGATACATAGGTGCAAAAATCAATACTCCTATACATATGCCCTGAAACAACTGATAATAGTAAACAAACGAGCACACCATAATAACCTATTTTCTCATTCTACTTCTCCTTTAATATGTAACTTACTACGCTTATAACAATTCTTAGAAAAACAACAACGACAATTACAAGATAAAGACCTTTTGCAGAAGACATCCATTCTTGAAAAATAGACATTTTCTCCATTTGCTTCTGCCCTTCTATTAAAATAAACCCTACGAAAAATGAGCAAATAACAATGATACCTATCATCATTCCGATACTTTTCTTACTATATTGTTTCATATCTTCCCAGTTATATAAAAGTATAAATACAAACCCGAAAACAGGTATAATACTGATCCATTCATTACTTGTAAACAGATTCAAAATGATTAATAGACTACAAGAAAGGATGAATCCCCAAAACCCAATTTTTTTGCGCATAAACCCTCCTTAAATTCCATTTTTAGGATTAATTGTATTGTAACATCCATTTCTACTTCTTACCATTACAGTACATGAAATTTCACTTTTTTCTTTTTCCTATACTCACATACTTTTACTGCTTTCATACAATAAACTACACGAATGCCTAAAGGATGTGAATGTTATGGGAGTTGAATTAACGCTGTTGCATGCTCTCTATATTCTTTGTTTACTCACTATTATTACTTTTTTTATTCTCCGGAAAGATACGACGATTATTTGTATCGTTTTTATCTTTTTATTAGCATTAACCGCTACAAGTTCTATCCCTCTTGCCGTTAGCGGTATTTTTCAAAGTTTCATTTACGCTATTACTGAACTATTACCAACTATATTAATCATCTCCATTATCGTATCAATGAGCAATCTACTCGTTCATACTGGCATAAATGATACGATGATTTCACCATTTACAAAGATGATTCGTACCCCTACCCTCGCCTACTGGATTATCGGCCTTTTAATGATGACAATTTCTTTCTTCTTTTGGCCTTCTCCAGCTGTCGCTTTAATGGGAGCTATTTTATTACCCGTCGCTGTACGCGTCGGCCTTCCACCAATTGGAGTTGCCATTGCTATGAACTTGTTCGGACACGGCATCGCCTTATCTGGTGACTTCGTTATTCAAGGTGCACCGAAATTAACAGCGGATGCTGCTGGTTTTCCTGTTTCCAGCGTTGTTTCTGCCAGTGTTCCCCTCGTTATCGTTATGGGTATTGTGACAACTTCCGTCGCATTTTTCTTCTTACGAAAAGAATTCCATACAGGCTTATCTATACAAGAATCTATCCCATCAACTGAGTCTTCTAAAACGCTCACTTCATTATCTCCTCGGACAAAAAAATGGCTCGCTATTTGTATTCCGATCGTATATGCCATCGATATCCTTTGCATGATTCAATTTAAACTACAAGGAAGCGACGCAACTGCACTTATCGGCGGGACGACTGTTATTATGATTATCATTATTTCCCTCATCGCTTACAAAGGAAATGGACTGAATAAAACGACCGATTATTTTATAGAAGGGCTCCAATTTGGATTTAAAATTTTCGGCCCAGTTATTCCAATTGCTGCACTCTTTTATTTAGGAGATAGCGGTTTTGTAAAAATTATCGGAGACTATTTACCGAAAGGTTCACATGGAATCATTAACGACTTAGGGATCGCCTTATCTCAAACTGTTCCTTTAAACCAATATGTATCGGCGGGAACATTAACTATCGTTGGTGTCATAACAGGCTTAGATGGGTCTGGTTTTTCCGGTATATCACTTGCTGGTTCAATTGCCAATCTTTTCGGAACAGCACTTGGGCATGGAACAGCTACATTAACAGCACTCGGGCAAATTGCTGCAATCTGGACCGGAGGCGGGACTTTAATTCCTTGGGCGCTTATTCCTGCCGCTGCCATTTGTAAAGTGGATCCATTTGAACTTGCAAGACGAAATTTTTTACCGGTTGTGATTGGCTTAATTGTCACCACAATCGTTGCGATGTTTATCCTATAACATAAGCAAGTGTTCTCTTGCTTATGTTTTTTTATTGTAAAATTCATCATGAATTACTGGCTTTCAAAAGGAGTTATGTATATGTTAGCGAAATTATATTAAGAGAGTATTTATTCCAAAACGTTTACGAGAAACAGATTACTTCCATTAGAAAAGGGGACATAACTATGAATGAATTGATTTTCGTCTTATTAATTTGTCCATTACTTATCTTTATCGTTTCTGTTATTGGAACGCGCAAGACGAAAACGTATTACGTAATGCCGATTGTAACGTTTGCTAGTTTTTTAATAATAGGTGTTATCGCCTTTACTCCAAAATTTTTCTTTTGGGTTGGCATGTATAGCATTTTCTCATTTATTGTTTCTTATATGACGCTATTGTTTGTAAGAGGATATGAAGTTGCGGAAAATGCTAAATAGTTGTTAGCAAGGAGACAGGAATATGGTTTTCTTTGATATTGATGGAACTTTACTTGATTATGAGGCCGCTGAAAGAAATGGTATTATAGATTTTTTTCAAATATATAATACTATTTTTTCAGGCAATGAATTAGAGGCAACGAAAGTCTGGCATGAATTATCAGAAGAATATTTCAACAAATTTTTATCCAAAGAATTATCTTTTCAAGAACAACAAAGTATGCGAATGTATCATTTATTTAAAGCATATGGAGTAAACTTATCTCCCGAGGAATCTCAGCATAAATTCAATCAATATATAGAACTATATAAGAACAACTGGCCGCGTTTGAAGATGTAAACTATACATTACAGACCTTGCAGGAAAAAGGGCACTCATTAGGTATCATTAGTAATGGTGAATATGAGCAACAAGTCGAAAAGTTAACTACTCTAAACATTCTACAATATTTCAAATACATATTTACTTCTAGTGAAATTGGGATATCGAAACCAGACCCTAAAATTTTTCAAAGAACTGTATTACAATCAAATCTTGAAATGAAAGATTGCTATTATATTGGCGATCGATTAGAAACAGATGCAATTAGTAGTACAGCAGCTGGAATGCATGGGATATGGTTAAATCGGGATAACTTGCAACTCAAGTTTGATGTTCCTACTATCTGTTCTTTACATGAAGTTTTAACAATAATATAAAAAAGACGACCGCGTTCCCCCGCGGTCGTCTTTTTCGTGTTACGCTGTGATCCAAGCTTCGTTTGCTGGATTTTTACGCCACTCTTGTAATTTTTTCGTTTCAGCTTGTCCGATCATACCTTTTTCTGCTGCTACTTCAGTTAATGCACTGTAGTCGCTTAAAGAGTATGATGCTACGTTAGCTGCTTCTAGTTTTTCTTTTCCTGCTTCTAGCTCGTATGTGAAGATTGATACGATTCCTAATACTTCACATCCAGCTTCGCGAAGTGCTTCTACACATGTAATTGCACTACCGCCAGTTGAAATTAAGTCTTCTACTACTACTACTTTTTGACCTTTTTCAGCTTTTCCTTCAATTTGGTTCCCTTTACCGTGACCTTTTGCTTTACTACGTACGTAGCACATTGGTAAATCCATACGATCGCTTACCCATGCAGCGTGCGCAATACCAGCAGTTGCTGTTCCTGCAATAACTTCTACAGTTGGGAAGTGCTCTTTAATTAACTCTTCTAATCCAGCTGCAATCGCTTGACGTACTTTTGGATAAGATAAAGTTAAACGATTATCACAATAAATTGGTGATTTCATACCTGAAGACCAAGTGAATGGATCATTCGGTTGTAAAAATACTGCTCCAATTTCTAATAAATGCGATGCGATTTCTTTTTTCATACTGTTACACCTTCCCACTGTTGTTTTACTATTTTATACGCTTCAAGCGGATTTTCCGCTTTTGTAATACTACGTCCAACTACGATGTAGCTTGAGTCAAGTTCCCTCGCACGTTTCGGTGTTGCTACGCGCACCTGGTCATTTACATCATCGCTTGCAAGACGAATCCCCGGTGTTACTGTTACAAATTCATTTCCGCATACTTCACGTAATTTCGGAACTTCAAGTGTTGAACAAACAACACCATCAAGTCCACTTTCTTTCGTTAGTTTTGCATAATGAGCAACCGCTTCTTCTAACGTTTTCTCAATGCCAATCTCTTTTTTCATCATAGCTTCCGAAGTGCTTGTTAGTTGTGTAACTGCAATACAAATCGGTCTCTCTTTTCCTTCTTGCTTACCTTCCTCTAATCCCTCAATCGCAGCTTTCATCATACTGCTTCCCCCAGCAGCATGAACATTTACCATATCAACATCTAGACTAGCTAGGCTACGCATAGCGCTTTTTACTGTATTCGGAATATCATGAAGTTTTAAATCTAGGAAGATCTTATGCCCTTTTTCTTTTAAGTACGTAATAATCGCAGGGCCTTCTTTGTAAAATAACTCCATACCCACTTTGACAAATAACTCTTCCCCTTCAAAGTGGTGTAAGAATTGTTCTACATCTTGTTTCCCTGGAAAATCTAGTGCAACGATTAACGACTGTGACATGTTTGCTTCCAGCTCCTTCCTTGACATTCCGAAATGTGATCAAATCCTAATTCATCTAGTAATGCTGGTAATTCTTCAATAATTGTCGGACATACGAACGGATCGATAAAGTTCGCTGTTCCAACTGCAACCGCGCTTGCGCCAGCATAGAAGAATTCAATTACATCTTCCGCAGTTTCAATACCACCCATTCCGATAATCGGAATGTTAACCGCTTGGCTTACTTCATGTACCATACGAATTGCTACTGGCTTAATCGCAGGACCTGATAATCCGCCTGTACGGTTTGCTAAAATTGGTTTAGCTGTTTTTAAATCTAGACGCATACCAAGCAATGTATTAATCATCGTTAAACCGTCCGCACCCGCATTTTCAATTGCTTTTGCAATCTCCACAATGTTTGCCACGTTCGGTGACAATTTCACATATACCGGTACTTCAGAAACCTCTTTTACTCGCTTCGTTAAATCAGCAGCAATTTCAGGATTCGTACCAAAAGCGATACCACCCGTTTTTACGTTTGGACAAGAAATATTTAATTCTAGCGCATGAACATTAGGTGCCTTTGAAATTTCTTTCGCAACTGCTACATAATCCTCAGCTTGTGAGCCAGCAACATTCGCAATAATCGGAAGATCAAATTGCTCGAGAAAAGGTAATTCAGAATTCATTACCTTTTCTAATCCAGGATTTTGAAGCCCGATTGCATTTAGCATTCCGCCTGGTGTTTCCGCAACACGAGGCGTTGGGTTTCCGTAACGAGGCTGTTCTGTTGTCGCTTTAATCATAATTGATCCAAGTACACTTAAATCATAGAACTGTGCATACTCACGACCAAATCCGAAGCAACCAGATGCTGGGATGATTGGATTTTTTAATGATAACCCTGGTAATTCAACTTGCAATCTGTTCATAGTACAACCTCCCCGATTGGAAATACTGGTCCGTCGCTACACACCTTCTTGTAAGAATGTCCACTCGGATCTGCTTGTAAATGACATACACATGCGAAACATGCTCCAATGCCACAGCCCATACGCTCTTCTAATGAAATGTAGGCTTTTCTCTCTTTATAGCGTCCTTCTAATGCACGAAGCATCGCTAAAGGTCCACATGAGTATAGAATGTCAAAGTCAATTCCATAGCTATCAATTACATCTGTTACAAAGCCTTCTGTACCATGCGTACCATCAACTGTTGCAACATACGTATCACCAAGCTCTGCGAATTTCTCTTCATAGAAGACAACATCTTTCGTTTGGAAACCTAAGATGTGAATAACGCGTACTCCCTTTGCTACAAGACGCTGTGACAATTCATATAGTGGTGGTACACCAATTCCCCCTCCAACTAATAGAGCCGTTTGTCCAGCTTCCGCTTCTTCTACAGGAAAACCATGTCCAAGTGGTCCTAACACATCTACAAGTTCGCCTTGTTTTCTTTTCGCTAATGTTTTTGTTCCTTGTCCTTCCGCACGATATAGCATTGTAAATTCGTTCTTGTCTTGATCGACATTACAAATACTAATTGGACGGCGCAGAAGGGGCGTAATGCCCTCTGCTACCTTAATGTGTACAAACTGCCCTGGATCGTTCATTTGCTGCACTAGATCCCCTTGAAGCACTAATTCGTAAATGTTTTTTGCGATTTCTTTTTGGTTAACGACGATCATATTTTGCTTTTGCATCATGCATGTACCACCTCGTGACGCTTCGTTTGCGTAATTTCTTTCATTGAATGAGCTGAGAATGTCATAGATTCTAGTACTCGTAAGATTGCTCTCGTTGTATCAAGTGATGTTAAGCAAGCCACACCATTTTCTACTGATTCACGGCGAATGCGGAAACCATCACGCGCTGGTTGTTTGCCTTTTGTTAATGTATTGATTACAAACTGTGCTTTTCCTTGACGGATAATATCAAGTAAGTTGTATTCTTCAGAATCAATTTTATTTACAACTTGCACTGGAATGTTTTGCTCTGCTAACGATTGTGCTGTTCCAGCTGTTGCTAATAAGTTATAACCGATTTCGTGGAAACGTTTTGCAATTTCCATTGCTTCTTCTTTATCTTTATCCGCTACAGTGATGATTACTGATCCGTGCGTTGGGATGTTAATTCCTGAAGCAACTAACCCTTTGTATAATGCTTTTTCAAGTGTTAAGTCTTTACCCATTACTTCCCCTGTTGATTTCATTTCAGGTCCTAATGTTGTATCAACTGAACGTAGCTTCGCAAATGAGAATACCGGTGCTTTTACATACACTTCTTTCTCTTCTGGGTGATAACCAGTTCCATATCCTTGTTCTACAAGATCTTGACCTAAAATAACTTTCGTTGCAACATTCGCCATCGGTACGCCTGTAATTTTACTTAAGAATGGTACTGTACGACTCGCACGTGGATTTACTTCAATTACATACACTTCATCTTTGAATACTACAAACTGAATGTTTAGTAATCCAACAATGTTTAAACCTTTTCCAAGTGCAATTGTATGTTCAATAATTTGTTCTTTCAGTTTTGCAGATAAGCTTTGCGGTGGATATACTCCGATTGAGTCACCAGAGTGAACTCCAGCGCGTTCAATATGTTCCATAATACCTGGAATGAATACATTCTTACCGTCTGAAATTGCATCTACTTCAATTTCTTTACCAACCATGTAACGATCGATTAATACTGGGTGATCTGCGTGAACTTTAACCGCATTTTTCATGTAGTGCAGCAGTTCTTCTTGACGATATACGATTTCCATCGCGCGTCCACCTAGTACGTAAGATGGTCTTACTAATACTGGGTAACCAATTTTGTCAGCGATTGCTACCGCTTGCTCTACAGTCGTTGCTGTTTTACCAACTGGTTGCGGAATACCAAGTTGTGTTAGAGCTGCTTCAAACTTATCACGATCTTCTGCACGGTCTAAATCTTCAAGTGATGTTCCTAAGATTTTCACACCGTGAGCCTCTAATTTAGCAGCTAAGTTAATTGCCGTTTGTCCACCGAATTGGACGATAACACCTTCTGGTTTTTCTAAATCGATAATGTGCATTACATCTTCGATTGTTAATGGTTCAAAGTATAATTTGTCAGAAATACTGAAGTCTGTTGAAACTGTTTCTGGATTGTTATTAACAATGATTGCCTCATATCCCGCTTCTTTAATTGCCCATACAGAGTGAACTGTTGCATAGTCAAACTCAACACCTTGACCGATACGGATTGGACCAGATCCTAGAACTACTACACTCTTACGATCTGTTCTAACTGATTCATTCTCGTCACCATATGTGCTGTAGTAGTATGGTGTTGCAGATTCAAACTCTGCCGCACAAGTATCTACCATTTTATAAACAGGAGTTATGTTGCTTTCTTTACGCATATCGTAAATTTCACGCTCTGTTTTGTTCCAAGCATTGGCGATGTAATGGTCACTGAAGCCCATTTCCTTCGCTGATTGTAATACTTCCATATTTCCTACATTTGCTTTTACTTCGCGTTCCATGTTTACGATATTTTCAACTTTTTGTAAGAAGAAGAAGTCCATTTCACACCAATTGTTGATTTCTTCTTTCGTTACACCTTGACGAATTGCTTCTGCTACAATAAACAGTCGCTCATCATCAGCTTTTATAATGCGTTTTTTCATTGTCTCTTTATCAAGCTCTTTTAAATGCTCTAACTCTAAGTGATAAACACCAAGTTCTAAAGAACGAATCGCTTTTAATAATGATTGCTCTAAGTTACGTCCGATTGACATAACTTCACCAGTTGCCTTCATTTGTGTACCCAGTGTTCTGTTTGCTGATTCAAACTTATCAAATGGCCAGCGTGGAATTTTTGAAACAACATAGTCTAATGCTGGTTCGAAACAAGCATATGTTTTTTGTGTTACTGGATTTATAATTTCATCTAATGTTAAACCGACTGCAATTTTTGCCGCTAGCTTCGCAATTGGATATCCAGTTGCTTTAGATGCTAGTGCAGATGAACGACTTACACGCGGGTTTACTTCGATTACATAATATTGGAAGCTATGTGGATCAAGTGCAAGCTGAACGTTACATCCACCTTCAATTCCTAATGCACGAATAATTCGTAATGAAGTGTTTCGTAACATTTGATATTCACGGTCACTTAATGTTTGGCTCGGTGCTACAACGATAGAATCACCTGTGTGAACCCCAACTGGATCGATATTTTCCATGTTACATACTACAATCGCGTTATCATTTGAATCACGCATTACTTCATATTCAATTTCCTTACAACCAGCAATGCTCTTTTCTAATAAACATTGTGTTACCGGACTATGTTTTAATCCACCTGATACGATTTCAATTAGTTCTTCTTCATTACTACAGATTCCGCCACCTGTTCCCCCCATTGTAAATGCTGGGCGAACAATAACTGGATATCCAATTTCTTTTACAAATTCATGTGCTTCTTCTAGCGTATGAATAATGGTACTAGATGGAATTGGTTCATTTAATTCCTGCATTAAGGTACGGAATAAATCACGATCCTCCGCTTGCTCGATTGCTGACAATTTTGTTCCTAAAATTTCAACTCCGCACTCTTCAAGTATGCCTGATTTCGCAAGTTCAACAGCCATATTCAGGCCTGTTTGACCACCTAATGTTGGTAAGATTGCATCTGGACGTTCTTTACGAATGATACGGCTTACGAATTCTAGTGTTAATGGTTCTATATATACTTTATCTGCCGTTGCAGTATCTGTCATAATTGTTGCTGGGTTAGAGTTAACAAGGATTACTTTGTAACCTTCTTCTCTAAGAGATTGACAAGCTTGTGTACCAGAGTAGTCAAACTCTGCTGCTTGCCCAATTACAATTGGTCCTGATCCGATTACTAAAATTGTGTTAATGTCTAGGCGTTTTGGCATAACTCTTCCCCTTCTTTCTTGAAGTTTTCAATCATTGCTAAGAAATCTTCGAACAAATCGTTTGCATCTTCTGGCCCTGCAGAAGCTTCTGGATGGTATTGCACTGTAAATGCTGGGAACTTCGTATGACGAAGACCTTCTACTGTTCCATCATTTAAAGCAACATGTGTAATTTCAAGTTCTGTATTTTTAACTGATTCTTCTTCTACTGCGTAACCATGATTTTGAGATGTAATTGCTACTTTTCCAGTTGCAAGATGTTTTACCGGATGGTTTAAACCACGGTGACCGAATTTTAACTTACTTGTATTCGCACCAGATGCTAGAGCGAATAGTTGATGTCCTAAGCAAATTCCGAATAAAGGAACTTTACCGATAATGTCTTTTAACATTTCAATTGCTTCTGGTACATCTTTTGGATCTCCAGGTCCGTTACTTAACATAATTCCATCTGGGCTAAGACGTAAAATTTCTTCTGCTGTTGTATTGTAAGGTACTACAATTACATCACAGTCACGTTTATTTAATTCTCGTAAAATACCATGTTTCATTCCGAAGTCTACAAGTACAACTCGGTGTCCACGGCCTGGGCTTGGGTATGGATCTTTCGTTGATACGCGTTTCACGTGATCTGTAAATACTGTCGCTTTTAATTGGCTCACGATGTATTCTACATCTGCATCCATGTTACATAGACGTCCACGTAATGTACCGTATTGACGAATTTTTCTCGTTAATTTTCTTGTATCAATTCCTGCTAACCCTGGGATATTTCTTTCTTTTAAGTAATCATTTAACGAAATTTCATTACGGAAGTTTGATGGATGATCACAAATTTCGTTTACGATTAAACCATTTACAGATGGGTGAATTGATTCAAAATCGTCACGGTTGATGCCGTAGTTTCCGATTAATGGGTACGTGAATGTTACGATTTGACCGCAATATGATGGATCAGATAATGTTTCTTGATATCCAGTCATTCCTGTTGTAAATACAACCTCACCTGACTTTTCGATTTCTCCTCCGAAACCTTTTCCAATTAATACTGTTCCATCTTCTAAGATAAGTTGTCTTTTCATACTAATGCACTCTCCTTTTGCCATGCGATCTTACCACCAACGATTGTCATTACCGGCCATCCTTGGCATTTCCAACCTGCGAATGGTGTATTTTTTCCTTTTGATAAGAATGTTGTTGGGTCAATCTCTTCTTCTTGTTCTAAATCAATGATTGTAATATCAGCTGTTCTACCTTCTTTCAGGCGACCTGCTTCTAAGCCGAATGTATCAGCTGGTTTTTCTGTTAAGAATTGAATTAACTGCTCTAATGTAATAATTCCTTTTTTCACAAGGTTTGTGTATAGAAGTGGGAATGCTGTTTCAAAACCAGTAATTCCGAATGGTGCTCTTTCAATTCCTTGCGCTTTCTCTTCCGCTGTATGCGGTGCATGATCAGTTGCGATCATATCAATTGTTCCATCTAATAAACCTTCAATTAGTGCTGCGTGATCTTCTTTTCCACGAAGCGGCGGGTTCATTTTAAAGTTAGGATCAGCTGATGGGATATCATCTTCACATAACACTAAGTGATGAGGTGTTACTTCTGCTGTTACTTTAATTCCAGCGCGTTTCGCATCTCGAATTACGCGTACAGAACCTTTCGTACTTACGTGACATACGTGATAGTGACAATCTGCCGCTTCAGCAAGCAGTATATCCCTTGCAATATGTACAGATTCACATACTGATGGGATACCGTTTAATCCGTGTTTCTCAGAAAACTTCCCTTCATGTACACAACCTTTATTAATAAGAGTATTCTCTTCACAATGCGCAACTACTGCCATATTTAATTTCGCTGCACGCTTCATAGCAGCTAACATCATGCTAGCATCTTGTACGCCTACACCGTCATCAGTGAAAGCAAATGCTCCAAGTTCTTTTAATGTTTCGAAATCTGTCATTTCAGAACCAGCTTGGCGTACTGTAATTGCTCCGTATGGTAGTACGTTGACATGCGCTTTTTCTTTAATACGATTTTGCAAGTCTTCCATATGTTCTCTGCAATCTGGTACTGGGCGTGTATTTGGCATTGCACAAATTGTAGTGAACCCACCTTTTGCCGCTGCTAGTGTACCTGTTTCAATTGTTTCTTTATGTTCACCACCTGGTTCACGAAGATGTACGTGTACATCTACTAATCCAGGTGCGATTAACTTTCCGTTCACATCGATTACTTCAGCATTATCTGCCGTAATATTTTCTGCTACCTTAGCGATTTTACCGTCTTGTACGAGAAGATCTGTTGCTACGATTTTTCCTTCTTCATTCATATAACGACCATTTTTAAACAAGTAATTCATGTTTCATTCCTCCTAATACATTTGGTAAGGCGCGTTTTAGTACAGCCATTCTTACGTAAACTCCATTTTCCATTTGTTTAAATATGCGTGAACGCTCACACTCAACAAGTTCACTTGCAATTTCAACATCACGGTTTACAGGAGCTGGATGCATAATAATGCTTCCTTCTTTCATACGCTTTTCTCTTTCCACTGTTAATCCGTGTTTCTCATGATACTCTTTCATAATGTCTGTTTCATAATGATCATGACGCTCATGTTGTACACGAAGTAACATCATTACATCCACTTCTGGAACAAGTTCATCTAATGGTTTGTATGTTCCAAACGTGCTGTCTTCATCTTTCCACTCTTCTGGACTTGCAAAGTAAATTGTTGCACCCAGTTTCGTTAATGCTTCTGCATTAGAACGTGCTACTCGGCTATGACGAATATCTCCTACTATCGCAATCTTTAATCCTTCAAATCTTCCAAACTCTTGTTTAATTGTAAGAAGATCGAGTAGGCACTGCGTTGGATGGTTTCCACATCCATCTCCAGCGTTTAAGATTGGGATATTTACCTGTTCTTTTAGTTCATCGAAGTAGCGATCTTGCTCATGGCGGACGATCACCGCTTTTGTTCCGATTGATTCCAGTGTTCTTATCGTATCGTATAAAGTTTCTCCTTTTTGTACGCTTGATGCATCCGCTGAAAAGTTTAAAACTTCAAGTCCTAATCTCTTCTCGGCAACTTCAAAGCTAAATCTCGTTCTCGTACTATTCTCAAAGAACAAGTTCGCAACAAAAGTTTGCTCTGTCGTTTTGCTCTCTTTTCCATTCGCGAAATCTTCTGAGTCTTTTAGGATTTCTGAAATTTCTACTTCCGATAATTCACTCATCGTTAACAAATGGCTCATCGTCATCCCTCATCTTTCTGATTTTTATGTTACCACTTTTGTATTTTTATAACAACTTTTGCATAAAAATACCCTAGTCATTTGAGACTAGGGTGCAAGGAAGAAGCCACCCTTTCCGGTCTCACAGGACTGAATTAAAAGGTTATTATTATGAAGCAATCTGCTTAGATTGTTTTATTTGTTTCGTTTCTGGTAGTAGTAGATTTAATAGTACACCCACAATTGCTGCTAGTGCCATTCCTTCTACTTGGAACGATTCTCCTACGTGGAGTACCGCTCCACCAATACCGATTACTAGTATTACTGATGCAATCATTAAGTTTCGTTTGTCACTTAGGTCTGTTTTATCATCTACCATCATGCGTAATCCGCTTGATGCAATTACACCGAATAGTAAGATTGATACACCACCCATAACTGGTGTTGGGATGGAATGAATCAGTGCAGAAATCTTACCGATAAATCCGAACATGATTGCAAACACTGCTGAGCCGATGAATAAGTATACACTGTATGCTCTCGTAATTGCTAACACACCGATGTTTTCACCATACGTTGTATTCGGTGGTCCACCTATTAGCGATGCAATCAATGTTGCTATTCCATCACCGAAGATTGAGCGATGTAAACCTGGTTTTTCAATTAAATCTCTTTTAATAACATTTCCTAGTACAATTTGATGTCCGATATGTTCTGAAATTGTTACTAATGCTACTGGTACCATCAAGAGTACAATCTTCCACGAAAACTCCGGAGTATATGTTACAAATGGTACTGTGAAATCTGGTACAACAAACCATTTTGCCTCAGCTACCGGCTTTAAGTTTACTAGCCCTTGGAAGTAAGCAAAGATATATCCGCCGATAATGCCCAGTAACACTGGTATGATACTGAAAAACCCTCTTCCGAATATAGAGCAGATAATTGTAATTGCTAATGTTACTAATGCTACTGAAAAGTGTGTAAAGCTATATTTGCCATCCGCACCGTTCATCGCCATGTTAACTGCTGTATGTGCTAAAGCTAGACCGATTACCATTACGACTGGACCAACTACGATTGGCGGAAGTAATTTCATAATCCACTCTGATCCTGACTTCTTAATTCCGAGTGAGATTAAGATGTACACAAGTCCTGCAAACAAACCACCAAGCATTGCTGCTCCAGGTCCACCTGCTGTTTTCGCTGTTATAATCGGTGCGATAAAGGCGAATGATGATCCTAGATAGGCAGGTACTTGACCTTTCGTTATAAGAAGAAACGCTAGCGTTCCTAATCCACTTGATATTAATGCTACTGACGGATTCAATCCTGTTAAAAACGGAACAAGCACTGTTGATCCAAACATCGCGAACAAATGTTGTATACTTAAAAATAACCATTTTCCCGGTTTCGGTACTTCATTAACGTCTAACACTGGCTTTTGTTCCATTGTTACATCCTCCTTCAGTTTAAATCTTTGCAATAAAAAAACTCTTTGTGCCTGTGCACAAAGAGTCCTACACTTTCGTATGCCAAATTTGACATATGAAAGCCAAGACCCTTTGGCAGCCTCACAGGACTACATTTAAAAGGGCTTTACTTATCGTATATGCTTACTCGATCTTGTTGATCTGTCTCTTGCAAATCAACTTCGATACGCTCTTCACTTGATGTTGGAATGTTCTTTCCTACATAATCAGCGCGAATTGGTAGTTCACGATGACCTCTATCAACAAGAACCGCCAGTTGGATTTGTGATGGTCTACCTAAATCCATAAGAGCATCCATTGCTGCTCGAACTGTTCTTCCTGTATATAATACATCATCCACAAGGATAACTTTTTTCTTCGTAATATCTACAGGGATATCAGAACCTTTTACAAGCGGTTCTTCATTTTTCGATTGTAGTGTTAAATCATCACGATATAACGTAATATCTAGCTCTCCAACTTCCATTTCTTTTCCTTCAATTTGACCAATTCGTTCTGCCAAACGTTGTGCAATAAAAATTCCACGAGTTTTAATTCCGACAAGAACACAATTATCGACACCTTTATTTCGTTCCACGATTTCATGACTAATTCGTGTTAAAGCGCGGCGAATCATTTGGTCATCTAAAACGACAGCTTTCTCTTGCATGCTCTACACCTCCAAGCTTTTTTCTTGCGTGAGAGTAATCGTATAAAAAAAGTCCTCTCAGCGTGTGCGAGAGGACTTTTGAAAAAAGGGTACAGCATACCCTATGTATTTCAAACCGTTACCTTCTCAACCTCACGGGGCTGTGTTAAAGGATCATTATTTAACTGTTGTCAGTATCTCAGTTTTCTTATGATTTGTCAATACTATTTCCGTAAAATATTTAATGCGTCTTCAAACACTTCTGGAATCGGTGCCTCAAACTGAATATATTCACCAGTACGAGGATGGTCAAACCCTAAAATACCTGCGTGAAGTGCTTGTCCATTCATGTCTAATGTTTTCTTCGGACCATACTTCGGATCTCCTGCAAGTGGATAGCCAATATATTTCATATGAACACGAATTTGGTGCGTACGTCCCGTTTCTAAGCGACATTCTACAAGTGTAAAATCTTTAAAGCGTTCTAACACCTGGAAGTGTGTAACAGCATTCTTACCATTTTCATCAACTGTCATGCTTTGACGTTCTTTCTTATCGCGACCAATTGGCGCATCGATCGTTCCTTTATCATGCGGAATCACACCGTGTACAATCGCTTTGTAACGTCTTGTTACTGTTTTTGCTACAAGTTGATTTACAAGTGACTCATGCGCCACATCATTTTTAGCAACCATTAATAGTCCAGATGTATCTTTATCAATACGATGCACAATACCAGGACGCATTACACCGTTAATACCTGACAGGTCTGTACAATGGTGCATAAGTCCGTTTACAAGCGTACCGCTTGTATGCCCTGGAGCTGGATGTACAACCATACCACGTGGCTTATTTACAACGAGTACATCTGCATCTTCATAATAAATTTCTAAGCCCATATCTTCTGCTTGGATATCTAACTCTTCTGGATCAGGAATCGTTACTGTAATTTCATCGTTTTCTTTAACTTTATAATTCACTTTTACCGATTTTCCATTAACTGTAACGACATCATCTTTAATCCATTGTTGTACTTGTGAACGTGACCATTCACTGTTTATTTCTGCAACGAATTTATCAATTCGCTCACTTTTTTGTTCTTCTGCAACTGTTACTTGTACTACTTCACTCATCCAATTACTCCTTCGTTTTCTTGCCTTCTAATAATGTTTGAATAATAATTAATACAACACCAATACATAATGCTGAATCAGCTATATTGAATACTGGATAGTTGTACGAGAAAATATACACGTGAATGAAATCCACTACTTCTTGTCTAAATACACGATCAATGAAATTACCAATTGCTCCGCCTAATATTAGACCTAATGAAATCCCTAGAAGTTTGTCTGTTTTCGMATATTTTTGCATATAAATTACGATAAATACTACAAAAACGACTGTAATAATGTAGAAAAACCACATTTTATTTTCTAAAATCCCCCAGGCAGCTCCTCTATTTCGATGTGATGTTATGTATAATACATTATCGATAATCGGAATGCTCGTACCCAATTCCATGTTCTTTACAATTAGCCATTTCGATATTTGATCGATGGCAATGACAAATAACGCTATTACATAATATATCATTTTCATTTCCCCCACAAAGACAGTGTACCTCAAAATTTTAGCATAGCTGCAACCTTTTCACAATGAACCTTTATAGAAGAATAAAATAAATTAAAAAAAGGTAATATAATATCATTGTGCGCATTCATACATTTACTTTTTCATAGAAAAATTCATGAATGGTACGGGCAGTCGGCATCGTCTTCATTTGTTTTACCGAAATTGCTCTCCCCGTTTCTTCACAAATACCATACATATCTATTTCCATTTTAAATAATGCACGTTCTACATCTTTTAAGTCCTCTTTTATATCATGTAATAGGAGTTTTTTCTTTATCTCTTCCTTAATTTCATATCCAAGCTCTTCGCTAAACTCTGTATCATATTTGTGCATGACCTCTTTAGCTAGCCTCTCTTGTAACTCTTTTCGCATCAATTGCAATTCTTCTTTGATTTCCATATACATTTCATTCACGTGTACATTCCTCCCAGCTGCAATGTACGATTAGTGTGTCCGAAATTTCTATGCTTACCTCACACACATTTTTCCTTCATAGGAAAGAGAGTGAAAGTTATTTTAATATATCATCAACAAAAAAACTGACTGTACTTACGCACAGTCAGTTTTTTTATTATTTTACATAGTTTTCTTTAACAACTGTTGCACAACGCTCACATAATGTTTCATGTTCAGCGTCTTTACCAATTGTTTCTGAAACTACCCAACAACGTTCACATGTTTCACCAGTTGCTTGAGCAACAACAACCGCTGTATGCTCATACTTCGGCGCATCTGCTGGCGCTTCTTCCATCATACCACCAAGTTTATACTCAGAAACGATGAATAATTGCTTTAAGTCTTCGCTAATAGACTCTAACATAGTTTTCATTTCTACAGTCGGATATAGCGTAATACTTGCATTTAATGACTTACCGATTACTTTCTCATTACGAGCTACTTCTAACGCTTTTAATACGTCATCACGCAGCGTCATAAATGCATCCCATTTTGTTTTTAATGCTTCCGCACCATCTAATTGTACAGCTTCTGGCATATTAGTTAATTGTACACTTTCTTCTGTTACACCCGGAATGTATGGCCATACTTCATCAGCTGTATGCGGTAAGATTGGTGTTACAAGTTTCGTCAATGCAACAAGAACATCATATAATACAGTTTGAATTGCACGACGATCTTCATGGTTTGCACCTTCAATGTATAAAATGTCTTTTGCAAAGTCTAAGTAGAATGAACTTAAATCAATTGTACAGAAGTTATGAATTGCATGATACACAGCAGCGAAGTCGTATGTTTCATATGCTTCTTTTACTTTTGTAATTAAGTCATTTAATTTCACTAACATGTAACGATCTACTTCACGAAGTTCAGCTACAGCTACTGTATTTTCACTTGGCTTAAAGTCATCTAAGTTTCCTAATAAGAAACGGAATGTGTTACGGATTTTACGATACACTTCTGCTACTTGTTTTAAAATATCATCTGAAATACGTACATCAGATTGATAGTCAACAGAAGATACCCATAAGCGTAAAATATCTCCACCTAATTGATCCATAATTTTCTTCGGTACGACGATGTTTCCAATCGACTTACTCATTTTACGTCCTTCAC
Organism: Bacillus sp. 01N45; assembly: GCF_056399205.1. Taxonomy (NCBI): domain Bacteria; kingdom Bacillati; phylum Bacillota; class Bacilli; order Caryophanales; family Bacillaceae; genus Bacillus; species Bacillus sp. 01N45. The sequence goes on from NZ_JBFTQW010000001.1 coordinate 203,758, forward strand.
CATCTAATACGAAACCATGGCTTAGTACGCCTTTATATGGAGCTTTACCTGTTACAGCAACTGCTGTTGATAATGAAGAGTTAAACCAACCACGATACTGGTCAGATCCTTCTAAATATAAATCAGCTGGACGTTGTAAGTCTTCGCGCTCTTCTAATACTGCTTGGTGAGAAGAACCTGAATCGAACCATACATCCATGATGTCTGTTTCTTTACGGAATTCACCATTTGGGCTACCTGTATGTGTAAATCCTTCTGGTAATAGATCTTTCGCTTCACGCTCAAACCATACGTTAGAACCGTGCTCACGGAATAAATCTGCTACATGGTTAATTGTTTCATCTGTAATAATTGGATCACCATTCTCTGCATAGAATACAGGGATTGGCACACCCCATGCACGCTGACGAGAAATACACCAGTCACCACGGTCACGAACCATATTATGAAGACGAGTTTCTCCCCATGCTGGTACCCATTTTGTTTCCGCAACAGCTTCTAATAATTCTTTACGGAACGCTTCAATAGATGCAAACCACTGTGCTGTCGCACGGAAAATAATTGGTTTTTTCGTTCTCCAATCATGTGGGTATGAATGCGTAATGAATGTTAGCTTCAGTAACGCGCCTACTTCTTCTAATTTTTCTGTAATTGGCTTGTTAGCTTTATCATAGAATAAGCCTTCAAATCCAGGTGCTTCATTTGTTAATACACCTTTATCATCAACTGGGCAAAGTACTTCTAATCCATACTTTTTACCAACAACGAAGTCATCTTCCCCGTGTCCTGGTGCTGTATGAACACAACCTGTACCTGCATCTGTTGTTACGTGATCTCCTAGCATAACTAATGAATCACGATCGTAGAATGGATGTTTTGCAACTGTATACTCAAGTTCGCTACCTTTTACCGTTTTCACAACTTCAGCATTTTCCCACTCTAACGTTTTTGCAACTGTCTCAAATAGTTCAGAAGCAATAATATATTTTTCAGCATTTACTTTTACAATAGCGTATTCAAGTTCTGGGTGAACAGAAATACCTAAGTTTGCAGGTAACGTCCAAGGTGTTGTTGTCCAGATAATGAATTTCTCATCACCTTCTAATACGTTCTTTCCGTCTTTTACAGGGAATGCTACGTAAATAGATGCTGATTTTTTATCTTGGTATTCAATTTCAGCTTCTGCTAAAGCTGATTCACTCGTTGGAGACCAGTAAACTGGTTTCTGCCCTTTATAGATATAACCTTTTTTCGCCATATCACCGAACACTTTAATTTGTTGCGCTTCATAAGCCGGCTCTAAAGTAATATATGGGTTATCCCAATCTGCACGTACACCTAAACGCTTAAATTGTTCACGTTGACGTTCTACTTGTTCATATGCATACTCTGCACATAACTTACGGAACTCAGCAACTGTCATTTCTTTACGCTTTACACCTTTATTTGTTAAAGCTTGCTCAATTGGTAAACCGTGTGTATCCCAACCCGGTACATATGGTGCGCAGTAACCAGTCATTGATTTATAACGAACAATAAAGTCTTTTAACACTTTATTTAATGCATGTCCCATATGAATGTCACCATTCGCATATGGAGGTCCATCATGCAGTACAAATAAAGGACGACCTTTCGTATGTTCTTGTACCTTTTCATAAATATTCATTTCAGCCCACTGTTCTTGCATTGCAGGCTCACGTTTTGGTAAATTCCCACGCATTGGGAACTCTGTTTTTGGCATTAGTAATGTATTTTTGTACTCCATGCTCAATTCCTCCTTACATGTATAAAAGAAACACTTAAAAAACGGAATAAAAAAGAGACCTTCTCATCCCAAAAAGGGACGAGAAAGTCTCCCGCGGTACCACCCTAGTAGATCCTATACGTATGTATACAATCCTCTTTATATTCTTAACGCGAATATACGCCTACGCTTACTCTATTTGTTCAGCGCGGAACTCCAGGGTGATATTCCCATTATCTCCTTATCCTGAGCTTACACCATCCTCAGTTCGCTATATAAGGTATGAAAAAGGTACTTATCCCTATCTTCGTTTTTCTTAATAAATATGTTGTTTAAAATTATATGTAATAATGAGAAAAACGTCAAGCTTACACTGTTTCTTCTTTTTTCAACAGTTCATCTACTTCGTCTTCTAACTCAATTAGTTTATCCCAATCATCGTTGTTTAACATTTCAAGCTGTGTTTCTAATAACATACGGAAACGAGTGCGGAATACTTTCGCTTGTTTCTTTAGCTCTTCAATATCAAAGGCAACTTTTCTTGATTTTACTAACGCTTCGTTAATAATACGGTCTGCATTCTTTTCAGCTTCACGTACGATTAATTTTGCTTCTTTTTGCGCATTACGTTTTACTTCTTCCGCTGCTTCTTGTGCAACGATGATAGATTTGTTTAACGTATCTTCAATATTAGAGAAATGATCTAACTTCCCTTCTAATTGCGCAACTTTTTCTTCTAGAGCTTTTTTCTCACGAATGACTAATTCATAATCTTTGATAATTTGATCAAGAAACTCATTTACTTGATCTTCATCATAGCCACGGAATCCGCGACCAAATTCTTTGTTATGAATATCTAATGGTGTTAACGGCACAACGCCACCTCCAAGTAGTTATCTAAATTTCCTATTTCAATTATATCTTTTCTTCGACAAAATAGGAGGATTTCCTTCTAAAAAACCAATCATTTTAGTATACCATACAAAATTCTCCATTTGTCGCGCTTTGTTCTACCTTCTACAGAAAACAATTTACTTCGTCCATATCCTCTCACTGAAAAAACATCTCCTGGATAACATTCATAAGAAGTTTGCTCCACTGTTTTCCAATTAACTTTTACTAAACCATTTTTTATGAAAGGTTGTACTTTTTGTCTGGATATATGTAACATTTCAGCTAACATAACATCTAAACGAAGTGAAGAAACCGTTCCAGATTTCTCTCCCCACGTTTCTTGCATCTGTAGAATTTTTTCTCCTTGCACTGGTGATAAGGAGACTTTCACTTTCCCTATAGATTGTAAGTTCATCTCAATATAAGATACAACTTCTTTCGCGACTACAATTTGGGCACGATCTTCTTGAAGCAAAATATCACCACATTTTTCTCTCGTTAAACCAAGAGACATAAATGTACCTAATATTTGCCTATGTTCTAGCGTATAAAACTTGGAAGGATAGTCAATTTCCAATACTTCTACTTGAAATTCCTCTTCATTCACTACTAGATAGTCCGGATAAATGAGTGCTCTCTTACGCTCTGCATGAGGCGTTGCACCATCAAACTGTACAGCAACATCCCCTTGTCCTATTACCATAGTGACAATTTGTTGTTGTCTTGGATCAAGGAAGTCTGTTAACTTCACTTGATGGTACTCCGCTGCTCGCTTCCACTCTAACACCTTATCCACAAAGACCTCTTCATCGGGTCTGAAATGTTCATAGATGCTCATGTATTTAACCTCTTACTATAAGAAATAGTTGAATATACTTATTAAACCATTCGTAGCAAGCTTTAACGTGAAAATCGCAACGAGTGGAGAGATATCAATCATACCAAGCGGCGGAATAAATCTGCGAAATGGTTCTAAATACGGTTCACAAATACGCGCAAGAATTTCTCCAAAAGTTGATTCCTTTGCACCAGGGAACCATGATAGAAGAATGTAAATAATAAGTGCCCACGAGTAGATCTCGATAGCAGTAATTAAAACGTTTAAAACTGTTACCATGGCGTATTACCACCTCTTTATATTTGTGTCTTCTTCTTCACCGAATAACTCTGAAATTGCACCAACAATATCTACATTTTCAGGGGTACACATAAATGTTTTCGGTCCTATTTTTTGAATGTCCCCGCCTATAGCGTATACAGTACCACTTAAAAAGTCAACGATACGTACAGCTTGATCAGTAGACATTCGTTGTAAATTAATCACAACAGCTCGTCTACCTTTTAAATGGTCCGAAATCCCTTGTGCTTCCGAATATGTGCGTGGTTCTAATAAAACAACTTTTGAAGATTGCTTTGCCGTTTCAATGCTCACAACATTTTGTTTCGGTTGCGCTTTTGGAAACGCAACATCTTGTTGTTCTGGCGGATCTTGCTGCTTCTTCATGTCTGTTTGCTCCTTTTCATAACTATATTGAGCTGCTTCTTTTTCTTCCGGTGTATCAAAAAAGAAGTATTTTACTTTTGACCAACTCATAATAAGATTCTCCTTCCTTTTACGCTTTTCCTACTAAAATCGTCCCCAAACGAATATATGTAGCACCTTCTTCAATTGCAATCGTGTAATCATTAGACATTCCCATTGATAATTCTTTACATGGCGCATGTAATAATTCTAGCTCCTGCACCTCTGTTTGTAGCATACACAACTCCTTAAAACAGCGTCTGATTTCTTCCTCTTCTTCTGTAAACGGAGCCATTGTCATTAGTCCCACCACTTCAATCTTATCCAATTCTTGCAAACTTTGAATAAAAGAAACGGTTTCTTCTATTGCCAATCCTTGCTTTGATTCTTCAGATGATGTTTTCACTTGAATAAAACATTTCACTTTCTTATCAGCACGTTTTTGAATTTCTTTTGCAAGTGAAAGACGATCTAACGAATGTAAATAATCAATTTCATTAATGATTTCTTTTACTTTTCTCGTTTGTAATGATCCAATAAAATGCCAATTCACTTTTGAACCGAAATGTTCGTACTTCTGTAAGAAACTTTCATTTCTATTTTCACCTAAATCGATAATTCCAGCTTCAATTACTTCGTTTGTTTTTTCAATTCCTACCGTTTTTGTAACCGCAACGAGTTTAATATCTTGCAACGAACGTCCCGCTCGTACGCAAGATTGTTTAATTGCTTCATTTACAGTTGTTAAATTTTTTTGTACTGTCACTTGCTTTCTTCCTCCTTAAAACCTATGAAACTCAACATTCTTCCTGTCTTACCTTGATCACGACGATGAGAGAAAAATAGTTGTTCTTCACAGCTTGTACAAAGAGATGACATTACAATATTCTCTTCTTTTATGCCTGATTGTACACATAATATACGATTAATTTCTTTTAAATTAATTGCGTACTGCCCATCAGAAATTTTTTTATAAGGGACAGAGCCGTTTACTACTTGCTCTGCTGCTGTTAACACTCGATCATCAACAACGTAACAACAAGATCCAATTGCTGGTCCAATTGCAACATGAATTTCATCACTTGAAATCCCTTCTGCATTCCATTTTTGAATCATTTCCTTTGCAATCTCTTTTACAGTCCCTTTCCATCCAGCATGCGCAAGTCCTATCATACCATGTGATGGTGCATAAAAATAGAGTGGAACACAATCCGCGTAACATGATGTTAGAAGAACATCATTATTAGTCGTATAAATGCCATCTGTTTTTGAAATGCCGTCTTCATATGAATAGACGCCACTTCCTTTTTCCTGTTGTCCTACTTTTTCAACATGATGATCATGAACTTGTTCAGAGCAAATCCAGTTTTCTAATGGTTTTTGTAACTTATTTGCTAAAATGCGTCTGTTTTCATGAACGTTCTCCACGATATCATTCACATGTAATCCTAAATTCATCGCATGAAAGGAGCCCGTACTTACCCCACCATCTTTTGTCGTAAATCCAGCAGTAATGTTTCCAAGTTCTTTCCACGCTTGTAAATACAGTATACCGTCCACATATTTAAATGGTTGTCTCATAAAGTGACTCCTTTTAATTAAAATAACATAAAAAAGCATGGTACTTCCTGTCTATTTTACCATACTTTTATTTTTTCATAATGCCAACAGAAAAAAAAGAGGAATTTGTAATATTCTTTATGAAATTGTCGGTGTTTGTATTGATTCTGTTACAGAATTAACAGGATTTACTCTAACAAGTATGACATCTTCCCCAATTTTCATAATTTCCTCCCAAGGAATTACAATTTCTACATCCTTCCCAAAGATCCCTAACATACGTGCCTGTTTGGAAATAATAATAGACCCGATCTTCCCTGTGTTCATATCAATTTCAATATCTCCAATATTCCCAAGCCTTTTTCCATCTGAAATATTTATTACCTCTTTCATCTGCAACTCCGAAATTCTTATCATTTTCATCCTCTCCCTTATATATGACGAATTGAAAAAACACTGTTTCTCAAATTAACAGGAAGCACCCTCTACTAATCCCATATTATTTTCATTATATGAACACAGCTTCCCTACTATGAGCGAAGACAAACTATATTACATATAAAAAGGTTTCACCATAAATGGTGAAACCTTATCCTTGAATCGTTTTATTCATTTGTTTAATAGCTGATTTCTCTAAACGTGACACTTGTGCTTGAGAAATCCCAATTTCTTCTGCAACTTCCATTTGTGTCTTTCCTTGAAAGAAACGTTTTCGAATAATCATTTTCTCACGATCATTTAAACGCTTCATCCCTTCTTTCAGTGCTAACTCTTCAACCCACTGCTCGTCCTTTTGTTTTTCATCACTTAACTGATCCATAACAAAGATAGGATCTCCCCCATCGTTATAAATCGGTTCAAATAATGAAACTGGATCTTGAATCGCATCTAATGCAAAAACAATTTCTTCATGAGTCACTTCAAGCACTTTTGCAATATCCATTGCTGTTGGTTCTTTTGAATTTTCTGCAATCAATTTCTCTCTTACTTGTAACGCTTTATACGCAATATCTCGTAATGATCGAGATACGCGAATCGGATTATTATCACGCAAATATCTGCGTATTTCCCCAATAATCATCGGCACAGCATACGTTGAAAATTTTACATTTTGGCCTAAATCAAAGTTATCAATGGATTTCATAAGTCCGATGCAACCAACTTGAAATAAATCGTCAACATATTCTCCTCTGTTATTAAATCTTTGGATGACGCTCAGTACAAGACGTAAGTTTCCATTCACTAATTTCTCTCTTGCGCTTATCTCTCCACTTTGCATTTCACGAAATAATTTACGCATTTCATCATTTTTTAGTACGGGAAGTTTAGCTGTATCAACACCGCAAATTTCTACTTTGTTTCTCGTCAAAGTGTTCCCTCCTATCGGGAGTTGCTGTACAGTGTAAAGTATTTCCTTTGAAGGGGATTTTATGCATGCGGTTTTCTCTTCATTTTTCATTTTCGTTGTCTCTTCTCATACAACGAAAGAGAATAAGACCAGCCTAGATAACGGCTGGTCTTATTCTTTACACCATTTTATTAAATTCTTTTCGTAATCTTTTTATGATTCTTTTTTCTAAACGCGAAATGTATGACTGTGAAATCCCAAGCATATCCGCCACATCTTTTTGCGTCTTTTCCTCTTCTCCAGCAAGCCCAAACCGAAGTTCCATAATTTGTTTTTCACGATCATTTAATTGATGCAATGCTTTCATTAGAAGATGACGATCTACAGTAGCTTCTAAATCTTTTGTAATAATATCATCATCTGTACCTAATACATCTGATAACAAAAGTTCATTCCCATCCCAATCGATGTTAAGCGGTTCGTCAAAAGAAACTTCTGAACGATTCTTATTATTCCGACGCAAATGCATTAAAATTTCATTTTCTATACAACGTGAGGCATATGTCGCTAATTTTATTTTCTTTTCCGGATTAAATGTATTCACTGCTTTAATAAGGCCGATTGTTCCTATACTAATCAAATCTTCAATATTTATCCCTGTATTTTCAAACTTTCTTGCTATATATACAACTAACCGTAAGTTGCGTTCAATCAGTAACGATCTTGCTGCCTGATCTCCTTTTGGCAATTTATTCAAAAGAACTTCCTCTTCTTCTTTCGTTAACGGTGGTGGCAACGCTTCACTTCCACCGATATAATAAATTTCATCGGTCTTAATTCCTAATTTCAACAATACTTTATACCAAAGGTATACTAAATAAAATTTTAATTTCATCATATTATCCCGCCTCCCATTATTAAGCAATTACCATTTTTTGCGAAATTAACATTTTCGGATGCACAATACATTGATACTCTCCATTGGTTGACAACTGTTGTGTATTTAATCCAATCAATACTTTGCTGACTACAATAGAACTACCTTCATGATAAATTTGCACACTGTCTGGCTTAATTGCCCATAAAAATTGATTCTCTACTCCTACTGCTCTGAAAGGAATTAAGCGTAATTTTGTCGCCCAGCCAGAATCATTTTCTGGTATTTGAGGAATCTCTGTTTTGGAATAAATTTGTTCTGTTAACCAAGCTGGCAAGCAATGCTCTAATGATGAAATATGCATAATCATAACGGGTGTTTTTGTTAACGGGTCGTAAAGTTGGTTCCCACTATCAATTAAACCTGCGAGTTCTAGTTCCTCTTCAGCTAATTGAATTTTCAATTTCACAATTTGGTCATAGTGTATTTTTGTAACCTCTACGCTTTCAATACGCTTTTTAGAAAAATAATAAATTACTGGAAAACCAAAAACAACAAACAGCCAGCTAATTGGATCACCGTAAGAAATTGATTGAGATTGAACCAATCCATTTACCATTTCATTCGTTTGCAAAAAGAAATGAGTCCCAATTAACCCTCCGCCAACCATAAAGGTTACAAAGTAAAAAGTAAAAACAGTTTGTGCATAGTTTCTAAACGTTGTAAACCCAAATGCTGTATACACAATAAGTAACGAGTACAGTAGTTTCATAATTGGATGTGTCATCATAGAAGCAAAAGGAGTAAAGGCAAAAATAACAATGGTTGAACCTATAAATGCCCCTAACACAAGCCTCCATCTTTTGATCTTCTTTTTTAACACGGTTGCTGTTAATAAAAGTAAAAGAAAATCAATGCAGGCGTTTAACAACCAAACAACGTCGGCGTAAACAACCAAACAATTCACCTCTTTTTTTAAGTTGAGACTAGTATAATGCATATCCAATAGGAAAGTGTGTCAATTTGCGGAGGTGTTTTTTTGTTATTTTGTGCTTTCTAGACAAAATCTGTCGGTAAAAAATAAAAGTATATGTTTCATAGAATACTATATCTTTTTACTTATATATTAAGTGAAACTTTAATCACCCCGCACCAATCAGGCTGCCCAGCAAATAGCGGGCTAAATCAAAATATATAAAATAAAAAAAGACCTGCTTAGCAGATCTTTTCCCTGTATAAAACAAAAAAGGAGCATAAAAGCTCCTTTTCTTTTATCGTCTACGACGGTTACGTAAGAATGCTGGAATATCGATGTCATCTGAATCTGTATGACGCTCATGCACAACCGGCTCTTCACGTTTCATTTCACGCTTAACTTCACGTTGTTTTGAAGGTTGAGCTACTTGCTGTTGCTGTTGTTGCGTGTGATTCGCAGTCGGACGGATAATTGGTTTTGGTGGCTGCGTCGAAGCACTATCATCAAAACCAGTTGCAATTACAGTTACAACGATATCATCTTTTAATCCTTCATTAATAACAGAACCGAAGATCATATTTACTTCTGGATCTGAAGCTGAAGCTACAATGTCTGCCGCTTCTTGTACTTCATATAAGCTTAAGTTAGCTCCACCCGTAATGTTCATGATAACACCTTGAGCTCCATCAATAGATGTTTCTAATAATGGACTAGAAATCGCTTTTTTCGCAGCTTCAGCAGCACGATTTTCTCCATTACCAGAACCAATACCCATTAAAGCAGAACCTCTATTAGACATAATTGTCTTTACGTCTGCGAAGTCTAAGTTAATTAAACCTGGTGTTGCAATTAAATCAGAAATACCTTGAACACCTTGACGTAATACGTTATCTGCTTCACGGAATGCTTCTAACATCGGCGTATTTTTATCAACAATCTCTAATAAGCGATCGTTTGGAATTACAATAAGTGTATCTACATTTTCTTTAAATGCCGCAATACCAGATGCTGCTTGCGTTGCACGTTTACGTCCTTCAAATGTAAATGGACGTGTCACAACACCAACTGTTAATGCACCTAATTCTTTTGCAACTTGAGCAACAACTGGAGCTGCACCAGTTCCAGTTCCGCCGCCCATACCAGCAGTTACGAAGACCATATCCGCACCACGAAGTGCTTCTTGGATCTGTTCTTTACTTTCTTCTGCAGCTTTTTTCCCTACTTCAGGGTTTGCACCTGCACCAAGTCCACGTGTTAATTTTCCACCAATTTGCATTTTTGTTTCAGCTTTTGATAGATTTAATGCTTGTGCATCAGTATTCACAGCGATAAAGTCTACACCTTGTACACCGTGTTCAATCATACGGTTTACAGCATTGTTTCCGCCACCGCCGACACCGATAACTTTTATATTCGCTAATTGATCTTGAGTAGTATCAAACTCTAACATGTCGAAATCCCCCTAGAACCTCATTTTTCGTGTCCAATTTTAATCCCATAAATAACGGAATACACGTTTTACTTTTGACAYCATACGTTCATCATTTTGATTATTATTGTTTTGATTACGAGTTTTTTGTTTCGCAGGTTGCTGTTGTACCGGCGTTGGTGCTGGTGCTGGTGCTGGTACTGGTTCAAAATGTTCTTGCTTTTCCTGCACATTTTTTCCACGTAATTTAGCTTTTTGATAAGAATGTTTAATTAATCCTACTCCACTTGTATATTGGGGCTCACGCACACCAATATAATCAGGAGTCGCTATACGAACATTTTCATGTAAAATATCATATGCAAGATCAAGAACACCCGGCATAGAAGCAATTCCACCAGTTAGTACATAGCCAGAAGCTACTTGCTTTACTCCTAACTTACGCACTTCATCTTGAACAAACATTAAAATTTCCTCTACACGAGCCTCTATTATATCCGATAATTCCAACTGAGAATATTGTTCTGTTTGATCGCTTCCCATAATAGGAACCGTAAACATCTCTTCTTCAGATGCTGTATCATAAAAAGCATGTCCATATTTCAACTTTATTTGATCTGCATTGTCTGTTGAAGTTTTCAACCCAATCGCAATATCCTTCGTTATATGGTCTCCACCTAACGGTAATACACTCGTCGCTTGTAACTCTCCATCTTTAAAAATAGATAAAGTTGTAGATCCTCCCCCCATATCAACAAGGGCTACTCCTCTATTTTTTTCATCTGAAGATATAGCAACTGTTGCAGCCGCTAAAGGTTGAAGACAAATATCAACTATTTCAAGACCTGCTTTTTCTACACAACGAAGTAGGTTATGTAGTAAAGTTCTCGAGCCTGTTATAAGTGTACCTTCCATTTCTAATCTTACACCGATCATCCCGCGTGGATCGTTAATCTCGTCAAGACCGTCTACGATGAACTGTCGAGGTACCACATCAATAAACTCACGCTCTGGAGCAATTGACACAACTTGTGCTGCATCTAGAACGCGTAAGACATCTTCATTCCCGATTTCACGATCTTCATTTGAAACAGCGACTACTCCGTGACAAGGAAGTAGCTGTACCTGGTTTGCATTGACACCTACTACAACTTGCTCAATGTGGATTCCCACCATGCGCTCAGCTTGTTCAATTGCTTTTTTAATTGATCGAACAGTCTCGTCTATATCAACTATCGATCCCTTCTTTAAACCATTTGATTTTACATTTCCAACACCAATAATGTTTAAGCTGTCATTAACCATTTCACCAATGATGACTTTAACATTGGATGTACCGATGTCAAGACTAACATATATTTCATTGCTGTTCATTCTTTGGCACCTCCTTCTTTATTTATACCATACAACTCAATATATGGAACAACAATCGCAACTTTACTATTTATAAGAAAAATATTCAACGTCTTTATACGTTTCCCTTTTTTAACCCTATATTTTTCTTATTTTTATTTAACATTCATTTAAGAATATCGCAGTAAACTGTGAATAACTGCTTATCTTGAAATAATTCTATTTCAAGTGTAAAGATTACCGCCAAGTATAAGTCTACACTAAGATGTACTCATAGAAAAGTGAAACTTGTACCAATCCTAGTATGAATCTAAGAATTTTTACATCTTTTTCATCAAATGAACCATTCTTGTAAATTCAGATGCATTCAATAGAACGTTCGTTTCGTTTTTTCTACAGGAACGTAGTAAAAACTATCGTTCTATTCTTTTTTTTCTTCCGCTCCTAATTCTTTCGTATATGCCCCTACTTCTAAATCAATTAATACCTTTTTACCCGGCTCAATTGTTTTTAAGATAAGCGGATAAGCTTCCATACGCTTTGCGAAATTTTGAATCGTAGTGCTCACTTCGTACCCTTCGTTCATATATAAAGTAAGATGATCTTCATTCGCATTCGTCGGTGAATAACGAATTTCAGAAATAGACCTTAAAATAGTTGGTGTTAATTTTTCAAGCTCAGCAATTAACTCCTTCATTTTTTCCTCTTTAAAAGGTTCAAAAATTGGTGCTGCAACAGGAAGTTTTCCGTTCGGAAGTACATCAAGTGTTTTCCCGTTCTCTAGTAACGGTTGTAATTTCCCATCTTTGTTTATATAACCAATCGTTAAATATTCTTCAATATGAACATCAATTTTATTTGGAAAACGTTTTTTTACATTTACTGCTTTAATTTCTTTTCGTTTCGTTAGGTTTTCTTCTGCTTTATGTGCTGTCACTCGGAAATAACTTGTATCATACGTCACACCTGATTCCTTCATCACTTGTTCATCTGTCATATAATGATTTCCAAACACACTTATCTTTTTGATATTGCTTAGCGGAGACCGAAAATAAATTAAAAAGAGCACTAATAAAAATAAAATTGATATGTATAAAATCAACCGATGATTAACATTTTTCTTGTTTTTCTTCTGTTGATTTTTTAACTTTGGTACACGATCCTGTAGTTTAATCACTTTACTATTTTTCATGTACGATCCCCCTACGTAACATAAAAAACGGCATGTTCCTCATGCCGTTCTTATCTTCTTATTATAACATAAATGATAATGAGCGGAACGAATAACCGTTATCTTCCAATGATTTCTACTTCTGTATGCATTTCTACGCCAAATTTATCCTCGATTGTTTGTTTTATTAATGCAATTAAAGATAAGACATCTTGCGCACTGGCTCCCCCAGTGTTAATAATAAAATTCCCATGCATTTCAGAAATTTGAGCTCCGCCTATTTGATAACCACGAAGCCCCGCCTTTTCTATTAAGTCTCCTGCAAAGTATGGGATTGGATTCCGAAATATGCTTCCTGCACAAGGATGATTCCACGGCTGTGTTTCACGACGGTAGTCTTTATTCTTTTGCATGACGCTTACGATTCCCTCACGCTCCCCTACCTGCAATTGAAACTCAGCTTCCAAAACAATACCAGGACGTTTCGTTTGCAATACAGAAGTACGATAGGAAAACTCCATTTCTTCATGTGTTAACCAATCAATTGTTCCGTTTTCAAACAAAATAAGAGCTTTTGATAATATGTTTGATATATCCGATTTATGTGCTCCTGCATTCATATACACTGCACCACCAACACTTCCTGGAATACCACTGGCAAATTCCAGGCCGGATAACCCTTGACGACTAAGTAAAGTTGATAATTTAATAAGGGGATACCCACCACCAACTCTTACTCTATGTTTTTCGACTTCTAAGTGGTCTAATCCTTCTCCTAAACGAATAACGACACCTTCTATACCTAGATCAGATACAAGAAGGTTCGAACCTCGACCAATTACAGTCCACTTTGTTTTATATTTTTTTACTAACTGCAACGTTTTTTCAATACTGGCAACATGCTTTGGCACAATTAAAATATCAGCTGGTCCACCTATTTTCATAGTGGTATAACACGCTAACGCTTCATTCACTAACACGCGACCAACATTTGCTTCTATAAGCTCATTTACTAATTGCTCCATAAACAATCTCCCCCATACTAAGTATCCTTATTACAGTAGTATGCAGGGCGTTCACCTAACGTTATTTTTTTACAAGCTTATTCATTACTTCATACAGCTTATTTGCTGCATCTGGAATACCTAATTGCCCCGCAGCCAGCTTCATATTTTGTAATGTTTGTGCATCCAATAAAATCTCATCAATATCACGAATAAGCGTTTCTGCTGTTAAATCTTTTTCAAGCAACATTTTTGCTGCTCCTTTATCGACAACGGAACGTGCATTCTTTTCCTGATGGTTATTTGTTACGTAAGGACTCGGTATTAACACACTTGGCTTACCTAACGCGGTTAATTCTGCAAGTGTTGTTGCCCCCGCTCTTGAAACAACAAGATCTACACCTGTAAGTACCTCTGGCATATTATGAATGAAAGGTTTAATAATAACATTATTCGGATTCCCTTTTTGCTTCACTGCTTCCATCACTTTGTCATAATGAACTTCACCTGTTACATACAATATTTCGTAACTTTTATTTCCAAACTGTTCAATTGCCTCTACGAAAGCATCGTTAATCGGTCTAGCCCCACGACTTCCACCAAAAATAAGTACCGATTTTTTAGGAAGAGATAAACCTACTGAACGTTTTCCTTTCATTCCATTCTGATCCATTACTTCTGATGCTCTTGGATTTCCTGTCATCACCACTTTTGACTGTGGAAAATGTTCTGCAGCCGCTTCAAAACAAACCGCAACTTTATCAACATAGCGGCTTAAAAATTTATTCGTTACACCAGGTACACTATTTTGTTCATGTACAATGGTTGGAATACCTAATTTTGCTGCAGCATATACAACTGGTCCACATACATATCCACCCGTTCCAATCACAATATCTGGATTAAAACGACGAATATATCGTTTACTATCTTGTACACCCTTTAGGAAACGCATCACCGTTTTCACGTTATCTAACGATATTTTACGCTTAAATCCACTTATAACAATAGATTGAAACGGTATGCCTGCTTTTGGAACGATCGTGCTCTCTAATCCACTCTCCGTACCAATATATAAAAACCTTGCTTCCGGATTTAATTTTTTTATTTCTCTTATTAGAGCAAGAGCCGGATAAATATGACCTCCAGTGCCCCCACCACTTACTAATACACGCACTACTAACTCCTCCGCTTCTCTTTTCTTATTTCAGTCGTATTTATTTCTATATACATCATGTTTCTTCGCGCACATACGAAAAACCCTGTCTTATAAAACAGGGTTTAGTAGCGAGAATGGCGACTTATATTTAATAATACACCTACTGCCATTAACATTAATGTCAAACTTGATCCACCATAACTTAAAAACGGCAAAGTAATACCTGTTACAGGCATCAATCCTGTTACAACACCAACATTAATCATTACTTGAATCGCAATCATCGCCACAATACCTACTGCTAAAAACGTACCATATAAATCTGGCGCTCCTAAAGCTATACGAATCCCACGCCATAATAATAGACTAAATAATAATAACACAAATGAACCACCAATAAAACCTAATTCCTCCGATAAGATCGCAAATATAAAGTCTGTTTGCGGTTCAGGTAAATAAAGAAACTTTTGTCTACTTTGTCCAAGTCCAAGCCCGAATAATCCACCAGGTCCAATTGCGAGTAACGATTGAATAATTTGAAATCCACTTCCAAGCGGATCTGACCACGGATCTAAATATGATGTAATACGTTTCATTCGATACGGTGCTGATGCAATTAGCCCTACAAATCCTGCTACACCAAGCAAACCAAACATTGCAAAGTGAAAGACCCTTGCCCCCGAGATAAATATCATAATAATACATGTCCCAACCATTACGGTTCCTGTGCCAAGATCTGGCTGTAACATAATCATCCCAAAAGCAAGAAATACAAAACTAAGAGCTGGTAGTAAACCACGTTTAAAAGAGGTAATTAATTTTTGTCGTTCCGCTAAAAATTTTGCTAAGAAAATAATCATCGCAAACTTCATAAATTCTGACGGTTGAATGGAAAATGCCCCGATTCCAATCCAACTTCGCGCCCCTCCTCGAACAAGTCCTACCCCAGGAATAAGAACAAGAATAAGAAGAATGAAGCAAACTAGCAAAATTACTTTTGAATACGTACGCCACACCCAATAATCAATTTTCATAATTAAAAACATAGCCACTACACCAATACTTGCAAATAGCAATTGCCTTTTTGCAAAAAAGAATGAGTCCCCCATTTTATAAGAGGCCCAAACCGCACTCGCACTATACACCATAACCATTCCGATTGTTAACAACGCAAGTGTAACGATGATGAGAATAAAATCAGGCGTTTTCTTCATTACCCATAAACACCACCTCTTTAGGCAGAAACTTTTGCCCTATGTAACAAAACATCAGTAGGTGTTAGCCTACTGATGTTTTGATTTACTTTATATAAGTTTATGCACAGCTTGTATAAAAATGTCTCCTCTTTCTTCAAATGTTTTAAATTGATCCCAGCTTGCACATGCTGGAGAAAGAAGAATTACATCGCCATCTGTAGAATGAGCATAAGCTTTCACTACCGCTTCATCTAAAGTATCGACACTTTCAATTGTATCTAATCCCGCTTTTTCTGCAGCTCTTACTAGTTTTGGAGCTGTTTGTCCAAATGTTACAATTGCTTTTACATTTTTGAAATATGGAATTAAATCATCGAATTCATTTCCACGATCAAGCCCACCTGCTAATAACACAATCGGTTGTGTAAACGCAGATAAAGCTTTCTCAGTCGCTAACATATTCGTTGCTTTTGAGTCATTATAAACCTTACGATTGTTAATAGTTGTTACATATTCTAAACGATGTTTTACACCTGTAAAACGTTTTAATACCACCGTAATCGCTTCATTAGAAACACCCAATAATTTTGCGATACTCATCGCTGCTAAAATATTTTCTAAATTATGTTGACCAGGTAAAACGATATCGCCTACTTCAACAACTTTTTCACCTTTAAAACAAAGAGCATTCTCTTTTATACACGCACCATCTTCAATTTCTTTCTTTGTCGAGAATAGTACTTTTTGCCCTTTACTATAAGCAGATAAAGCCATCACATCTGCATCATCTGCATTTATTACACTATAATCATTTTCTGTTTGGTTTTTAAAAATATTTGCTTTTGCTAAACCATATTCCTTCTTCGTCCCGTGATAATCTAAGTGGGCCTCAAATAAATTTAAAAACGCAGCAATTTTAGGTTGGAACAATTCTACTCCCATCAGTTGGAACGATGAAAGCTCTGTAACTACAACTTCATTTTCTTTTGCACCCTGTGCTACTTCACACGCTACAGTTCCTATGTTCCCTGCAATTATAGGATGCTTTTGTCCTTCTTTTAGCATTTCAAATGCAAGCATTGTCGTCGTCGTTTTACCGTTAGACCCCGTAATCCCAACAAATGGCGCTTCTGAAATACGATATGCTAATTCAACTTCCGTAACAATTGGGATTTGCTTTTCTTTCGCAGCAACTAATATTGGATTAGAATACGGGATTCCTGGATTTTTTACTACAAGAGAAATATTTCTCTCTAACAATTCTAAAGGATGACCACCGCATACAACGTCCATTCCTTTTGCTTGTAATTCTGCAGCAAGTACATTATCTGCTAAAGGCTTTCCGTCATTTACAATAACATTTGCCCCTAATTTTTGTAACAACGTAGCTGCTGCATAACCACTTTTTGCAATGCCTAATACAAGAATATTTTTATTTTGAAATTCAGTTACAGTTTTCAATTACATCCACACCCCGATATAAATTCCTAACACAGCTAATAAAAATCCTACAGACCAAAATGTCACAACAACACGCCACTCTGACCAACCACATAATTCATAATGATGGTGTAATGGACTCATTTTAAAGACACGTTTTCCTGTTGTTTTAAAAGAAATGACCTGAATAATAACAGATAAAGTTTCCATTACGAATACTCCACCAATGATTACAAGTAGTAATTCTTGTTTTAATAAAATCGCTACAGCTGCAATGGCTCCACCTAAAGCTAAGGAACCTGTATCTCCCATAAACACTTTCGCTGGATTTGCATTGAATACTAAAAATCCAAGTACAGCTCCTACAACTGCCATACAGAATATCGCTACTCCAAATTGCTCTTGCGCTACTGCAATAATACTAAAAGCTCCAAATGCAATAGCAGCTGTTCCTGATAATAAACCATCTAAACCGTCAGTTAAGTTAACTGCATTTGATCCACCAATAAGCATAAATAATACAAGTACAAAATACGCCCAACCTAGTTCAAACTTAACATCTGTTCCCGGAATCATGATGTATGTGTGGAGCGCTTGCCCTTTTCCAATTAAAAAGAACGCAATAGCAATAACAAGCTGACCTACTAATTTTTGTTTTGATGTTAAACCAAGATTTCTCTTCTTAACTACCTTTATGTAGTCATCTAAAAATCCAATTAATCCGTAGCCAAATGTCACTAATAATAATAACGAAACCTCTGCACCTAAATGATTAAACTTAATCGCCATAATAAGTGAAGTTACCATCATAGATACATATATGACAATACCACCCATTGTAGGTGTCCCTGATTTTTTTTGATGTGACTTTGGTCCCTCATCACGAATACTCTGTCCGAACTTTAATTTCCTTAAAAATGGAATAAACAATGGCGAAAGGGCAACAGAAATTAAGAATGCTACCCCAGCCGTTACTAATAAACCTTGCTCAAGCACATGTAGTCCTCCTCTCACGTTGTTACTCTTCGTTGTTTAAACGCTCTGTAATTGCTTCTTTAGCGACTTCACGATCGTCAAAATGATGAACGTCTTTACCAATAATTTGATACGTTTCATGACCCTTACCAGCAATAATGATGATATCTTCAGCTTTCGCGTTAGCAATTGCATGGTATATCGCTTCTTTTCTATCAATAATTACTTCATAATTATTCCCATTTGCACCCTGCACCATATCATCTAAAATAGCTCCTGGCTCTTCACTTCTTGGATTATCTGAAGTGTAAATTGCATGAGTTGCATATTTTGTTGCAACACTTGCCATGATTGGTCTCTTTGTTCGATCTCTATCTCCACCACAACCGACGATGCAATATACATCGCCTTTTGCAAACTGTTTTGCTGTTTTTAATACATTCTCTAAGCTATCTGGTGTATGTGCATAATCAACAATAACTGTATAATTTTGTCCACCATCAACTACTTCAAAACGTCCTGGAACTCCAGCTAGTTGCTTTATTACATCAATAACCGTTTCTAAACTTACACCAGAAACAAGTCCTGCCGCTGTTGCCGCTAGTACGTTATATACATTAAATTTCCCAATCAATTTCATCGTAACATTTACACTTTCATACGGTGTTACAAGCGTAAATGTAGTTCCAGCACTCGTCATAACGATATCTTTGGCCATAATATCACTTGTTGTATCAATTCCATACGTTACAACAGTTGCCGCAGTACTTCTCATATATTCCGCAGTTACAGCATCATCGTTATTCAGTACCGCGTACTTTTCACGATCATGGTTATAACTATTGCCAAGTTGTGCAAATAGCAACCCTTTTGCATGTTTATATTCTTCCATCGTTTTATGATAGTCTAAATGATCTTGTGTTAAATTTGTAAACACTGCTACATCGTAATCACATCCGTGTACACGACCAAGATCTAAAGCATGTGACGAAACTTCCATTACTGTACTATCTACACCGTGCTCAACCATTTTTAAAAATGTCTGTTGAAGTGTTAGTGCATCTGGTGTTGTATTTTTCACCTCAAATGTTTCATCACCGATTTTCATATTAATCGTTCCAATTAGCCCCGTTTTATGACCATGTGCGCGCATAATCTCATCCATAATATGCGATGTTGTTGTCTTTCCATTTGTACCTGTAATTCCGATTAAATGTAACTTGTGTGTTGGTTGACCATAAAAATAATCAGCTAAAACCGCTAACGAACGAAAAGTGTTTTTCACAAGTACAACTGGAACGTCAACATCAATTGGTCTTTCCGCAACAATAGCAGCCGCTCCTTGTGCCGCTGCTTGCTTAGCAAAATCATGGCTATCAACCGTATATCCTTTCATACATACAAATAAGCTTCCCTCTTTCACTTTACGTGAATCAGCTTCTATAGATGTGATTTCTGGATTTTCTTTTGGAACAACTGGAAAATCATGCAAACATGATAAAAGTGTATGCAACTTCATTTCACTAAACCCTCTCTACATTGTGTATTTATCTCTTTTTTAATAAGCAACACGTTACCTCCTAAATATGTAAAATAGGAGGTAAGTGCTACTGTGTCTAATAAATAGACTTATTTATAATTGGGGCTCTTACAGCCTCAAATTAAGTAACTCTTCTATAAAGAACTCACTTCCACCAATTGTACCATAAAACGTACTAGGTTACCTTTAATTCCCGAAGTAAATTCTAATTTTTGAGCCTTCTTTCACTTTAGCTCCTGCTTCTGGGGATTGTTTAATTACTTTCTCTCCGTCTCCACTTATATCAAGCTTCAAATCGACGAGTTGTGTCTGTAAGTCTTTCTTTTTCATACCAATTAAATTCGGAACTTCCACAGTTGGTGTATCGCCCCATTTATATTCTCTCTCAACTTGTTCTTTTCTCGGTTTCACTCCCATAACAGGAAGTGCATCCCGAAGAATATTCCCAACAATTGGAGCTGCTACTACTCCACCAAATTGCGTTACACCTTTCGGATTATCAACAGCAACATAGACAACAATTTCCGGATCATCCGCTGGAGCAAAACCGATAAAAGATACTATATAATTATTCTCTAAATATTTACCATCTTTCACCTTTTGAGCCGTACCTGTTTTTCCACCTACACGATACCCATCAATGAAAGCACCTTTACCAGATCCCTTTGCTACAACATTCTCTAATGCATACCGAACTTTTTCTGAAGTTTCCTTGGAAATAACTTTTCTTTTTTCCACAGGTGTCTTTTTACTTACAATTTGATTATTTTTCGGATCAATAAATTCCTTAGCTATATACGGTTGATACAATGTCCCACCATTTACAGCCGCTGCTACTGCTGCTACTTGTTGAATTGGTGTTACAGAAACTCCTTGACCAAATGAAGTAGTTGCTTGCTCGACTGGACCGACTTTATCTAAATTAAATAAAATCCCACTACCTTCACCTTGCAAATCAATTCCGGTTTTCTGTCCAAAGCCAAAATTACGAATGTATTTAAACAATCGGTCTTTACCAAGACGATCACCAAGTTCAATAAATCCTGGGTTACATGAGTTTTGAACTACTTCTAAAAACGTTTGGCTACCATGGCCTCCCGCTTTCCAGCATTTCAATCTAGCTCCACCCACTTCAGCTGCTCCATCATCATAAAACGTATCTTTCTCTAAGTCTACTAAATTTTCATTCAAGGCTGCTGCTAACGTAATGATCTTAAATGTTGAACCAGGCTCATACGTACTCCATACTGGTAAATTTCTATTATACACTTCTGGAGAAACACTTTGAAAATCTGCTGGATCAAAACTCGGCCGACTCGACATACCTAAAATTTCACCATTTTTCGGATTCATTGCAATCGCAATCATACCATCTGGATTATATGTCGACTCTGCAATATTCATTTCTCTTTCCATAATTCTATTAATACGTGCATCAATTGTTAAACCTAAATTCAAACCAGCTTCTGGTTTTTTGAAATCATCGCCAACATTAGGCATCCTTTGTCCTTTTGCATCTGCAAAAAAACGCACATGACCTTCATCACCATTTAGCTCTTTATCATAATATTTTTCCAGTCCCATAAGACCTTGGTTATCACTACCTGCAAACCCTAATACGTGTGATAAAAAGTTGCCAAATGGATAGTACCGGATAGAGTCCTCTGCGATATAAACACCTTTCAAACTTAATCCTCGTACCTCTTTCGCTTTATCATGTGATATTTTCCTTCCGCCTTTATCTAACCTTACAATTGATTCTTTTTTTGTAATTCTCTTATAAATCTCATCTWTTTCCACACCTAATACTGCAGCTAACTTCTCTGCAGTCTCTGCTGGTTTTTCAATTTGCCTCGGTACAACAAAGACAGTTGGGGCACTTTTATTCGTAGCAAGTTCCACACCATTCCGGTCTAAAATTTTCCCACGTTCAGGTTCAAAAGTAATATTTCGACTCCATGAATCCTTCGCACGATCCGTTAACATATTGCCAAGAAAAAATTGCACATATCCAAGACGAATATCGATGATAGTGAAAATAAGTATACCTGATATGAGTATAAAAATAAGTCGTTTTCTAACCGTTACATTTGATACACGCATATTGGAACAAGCCTCCCTTACGCCTAGCTTGTTCCAATATATGCTTGTACTTATTTAATTAGAACTTCTTCTCTTTTACCATTACTGTTCTTCTGCTTCTTGTTGTGGTTCAAGTGGCGGTACAAGCGTTACACCTAACTCTGTACCAGGTTGTAACAATGTTCCTTCTGCCACACTTTGTTCGGTTACGTATCCGGTACCAGTAGGTTTTAGGTTAAGCTTTAATGTTTTTGCTAAATTCATAACATCACGAAGCGCCCAGCCTTGTATATTTGGCATTGTAGGTTTATCTCCCACTAAGAAGACTCGGTCACCCTTCAATGTTTGTTCAGTCGCTTTCGGTACTTGTTGCTGTACTTTCCCTTCACCTAATACGATTGGACGAAGTTTTGCTTTATCAATAGCTTTTTTCGCTTCTTCCATCGTTTTTCCGGTTACATCTGGAACAGCAGTTTGCTGCTCTTTCACATATTTCTTCGGATCTTTCACTTCATTAGGCTTAATCTTTAAATACTCTAAACTATTCTTCGTTACATATTTAAAAATATCAGCTAAAGGTTGTGCGCCACTCTCATCATCTTTCAATTTCGGTTGTTTAACAGCTACATATACAACAAGTTGCGGATCATCCATAGGTGCCATACCTAAGAACGAGAATATATAATTCTCTCTCCCTGTCATATAGCCACCTTTTCCATCCGGAATTTGGGCTGTTCCTGTTTTACCACCAACTGAATAACCATCGACTTTATAAGCGGTTCCTGTTCCTTTCGGCGATGTAACAACACGTTCTAATAACTGTCTTACTTGCGCTGCTGTTTCTTTTGCAACAGGTTTTCCCACTTCTTCTGGCTTATGTTCTAATTTTACTTCCCCTGTTATTGGATTTACAATTTTATCAACTGTATAAGGCTTCATCATTTTTCCGTCATTTGCAATAGCAGTTGCAGCTTGCACAAGCTGAATTGGTGTTACAGTAGAACCTTGTCCAAAAGCTGTTGTTACTTGCTGTATTTGCTGATCGAATATAATTGTATTTGAACCTTCACCAGGTAAATCAATCTTCGTTTTTTCATCTAATCCAAAACTATGAATATATTTTCGGAATCGTTCTGGTCCAAGTTTTTGATCCCCTAAAATTGCAAACGCTACGTTGGAAGAGCGCTCTACCCCTTCATCAAATGTGATAGATCCCCATCCAGCGCCACCGTTATGATCTTTTATTTTTCGGTTTCCGACTTGATATGTACCAGACTGATAATAATCTTGTCCTTTGTACACACCTTCATTAATAGCTGCTGCTAGCGTGAAAATTTTCATTGTTGATCCAGGTTCAAATGCATTTGCAATTGCGTCATTATAAAAATATTTAATATCCTCTCGGTTCGGATCATAACTAGGTTTAGTAGACATTCCTAATATTTTCCCTGTTTTTGGATCCGCAACAATCCCTATTAAGCTTTCTGGTTCATAATGTTTACTCGCTTCTTTCATTGCGTCTTCTAAAAAACTTTGAATACGCTGATCAAGCGTTAAATATACATTATCTCCATTTTTAGGTGCCTTTACATTCACTTTTCCGCCGTCAAGAGATACGCCTCTACGATCGCCTGTATAAGCTACTTCTCCGTTAGAAGCTCCTAAATACTTATCCAAACTCTTTTCTAAACCAAATTGTCCTATAGCAATCCCCTTATCATCAGGTCTCGCATGACCTACGACATAAGATGCGAAATCACCGTTTGGATATACTCTGGCATTTTCAGTAATAAAAGATATACCTGGCAATTTTAATGCTTCTATTTGATCTTTCTGTTCTTTCGTCAAGCCCTTACCTAATTTCCCGAATTCCACTTGACTTTTATCTTTATTTAACGCAGCTAAAATATCTTCTTCGCCTTTTCCAAGTACTCCTGCAATTTTCTTTGCAGTGTCCTCTTTATTCTCAACCGGCTTCGCACCTTTTAATTCCGCTACAAGTTTATAAGAGTTTGCATCTTGCGCTAATACATGACCATTTTGGTCATAAATCGTTCCTCGATTTGCTTCGAGAACTCCTGCTTTACTATGTTTTTGCTGAGCGAGTTTATCCAAATCTTGATTATGCACTGTTCCTGTTGCTTGTATGTAAAAAAATCGGGCTAATAATAGCAAAAAGAGCAGGAGGAATAAAATCATAAAATACCCTGCTCCCTTATTGGTATGAAATTTAGTCATATTTCTCTTCATTTTCCCTTCACACCTATTGCCTTATTTGAGGCCCTTCACATTATTCGCATTAATTTCTAGCCCGTGTTTTTTTGCAACTTCAGCGATTCGTTCATAGCGACTTAACTTCTCTACTTCAGCCTGTAACTCTTGATTTTCTTTTTGCTTCTGTACAATTTTTTGTTCTATCGTCGCTGCTTCTACATTAACTTGATAAAGGCCTGCTTTATTTCCAATAAACGCTACACAGGCATACAATAAAAAGCCAATAAATGCTACATACAACAGTTTTTCGATTCTTGTAATCTTCGCTTTAGCTTTTGGCTGAACCATCTGCTGTGGGGGCGTTTGAATCTGTATCTCTTCTTGCGCTTGTTGTTTGTACTTTACAGCTAAGTTACTCATACCTCTCTCCCCTTTTTATCGTTTTTCAGCGATTCTCAATTTCGCAGAACGCGCTCGATTATTTTCTTCTAACTCTATATCAGAAGGTAAAATCGGTTTTCTCGTAATAAGCTTTAATTTTGGCTTAAATTCATCAGGAATAATCGGTAATCCTGGTGGCAATTGTGGCGTTGTGCTATTTCGTTTAAACGTCGTTTTACAAATACGGTCTTCTAAAGAATGGAATGTTATAACACTAACTCTTCCGCCCGGCTTGACCATCTCAATTGCAGATTCCAACGCTTCTTCAAATACTTTCAATTCATCATTTACCGCAATACGGATTGCTTGGAACACTCGCTTCGCAGGGTGTCCACCCGTTCTACGAGCAGGAGCTGGAATACCCTCTTTAATTAGTTCTACTAATTCTCCTGTCGTTTCAATAGCTTTATTCTCACGATACGCTTCAATTTTCCTTACTATTTGTTTTGAAAATTTCTCTTCACCATACTGGAAGAAAATTCTTACAAGTTGCTCATATGACCAGCTATTTACAACATCATATGCTGTTAATGGGGCATCTTGATCCATCCGCATATCTAACGGTGCATCATGATGATAACTAAAGCCACGCTCTGGTGTATCTAATTGTGGGGATGAAACACCTAAATCAAATAAAATACCATCTACTTCTGTTATACCTAATTCCTGTAGTTTTTCAGATAAATAACGGAAATTACTCTTTACTGTTATGAACTGCTCACCGTATGAAGAGAATCTTTCTTTCGCATTTTGAATCGCTATCTCATCTTGATCAAACGCGATTAATCTTCCACCTTCAGTTAATTGGGATAATAAATAAGAACTATGTCCTCCTCCCCCCAGTGTACAATCTACATATGTACCACCTGGCTTTATATCTAAGCCGTCTACTGTTTCCTTCAAAAGCACTGTTACGTGTTTAAACATTGTTGCACCTACTCTTTTTCCAATTAATTATGTTGAATGCATCTCCTCCTCCAAACGCATATTTCACGATTAGAGAACGAAATACTATGAAAGAACGACTCATTTAACTTGCCTACAAAAGCAGCATACTATACAAATCGCTATTTTCTTTTATTATATACTAAATTTTATCATCTTTTGCGGGAATTTAAATAAAAAACTGTCGAAAAAGATGATAATACGTTTACATTTTGTGCTATTTTGTCATATATTTAAGTATCCTGCATAATTACGATATTCACTTTTTTAAAATTGATAATTCAGAAAAATTTCACTTCACAGTAAATTCAACAAGACAAAAATAAAATCCTGCTCCTAAGAGCAAGATTCTATAGTTTTATAACATGATGTTTTCCGTCCCAAGAAAACGATTTTTCCATTACACGATCAACGAAATCCAAACCAAACTGATTTAAATAGTAACATACATTCCACACACGCTCTTGCGGCGCCCCTAATGGACGAAGTGCAAATTGTATACGACGGAATTTATTTAGCTGTACTTCATGTTTTTTCTCAACATTTCTTTTCAACATTCTTTCCAACAGTTCAATTTGTTCATTAATTTTGAATTCATTTTTCCCTGCAAACGCACTTAATCCAGGATCTATTTTCTTCACAAACTGTTGTAATGACGTATGGATATCAATTATTTCTTTTTTCGCTTCTACAAATCGATCATCTATCGGTTCCTCTATTTGATTAGATAACCAGTTTTCACGCAACTTATCTACGTTATTTAAAAAAGGATCACTGTCTTGCAATTGCAAATCGTATAAATCTGTCGCTATATCCCTCTCTACATAAGTGATTGTAATACGCGGAACGACAGGCGGCATTTGGAAACCAATCGTATGGAAAACTTGTTGCAATTCACTCCAGTAAGCTAATTCCCCTGGTCCTCCAATAAACGCGAGCGTAGGAAATAGATACTCTTGCATAAGAGGGCGCGTTACAACATTATTACTAAAGCGTTCCGGACTTCTTTCCATCTCTTCCATCAATTCCTCATATGAAAAGGAATACGCTCCATCCTTCCCTACAAACTTCCCTTGATCGTCTTCAAGTAATACTCGCTCATTATCAATTTCCATGAATATATGTACTGCATTATACTTTGTTTCAATAATCGGTTTATATCCTAATTCTTTAATTATTTCCTGTTGGTTATGAAGCCCCTCTTGCACTTCTTTATACTTACCTATAATTTGCTTAAAAAACGGCACTTCTAATTTTCTTAATTCAGGATGATGCGAATCAACAAGAATTAAACCAGAATTAACGAACATTTTCATAATAAGATGGGCAAAGAAATCTACATACGTATTCGATTTCCCCAAAGAATCATCAATAAATTGCAGTACATCCTTTGTAAAATTCGTTTCAGGGTATGTTTTGAAAATTTCTTCAATCCACTTTCTACAGTCTTCCAAAGAAAGCTCGGACTCTGAAGCACTCGCCACTTTCGGATTACGGTCATGAAAAATAGTCTTTTTTATTTTTTTATTCTTCGTTACAAAAGTATGATTAATTTCATCCATATCATGGTCTTCACCAGCAATCCAGAAAACAGGAACGACTTTAACACCTAAACTTTCTTCCTTTTCCCTCGCAAGCTGTAAAACTGAAATAATTTTATGAATTGTATAAAGTGGTCCAGTTAATAACCCAGCTTGTTGTCCAGCTATAACAACATATGTATTTTCATCTCCAAGCGCTTTTACATTTTGAATCGTAGCTTCTCCCGCTTGTAATTTTGTATTATATTCTAATAAATGCGCTACTAAACCTTGGCGGAAAAACTCCCTCTCACGCAAATCATGTACACGCTGTTTAAAAGCATCTTCTGTTAACATATAGTCAAAACACGACTGTATCTCTTTTTTACCGTTCATATAGTCCGCTACAACACCTTGTTGCGGAACAGAGATTTCTTTTATCTCCATATAATTCTTCCTTTCGTATCCTGTTCTCTCACCAATCCACATTGTAGTCAATGTTGCACGTAAAAGCAAAGAATTACACTTATTCTTTTACTTCTAATCCTTTTATTGCATCGAACAAAAATTGCAGTGTCGGAACAGATCGTTGCTGTTTCTTAGCTTCTTCTAGTACATATCCAACAATCGCACCGATTTCCGTTTGTCTATTTGCCCTTACATCTGCCAGCATAGATGATGTATTACGAGACGTTCTTTCACATACGTGACGTACCATTTTCCATACCATTTCTTTTTCTTCTTTAACAAGAAAAACGACTTCCTGAAAAACTTGCTCCATCAATCGATAAAAAAATGGGTTCGTAATCAACTCTCCGTTCTGGACTTGTAATAATGCTGTCAATGGATTGATACATACATTAACTACTAATTTTTTGTGCATGACATCCTTCCAATCATCTTCTATTTGAATCGGAAAATGAGGAAATGGAAAGCAATTAAATATTTTTTCAAAATGTATAGACTGGCCGTGCACGATTCCAAACTTCGTTACACCTATCCCCGTATGATAAACGATATGTCTTTCTTCTTTTTTTGCACCATGCTCTACAATCCCAACCGCAATATTTTCATTCCTTATTTGCTGCATAGCATGAAGGTGCGACATTCCGTTTTGCAAAAAGATTAATGAGGATTCCCCTCGCACAAAAGGTAGTATGTCAGTTATATGATATTGCTTAACAGCAATAAATATATAGTCTAGCTTCTGGTCTAGCATACTTTCTATTGGTAAAGCAGGTGGGAATACGGTTTCACGTTTTTCCTCCCTCATACAAGTTACACCCGTTCTATTCAATTCCTCAGCCTGTTTAGCTGTCCTTGTAAACAACGTAACATCTTGATTACTTTTTTGTAAATAAAATGCATATAACAGACCGATAGCTCCTGGTCCCACAACTCCGATTTTCATTTTCACACAAGGAACTCATATAAATACGTTACACAAGTCCCTTTTCCCTCCCCCTTTTTATCCCGCAAACGCCTGATTGGTGCGGAATCATAATTAACTAAAGGTGAACAAATCCCACTGATTACAGTTTCACTTTACCTTTCTCAATTCCATGAACATAGTTTACAATTTCATTACTCTTTAACAAACAAATGCAACCTCTACTTTCAATATGTATATACTACCTATTAATATGTTTCTACTCTTAGTTTAGCAAATCCTCAAAAAAATAATAAAAGAAATATACTATCTTCTTCATAAAAATAAAAAAATGAGTTATAATATTATTGTAAATATTTTTACTTTTCTGCATTCAACGAGACAAGAAAAGGATGTGATGTTATGGGATTCCCAAAAGTTGAGCGCTTGCTCATCAATTATAAAACATTAGACGAATTTAAAAAATTTAAAGGTTGCGGAGCTCAAGAACTATCCATGTTAGAAGAATTACAGGCAAACATTATTGAAAACGATAGTGAATCTCCATTTTACGGTATTTATTATGGCGGATCACTAATTGCACGTATGAGTCTATATATGAAAAGGAACGGCGGAGAACCATTCGAAATTACAGGTACTTACCTAGAACTCTATAAACTTGAAGTGTTACCAACTTTCCAAAAACAAGGATTCGGAGAAATGCTTGTAAATTATGCGAAGGGGCTACAGTTCCCAATTAAAACGATCGCACGTATCCATTCAGCTGGTTTTTGGGATAAATTAAATTTCCAGCCTGTATCAGTACCTGATGGTGATTTTTATGTTTGGAACCCAGAAACAAATTTGAATACGGTTACAAACGAAGAGTCTGCATAAAAAATAAAAAAACAGCTACATAGCAGCTGTTTTTTTATTTCTTTAACTTTTCTAATTTCCCATTCGAACGAGCGCTATTTCTTTCCGCTACCATTACACTTCTTTTTTGATCGATATAATCAAGCAATGTTCTATACTCTTCCTCATATACTGATAATCGCTCCAAAAGACTCTCTCTCTCTGTTTGTAACGATTCAATTTGCTGTTGCAACACCATTAAAGAGTTTTCATCTTTATAATTTTGCAAGAAATCAATAACATCATTCAATGTAATTGACGTAGGCTCTACTACCTTTGTCTCTTTTACTTCATAATTTTCTACTTTACGTAGTTGCTTCGCTTCTTCAATACGTTCTTTGTATTGCTTTCTAACGTAAGAATTCCATCTAAAGCCACATGCTGCTGGTGTACGAGATAAATGTCTTCCCACTTCTTTAAAGGCAGATAATTGCGTTCCACCTTCTCGAATATGCCGGAGTACTACTTCTGCCAGAAGCAAATCTTCATCATCAGTCCAAGCATCTTGTCTTGTTGTCGCCATCTCTCTAGTCCTCCCTATGCATTTTTTATTAAGCATATGCAGTTACTAGAAAAGATAGAATACAACAAATAAAGAATAAGACAAAAAAAATAAACGCAGAAGATATCTTCTACGTTTATTTTCCCGCAATTACTTGCTGATTACTTCTTTACCTTTGTAAGTACCGCATGCTTTACATACACGGTGAGCTAATTTCGCTTCACCACAGCTTGGGCACTCTACCATACCAGGTACTGATAATTTGAAATGCGTACGACGCTTTCTTTTTACTGTTTTAGAAGTTCTTCTAAAAGGTACAGCCATTCTTCCCACCTCCTTAAAAGAAATAGTTATTTTCATATGAAGGCCTAAACCAGTCTTCCGATTATTTGTCAAAAAACTTTGCAAGTCCTGCTAATCGTGGATCAACAGTCTTTTCTTTGTTTTCTTCCGAAATCACTTGCCAGTCTTGACCTTGCATCGGTGCTCCACCAGAAACATCATCACTGAAAATTTGCATTGGAATCTCCAAAAGTATATTTTCCTTGATTACGGGCAGTAAGTCAAGTACTTCTCCTTCTAAACAATGAATTTCAGCTTCAGTTTCAAATTCTTCTTGTGAAGTTTGGAACACCTCAGTTGTTTTAATGTCAAATGGTAATGTCACATCTACTAAAGAGCGAGAACATGGTAAAACCATGCTTCCAGTTATATGTAGATGGAACGTAAACTTACCGGAGCCAAAATCAACTCTTCCTGTTACATGAGCAGGATTAATTTCACGAATATCTTTCTCGACCTCTTGTAGCTCACTTACATCTACCATCTCATCCAATGTCAATCCTTTATTTCTCAATTTATTCAATTGATGGATGGACCATTTCATATCATATCACCTCAAGGCAACAAACAAAATTATAGCTAGCCATTTTATATTTGTCAATGTTTTTTCTTTACACTATAATGAAGTCATCATAGTAAATAATATATAGAGTATCACGTTTTTGAAAAAGATGCTACATCGAAAGGAGAGATTACCATAAAAGCCAGTGGTATTGTTGTTGAATATAACCCTTTTCATAACGGTCATGATTATCATGTGCAACAAACAAAAAAGTTAACACACGCCGATATTACAATCGCTGTTATGAGTGGCCCTTTTTTACAGCGTGGTGAGCCAGCACTCATATCCAAATGGTATCGTACCAAAATGGCCTTATCATGCGGTGTAGACCTTGTTGTAGAGCTTCCATACGCCTTCTCAACACAAAAGGCTGAAACCTTTGCAAATGGCGCTATTTCTATTTTAAACGCCCTGCGTGTTTCTGAAATTTGTTTCGGTAGTGAAGATGGGCAGATTGAAAATTTTCATAACACCATCTCTGTGCAAAAAAATGAAGAAGATACTTTTAATCGTCTTGTAAAGCAATTTATGAATGCAGGTAACAGTTACGCAAAAGCTACATCTGAAGCCTTCCTACACATTTTACCATCCGAAAAAAACATAGACATGTCACAACCGAATAACATATTAGGATTCCAATACATGAAATCAATTTTCTTACAAAATAGTTCTATGCAAGCACAAACGATAAAAAGATTCGCATCTCATTATCATGATGAAACATTTAGCGACCAACATATTGCAAGCGCAACTAGTATTCGTAAAAAACTTTTTAGCGAAAATAGTTCTTTTACAGAAATTGAGCCTTTTATCCCAAAAGCGACTGCTTCTCTTTTAGCAAGTTACAAACAAAACTACGGGATATTACATAATTGGGAACAATACTTTTCATTTTTCAAATACAAACTCATGACGATGTCTCCAGAAGACTTACGACATATATATGAAATAGAAGAAGGTTTAGAGCATCGTATTTTATCAAAAATACAAAACAGTTCCTCCTTCCATTCATTCATGGAAGCATTAAAAACGAAGCGTTATACATGGACTAGATTACAAAGAGCTTGTACACACATTTTAACAAATACAACAAAACAAGAAATACATAGCGCAAATATAGAGCAGCATGCACCGTACATTCGTCTACTAGGCATGTCACAAAAAGGACAAACTTACCTTTCAAAAAACAAGAAAAAAATAGAGCTTCCCATCCTTACCCATACAAAAACATTTGACCATCCTACTTTACATATAGAGCGAAAAGCCAATTCTGTATATTTCTCCATCATGCAAGAACCATTACGAACACAACTACTAAAACAAGATGCAACACACCATCCAATTCGTTATGATGAAACAACTGCAAAATTTCTATAAAAAACCTCTCTTTTTCAGAGAGGTTTATTTTTTCTCGCCCATTTTTTCCAAATACAGCAATGCATCATCCAGCGTATCAACTGGTACAACTTTCATTTTTGTTTTAATATCTTTCGCAGCCTCAAGCGCATCTTTATAATTCGATTTCTCCGCACCTTTTTCATTTGGCGCAAAGAACACTTCAGCACCAGCATCACTTGCAGCAACCACTTTTTGCTGAATACCACCAATCGGACCAATTTCTCCCTTTTCATTTATCGTCCCTGTTCCAGCTATTTCATGCCCTCTTGTTAAATCATCTTCCACAAGTTGATTATATATTTCTAATGTAAACATTAGGCCTGCCGATGGTCCGCCTATTTCATGAGAATCAATTTTCACTTTCGGATCTACCATTAATTCTCTTTCAGTAACGATAGAAACCCCTATACCAACACGCCCATTTCCATTCGGAATGGTCTTTACATTTAAATTTTCTTTTAACTGTTTTCCATTTCTCTTGTACTCAATATTTACTGCTTCCCCTTCTTTTTTCCCTGTCATATATTCAATAAATTGCTCCGTCTTTTCAAATGTTTTTCCGTCGACAGCTATGATGACATCTCCAAGCTTAAGCTTTCCTTCTGACGGCATCCCTTTCGCTACTCCTGCAACCAATACACCTTTATTTTCAAAAGAAACAGTACGGTTTGCACGTTTATACGCATTATAGATTGCTGCATTTTGCGAATCTTTCATCGCATAATTTTGGCGAAATTGATATTCTTCATCACTCTCACCTTTTTGCAATATTTCTTCCGCTTTCGAAATATGTGTATATTTATTAAACTGTGCCGCTATTAAATTCACCACATTTGCTGGTCCCATTGAAACCGTAACAAGCATAAAATCACCGGATTCTTTCGTTCCACCCTCAACTTGAACGTAAGGCTCTAATTTGGCCGCCATTCCTGGTTTTGTTACATAATACGGTAAACGTACGTAAACAAGTAACATCGCCAATATAACCCCTATTAAAATTGCATATATAAACCGAAAACGCTTAAACATTATGTTTCTCCTTCCACTGCTCAATTAATAAATAAATATTTGCAACATGTTTTTCCGCCTCTACTTCTCCAACTCGAATAATGTCTTCAATGTTTGTAAAAGCACGTGAACTAAATTGTTCTACAGCTGGTCGCATCATTAAATCCGATGCAATTTGTCGATTCATCACCAGCTCATGTTGCATAATTTCAATACTCTGCATAATTACATCATAAATAGACGTAACCTCTCCATTCACTTTAATCGGCGATACATCAACAGCAATAACAATATCGGCACCTAACTCTTTCACAACCGATACTGGAATGCGATCAATCACTCCGCCATCCACCAATAATCGTCCATCTATCTTTTCTGGTACAAACACTCCAGGTACAGATATGCTAGCTCTCACAGCCTCTGCAACAGGACCACTTGTAAAAACTACTTTTTCCCCCTTCAAGATGTCAGTAGCCACAACAGCCGTCGGGATATCTAACTCTTCTAAATTTTTATTATATGTAAACATTTTAATCATATCTTTGACACGTTTTCCAGCAATAAATCCCATTTTCGGAACTGTAAAATCTAAATAATATTTCCTCTTAAAAACATTTGCCAGTTTATACAACCTTTCAACGTTTGAGCTAGCTGCATAAAACGTACCTACTAAAGCCCCCATACTACTTCCTGCAATCATATGAATCGGTATACCATTTTCTCTTAAAACTTTTATAACACCAATATGCGCAAACCCTTTTGCGCCCCCAGATCCAAGAGCTAAACCAATTTTCGGTTCTTTCATTTTTCTCACCCTTTAATTTTTTTCATTCCTTTTTCATACTTATGGTCTAAATGCACTACGTATCCACGTATACTGAAATGAACGTTTTTTGGGACAAAGGGGGATTTACTTACATGTATGAAAAATGGAAAACGGCTTTTCTTACCCTATCAACACTATTTTTAACCTTTTCTCTTGTACTTCACCCCCAAGCTGCTTTGCAAGCTTCCATTCGAGGGTTAAATATATGGTGGGAAGTTGTATTCCCTTCACTTTTACCGTTTTTCATCATTGCGGAACTTCTAATTAGTATTGGTGTTGTAAAATTTATAGGTGTTATATTAGAACCACTCATGCGACCACTTTTTCGCGTTCCAGGGATAGGCGGATTTGTTTGGGCAATGGGAATGGCTTCTGGATTCCCTGCTGGCGCCAAATTAAGCGCTAGACTACGTAAAAGTAATCAGCTAACACAAATCGAAGCAGAACGCCTCGTATCTTTTACAAACTCATCTAATCCACTTTTTATTTTTGGAGCTGTTTCTATCGGTTTTTTCAATAATCCGAAATTAGGAATCGTATTAGCTGCTGCACATTATTTAAGTAACTTTGCCGTCGGGTTATTGATGCGTTTTTACGGCAATAACAATATTTCCACGAAGGATCAACATCCTACTAAAAAACGTCCTTTTCAAAACCCTTTTTCAGTCCTACACGAGACGCGCATGCAAGAAAAAAGACCATTAGGAAAATTACTTGGGGACGCTATCGTTTCTTCTATTCAAACGTTACTTATGATTGGTGGATTTATTATTTTATTCTCTGTTTTAAATAAAATGATTACTGTATTTCATATTACAGCAGCACTTTCTTTTATTATGCAACATATTTTATCATTCTTCCAACTAACTACAGAATTTAGTATTCCAATCTTATCAGGCATTTTTGAAATGACACTCGGTAGCCAAATGATTAGTCAAATAAATGAAACACCCCTCCTGCAGCAAGCTATGGTAACAAGCTTTATTTTAGCGTTTAGCGGCCTTTCTATTCAGGCACAAGTTGCTAGCATATTAGCTGAAACAGACATCCGATTTAAGCCCTATTTTTTCGCACGAATTATCCAAAGTATTCTGGCTCCTATTTTTACTTTTATATTTTGGAAACCATTTTATGAAAAAGTAAGCTCTTTTTCACCTATGCAAAAAGATATCCCCGTATTTTTATCGAATCATTCTTCTATACTGCAAGAAATTTGGACATCTTTTGTACACTATGGACCGATCTTTACTTTATTTTGTTTATATGTATATGTTATCTTATTATTTTTTCGTAGCAACAAAGAAAAACCCCGTTCACTTTAACGGGGTTTGAAACTTTTCTTTTAAAGCACGTTCTACAACAGGAGGTACAAGATCTACTACGCTTCCTCCATATCTCGCAACTTCTTTTACAATGCTCGAGCTTAAAAATGAATATTGGTTATTTGTCATAATAAAAAAGGTTTCAATATTTTCATCTAATTTTCGATTCATAGAAGTAATTTGCATCTCATATTCAAAATCAGAAACCGCTCGTAACCCACGCAAAATCGCGTTTGCATTACGCATTTTCGCATACTCCACTAGTAGTCCACTATGTGAATCTACTTTTACATTCGGGATATCCTTTGTTGCTTCTCGAATTAAATCTAAGCGCTCTTCAACTGAAAAGAACGGTTTTTTTGACGAGTTGTTTAAAACTACTACGTATACCTCATCAAATACTTTTGCTCCCCTTTTAATAATATCCAGATGCCCAAGGGTAATTGGATCAAAACTTCCCGAAGAAATAGCTATACTAGTCATTCCGTCCCCTCACCTTCATACTTATAAATCGATATTGCTGTAATCCCATAATTTTCAGCTCTTACTTTTACAAGACTCCCTATAGAATCAGGTAAAACCACATCATTACCATGCTCTGACATAATTAATCCATCTCTATGTAGCAATCCATGTTGATCCATCACACTAATTAAAGATACAATTTTTTGATCTTTATATGGAGGATCAATTAGTATAAGATCGAATGATATTTCACGTTTTATAAGAGCCTTTACCGCACGTTCTGCATCATTTCGATATACTTCAGCTTGTTCCTGTATTCGACAACTTTCTAAATTTTGATGGATTACTTTTATCGCTTTATTATCTCGATCAACAAAAATTGCTTTATCAATCCCTCTACTTATAGCCTCGATTCCAAGACCACCACTACCGCCAAATAAATCAAGAGCGATACCACCATCAAAATAAGGACCTATCATATTAAAGATTGATTCTTTTACTTTATCTGTCGTTGGACGTGTTGTATTACCTGGCACCGCTTTTAGTGGATGCCCTTTACATTTTCCTGAAACTACTCTCATCTGTTGTCACTACCTTTATTTCAATCTATCGAGCAATTATAGAAAACCTTTCTCCATTCGGTAACCGCTACCAAACTATACTATTCCATGAAATTTTCCATTCATTTCTCAACGAACAATAGGAGAACTTTGGCTTAAAATAACCGCTCTGCATTTTTATGTATTCATCTCACCATGCGCTAACACGAACCCAATATGTATATTCGTTTCACTTTATCTTTTTTATCCTATCATAAAATAAAAAAAAGAAAAATAAAAAGCCAAACATAAAATTTAATTTCATGATGTATATCTTCATTTAGATTGGACATAAATAATTATAACAACATCACCTTCGATGTTGTTGCCAACCGCGGAGAAGACTTACGTTTCCCCATAAGTTCTTCCTCCGGTTTCTCCTCTCCCTTTGCCTTCTTACTAGTACATGCTAGTATAAGAAGGGCCCTGCTTTGCAGGGTTTTTTTTCTTTGTCTACTTTTCATTTAAAAAGTGAGATGGTACAGTAAGTAAAAGAAAGAGGAGGAAAAAATATGATTCAACGCTTTATAGAACTCGGAGAAGGCTACTCTGATTTATATGAATTACTTGAAATTGCCAAAGCAAATCAAGAACGTATAACACATATGTTACAATTTGAAACGATTAAAAATGAAAAAAAAGTGTGCTCACTTGTTGTAATATTAAAACCAACTACTACTGGTGATTTCCAACCATTATACATATGTCGTGAAGGCATTCCTGTACTTGAAAATAAAAAAAGTAAACGCGTCATTTTATTTGAAGAAACGGCAGAACAACTAGGAAGAAAAGTGACTACCTTTACGGTAAAACCATCCACAACTTTCCCAGAAAAAGAACTGTTTTTCAATCATTTAATTGGTATTTTACGAATGAATAATTTCATTCCTCCAATGAAATAAAGTGTTATTTCAAGTAAAAAAATCCCCTACTAAAATTAGCAGGGGATTTTTTCTATTAACTATAATCGTATTCTTTTGCCCGATCAGGACGTGAATTTTCAAATTCCGTTTTTAAATACGGGCGGTACGACTGTTCTATCTTCTTTACAAAAGGAAGTTTGTTCAACTTTTGCATCATATGCTCAATTTGTTCCATATCACAATATACTACTGCGTATTTTAAGCGTTTTGATATGTAATGTATGTTACCATATTTCCTTAAAATCTTGGCATGTTTCAATGAATGTAAATAAACAATCATACTTTGTCGTTGCCCGAACATAATCTTCTCCATCTTCTCCTTTTAAAAACATATATTTTATATTTTATGAAAACCAATCAGAAATTTATGACATTACAGGACAAACTCTGTATACGTTTTCTTCTATCTTCTAAAAAACGGGGTAATTTACCCCGTTTTACAGCCACAACCTCCGCCGGTACCACAACCGCCACCACAGCCACCAGCATCAAAAAATGGATTTCCTGTTGGAACTTTGATGGAAGAAGACACCTCAGAACCGATTGCTACACTAACTTCATCTAACAACTTTTGCAAAGCTGTTTCTACTCGTTTAAAAGCTGCAACCTTATCATGTAAGTCTACAGAACGCTTTAACTCCCTCATTTTCGTCGAAACGAAAGTATAATCAGGATGGTATTTACCGAAACGTTGCACTTCTTCATATCGTTCTTTCATCGCTGTAAATTGCTGAATTAACGTCTGAACTTCCATATCTTCATGCAATTCTTTATAACACTTACGATAGTCTTCTGCTATATCTGAACAGATAATCGCTTTTGCAAGCTGCTCTGCCTTATCTAATATCAATACGCTTTCCAGCGTCGCTACAATCATGAGAGACACCTCCGAGTATTCATCATACCACATTTAGAATAGAACTACTAATTGAAGTGTCTCACTAAACAGAAAGATATCACTCTAACTATTTTCCGTATAATCCCAGCACATACTTATACATTAATATGTTCCGCAATATTATATTTCAGAACATCCCATTTCCCACTATTTTCTTTCACATAACTAATACATGCATTTTTTAATGGTGTCTTAAACGAAATATCTTCCGGTGCAATTGCATGTAAAATTGCTTTTATCGCATGTGAATGAGCTACAATGATAATACGTTTGCCAGAATGGGTTTCTGCAACATCTTTTATAGCAGCAAAGCAACGAGTTACAATCTCTTCATCTTGCTCCATACCTTCTACTTTACCTTCTGCAATTAGCTCCCTAACAGTCGCAACCGGCTTCCCAGAAGCTTCACCAAAATTACGTTCAACAAATCGCTCATCTAATAAAATCGATTGCAATCCTGCAGCCCCTGCAATTTCCTTAGCTGTTTCGTGCGCTCTAATTAATGGGCTACTTATAATTACATCCCATGCTTCCGCTTGCAAAGCAACTGCACTTTGACTTGCTTGCTTCTTTCCCACTTCATTAAGTGGAATATCTTCACGTCCCTGAATAATCTCTTGAAAATTCCAATCAGTTTGTCCATGTCGTACTAAACAAATTTCCGTCATGCTCATGCTGCAACTCCTTTTTAAATAATCCGCTTCTATTGTATCAAAAGTTCTGCATGACGGACATAGTTTTCCCTTCCAATTATGTTGTATTTTGCTGCTTCATATACTGAAACATATCGATCATAATGGAGGCAACTGCCAATTGGTTTTGAAATTTCTCAACTTTATCTGGTATCGTTTTTTTGAAATGCTGCATAGCCGCTAACTCAAATGCCTCTTTTTCTTCAGGGTTTCGCGTTAGTTTTCTATACCAGTACGGTTGTTCCCTAATATAGCGAGATAAATCCTCATCAGCCTTTATAAACTCCATAATTTCTGCTCTCATCCGCTTTCCCCCTAATCCTTCTGAAAGAAAAATGGATTATTTTCGGAAGTACTTTCTTCTTGCCGCGCGGGCTTCCCTTGAAATTGTTGAAAAACTTGTTGCACACTACCAATAGCACTCGTCACATTAGCTAAATGGTGTTGCATCTGTTCCACATCTAGCTTTTTAAAGAAAGAAAGCATTTGTCCCATCACATCAGCAGTTTTTTCCTCTTCAGTTCGATTATCTTTTTCTTTTTCTTTTTCTTGTTTATTTTCTTTTACCGAAGAAAAAGCTGGCGCTCCATCAGGCCTAAAAGTTGCCCATATCGGATCTTCTTCACCAAGTAAGTACCATTCTTCATAAAACTGTTGCCAAGTTTTGTGACCACTTCTAACCTCATGAACCATTTTAGGGTGATGGTTTACAAACTCTTTAAACTGTTGAACCGATGGATGTAACGGTCCTTTTGTTGTTGGCATAATCCTCACCTCTTCATGTATATCTACTATATAGTAAGAAAAAAAAGGCACATGGTTCGCCTATTTTTAGACGATTCATGCACCTTTTTATCCTGCTATTTGCATACGGTAAGATTCCGACCTACACTTCAGTGAATACGAAGTACTTAAACGTGAGGTTTCCCCTACACAACTTAAAATTTCACTTTATTTTCGAATAAAGTTTTGTGTATAAAACTTATCGTATACCCCAACACCTAATCCTGTAAATTGTTCATTTAATACATTCTTTCTATGCCCTTCACTATTTAACCAACCTTGCACCGCCGCAATTCCATCACTATGTTGCGCCGCTATGTTCTCACCAGCAAGTTGAAACCCTACTTTCCCGCGCTGTAAACGATCTCCTAACGTACCTAGTGTAGGTGAATCGTGTGAAAAGTAATTATTATCCTTCATATCTTTACTATGCCCTATAGCCACCTCTGCTGTTTGTTGATCCCAAGCTAACAGCGGTAACTTATGGCGACTTCGAATAATATTTGTTAAATCAAAAATTTGTTGCATATTCCCATTCTCTATTTGTTTCATTTTATCTGGAGTCAATGGTTGTTCAGCTAGTAATTCACCCGAATAAACAAGCTGATACGGTCTTTGGCGTAATAACGTTTCATCATCCATATAACGAACACCAACAAGCTCATGTGTAAAATGATCAAAATATAATTGTGCCCAGCCATCTTCTACAGGTATTAATGGTTGTTCCATCACTTCCGTGTCAGATAACTCAAATTGATAACTATTTTTCCCTCTTTTTAACGAAATCTCATGCGAGAGTGGATTTTTTTTATACACTTCTTCATACTTTTCATTTATATAATAAGGCGGCACCTTAACCTGCTCACCAGCAACATACGCCGTTACAACTTTTCGTTCTGCAACTCCAAATTGAACATACTTAGTTAAATCTTGATTATATACCCACCATTCATATCCGTAAGCAGATGGCTCTATTCGAGATGGTTCGCCCCATTTTGCTAATAAATTTTCAGAGTCCCCACCAATCATATTTAAAACAGTATCGGAAGAGTCTTCATTTACTTGTTTTTTCTTTTTCACAATTTTATTTTCTTGCTTTGATTGAGATGGGGTTAATATATATTGTGAAACGAGTAATTTCCCGTATAAATCAACAGCTAAAATTAAAAATGTAATCATTACGATACGCAATAATTTCTTCAATCGATATACCTCCTGCACAAAACATAAAATTGAGATATACACAAATCCTTTTCTTTCCTTTTTTGTGTGTACCGTACTCTTTTCACTATATCATATTTTCGCAAAAAAAGTCTGGATTCTACCTTTTCTCTCAATATGAATTGCACTTTCTTATTATTCATACTATTATAAAAATAATGATGTAACATGAAAAGAGGAGGTATTATATGCAATTTACAAATACGAAATTTAATGGGGCAGTCGTTGATTTAACACTATTAACAGAGATTATGGAAAAGAACCATTTTGTACTTGCTGGACAGTGGGATTATGAACGAGTTACATACGATTATAAATTTGAAATATTAAATGATATTTATTATTTGCGCGTACAAGGTTTGGCTGTTGAAGGTGATGTTGGTAGCAGACACGCTGAAATAAAGCTACTTCCTCCCTTATTAGGAAAACATTATTATCCTCACGGCGTTGAATATGGTGATGGTGAAACTTTCCCAACGAATGTACTTCAAAAAAGCGAACAACTCCTACAAAATATCGAAAAAGAGTTAAAAGAGTTCCAAATCATTGAGTAAATAGAAAAAGCGCATCATATTGATGCGCTTTTTCTATTTATCTTACTTAAGAATGAATCGTCTTTTTGACTGGATACCCATAAATAGTTCCATCCTTTACTTTAATCTCATCTTCCCAAGGAACCTTATATTTACCTTCAGCTAAATCTTTTACAAACGTATACGGGTTTTCTTTCACCCCTCCAGGAGTCGCTACATATCCCCTTGAACCTAAATTATATATATTATTTTCGAGACCCCATCCTAATCTAGCCTGATCTGCTAGCTCTGGATATACTTCGGCAGTAACAATCTCCCAAGGATTTCGGTGTCCCTGCACTAAAGTAGTCCCATCAAAATTACAAACTTGTCCTTCACCAAAGTAATAAAATACCCCATCATAACCCGCTAAGTTCACTGACAATGTATACATTAAGTTTTGCCATGCATTCGAACGATTAGTTAACATCCATTGTTCACTAACTTGTGTGCTATATCCAGAAATACGAATCAAGACATTTGCACCTTTATAAGCTGCTTCACGAGCTACTTCAGGAAACATACCATCATGACAAATACAAACAGCTAATTTACTTCCTCCAGGTCCATCACAAACAGGTAAGCCTAAATCTCCAGCTTTCCAAGGTTCGACTGGCACCCAAGGATTTAGCTTACGATACTTCAAAATCATTTCACCTTGTGGATCAATAATTATTGCTGTATTATACGGTTCTCCACCATCAGGGTTTCTTTCCATTATAGAAAAAACACCATATACCTCAGACTCTTTACATGCCTCAGCAAACAAGTCTGTTTCTGGCCCAGGAACTGTACATAAAAACTCTTCTGTAGTCCATTTTTTTGTATTAAGCCCTTGTGTACTATATTCTGGAAATACTATCAATTCCAATCCAGGATACCCTGAT
This sequence comes from Bacillus sp. 01N45, assembly GCF_056399205.1. Lineage (NCBI taxonomy): Bacteria > Bacillati > Bacillota > Bacilli > Caryophanales > Bacillaceae > Bacillus > Bacillus sp. 01N45. The sequence continues at coordinate 246,432 of NZ_JBFTQW010000001.1, forward strand.
TTAGTTGAATGAATTGTTTTTATGATCTGTTTAATTTGTTTATCAATGTCTGCACGTGACTCTACTACCGGTACTGGATATTGTATTAATGCTGTTAAAAAACCACTAATTGGCTTTACCATACTTCCACTACTACCCATTTAAATTCCCCCTTAAAATAGTTCTTGTTTATTAAAGATAACAATATAAATTTGTAACTCTCTAAAAAACTTGCACTACACATGGAATCATTACGTATTAAAGCTAGTAGTAAATCTTATATCCACTTTTAGTACATGCCTACACTAACTTAACATGAATAAATTGAAAATTCAATCTTTTTATAGTTTACTAAAACTAAAAAAGTGTATGGAAACCCATACACTTTTTTACTTAGTTTGTAAATATGGCGGTAATTGTTGCAACTGCTCTTTATCTTTTTCACGTTCTCTACGTGCCCACCTAAAAAATACATAACCAATAATCGTACCGTACACTATTTCCTGGACAATTTTCATAATGATGCCACCTGTTTGTTGATCTTGTACGACTGGCATCCAGTGTAAAAATTCTGGTCCAGTTATATTTAAATCAGATAAAGTTCCCGCTGGTACACATAGTTCCATCGCCTTCATCCAAGCAGCCGGATCCGTATACGTTGCAAATAATGGCGCCGTCGCAAAAATGATTAACGCGCAAGCTGGCGTTAATAATATACCGTTAGCAAACATATAACCCAGTTTCTTTATATCACTTAACGTTTGATATTCTGGTAATGGATTTAGCATCGGCCACCACATCATGATTGCCGTAAAGAACAATATAGCGAGACAAATAGGATGAGCAATTTGACTTTGTTTTACTGTATCAAAAACAACTGGTAAATGATAAAAAGAAAACAGGCCATTAAATACAAACAATGCAATAAGTGGCTTAGCAAATATCTTCAATATAATTTGAACGAACTTAAAAGAAGTAATATAACGATATAACCAAACTGGTATACCAAGCAACAATAACGGTGGAACTGCAATATACATAACTGCCATTTCAAACATATGTGCACTAAATATAATATGACCAATTAAATCAATAGGCCCTCCCTTTACAAAATACAAAAGAACAATCCCGGTCGTAAAATAAAAAACTTGCTTCTTACTTACCTTTTTCGCATGTTCAAATCGCATTCTATATGGCCCAATAATTAAAAAGTACCCGATAAGGATCGAAAGCATAAATAGTAAAAAGATTGGACTCCATAGAGCTTGAAAACCAAATATCCACAAGTTACTCATTGTCACACCTACCTTCTTAAGGTTATCCTTTCACATAACATGAAGAGGGAGCTGTGACGACACAAGCTCCCTTATTCTTCACTTTTCAAATCCACACAATTGTCATAAAAGCTAAAATTGTAATTAACCCGATCAACAGACCAGAATAAAGAAAGAAACTTGCCGCTTCATGTCCTTTATGACTCATATGCATAAAATAATACAATTGAAAAATTACTTGTACCACTGCTAATAGTAAAATAAATGGTACTGAGAAAGTCGGACTAAAAGTTTTCGGATATGCGACTGCTGCAAATGCAACTAATGTTAAAAAAATCATTAATGCAAATGTAATAACTTGATGCTTCATTTCCTCCGCACTTTTTCTCTTCCGATAAACAAGATCAACTTTAGGATTATTCATTTGCTTTATCGCCATTGTTTATCCCACCATTCCCATCAAATATACTACAGTGAAAATAAACACCCAAACTACGTCAATAAAGTGCCAATAAATCGATGCAACATAAAACTTCGGTGCATTGTATAAATTTAGACCTCTCTTCGCATTTCTAAAGATTAATGTTAAAATCCAACATAATCCAAACAATACGTGGAGACCATGTGTACCAACAAGAGCATAAAACGCGGAACCAAATGCACTACTTCTCATAGTATGCTTAAATTCATGCGTATAATGATAAAACTCATATATCTCAAATGCTAAAAACCCTAAACCTAGCAACACTGTTACTAATAGCCAAAGTTGCATTTTCTTAAAGTTAAAGTTTTTCATATGATACATCGCATATACGCTCGTTAAGCTACTCGTTAATAAAAGCATCGTCATAATGAAAACGAGTGGCATTTGGAACATCTCTTGAGATGTTGGTCCACCATTTGTAGAATTCTTTAACGCTAAATATGTGCCAAACAAGGAAGCGAACAATACTGTTTCGCCTCCAAGAAATAACCAAAAACCGACGAACTTATTTTTTCCCTCAAGGGTTGCTTTTTCAGGCTCTGCTGGAAATGTTTCATTCGTTAATTTTTCATCTACATGCATTATGCCTTGCCCCCCTTATCTTCCTTATGAATATGATATCCATGATCATCGATTACTGAACGTAGGAACATTGTACCAAATGTAATGATTAAACCGATAATTGCTACTAATAACCAAAACTTATCTTTTCCACCCTGCATATACATTGCACCGAATGCCGCTATAAACAATCCTAAAGAAATGATAAATGGTGAAAACGATGGATTTGGCATATGAATATCACCAATTGGTTCCGCCGCTGTCATTTCTTTATTCCCTTCACGTTTTTCAATCCAAAACGGATCTAACCCGCGAACAAATGGTAATTGTTTAAAGTTATATTCTGGTGTTGGTGCTGGCATTGTCCATTCTAATGTACGTGCATCCCATGGATCACGACCAGCCTTTTCTTTTGAAACTGTCGTTTTAATTACATTGAATAGAAGAACAATCGTTCCAAGAGCCATAAATACCGCTCCAATAGAACTAATCATATTCCCCATTTCCAACCCTTGGCCTTCAAGATATGTGTAGTAACGACGTGGCATACCAATTAAACCAAGGAAATGCTGTATGAAGAACGTTAAATGGAAACCGATAAAGAATAGCCAAAATGTTATCTTTCCTAACGTTTCATTCAATACTTTATTAAACATCAGTGGCCAATAATAATGAGCTCCTGCAAGTAAACCAAATACAACACCGCCGACAATTACATAATGAAAGTGAGCTACTACGAAATAGTTATCATGAAATTGATAATCCGCTGGTGCAGATGCTAGCATAACACCTGTAACTCCACCCATTACGAATGATGGAATGAAAGCTACTGCCCACATCATCGGTGTCGTAAAACGAATACTTCCTCCCCACATCGTAAAGAGCCAGTTGAATATTTTAATACCGGTCGGTACTGCAATCGCCATTGTTGCAACTGAGAAAATAGCATTTGCAACTGGACCAAGTCCAACAGTAAACATATGATGCGCCCATACCATAAATCCTAAGAATCCAATTAATACTGTCGCGAACACCATCGACGAATAACCAAATAATCGTTTTTTCGAAAATGTCGCGAAGATTTCTGAGAATATTCCGAAAGCTGGGAGTATAAGAATGTATACTTCTGGATGACCGAAAATCCAGAATAAATGCTCCCATATAATCGTATTCCCGCCCAATGCTGGATTAAAGAAACTTGTTCCAAATAAACGATCTAACATTAAAAGTCCTAATCCTACAGTTAACGGCGGAAAAGCGAATAATATTAGAGAAGATGTTACAAATGTCGTCCATGTAAACATCGGCATACGCATATACGTCATTCCTGGCGCACGCATATTAATAATGGTTACAAGGAAGTTAATACCTCCAATTAATGTACCAATACCGGAGATTTGCAAGCCGAGTACATAAAAATCAACACCATGGCCTTTAGAGGCTAAAGCTAAAGATGCATAAGATGTCCAGCCTGCATCAGGTGCTCCACCTAAAAACCAACTTAAATTTAAAAATACTCCACCAAAGAAAAACAACCAAAATCCGAGTGAATTCAAAAACGGGAACGCTACATCACGTGCACCAATTTGAAGTGGTACAGCGGCGTTCATAAATGCAAACACGAGTGGCATAGCTGCGAGGAAAATCATTGTTGTACCGTGCATCGTTAATATTTGATTATAAGCATCCCCAACAAGAAAAGCGTTGTTAGGAATCGCTAATTGAAGGCGAATAAATAGAGCTTCTATTCCGCCTATTATAAAAAACAATCCACCTGCAATTAAATAGAGAATGGCAATCTTTTTATGGTCTACTGTCGTTAAATAATCCCATATGACAGCACCCATCCCCTGTTTTTTTGCTACAGAACTCACGTTTTCAACCTCCCCTTCGCGAATAATCCCTCTTTACTTTTCAACTTTTAACGTTTGTAAGTATGCATTTAATGCATCAATTTGATCATCCGTTAAGTTGCCATATTTACCAGTCATTTTATTTCCTGGTTTCATATTTTCAGGATCTTTCAGCCATTTTTTTAAGTTTTCTTCATTGTTTTCGGCAATACCGGCAACCATATCGCGATCCGCAAAGTTTGCTAAGTTTGGTGCGATACGAGCGGAAGGTGGTCTACTATCATTAGATCCAACTGCGTGACAACCAATACAGCTTTTATTAAATATTTCTTGGCCCTCTTGCGCCTTTGTTGAAGCTACTTCTTTCTTCCCATCAATCTTCTTCATATCAGCAAGCCACTTTTTGTACTCGCTTTCATCTAAAGCTTTCACTTTGAATTGCATTAAAGAATGTGATGGGCCGCAAAATTCTGTACAAAAACCATTATAAGTGCCCGATTTATCTGCCTTTAACCACATTTTGTTCACATTGTCTGTATTTGTATCCATTTTCCCAGCTAAAGATGGAACCCAAAACGAATGTTTAATATCGGCACCCTTCAAATTCAAATACACTTTCTTACCTGTGGGGATGACTAAATCTTGAGAAGTTACTATTTTTTCTGATTTATAAGAAAATTCCCACCAATAAAGATTCGCTGTTACATCAACAACGATAGTATCTTTATCAATATTCTTTTTCTCCATCGCACTTACATCAGCAAGTTTGAATGTATATGTAACCGTCGGAACAGCTAAGATTAACAAAAGAATAATCGGAATAACTGTCCAAATAATTTCTAGTTTGTGATTCCCTTCAACTTGCTCTGGAATATAATCTTCCTGACCTTTCTTTTGTCGGAAACGCACAATTACATATAAGAAAATAATAGTAACTACTAGTACTACTCCTACCATAATCGCAGTTGCTAGTAAGAGCAAATCATATTGCATTTTTGCTACTTCTCCTTGCGGAATTAAAGTAGATTGAAAGGCTTTACCGCATCCCCCTAACAGTAAAGCCAGCAGTGAAACGAACGAAAGCAGTCGCCACTGTTTCTTCATACAAACAACCCCCACTTTCCTTGTGAATTAGATTGTACTTTATAGTTAAGTAAAGTAAATCTCAACGTAAAGAAATCCAATTATGTCGTTGTCTTAGAAGAATGTAACTACAATCATTGATACAAATAAGATTGTTAAATAATTTAGGGAATAAACAAACATTTGTACGGACCATTTGATGTCATCTTGCTTACGGAAGCCATAAAATCCTAAAACGATCCATCCGATGTTTAACAATGTTGCAATTACCATAAATGTTATCCCTAGTCCACTCATATAAAATGGTAGTGGTAATAAACATACTGTCCAAATCATAATTTGGCGTTTCGTAATTTCAAATCCATGAACTACAGGAAGCATTGGAATTCCTGCATTTCGATATTCATCAACACGTTTCATCGCTAATGCGAGGAAATGTGGGATTTGCCAAATAAACATAATTAAAAATAACATCCAAGCAATTGGATGGCCTAAAGATGGATCGATTGCTGCCCATCCAATTAAAGGTGGAACTGCTCCAGATATACTACCTACAACAGTATTTAGTGTATACTTTCTCTTTGTCCATAACGTATATAAGACAACATATGTGAAAGCACCAATAAATCCCATTAATACTGCCATTGGTGTTGTTAATAATAAAAATACAAATCCAAGAAGTAATATAACTAGTCCAAATGTAAGTGCAAATCCCGGTTTATACTTCCCAGTAACTGTTGGACGGGTTTTTGTTCTTTCCATTAACGGGTCGATGTCTCGATCAATGTAGTTATTTAAACAACATACCCCTGCCATAATTAATCCAGAACCAACGATTGTAAAGAATAACTTATCCAGATTGTCCATCACACTTAATCCATTAAAATGTAATGCCAACCAAAATCCTGTAAATACAGTAAGTGTATTTGAGTTTACAATCCCCATTTTAACGAGCGCTGATAAATCTTGTAGCCGAGTTGTTTCCGGTACACTTGTAACAGCTGACTCATCATGCAGCTCACTTGTTGCATGGCTCATCACTTTAACCCCCTCTTAAAACTTTCATCTTTCTTTTTGCGCCTATTTCGAATGAAATATTTCGCTTCTATATAGCAATATTATTACAGTAGAAATATTGTTAATCCATTCTACTACTAATCTACGCCCATACTCCAATATATTAAATCATATTTCCCGAACATTTTGTGAAGAAAACATGAACTTTTTGTGTCGAATATAAAAACTTAATTCTTACTTGTCCTTATCATAACATGATGTTACCTTCTATAATAAACTTTTTTGTCATATTTAACACGTATTCTCCCCATATCTTTTCAAAATAGCCTGTTTTTCACCTAAAAATTCCCTTATATATCCTATTTCCACACCCATTTTCTCTCCCCTGTCTGCCCCCGCCATTTCTTTGCTATTTTATTATTTTTTATATATCATAGAAACTAGCGCTTTTTATTCTATACATAATGGAATGAAAATATTTCGCAATAACTTCATAGCAGAAAGATGGTGAAATAGATTGCAACGCTTTATTAAATGGTTAGCAGTCATTACGAGTCTTGATTTATTAATAGTTTTACTAGGAGGCGCCTTAGTTACAAAAACAGGTTCTGGCCAAGGGTGCGGTAAATCATGGCCACTTTGTAACGGTGAATTTGTTCCATCTAATTTATCAATGGAAACTATTATTGAACTAAGTCACCGCCTTACATCAGGATCAGCAGGAATTCTTGTCACTCTCCTTTGTATTTTGTCCTGGAAATATTATAAACATGTGCGCGAAACAAAAACGTTAGCAATTTTATCCTTCGTATTTTTAGTTGCGCAAGCATTAATGGGAGCGGCAGCAGTTGTTTGGGGACAAATGCCAGCTGTACTTGCTATCCATTTCGGTATTTCCTTAATTTCATTTGCTTCTGTCATTTTATTAACGTGTCTTATCTTTGAAATTGATCAGAAATTTGATGCACGTTCACTTATTATGGACAAAAAAATGAAATTTCATATTTATGGTGTAACAATTTACAGTTATATTGTCGTCTACACAGGTGCTTTAGTACGTCACGAACGAGCTAGCTTAGCCTGTCCAGACTTTCCTTTATGTAGCAAAAATAGACCTATGCCATCTCAACTACATGAATGGGTTCAAATGGGACATAGAGTTGCAGCGATGTTAATTTTCGCTTGGATACTATACGCGATGATTCTCGCTATTCGCCATTACAAGCAGCAGCCTGTCGTATACTGGGGATGGATCATTTCATTTATCCTTGTTACACTTCAAGCTATCGTAGGAATTTTAGTCGTATTTACAAATGCTAATTTAGTAATGGCATTATTACATTCACTATTCATTTCTTGCTTGTTTGCTGTACTATGCTATTTAGTTATGTTAGGTACACGAAGTAAAGTGAATGCAAAAGAAGCTGAATCAACTTCTAAACAAACAAAATAAATTTAAATTAAAATACCTTGCTGAATTGGCAAGGTATTTTTTGCAATAAAGTGAAACTTTAATCAGTGGGGGTCTTCATCCCCCCACTGATTATTAGCCCGCACCAATCAGGCTTTTATGGGCAGTTGATCCCCCATCTAACTTCTTTGTTTTCGCTGAATTTTGAGGCGGGTGTCTTACTGCCCGGCGAATAGCGGGATAAAAAAAAGAGCTGCATTTACACAGCTCTTTTTCTTTTTTAGTGATCTAATTCAATGAGTAAGTCACCCGTCTGAATTGCATCTCCATCGTTAACATATACTTTTTTCACTTTCCCATTGAACGGCGCTTGAACTGTCGTTTCCATTTTCATCGCTTCTGTAATTGCCATAGAATCGCCTTTTTTCACTTCATCGCCTTCTTTAACAACTACTTTAATAACCGTTCCTGGCATTGTTGCACTAATGTGGTTTGGGTTTTCACGGTTTCCTTTCACACGTTGTGCCACTGTTGCTTTCACACTTTCGTCTTTCACAACTATCTCACGTGGTTGACCGTTAAACTCCAAGTAAAGAACACGATTTCCATCTGGCTGAGGCTCTCCGATTGATACTAGTTTAACCATCAATGTTTTACCTTGTTCGATTTCCACATTGATTTCTTCACCAAGTCTCATACCATAGAAGAATGTCGGTGTATCAAGCACAGATACACTTCCATAAAGCTCAGCAACTTTTTCGTAATCCATAAATACTTTTGGATATAATGCATATGCAACTACATCAAAAATCGTCACTTCGCGTCCAAGCTTATGGAATAGCTCTTCTTTTAACGCATCGAAATCTACTGGCTCTAATAATTCACCCGGTCTTACTGTTAATGGCTCTTTCCCTTTTAAAATAATTTCTTGCAACTTTTTCGGGAAACCACCATATGGCTGTCCTAAATCTCCTGAGAACATTTCAACAACAGATCCTGGGAAGTCCATAGAATGCCCACGCTCTAAAACATCTTGTTCTGTTAAGTGATTTTGAACCATAAATAATGCCATATCACCGACAACTTTAGATGATGGCGTTACTTTAACAATATCGCCAAACATGTCATTCACACGGCGGTACATTACTTTCACTTCATCGAAGCGATCTCCTAAACCAACCGCTTTCGCTTGTTGTTGTAGATTACTATACTGTCCGCCTGGCATTTCGTGCATATATACCTCTGTATGAGGTGCATTCATACCACTTTCAAACGGTGCGTAGTATTTACGTACATCTTCCCAATAATGAGATAGTTTTTCTAATGAATCTATATTAACGTCTGGCTGTCTTTCGTTTCCACCTAATGCATAGTATAGCGTGTTCGCACTTGGTTGTGACGTTTGACCAGCCATAGAACTTACTGCTACATCGACAATGTCAACACCTGCTTCAATTGCCTTTGTATACGTTAATATACCATTTCCACTCGTATCGTGTGTATGCAAGTGAATCGGAATCGATACCGTCTCTTTTAATGCAGAAACTAAATCATATGCCGCATTAGGTTTTAATAAGCCTGCCATATCTTTAATTCCTAATATATGTGCTCCTGATGCTTCTAACTCTTTTGCTAAGTTTTTATAGTAATTTAAATCATATTTACTACGTAACGGATCATGAATATCTCCTGTGTAGCACATTGTTGCTTCTGCAATTTTACCAGTATCTCGTACAGCATCAATCGCAACTCTCATACCTTCTACCCAGTTTAAGCTATCAAAAATACGGAACACATCAATTCCAGCTTGAGCAGAACATTCCACAAATTTTTGAATTAAATTATCCGGATAGTTTTTGTAACCAACTGCGTTTGAAGAGCGAAGTAACATTTGGAATAAAACGTTTGGCATTTTTTCACGAAGATCTAGTAATCGTTCCCATGGATCTTCCTTTAAGAAACGATATGCAACATCAAACGTTGCACCACCCCACATTTCCGCTGAGAATAGGTTCGGTAACATTCTCGCTGTCGGCTCTGCAATTTGATGTAAATCTTTTGTACGAATACGCGTCGCCAGTAATGACTGATGCGCATCACGGAATGTTGTATCCGTTAAAAGTACACGCTTTTGATCTTGTACCCATTTTACTAATCCGTCCGCTCCACGCTCATCCAAAATTTGTTTTGTTCCATTTTGAACCGGCTCTGAGTGTAATACATTCGGTATACGAGCATCCGGGAAAATTGGTTTCTCTTTTTTCCCTACTCCTGGGAAGCCATTTACTGTTACTGACCCAATGTAATTTAACATTTTTGTTCCGCGGTCTTTACGTTTCGGGAACAGGAATAGTTCAGGTGACGCATCAATAAATGAAGTGTCATATTCTCCTGATAAGAAGTTTTTATGTTTTACTACATTCTCTAGGAATGGAATATTTGTTTTAATACCACGAATACGGAATTCTTTTAAGTTACGTTCCATTTTCGCAGCAGCTTGTTCAAAAGTAAGTGCCCATGTTGTAACTTTTACAAGTAAAGAATCATAGTACGGTGTAATAACAGCACCTTGGAAACTATTACCTGTATCAAGACGAACACCGAAACCACCGCCTGATCGGTATGCCATAATTTTCCCTGTATCCGGCATGAAATTATTTAGTGGGTCCTCAGTCGTTACACGAGATTGGATCGCAAATCCATGAACAACTACTTCCTCTTGCTTCGGAACACCTACCATTTTACTATGTAATGCATGTCCATCAGCTATTAAAATTTGCGATTGAACGATATCTACCCCTGTAATCATTTCTGTAATTGTATGTTCAACTTGAACACGCGGATTTACTTCAATAAAGTAAAACTCATCACCTTTTACAAGAAATTCTACTGTTCCTGCGTTTAAATAATTTACATTTTTCGTTAATTTCACAGCCGCATCACAAATACGCTGACGCAAATCATCTGAAAGCGACACACTAGGTGCGATTTCTACCACTTTTTGGTGACGACGTTGTACAGAACAGTCACGCTCGTATAAATGAACAACATTGCCCTCTTCATCTGCTAAAATTTGAACTTCTATATGTTTAGGTTTTTCAACGAATTTTTCAACGTATACTTCATCATTACCAAAGGCTGCTTTCGCTTCTGACTTCGCTCGATTATACGATTCTCTTAATTCTTCACTACTACGTACAATACGCATACCACGACCGCCACCACCAAGGGAAGCTTTAATAATAATCGGGTAATCATACTTTTCAGCAAATTCTCCAACTTCTTCTACTGAATTTACCGGCCCATCACTACCAGGAATAACTGGAATTTGTGCTAGCTGCGCTTGTGTTCTTGCTTTCACTTTATCTCCAAACATATCTAAATGCTTACTCTTTGGACCAATAAAGATAATCCCTTCTTCTTCACAACGTTTTGCGAATTGAATATTTTCTGATAAGAAACCATATCCAGGGTGGATTGCATCTACATGATTACTTTTCGCAATCTCAATAATGCCCTCAATATCTAGATAAGCATCAATTGGCTTTTTCCCTTCCCCAACTAAATAGGACTCATCGGCTTTATAACGATGATAAGAACCACTATCCTCTTTAGAATAGATTGCAACTGTTTTTAATCCAAGTTCCGAACAAGCTCGAAACACACGAATTGCAATCTCTCCACGGTTAGCTACCAATACTTTTTGAATACGTTGCAGCTTTGTCATGATTTTCCCCCTCTACTTTCCTACCACTCTAGAGATAAAATATATACACACCCTAAAGAGCGTGAAGTTCTTCACTTTCTATATTATATTATACTTAGAAAGCTTCACTTTATTTTTATCCATCATACCTTATTTTTTAACAAATGATAAGTTTTCTGATCAATTTGTTTCACAAAAATAGTATAGCATACCTCTTCCTTTTCTAACAACTTAATTGTATATCACATTTGAGTTAATGTGATATATCTTTTAACTGAAAGAGAAATTAATACATCCTATTTAAAACAACTAAAAAATAAAAAAACACATTATGCTCTAAAGCATAATGTGTTTTTATTTTACAACTACAAGATGTGGTCCATTTTGTTCTCTTTCTTTCATTAGACCATTCTGTTGTTTCTCTTGTCGTTTCACGTGACTAGCAATATTGAGTAGTATTCCCATTGCAAGTAGATTAGCTAATAAAGAACTTCCGCCGTAACTAACAAACGGTAATGGTACCCCTGTTAGCGGTATTACTCCAGACATACCACCGACATTGATAAACGTTTGAACTCCAAACAAGCTTGCAATTCCGATAGCTATTAAACTTCCAAATGGATCTGTACACTTTTGTGCAACTCTAAATGACCGAATAATAATAAGTAATAAACAGATTAAAATGATAGCTACACCTATAAAACCAAGTTCTTCAGATATAATTGCCATTATAAAATCCGTTTGCGGTTCTGGTAAATAACCATATTTTTGTACACTATTCCCTAAACCTCTACCATTAAGCCCTCCAGAAGCAATTCCAATAAATGAATTCACTAATTGAAATCCATCCTTTTGAGGATCATTAAACGGATCAAGGAAAACAGAAAAACGTGCCTTTTGATATGGATTTAATGCATAATTACCAAGAAGATATAGTGCCGGAATCCATACTATAGAAGTTAAACCAATTCGTTTAATCCATAAGTTAACCTGTACTCCCGAACAAAGAAACATAATTCCTACTGTTCCTGCAATTAACAAATCAGTACCTAAATCATTTTGCTTTAATATTAAAAACATGATTATACCAACACCAATAAGTACTGGACCTGACCCTTTAAAAACAGGTGTATTCGTTTCTTGTCTTTTCGCAAAAAAATGAGCTAAGACGAGGATAACCGTTATCTTTACAAATTCCGCAGGCTGTATTCCAAATATCCATCCGTTTGCACCATTTACTGACTTAGTGAAAAAGGCAGCTGCAGCTAATAAGGCAACACTAGCACCGTAACTCCCCAACAAAAAAATTCGTTTTCTCCAAACTTTATATGGGATAGTAGCAATAATTATTAATACTATTGTCCCAACAACTAAAGTAATTAATTGTCTTTTAAAAAAGAAATTTGCTGGTTTATCAAATCGTGAAATCGCGACAATGGAACTAGAACTATATACCATTATAACTCCCAACACACATAAGATAACAAGAGGAAGTAACAATGAATAATCCATTGATTTCCATACTCTTTTCATTTCATTTCCTCTTTCTGTTTCAATTTAATTATTGTTGTATTCCATATGTACATTGATTCTTCCTGCTTTATTATACAAATAAAAAGCCCAAACTATTTCAGTTTGAGCCCCCCTATTTGAACCCGTTATTGTTGTTTGTTCGTAAATGCTTCATGAAGTGCAGATAACTCACGTTCAAGCTCTCCTAACATTGCTTTCCCTTGTTCTTCTGCAATAAGACCAAGGCGAACTGCAAAATCGACCTCGCGGGATAGTCCAAACATTTGTGTGTCTAACACTTCTTCATATAATGGACATTGCGGCATTGTAAGATTGTCCATTTGCACCTTAATAAGTCTTAAAATCTTCTCCGCATCCGCTTGTAGAAGGGCTAGTGCCTTTTCCTGATGATTTGATACTGTCTCAGACGCCAAATTGATTCCCTCCGTTTCCGTCCTACTCTCTCCTATCTATTAATATTAGCGATAGTTTTAGTAAATTGCAATAGAAACATTTTTTGTGACAACCGTGTCTAATGCTATTATACTGAAAAGTGGGAGTATAACACAAATGGGGGAACAACAATGAGCGAAATTTTATTTATTAATGGAAAAGTTCGTTTTCCAATCACTATCGATCCAACTGTTTGGATCTTTGATGATCGAAAAGTAGATTTGACAACTTACTTTGATGAAACAAGAGAAAACACTTCAGAACTAGAAGCTTATTTAAAAAACACTTCAGAGCATTGGGATCGCGAAATCCGTGATGGTGCTGCGTTTCCACCGATACAACAAAGTGTAAAGAAATATAAAAAAGAACAACTAATTACTGGAACGTTCGGTATACCATTTCATCCATTTCTTGCTAACGCCGAAATTTCAGAGGACGCTACGCAAGTCGAAATTGAAACAGTAGATCAAACAATAATACTTCCATTAGAAACTGTAGAAAATGCTATTCTTGGTTTTTCAAAAGAAGGAAAGCCATTAAAAGAGGATGGACCTGTTCATCTATATTACAATGATGGATCTAATAGACAAAATCCAATCCGTAACATCCGTAAATTTACAATTATTTAAAGTGTATACTTGGAAGAAAAAGGAGTGAGCCTCAGCTCACTCCTTTTATAATAAATCCGCTGCAAGTTGAGCTAAATTAGACCGCTCCCCTTTAACAAACTTTACATGACCACTAATACGTTGCTCTTTAAACTTCTCTACAACATATGTTAAACCATTATTATATTCATCCAAATACGGGTGATCAATTTGCTGAGGATCCCCCATTAATACAATTTTACTTTTTTCTCCTACCCTTGTTAATATCGTTTTCACTTCATGCTTCGTTAAATTTTGTGCTTCATCAATTATAATGAACTGATCTGGAATACTTCTCCCACGTATATAGGTAAGGGCCTCTACTTCAATCGAACCCATTCCAGCTAAAATAGCATCTAACTCTCCTGGCTTTTTCGTATTAAATAAGTACTCTAGATTATCAAAAATCGGTTGCATCCATGGTCTTAACTTTTCTTCTTTTTCTCCTGGTAAATAACCGATATCTTTTCCGACTGGAACAATTGGCCTTGCAACGAGTAGTTTTTTATATAGTCCTAAATCTTCCGTTTGCATGAGTCCTGAAGCCAACGCGAGTAATGTTTTTCCTGTACCAGCTTTCCCCGTTAACGTTACTAGCGGAATATCTTCACGAAGCAACAATTCTAACCCCATAATTTGCTGCACATTTCGTGGTCGTATCCCCCATACTTGTTCATTGTGAAAAATAAGTTTCTTTACCTTCTTACCTAAATGATCCACAATGCCAAGTGCTGAACTAGATCCCCCTAATGCATCTTTCATTACTACAAACTGATTTGGATAAAAAGGGTGATTTGCAATTTCGGATAAAGGCAATTCACCTTTTTCATAAAAATAATCTAATTGCTCTTTTGATATATACCCTTCTAAAAATCCTGAATATATATTATCTACTTCAATTACACGATCACTTAAATAATCTTCCGCCTTCAAACCAATTGCATCAGCTTTTACCCTTACGAGCACGTCTTTACTTACTAAAATAACAGACTTCCCGTCCTCTTTTTCTTGTTCTTCTAAAGATAGATTTTTTGCTACAGCTAAAATTCGATTATCATTTGTTTTTTCTACAAAAATATCTTGTAGTTGAACAAATGAACGATGATTTAATTCAATACGAAATGTACCGCCGTTTTCTAACGGAATACTTTCATGCAGCTTTCCTATTTCACGAAATTTGTCTATTAACTTAGATACATAACGAGCGTTTCGTCCTACTTCATCCATATAACGTTTTTTCGAATCAACCTCTTCTAATACAACTGCTGGAATCACTACTTCATTTGTTTCAAATGAAAAAATAGATAAAGGATCCTGCAAAAGTACATTCGTATCTAACACATAAATTTTATCCAACCTGTTACCCCCTGACTCCACTTTTAAATTTGTAGAACAAGGGTTTCATCCATAAAATATGGACGAACCATTGTTATAATTATATGTACCGTATAAACGAGGTAGAATCGAAATTCATAACCATGAAACCTTTTATTTATTTTTTATTCATTTCTATTCAATATATTACTTTTAATTATAATTATTAACATAAAATCACAATAACTGATTACAAAAGTTAATAACTTATTTTCTTATTTATCACATTTATAATTCTTTTATTCCTACTAACACTTGGTTATCCAGCTTTTTCGCTGCGCGAATATCATATGTTTTTTCATAGGTTGGCTCAGTTGCAAGCTTCGCTCCATAAAACATAACATCACGTACTTCTTGTACATTTACTTCTATTACAGTTAATTTTAGAGGAATGCCTTCCATTCTATCAGTCAAAATTTCACCTGCACCACTAATGGAAAATACGGATTCATTCGCCATTATAGTCAATACTAGCCCAGTACTATGCCGTATATTTTCCACAATACGTGAACGTTGATCTACTGCAAATCGAATACTAGTTTTACTCACTGCATACACCCAAGAAATAGCACTTACGTTAGGAACTTGTTTTTCGAAGTCTGTTGTTGCTACCATAACAATACATTCTTTACGTAACGTTTGTACTAAATCATCTGTTAATGTAGGATCTACTACATTCGCCATATTTCCACCTCCAAATATACTTACTATATCCTTATCATAACTTATTTTTCGAATTGCGAAAATATTATTTTTTCCCGCTATTATTCAAAAATATTACACTTCCATGATATACTTATACTGATAGAATTCGTATTGAGGTGACGAAATGAGAGTCAAGTGTATGATTTGTGATAAAAAAGATATGTTAGATGATGAAAATCCTATGGCAAAAAAACTACGTAACCGCCCTATTCATACATATATGTGCATGGAATGTTCGGAACGAATTGCAGAACGTACGATGGAACGTCATGCAAGTGGTAATTTCCGATTATACCGTGATAAAAAAGTCGAAGACGATTGGTAAAATGTAAATAAGTCCTTAATCATATAGATAAGGACTTATTTATATTTTTCAGGTTCACGATTCATTTGATCCACAAAACAATCAATAGCTTCTAACGGAAACCTTGCAGATTTTCTTTCTCCATTCATTTCATATGTAATCAAATACATTTCTTCATTCTTTTTAACTTCCACATTCTTTAATTTATGTTCTTCATATATCATATTTTCAAATAACAAATACGTTTCTTGTGCAGCACGATCATCTGGACGTGCTTCGGCAACTGTTTTAATTGTTAACCAATTATATAACGCATCTTGTACTGAACGCATAAAAATTTGCCCCCTCACCCTGCTTTTTGTTGTCTCGCTTGACGTAAACGCAACCTATAAATCCCAAGTACAATTGCCGCTACAACAAGGCCCTCTCCAACAGGTAAAAAAACTGCAAAGAAAGTTAAAACTGTACATCCAATCGCTAACGATATATATATCACTATATTTTTTATTATTGATAGTTTTCTTGCAAAACCTAAATTATACACAAGTGCACTTAATATAATAATGATGCCATACAGCAACCACATCCCTAGTTCCGGATTTTCATCAACTTTACATAATTTCGCAAAAAACGACATTCTTTCTAACATCATTCATCCCCCTTTCTCACAAGAAACAAATTTTATTTATGTACTTAATACAAGAGTAACCCGCAAAAAAAATACTGTCCACAAAAAAGAGTAAATATTCCAAAAATAAATACAATAAAAAACAGCCACCCCTCAAAGGTAGCTGTTCTATTATTTTACGCTTCTACAGATTTCTTTTTCTTAGCAGCTCTTTCGCGCTCGCTCTTATCAAGAATCTTTTTACGTAGACGAATTGATTCTGGAGTTACTTCACAGAACTCGTCATCGTTTAAGTACTCTAATGACTCTTCTAAAGTCATTAAGCGTGGTTTTTTCATTGTTGAAGTTTGATCTTTCGTCGCAGAACGAATATTAGTTTGTTGTTTCATTTTTACAACGTTAACTGTTAAGTCATTCTCACGAGTATGTTCTCCAACAATCATACCAGCATATACTTCTGTACCTGGTTCAACGAAGATTACACCACGGTCTTCAACTTGCATAATACCGTATTGTGATGCTTTTCCTGTTTCAAGTGAAACTAGAACACCTTGGCGACGTCCACCAACTTGTCCAGCGTGTACTGGTTGGTAGCAATCGAATGTATGGTTTAAAATACCGTAACCACGAGTTAATGTTAAGAATTCTGTTGTGTAACCAATTAAACCACGTGCTGGAACCATGAAAGTAAGGCGAACTTGACCGTTTCCGTTATTCACCATATCTAACATTTCACCTTTACGTGCACCCATAGATTCCATAATAGAACCAGTGTATTCTTCAGGTACATCGATTTGCACGCGCTCTACAGGCTCACATCTTACGCCATCAACTTCTTTAATAATTACTTCAGGCTTAGATACTTGTAGTTCATAACCTTCACGACGCATGTTTTCAATTAGGATAGATAAATGTAATTCCCCGCGTCCAGATACGATCCACGCATCAGGAGAATCTGTATTATCTACACGTAAACTTACATCTGTTTCTAATTGTGAACGAAGACGCTCTTCAATTTTCCGAGATGTAATGAATTTACCTTCACGACCTGCAAATGGGCTGTTATTTACAAGGAATGTCATTTGTAGTGTTGGCTCATCAATACGTAATAATGGTAAAGCCTCTTCATGCTCAACCGGACATACCGTTTCACCTACGTTAATGTCTTCCATACCCGAAACAGCTACTAAATCTCCAGCTTTTGCTTCTTCAATTTCTTGACGTTTTAATCCAATGTAACCAAATAATTTCGTTACACGGAATTGTTTTACAGTTCCATCAACTTTCATTAATGCAACTTGTTGTCCTACTTTCATTGTACCACGGAATACGCGTCCAACCCCGATACGACCAACATAGTCATTGTAATCAAGAAGTGCTACTTGGAATTGAAGTGGCTCTTCGCTGTTATCAACTGGTGCTGGAATATGTTCAATAATTGTGTCAAACAATGATTTCATATTCTCTTCTTGATTTGCTGGATTTGAATCTAAGCTTGCTGTTCCGTTCATTGCTGATGCAAATACAACTGGGAACTCTAATTGATCTTCGTTTGCACCAAGTTCGATGAATAAGTCAACTACTTCATCAACTACTTCATCAGGGCGAGCGAAGTCACGGTCAATTTTGTTTACAACAACGATTGGAGTTAAGTTTTGCTCAAGAGCTTTCTTTAAAACAAATCGTGTTTGTGGCATACAACCTTCATATGCATCAACAACAAGTAGAACACCATCAACCATTTTCATGATACGTTCTACTTCTCCACCGAAGTCAGCGTGACCAGGTGTATCTAAAATGTTAATTCTTTTATCTTCATAGTGAATCGCAGTATTCTTCGCTAAAATTGTAATACCACGTTCTCTTTCTAGATCGTTTGAGTCCATTGCGCGTTCTTCAATATGTTCATTCGCACGGAACGTCCCCGCTTGACGTAATAACTGGTCAACAAGTGTTGTTTTACCATGGTCAACGTGGGCAATAATTGCTATATTTCGTAAATCTTGTCGTTTTTTCAACATGTCCAACTCCTAATGTCTTTTTAATCCTTCTCTATTATAAGAGCGAAGGGGATACAATGGCAATCAAAATAAAATCAAGAATGAAAATATAGTTGTATTCTTACTTTTGTGAAAGTAAAATGAGATTGGAGGGTGAAGAAATGGAACACATTCAATATCGCTTTTTATTAACTGCAATTATCGGTGTTATTTTCTTAATCGGTATCGGCATTATGGTTGCTGAAAATAGTCCCATCGGTATTATTATTTGCATTATCGGCACATTTGTTACAGTTGGATACGGTTTTGTAACAAAAAGAAAAATGCGTAAATCGAAATAACGTCAAAAAGTAAGAAGCGCTTATACAGCCTCTTACTTTTTTTGTTACTCCGCTATAAATCGTAACAACTCTTCATACACTCCTGGTTTTGCAACTAATACGCTGCTCTTCTCTACGATAGAAAGCGGGGATCCAGAAAAAGTTGTCACCTTGCCTCCAACTTCCTCTACAATTATCCGTCCCCCACCAAAATCCCATGGTGATAATCTCGGCGTTACATATGCATCTATTCTTCCTGTTGCAACGTATACCATCTCTAACGCTGCACAGCCATATGATCTCGTGCCTCTTGCTTTCTTAACCAGTGCCATCATACTTTCCTTATTAAGCATTGGATTGTCAGTAAGCCATATCGCATTTAAAGCTACAATACCTTGCTCTACAGTTCCTTTTTCCAATAAAGGTATTGGTACTTCATTACAAAATGCTCCAGCTCCCTTTACCGAATGGTATAATTCATCATGAACTGGATCATAAATGAGTCCAACCTTTCCGATACCGTTCTCATAAATTCCAATTGAAATTGCGAAATTTCTTTTTTGATGAACAAAGTTCATCGTGCCATCAATTGGATCAATTAACCAAACAACCCCATCAGAAGAAGTTACCTCATCTCCATAACCTTCTTCTCCTAAAATATTATGGTTCGGGAATGTTTCTTTAATTTTCCCAATTAAAAACTGTTCTATTTCTCGGTCCATATTTGTTACTAAATCAGCTGCATTGGATTTCGTTTCTATAGTAAGTGCTTTTTCCATTGATGCCATTAAAAACTCTCCTGCATCTCGAATCCACTGTTTGGCGTGTGCATCGATGTCTTTCCATACTTCTTGCATGTTTAAACACTCCGATCTATACTGTTCACAGAAAAAACGAACCCTTTATAAGGTTCGCACCAACTAATTTTTTATACATATACTATTATTACGCTTCTAAACGAATCATTTCAAGTCTTAACACTTCTAACTTTTGTACACACTCTTCTTTTTTCAGTTTATCATTTTCCATCATCGCATCATATAAAGTTGCTAATTCATAATCTAGCTCCAAACGTAGCACCGGTATTCTCTTTTCAGCATCTGTTCTCTTTAACGCATTAATCACCTGTCTCATATTATTTGCCTCCTCCCAATATTCGTCTGCCCTCGGACTAGAATTGATTCAATTTTCTGATTTTTTGTTTTATACTATACTATGTTGGATAAATCATCTATGCAACAAAATTATATTTTTTTATTTAAATTTTTTTGTGCTGTTTTTTTTATGAATAGTACAAGCTATGCTAAAATAAAAGCAAAATAGGAGTTGGAGGAACAATCATGACACTACAAACATTCAAGTCAACTGATTTTGAGGTCTTTACAGTTGATGGTCTCGAAGAACGAATGAGTGCAATTAAAACGAACATTCATCCTAAGCTTGAAGCTTTAGGGGAACAGTTTGCAACGTATTTATCCAAACAAACTGATGAGAACTTTTTTTATCATGTAGCAAAACATGCACGCCGCAAAGTCAATCCACCAAACGATACTTGGGTTGCTTTTTCAACAAATAAACGCGGTTATAAAATGCTGCCACATTTCCAAATTGGATTATGGGGTACTCATGCCTTCATATACTTTGGTTTAATCTATGAGTGTCCACAAAAAGTGGAGACGGCTCACGCCTTCTTAGAACATTTAAATGATTTAAAAACAAATATTCCAAATGACTTCGTTTGGTCCATTGACCATACTAAACCAAGTGTAAAATTACATAAAACACTTGAAACAGAAGACTTACAAAAGATGATTGAACGTCTAGCTACTGTGAAAAAAGCAGAATTATTAGTTGGTATTCATATATCACCAGAGGAGTTTTCAGCAATGACCAACGAACAATTCCTTGCTAAGATTGAATCTACGATGCAATCACTCCTTCCTTTATATGCACTTTGTAATCGATAGTAGAAAACGGACAATTTATATTGTCCGTTTTTAGTTGTTATCACATTATATCACTTCAGTTTTCATTTTTCAAAATTTTTTTACATTTTTACAAGCTTTTGTTCTTCAGTTTCTTTCGCCCTTTGAATCGCACGGTATATAGAATATCCACTTACTTCTTGAAACTCTTTATCAATTTTCTTCTCTTCTGCTTTAGATGGAACAATCTCTTTAAAACGACGATATAATCCCATTAATTCTTCTCTTATAATTCCTTTTTCATATGCTTTCTCAATTGCTTCATAAAACTTCACAATTACAACCATTTCCTCATTTGACCAATTATAATCTAACGGATATTGATATTCCATTTCGCACCTCATTTATCATTTCTTCTTATTTCAATATGCTATCTTAAAGGGATTTTTTTCTTCTTCACTATAGCCACTTTGCATTATACACTATTTATTCATTGTGATGGAATTGTCTTCCTCTATAAGTTAATTGGAAATAACTATTTAACATACTCACTGTAAAAATATTTTTTCTATACATCTATAATTATTGGTGATATAATGCTTTTGTTTTATAGAAAATAAAGTGAACCTACCATCTCAAAAATGCTTTTGTGATTGGCAGAAAAACAAGTCTCATTCTAAAAAGCACTTAACTTTTTTAGAACAAGATTATATAAAACAAACTCTAATAAATATTATGAAAAAGAAGGGGTGTATAGATTGTCCCAATACGAAACACCATTGTTTACCGCTTTAGTTGAGCACAGTAAGCGAAATCCAATTCAATTCCATATTCCTGGTCACAAAAAAGGACAGGGCATGGATCCTACATTTCGCGAATTTATTGGGCATAATGCATTAGCAATTGATTTAATTAATATTGCGCCGCTCGATGATTTACATCATCCAAAAGGTATGATTAAAGAAGCACAAGATTTAGCAGCCGCTGCATTTGGTGCAGATCATACTTTCTTTTCTATTCAAGGTACAAGTGGTGCAATAATGACAATGGTGATGAGCGTGTGCGGTCCTGGTGACAAAATCCTAGTGCCACGAAACGTGCATAAATCAGTAATGTCAGCTATTATTTTCTCAGGTGCAAAACCGATTTTCATGCATCCTGAAATCGATCCAAAACTTGGTATTTCACACGGAATCACAATTCAATCTGTCAAAAAGGCACTTGAAGAGCATTCAGATGCGAAAGGCTTACTTGTTATTAATCCAACATACTTTGGCTTTGCTGCGGACTTAGAACAGATTGTCCAATTAGCCCATTCTTATGATATCCCTGTACTAGTTGATGAGGCTCATGGTGTTCATATTCATTTTCACGATGAATTGCCGATGTCAGCGATGCAAGCCGGTGCAGATATGGCAGCAACAAGTGTTCACAAATTAGGAGGATCTTTAACGCAAAGTTCTATTCTTAACGTGAAGGAAGGCCTTGTGAACGTTAAACATGTTCAATCTATTATTAGCATGCTTACGACTACATCAACTTCTTACATCTTGTTAGCATCCCTAGATGTTGCTAGAAAACGTCTTGCTACAGAAGGAACAGCACTCATAGAACAAACAATTCAATTAGCGGAACAAGTTCGTGATGCTATTAATGCTGTTGAGGATCTTTACTGTCCTGGGAAAGAAATGCTAGGTACAGATGCTACTTTTAACTACGATCCTACAAAGATAATTGTATCTGTAAAAGATTTAGGTATTACAGGCCATCAGGCTGAAGTATGGCTTAGAGGGCAATATAACATTGAAGTAGAACTCTCGGATTTATACAACATACTATGTCTTGTCACTTTTGGGGATACAGAAAGTGAGACAAATACACTTATTGCAGCATTACAAGATTTAGCAGCAACATTTAGAAATAAAGCCGATAAAGGTGTTCAAATACAAGTAGAAATTCCAGAAATACCAGTGCTAGCACTTTCTCCTCGAGATGCTTTTTATTCGGAAACAGAAGTCATTCCGTTTGAAAATGCAGCAGGTCGTATTATAGCTGATTTCGTTATGGTTTATCCGCCAGGGATTCCAATCTTTACTCCGGGGGAAATTATTACACAAGATAACTTAGAGTATATTCGTAAAAACTTAGAAGCGGGTTTGCCTGTACAAGGTCCTGAAGATATGACATTACAAACATTACGTGTGATTAAAGAGTACAAGCCTATCAGTTGATAGGCTTTTCTTTCACCTTTTTTCTCTTTTCCCATACGATATTAAGTAATGTAACGTATAGGTGGGGATACTATTATGATTGTAATAGGCCGTTCTATTGTACATCCTTATATCACAAATGAATATGAGCCATTTGCAGCTGAGAAACAACAAATTTTATCGATAATGGCAGGAAATCAAGAAATTTATTCCTTCCGAACATCTGATGAACTCAGCTTTGATCTAAATTTGCGAGTGAATATTATTACTTCTGCATTAGAACTTTTTCAAAGTGGATTTCAGTTTCGCACATTTCAACAATCCTTTTGCAACCCCCAGTATTGGAAAAGAACACCACTTGGAGGATTCGAGCTACTACCAAACATACCCCCTTCCATTGCCATACAAGATATTTTCAAAAACGGAAAACTATATGGAACTGAATGCGCCACCGCTATGATCATTATTTTTTACAAAGCTTTACTATCATTATATGAGGAAGAAACTTTCAACCGTCTCTTTGCAAACCTTTTACTTTATACGTGGGACTACGATCAAGATTTAAAGCTCATAACAAAAACGGGTGGCGATCTTGTTCCAGGTGATCTCGTTTATTTTAAAAATCCACAAGTGAATCCAGCTACGATCGAGTGGCAAGGAGAAAATACAATCTATCTAGGAAATTTCTTTTTTTACGGACATGGCGTAGGTGTAAAAACAAAAGAGGAAATTATATACTCATTAAATGAACGACGAGTCCCTTACGCTTTTATTTCAGCTTTCTTGACCGATACTATTACCCGTATTGATAGCCGTCTCATGAGCCACTACGCCTCTCCTAGCACTCCACAGACATCGATAGGATTTATTCCGATTAGAGATGATGCAATCGTTGCAACAGTTGGCCATACAACTACAATTCATTAAAAAAAGCGCCTACATATGTAGGCGCTTCTTCTTATTTAAGCTTTTGTATGTTCTTTATGGTCACATTCGCAATGAGATCCACATTTTCCGTATAGTACTGTTGATTTTTCATCTTCAAAATGTCCGATTGTTCCTTCACATACTTGGCATACGATTGTTCCCACTTTTCATTTCCCCCTGAGTTTTAATAATAATCTACTTATTTATAATTAAGCTTTCGCCTTGTCTCTATTAGCACAGTCACAATTTGTACCACATTTTCCGTAAAGCACTGTCGTTTTTTCATCTTCAAAATGTCCGATTGTTCCTTCACATACTTGGCATACGATTGTTCCCATTTTTCATTTCCCCCTAAGTTTATGGTCCTAAAAACTTTTAGCTGTCCATTTCCTATCAATTATTGGGCTTTTGTATGCTCTGTGTGATCACATCCGCAAGATCCACATTTCCCGTAAAGTACCGTTACTTTCTCATCCTCGAAGTGTGCAATTGTACCTTCACAATCTTGACATACGATCGTTCCCATTTTTCATTTCCCCCTAAGTTTATAATCCCAAAAACTTTTGTAACCGCTTAACTTTCTGTCTTTATTTTAATATGTTATACTTTTTACGTCAATAGGTTTTTAGTATAACACATTAAATATTTTTAATTTAAATTAGTATGCGATATTCGAACAAAAAAACAGCCATATTTATACGTACGACTGTTTTACATTAATTATTCTTCATATTCCGCATGCAAAGAAGTAGATGGGACTAAAAATTTAAAAAACTGAGCTAACTCTGCTGCTTCCTCTTCTGACCCTAATTTAAAAACTTCCTGTATATGTTGCACATTCTCTACATCATCTCTTCCAAGTAAAGTAGACCTTCCTGTTTGCATACAAACAATGAGCAGCTTTCCAAAAAACATATTTGTATAAATAACACCAAAATCATAACGAGTATCATGTGTCATAAACCCCAAAAATCGTACCTTCACACTTTCATGCTCATCATACAATTTTTCAAACATCGGTTTCCACCTTTCTACATCACCTTTCATTAGTATATTAAACAAAAAAAGGAATACTCCTTTTAATTGTCAAAAAATTCAGTAGGATGTAGAATGATAGTATTCTACTAAGTTAGGAGGAACTTATATGCAACATGCCTTTATTACGCTTGTACCTAAATCCAATCAACAAACTGTTTCAACAGATGATATAAAACAACTTTTTCAGTACTATAAAACAGTTACTTCCAAAACTGGTGTTCAAATTAATTACGCTTATACAAATACCGCTTTTCCTTATGAAATTTTAGATACATCAGCAACAACATTAAAACTACAAGCTACTCACGATCGATATGACTCCATATATGTTGGTGTTGGTATAGAAAAGGAACAATCTTTTATTCAGATTTCTTTACCACCTAATGCAACATTCGGTGATAAAGGAAAAGCAAATGAATTTTGCCGTTTTCTAGCGAAGAAATTAGAAGGAGAATTACAATTATTTAATGGAAGAACAATGTATTTCTATAAACGTTAATTTAAAAACAAAAATAAATGATTAGAAAGATCATACTATTTGTGCAAGTAAGAAGCATCGCTTTTCTCCTTGCACTTAGTATGACATACGCTATTACATACGCTAAGTACAAAAATATAAGAAAAAGAAAAATTTTATAATGAAGTTTATCACGACTTGACAATAATAACACTACTGAAAATCCACTCCATAAAACTAGATGAAAAAATGAAGCTAGTGTAATTTTCATAGCGTTACCTCCTTTTTCTTCCTATTATATGCTTCAGCTCTTCCCTCTTAACATTTTGAAGGTAGACTTTTCCAAATCCCACCTAATTCATCGTTGTATTTTTCTTTTTCAAATTCTCCAACTATTCTAATGCGAATATTCCTCGTTTTTAACAATACATTCTCTCATATCTCCTATAAGATAGATTATTCATTCATCGCATGGCATACTCCTTAAAGAGAAAAGATAGAACGGATTTAATGATACATGTTATTTAGCAATTTGTTTTTCTTATGCCTTTTTTACCTGCAATTCTTTTCGTGTACTACTTAGTACGGAAAGAATTACAAAACATAGTTCTTCTATTATTTAGTTTATTATTTTATGCTTGGGGAGAACCAATATATGTCTTCCTAATGCTTTTTTCTATTTTCATCAACTATTGGTTCGAAATATGGCTTAATAAAGACCGACTGTCTAGTACAAATAGAACAGTTATTCTGACTATAGCAATCGTTGTCAATACTGCTATACTCGGATATTTTAAATACGCTAATTTCTTAGTAGATAATATAAATGACATTTTTCATACAAACATTGTACTAGAAAAAATCCCCTTACAATTGGGATTTCATTTTTCACTTTCCATGCAATGAGTTATATTATTGACATATATAAGAAAAAAGTAGAAGCTCAGCGAAATCTATTTGACCTTGCACTATACTTTACTATTTTCCCACAATTAGTAGCAGGACCCATTGTTCGATATAATACAATCGCTTTTCAATTACATGTTAGAACAGTTACTGCTGATAAGTTTTCAGAAGGAATTCGTCATTTTATCATTGGATTAGGAAAGAAGGTTTTAATTGCGAATCAATTAGGAGCTATTGCCGATGAAATATTTGCGATGGATCCAGCAACAATGAGCGTATCTACCGCTTGGATTGGTGCGATCGCTTACACATTACAAATTTATTTCGATTTTTCAGGTTACAGTGATATAGCAATCGGATTAGGAAAAATGTTCGGATTTGATTTCTTAAAAAATTTCAATTACCCATATATTTCAAAATCCATCTCTGAATTTTGGTGTCATTGGCACATTTCACTTCGTTCTTGGTTCCGTGATTATGTTTATATTCCATTAGGTTGGAATCGCGTATCCACTTGGAAAATCTATCGTAATCTCTTCATTGTATGGGCGTTAACCGGATTTTGGCATGGAGCTAGTTGGACATTTATGATTTGGGGTATTTATTACGGATGTTTAATCGCTTTAGAAAAGGCTGGTTTCGAAAAATTATTACAAAAATTATGTTGGCCGATTCAACACGTATACGTTATGTTTTTAGTGATTATTGGTTGGATGTTCTTCCGCGCTGATAATTTTAGCTACTGTTCTAAATTTTCACAAGCAATGTTCGGATTAAATAGATCGTTGACTGACATTACGAGTTATTTCTATGTGATGAATTATTGGGGAATCTTTAATACTTGCTATTATTACATCCGCTCCATTTTTCTCTTGGATCAAGAATCAATTAGCAAATAAAAAGGTAGTCATTTTATCTCCACTTTATTACTTGAGTGTCTTAATCATAACTATGATGTATTTAACGAATGCAACTTACAATCCATTTATTTACTTCCGCTTCTAAAGGAGGGCTAACTATGAAAAATTTCACTAAAGGAATTTACTCATGAACAATTAGAAGATCTATACTTTAAGACCGATCATCATTGGAATATGAAAGGTGCATTTTATGCATACGAGCAAACAATGAAGCACATTGCTAATGAATCTAAAACATTTAAAGGTAATGCTGTTAATCGAGATGATTATAAAATAACTATAGAAAAACCGAATGGACACTTTATCGGTAGCTGGAATAAACAACTGTATAATTTAATAGAAACACCTGAAACAATCCCATATGTACAATTAAAGCAAAACCCAAATATGTGGGATAATTACACTGTATATCTCGGTCCAAAATCAGAAGAATCGATGAAAATGCCGATGAAGGAATTCTTTGCAGTGGACAAAAATAAGCTTTCACCAGACTATAGTTCCGTTTACAAAACAGACTATGCACAGATAAATATTTTAAATCCAGATGCAAAAACCAAACTACATGCTGTCATTATTAAAGATTCTTATGCAGATGCAACTTATCCTTTATTTGCACAAGAGTTTGAACAAACAACATTTATTGATCCACGATTTGCGGCAAGCAAAAATGTAAAACAAGAACTCGAAAAACTAAATGCTGATATCGTGTTATTCCTTTATAATGACACTAGTACAAATAAAAAATGTATCAATTTGAAAATAAAGAATAAAAAAAACGTCTTCTAAATTTAGAAGACGTTTTTTTATAATTATTTTACAATGTGAATTGGCATTCCAAGAGCAACTTCAGCTGCTTCCATTGTGATCTCACCTAATGTTGGGTGAGCGTGGATTGTTTGAGCGATATCTTCTGCTGTCATTCCTGCTTCGATAGCTAAACCAATCTCAGAGATAATATCAGAAGCGCCTGCACCTGCAACTTGAGCACCTACAAGAAGACCATCTTCTTTACGTGTTACAAGTTGTAGGAAACCGTCAGTGCTGTTTAATGATAATGCACGACCGTTAGCAGCGAATGGGAACTTAGATACAGCTACTGTCATTCCTGCTTCTTCAGCTTGTTTCTTAGTGTAACCAACAGATGCTAATTCAGGATCAGTGAAGCATACTGCAGGAATTCCGATATAATCGATTGCTGATGCATGGCCACTAATTGCTTCAACAGCTACTTTACCTTCGTAAGAAGCTTTGTGAGCTAATGGTGGTCCAGGAACGATATCACCGATTGCATAGATGTTTGATACGTTTGTACGACATTGCTCATCGATTTCGATGATGCCGCGGTCAGTCATTTTAACTCCAACTTGCTCAAGACCAATTTCTTGAGTGTTTGGACGACGACCTACAGTTACTAATACGTAATCTGCTTCTACAGTTTGGATTTCACCATTAACTTCAAAGCTAACTTTTACGCCAGTTTCTGTTTCTTCAACGCCTTTAGCCATAGCTTTTGTATGGATATTTACGTTACCTTTCTTTTGAAGAGCACGTTTAACAACAGAGCTCATAGCTTTTTCGAAACCAGCTAAGATTTCGTCGCCAGCTTCTACTACAGTAACTTCTGTACCGAAGTTAGCATATGCAGTTCCTAATTCCATACCGATGTAACCGCCGCCGATTACAACAAGTTTTTTAGGAATTTCAGGTAAGCTTAAAGCACCTGTAGAGTTGATAACACGTTTAGAGTATTTGAATCCTGGAATTTCGATTGGTGTAGAACCAGTTGCAAGAACAGCATTTTTAAACGTATACGTTTGTGCTGCATCTTCAGTCATTACGCGTAATGTGTTAGCATCTACGAAGTAAGCTTCACCGCGAATGATTTCAACTTTGTTACCTTTAAGAAGGCCTTCAACACCGCCAGTTAATTTCTTAACTACGCCGTTTTTCCATTCTTGAACTTTTGTAAAGTCAACTTTTACGTTCTCTGCAGTGATACCCATGTCATCAGAATGCATTGCATTCTCATAACGATGACCTGCATTGATTAACGCTTTTGAAGGAATACATCCAACGTTTAAGCATACGCCACCAAGGTTAGCTTTTTCGATAATTGCTACCTTTTGACCTAATTGTGCTGCACGAATTGCCGCAACGTATCCACCAGGACCTGCACCAACAACGACTGTATCTAATTCAATTGGGAAATCTCCTACTACCATTGTTATTACGCCTCCATTACTAATAATTGTGGGTCATTCAATAGACGTTTAATTTGGTTTAATGCTTTTTGAGCAGTTGCGCCGTCAATTAAACGATGGTCAAAGCTTAGAGATAATGCTAATACTGGAGCTGCAACGATTTCACCGTTTTTCACAACTGGCTTCTCAGCGATACGGCCGATACCAAGGATTGCTACTTCTGGGTGATTGATAACTGGAGTGAACCATTGTCCACCTGCAGAACCAATGTTTGTGATTGTGCAAGAAGCACCTTTCATTTCAGCCGGAGCTAAACGACCATCACGTGCTTTACCAGCAAGATCATTGATCTCGTTAGAAATAGTGAAGATAGACTTGCGATCTGTATCTTTAACAACTGGTACTAATAGACCTTTGTCTGTATCAGCTGCGATACCGATGTTGAAGTAATGTTTATGAACTACTTCTTGAGAAGCATCATCTAAAGAAGTGTTTAACATTGGGTATTCACGTAATGCAGATGTTAAAGCTTTAACAACGTATGGAAGGTAAGTTAATTTAATACCTTTGTCAGCTGCAACAGCTTTGAACTTCTTACGGTGAGCAACAAGTTCTGTTACATCTACTTCATCCATTAATGTTACGTGAGGAGCTGTATGCTTAGAGTTAACCATTGCTTTAGCAATCGCTTTACGGATACCACTCATTTTCTCACGAGTTTCTGGATATTCACCAGCTGGGATTGGTTGTGCTTTTGGTGCTTCTTCTTTCGCTGCTGCTGGAGTAGCTTCTACTGCTGCTGGAGCCTCAGTTGCTGCTACTGCTTGTCCACCATTTGCAAATGCATCGATGTCAGCTTTTACGATACGGCCGTTCTTACCAGAACCAGCTACTTTATGAATGTCTACGCCGTTCTCACGAGCATATTTACGAACAGATGGCATAGCGATTACGCGCTCATTTACTACTTCTGCAGTTGCTGCTGGAGTAGCTTCCGCTGCTGGAGCTTCTACTGCTGCTTCTTCAGCTTTTGGAGCTGCATCATGATCGTCACCTTTAAATTTAAGGTTTTCGTATCCAGGAGCATCAAATTTAATTAATGTATCTCCTACAATTGCAACTGTTCCTTCTTCTACAAGTACTTCAAGTACTTTACCTTTAACAGGAGAAGGGATTTCTACTACTGCTTTATCATTTTGTACTTCAAGAAGTACATCGTCTTCGTTTACTTCATCGCCTGGTTTAATAAACCATTTTACGATTTCACCTTCGTGGATACCTTCACCGATATCTGGTAGTTTAAATTCAAATGCCACGGAATTCAGCCCCCTGATTCATTTCATTATTATGGAATATGTACAAAAGAAACCAGCATGTGCTGATTTCTTTTGCACATGAAAAGCTAAAAATTAGAAGTTCATTACTTTGTTAACAGCTTCAACAATATCTTTATGGTTTGGTAACCATACGCTCTCAGCTTGAGAGAATGGGAATACTGTATCAGCAGCTGCAACACGTACAACTGGAGCTTCTAAGTTTAAGATTGCACGGTCGTTAATTTCCGCTACAACGTTAGCTGCAATACCAGCTTGTTTTTGTGCTTCTTGAACTACAACTACGCGGCCTGTTTTTTCAACAGAAGCGATGATTGTTTCGATATCTAATGGTTGAACTGTACGTAAGTCAACTACCTCTAAAGAGATACCTTCTTTTTCAAGTTCTTCAGCAGCTTTTAATGCAGCATGAACCATAGCACCGTAAGCGATAACAGATACATCTGTACCTTCACGTTTGATATCAGCTTTACCTAAATCAATTGTGTAATCGCCTTCTGGTACATCTTGACGGAATGAACGGTACAATTTCATATGCTCTAAGTAGATAACTGGATCGTTGTCACGAATCGCAGAGATTAAAAGACCTTTTGCATCGTATGGAGTAGATGGAATAACAACTTTTAGACCAGGTTGTTGAGCCACTAATCCTTCTAAGCTATCAGCATGTAGTTCAGGAGTATGAACACCGCCACCGAATGGAGAACGAATTGTTACTGGAGCAGTCCAACGTCCACCAGAACGGTAACGCATACGAGCTAATTGACCAGAAACTGAATCCATTACTTCATAAATGAAACCGAAGAATTGGATTTCTGGAACTGGACGGAAGCCTTCTAATGCAAGTCCAACTGCAAGTCCACCAATACCAGACTCTGCAAGTGGAGTATCCATTACACGATCTTCACCGAATTCAGCTTGTAAACCTTCAGTAGCACGGAATACACCGCCGTTTACACCAACGTCTTCACCAAACACAAGTACGTTAGGGTCATTTTTCATTTCAACGCGTAAAGCATCAGTGATTGCTTGAATCATTGTCATTTGAGCCATGGCTTACTTCGACTCCTTTTCTTTGTAAATTTCATATTGTTCAGCTAAGTTGTAAGGCATTTTTTCGTACATGATTTCCATTAAATCAGTAACTTTTTGTTTTGGAGCTTGGTCAGCCTTAGCAATTGCTTGTTTGATATCTTCTTTTGCTTCTTCGATTACTTTCTCTTCAACTTCTTGAGACCATAGGCCTTTGTTTTCTAAGAATGCACGGAAGCGTACGATTGGATCTTTTTGTTCCCATTCGTTCTCGATATCTTTTGTACGGTAACGAGTTGGGTCATCACCAGCCATTGTATGTGGACCGTAACGGAATGTTAAAGTCTCGATTAAAGTAGGGCCTTCTCCGTTTACTGCACGCTCACGAGCGAAAGCAGTTGCTGCGTATACAGCTAATGGATCCATACCGTCTACTTGAATTCCGTAAATACCTGCTGCTACTGCTTTTTGTGCTACAGTTTTAGCTGCAGATTGCTTTTCTACTGGAGTAGAGATTGCATAACGGTTGTTTTGTACAACGAAGATTGCTGGAGCTTTGAATGCACCCGCAAAGTTCATACCTTCGTAGAAGTCACCTTGTGAAGCACCACCGTCACCAGTGTAAGTAATTGCAACAGATTTTTTCCCACGTAGTTTCATACCTAACGCAACACCAGCAGTTTGGATGATTTGCGCACCGATAATGATTTGTGGAGCAAGTGCATTTACATTCTCAGGCATTTGGTTACCCATGAAATGTCCACGAGAGAATAAGAATGCTTGGTATAATGGTAAACCGTGCCATACTAATTGTGGCACATCACGATATCCTGGCAAGATGAAATCTTCTGCTTCAAGTGCGAAATGACTTGCTAATTGAGAAGCCTCTTGTCCAGCTGTTGGTGCGTAGAAACCTAAACGTCCTTGACGGTTTAAAGAAATAGAACGTTGATCTAGTACGCGAGTATACACCATACGGCGCATTAATTCTTTTAATTGATCATCAGATAATTCAGGCATAGCCGCTTCATTCACAACTTCGCCTTTTTCATTTAAAATTTGTAATGTCTCAAATTGAGCTGCGATAGCTTTCATTTGCTCATCAACATTAAATAGGGTCTTTTTTGTTTTAGTACCCATTCCGTTCACCTCTTCCTCTCTTGAACCATATTCTGAAACGCTTTCACTATCTATTAGCTAGACTGAAAACGCAACAATGTAAACCAACAAATTTATCTGTCGGTTGAGAATAATTTTGTGTACCTAACAATCTGTACTAATGTTTTTTCAGAAACATATTAATACAATCTTGATCACGTTTTTTAGTTTACAACTATTCTAATTACGATGTCAATTACTTTGGATACGTTTTTTTATAAATAATCTGCAGGTTTCTTCTACACAAACGTGTTTTTATTTTTCACATCTGTATTAGTAAGCATTAACCTACTGTTATATTATTCCCTTTTCAACTTATTTTTTCTCTTAGAATAATATGTAAACGATTTAATTCTCTTTAGTTTTTCTCTCTTCTTAGCAAAAATATACAAACTCTTCTTCCTTTTATAGGTAATTACCCATACATTTCTATCCTTCCCTCCATACATTATAGTAACCGCAGTGTTAGCGGGAAATGATAAAGGAGGTCATCTCATGTACGGATACTCATATTGCTATCCAACTTGTTCAAATCCATCCTACGGTTATGGCGGTTCTTGTGGCGGGTCTGGACGCGGCTTCGCCTTAATCGTTGTGTTGTTTATTCTTTTAATTATCGTTGGTGCTGCTTGCATTCGCTAATGTAAAATGAAACAACTATGGAAAGAAACAGACGGCTTTGCCGTCTTTTCTTTTTATTACATACATAAATATTCTATAGTAAAACACTTTCCAAAGTGCTTCCCTACTTGTCGATGACTTTTTCCACCTCCTTTGGTAGACTAAAGAAGAAAGGAGAGATTACATATGCTTACAATGAAAGATGTAATTCGCGAAGGAGATTCTATTTTGCGAAACGTTGCAGAAGAGGTATCAATGCCGGCGAGCGAAGAAGATACAACTACCCTTAAAGAAATGATTGAATTTGTAATAAATAGCCAAGATCCTGAAATGGCTGAAAAATATAGTTTGCGCCCTGGAATCGGATTAGCGGCTCCACAAATCGGTATTTCGAAGAAAATGATTGCGGTTCATGTAACTGATACGGACGGTACGTTATATAGTCATGCATTATTCAACCCAAAAATCATTAGTCATTCTGTTGAACGTACATATTTACAAAGTGGAGAAGGCTGTCTATCAGTAGACCGCGAAGTACCTGGTTATGTCCCTCGTTACACAAGAATTACAGTGAAAGCAACATCTATCAACGGCGAAGAAGTAAAATTACGTTTAAAAGGTTTACCAGCAATCGTATTTCAGCATGAGATTGACCATTTAAATGGTGTTATGTTCTATGATCACATTAATAAAGAAAATCCATTTGCTGCTCCTGACGATTCAAAACCTTTAGAGCGATAATAAAAAAAGGCGGAAGTTAATCTTCCGCCTTTTTTTATATGAAATGGGTTCCATATTCACTTATAGCAATCCAGCCCATTTTAATCCATGATATATGCCGTCTTCACTAACATCCTTTGTCACGTGATTTGCAAGTTTTTTCAAGTCTTCATGACCATTACCCATCACAATACCTGTCCCAACTGCTTCGATCATTTCTAAATCATTTAAACCATCTCCAAATGCATACACTTGTTCACGGTTAAATCCTAATTTTTCAATGAATTTCTCAATTCCTTTTGCCTTCGAACCACCATTCGGAATAATATCCATTGAATATGCATGCCAGCGAATAAAATGAAAGTCTGGATAATGATTAATAAACTTTTCTTCTTCATTCACTTCACAGAAAAGAAGTGTTTGATAAATATTACGTTTCTCATAGAAATCAGGTTCATATGCCGGATGCTCAAAATTTAAGCTTCCAAAACCTTCCTTCACATAATCATGATATTCCACCGATGCTCTCATTTCTTGATGATCAAGATATACAAGTGGATATCCTTCTTGTTTTGCAAACTGAGTAAACTTATGTAAGGCAGCTGGATGTAACGGGTTATTAAATATTACCTCATCTTCAAATACAACGTACTGTCCATTAAAGCTAACATAATTATGTATATTGAGTTCCTCACGAATATCTTCAAACATAAATGGCGCACGTCCTGTCGCAATTGCTACATGCACACCTTTCTCTTGTAAATGTCTTACTGCATCTCGTGTAGATTGCGGAATCTTCTTATCATGATCTAATAATGTTCCATCAATATCAAAAAAGACAATTTTATCATTCATTTGTCAAAATCCTTTCTGTTACTCTATATTCCTATTTTGATTATCGCTTTTCAAATTCTAAAAAAAAGTATAACATATTAAACATCTGTGAAGAAAGCGTTCACTTTCTGACCTTATTTATGAAACCTGCATATATATATTAGTAAAAAATGTGGATACTTGTTCGTATGAATTTTCTTTTCTATTCTTTCTCATACTATACCTATAACTAACGGCTACTAATCGTTACTATAGAATAACTTTCCCTGTATGAGAAAGGACAAGATTCAACATTCACTTTTGTCTTCTTTCTTATATCAGAGACGGAGTTTTCACTAGTAATATGCATGTTTTAAATAAGGAAAGGAAGGAGTAATCATGCTGAAGAAGCTGAAGAAAAAGCTCAAGCGTTATTTAAAAGATCTAGTCCGTAAAAAGACAATCGCTTAAATTGTGCCCATTTCGGGCTTTTTCTTCATTCTCATTCGAAAAAACATGAAAATCGTGACTGTTTGCTTTATAATAAGTAACAGATAATGCAAAACATAGACAAGGAGAGGTTTTCCAAATGATTTTTAAAGTATTTTATCAAGTAAAATTGACTGAGGTTCCAGTACGTGAAAATACAAAAGTTTTATATTTAGAGGCTACGTCTGAAAAGGATGTTCGTAAGAAATTAAATAAGTTCGCATATAATATCGAGTTCGTTCAGTCTGTTACTGGTGCTCATCTTGAATATGAAAAAGAAAACGCTGATTTAATATTAGCGGAAATCGTATAGTCATATGAAATTTCTAAAGAATGATCAAGCTGCCGTTTTTGCTTTAGGTGGACTTGGTGAAATCGGTAAAAATACATATGCTGTTCAATTTCAAGATGAAATTATTATTATTGATGCTGGAATTAAATTTCCAGAAGACGAACTCCTCGGAATCGATTATGTAATACCAGATTACACTTATTTTGTGCGAAACGAAGATAAAATTAAAGGATTATTCATTACACATGGTCACGAAGATCATATCGGTGGAATTCCTTACTTATTACGTCAAGTAAACATCCCGATTTATGGCGGAAAATTAGCAATTGCACTAATCAAAAACAAATTAGAAGAGCACGGATTACTTCGTAAAGCAAAACTTTATGAAATTCAAGAAGATGATGTTATTAAATTTAAAAAGACATCTGTTTCCTTCTTCCGTACAACTCACAGTATCCCAGATTCATACGGAGTTGTTGTGAAAACACCTCAAGGACAAGTTGTTCATACTGGCGATTTCAAATTTGATTTCACACCAGTCGGTGAACCAGCGGACTTAACAAAAATGGCTGAAATCGGAAAAGACGGCGTACTTTGTCTCTTATCTGACAGTACAAACAGTGAAGTTCCAAACTTTACAATGTCTGAGCGCCGTGTTGGTGATAGTATTCAAGATATTTTCCGCAAAGTAGAAGGTCGTATTATCTTTGCAACCTTTGCATCAAATATCCATCGTCTACAACAAGTTGTTGAAGCGGCTGTTGAAAACAATCGTAAAGTGGCTGTGTTCGGTCGCAGTATGGAAGCGGCGATTGAAATCGGACAAAACCTTGGTTATATTCGCTGTCCGAAGGATACATTCATAGATACAGCTCAACTAAACCGCCTACCGGCTAATAAAGTTGTTATTTTATGTACAGGTAGTCAAGGTGAGCCAATGGCAGCACTTTCACGTATTGCTAATGGTACTCATCGTCAAATTCAAATCATTCCTGGCGACACAGTTGTTTTCTCTTCTTCACCAATCCCTGGTAATACAATTAGTGTAAGCCGTACAATTAACATGTTGTATCGTGCTGGTGCTGATGTAATCCACGGAAAACTGTCAAACATTCATACGAGTGGACACGGTGGACAAGAAGAACAAAAACTAATGCTTCGTCTAATTAAACCGAAGTATTTCATGCCAATTCATGGTGAATACCGCATGCAACGTATGCATATGAAGTTAGCAAACGATTGTGGTATTCCAGAAGAAAACTGTTTCATCATGGATAATGGAGATGTTCTTGCTCTTCGTTCTGATGAAGCAAGCGTAGCTGGTAAAATACCATCTGGATCTGTCTATATTGACGGAAATGGTATTGGAGATATCGGTAATATCGTGTTACGCGATCGTCGTATTCTTTCTGAAGAAGGACTTGTTATTGTAGTTGTAAGCATTGATATGAAAGAGTTTAAAGTTGCAGCAGGACCTGATATTATCTCACGTGGTTTTGTGTATATGCGCGAAAGTAGTGATTTAATTAATGATGCTCAAACATTAATTACAACTCATTTAGAAAAAGTAATGGAGCGTAAAACAACACAATGGTCTGAAATTAAAAATGAAATTACAGATACATTAGCACCATTCCTATATGAGAAAACGAAACGTCGCCCAATGATTTTACCAATCATTATGGAAATATAAGAAAAAGGACAATACCTTCATGGTATTGTCCTTTTCTCTTATCTTAAAAAGTGTTTAAAACGATCTACTTCATCGTCATGACCAATTACAATTAATATATCTCCCGCTTGAATATTTTCCGTAGCTCGAGGAGATACAATAACTTCTTTACCACGTTTAATCGCTACAATATTCAATCCAAACTTCGCACGAATATCTAATTCGATTAAAGAATGACCATCAATTTTTTTATTTGCAATAATCTCTACAATACTATGCTCATCTGAAAGCTCAAGATAGTCTAATACATTACTTGATGCAATATTATTAGCAATCCTTTTTCCCATATCACGCTCGGGGTGCACAATGTGATCTGCCCCTATTTTACTTAACACTTTTTCATGGTAATCATTTTGAGCTTTTACAGTAATATTTTTTACACCTAACTCTTTTAAAATTAATGTTGTTAAAATACTTGAATTTAAATTGTCTCCAATAGCAACGACTACATGATCAAAATTACGAATACCAAGACTTTTTAATACCATCTCATCTGTTGAATCTGCAATTACAGCATGTGAAGCTATATTTGCAAACTCATTAATTTTATCTTCATCTGAATCAATTGCCATTACTTCCATACCTAATTGAGCGAGTTCTCGGCAAATGCTTCCACCAAAACGTCCAAGGCCAATGACAGCAAATTCTTTCTCTTTTTCACCCACAGGAATTCCTCCAATAACATCGAATACTATGTATTTTTATTGTAACATACTTTAGATTTGCTACAAAAACCTGTATATCATTCTTATTTTTGTTTTTGCATATAAAAATACTGTTGTAAATAAAATGCGATACTGAAAATTAACATACCAAATACAAATATATTTCCAAATGAACTAAATGTTTCAAAAACGAATAATAACGTTTCTTGTCCGAAGAAAGCAAATAATAGTTGTGTAAATGCGAATAGCAATGCCAATATATAATGATGTTGATGGAATAAATAATGTGTTGCACCTAAAAAAGCGATAAACGAAATAATGAAAATCCACCAATTTTCTAAAAACAGTTGCCAATTAGTAAATTGATATCCATTTACTAATATCGCAATAATTCCTATAACAGCCATCGTTGGCACACTCCAAAATAATGCTCGCCCTCTAAAGAAGCGTGTTCCTTTAACATCACCTTTTTCATGTGCAATGTATGTGAGTACTACCGTACTTATGTACAAAACTGAAAGAATTGTTAAAACGATAATAAGCCAAAAATGTAATTGATAATACTCATGCTCTATGTTTGTCACGATAGCCGCTAACATACACGGGATTAACATTCCAGTCCAACCATCTACTTTTCTTTCATTCCAAAACACTGTGTTACCAATCCGTATCCCTAACAACATAAAAATAATGATACCTAGTACAAATAATGTCGTTTTATTCCCTACTAAACTCGTCGAGAAAGCAATTAATCCAATAAATAAAAAGAGCACAAACCCATTCATAATTTCTAATACAGGTGATAAATATCTTTTCACCCATTTATATGTTTCGTCATATTCGTGATTATCTACTAAACGGTAGGCATAAAAACTTATCCCAAAATACACCGCCGCAATAATAACATACGCATATAAGACGAAACACAACATTGCACTGCTAATTTGCACGTAATTCCCCACCCTTTTTTCTATGTTTCACCTTGATTTTACACACTTTCTACACGAAATGTAAACATATATAAGCTAGTTAACTAATCATCTTCTCAATAAGCGATAATGAATAATGAGCAGCGGCTCAAAACCGCTGCTCATTACTTTATCCATTTGTATGCCCATGTGTATCCAAAACAAATATGAAAGATGTTTTCGTCTTGGAACTAACAAGTACCCACTGTAAGTTTTTTCAAAGTTGGCGAGCGAGTTTACTTTCTAGTTCCTTTCCACTTTACATATTGATCTAAAAATGCGATAGCTTTCTCAATAACCTCTTCATCTGGTTTTAATTTTGCATGATGTAAACCATATTCTGAATTTACCCCAAGCCAAAACATAAATCCAGGAATCTCTTGAAGCATATAACCAAAATCTTCCCCTGTCATTGCCTCAGTACATGTAATTACATTCATATCAGTTTGTTCACTTACAAACTGCATAAACTCTCTCGTTAATACTTCATGGTTATATACTTGATGATACATCGCTCCATAGTCAATAACAGCTTCACATTGGAAGGAAGCTTCTATACCTGCAACAATTGCCTCAATCCTACTTTTAACACGCCTCATTGATTCCACTGATAAAGTTCGAATCGTTCCTTCTAACCGAGACTTTTCTGCTATGATATTTTGAACTGTACCACCTGTTATTTTTCCGATTGTAATCACTGCACTATCAAGAGGATTCACATTACGACTAATAACGGATTGAAGTTGTGTAACAAGGTGACTTGCCGCTACAATCATATCATTTGCAGTATGCGGGTAGGCTGCATGTCCACCTTTCCCTTTCAAATCAACATATAACTCTGATGTATTTGCAAATAATAGCCCCTCTTTTGTGGCAATTGTTCCTACAGCGTATTCAGGTGCAATATGAAGACCAAGAATTATATTCGGCTTCCATTCTTTTAACTCTTCACTCTCTAACATAGGAAGAGCCCCTCCTGGCCCTTCTTCAGCTGGTTGGAATAGAAACACAAGGTCATCATCTATTCTTTCTGTTACAGCTGCTGTTAGAAGGCCT
Source organism: Bacillus sp. 01N45 (assembly GCF_056399205.1). Taxonomy (NCBI): domain Bacteria; kingdom Bacillati; phylum Bacillota; class Bacilli; order Caryophanales; family Bacillaceae; genus Bacillus; species Bacillus sp. 01N45. The sequence goes on from NZ_JBFTQW010000001.1 coordinate 287,207, forward strand.
AAACCGATTGTTGTATGCAAATCGTGTCCACATGCATGCATCATTCCTTCATGAATAGAAGCAAACTCATATCCAGTTTCTTCGGTAATTGGTAAACCGTCTATATCTGCGCGATAACCGATAATTTTTTCTGGATTTTTTCCATTTACTTTAACAATGACACCCGTTTTCCATACTTTCACTTCCACATATTCATTCGAAAGCGTTCCTATGTAATCTAAAATATACTGTTGTGTTTTCCACTCTTTAAATCCAATTTCCGGTATTTTGTGTAAGTCTCTACGAATTTGAACGAATTTGCTTACTGCCATTTTTGCACCTCTATCTATAAAAAGCGCAAGAGCCTGTTATGCTCTTACGCTTTTTTTGTGTTTATTTCTCTGGGTTTAATTGACGAAGCTCTTGTTTAATTTCAGTTTTTGCTTTTGTCTTCTCATCAATCTCTTTAATTACACGTGCTGGAGTACCGGCAACAACTGTATATGGAGGTACATCTTCTGTTACAACAGCTCCTGCTGCTACAACTGCACCCTTACCTACTGTAACTCCCTCTAACACAACTACGTTTGCACCAATTACAACATCATCTTCAACGATAACTGGTTTTGCTGAAGGCGGCTCAATAACACCTGCAAGTACTGCACCTGCACCTACGTGACAGTTCTTACCAACAGTTGCACGTCCACCAAGTACCGCGTTCATGTCAATCATAGTACCTTCACCAATTACAGCACCGATATTAATTGTTGCATTCATCATAATAACAGCGTTGTCGCCGATTTCAACGTGATCACGAATAATCGCGCCTGGCTCAATACGAGCTTTAATACCTTTTAAATCAAGCATTGGAATTGCAGAATTACGACGGTCATTTTCAACAACGTAATCAACGATGTGCTTGCTATTTTCATCAAGAATTGTCTTAATTTCAGACCATTCTCCAAATAATACACCAGACTTTTTATTTACAAATGCTTGTACCGTTTCAGGGAATGTTACTTCTTTTAAATCCCCTTTTATGTATACCTTTACAGGAGTTTTCTTTTCACTTTTTTGAATAAACGAAATAATTTCGTTAGCGTCCATCATTTTCATTCTTGTTGCCTCCTAAATCCATTTATAATGTTACTCTACCAAACGATAGAGCGAGTAGCAAGATAATAATCCTATTTTTCCATTTGAATTTCTTCTATAATTTCTAAAAATGCCCTTACTTGCTTCAATTGTCTGGCCGATTCACTCGTCAATAACCATGTTTCTCTCGTTAATTGAACAGGTGTTTTATACATATTTTCCTGTACTTCTTTTAAAACAGTAGAAGGTAAAAGAGCATAACCTATACCATTTAAAACGAGTTGCTTGCAAGTCTCAATTTGATCAACCACAATTGTTCTCTTAGGTGGATTAGAAAATAAACCATACCACCAATTTTGTATTTGTCCATAATAAGTCGAATCACTTTTAAATTGAATAAATGGTCTATTTGTTTCTTTTAACATCGTAATATCTTTTATTTCTTTATCCACTAAATAAAGTTCATCTTCAAATAATTGTTGCTTCTGACCTTTATATTCTTGTGTTCCTCTCAATATAGCAACATGAACGTCCCCTTCATAAAATTGCTTTTGTACTTCACTACTCCAGCCAGTAAACAGCGATATTTTCACAGAAGGGTATTTATGTACAAACTTCTTCAAAACAGGAGGAAGCCAATATTGACCAATAACTGATGCAACAGCTATTTTTAACGTTCCGTGAGTTTCTGTTCTAAAAACAGCTAGCTCACTTTTAATATCCTCTTCCTTTTGCAGCATTTCTTTTGCATAATTTGCGACTTTTTCCCCTTCAGGTGTAATTGTCAATCCTTTTTGTGAGCGAATAAAAAACTTCATTCCCCATTGTTTCTCCATAGATTGTAATCGTTGACTAAGCGCAGGTTGTGAAACAAATAAACGTTCCGCCGCTTTTCTCATATTTGATTCCTGAGCTAACACAACCATCATTTGAAAATCATCAATTTGCAACTTTCTCCCTCTTTCCTTAGCTTCCATACACCTTATCTCAATAAGCTTTTCATCCTTAATTTAACTATATACTCTTATATTTTTTATCTTTTTAAATATAATACATACACAACTGATATGCACGAAAAAAAAGTGACTTCTCCGCTTCTATGAAGTCACTTTTCTCACATTATCGATTATGTTGCCTTACTTTTTTATTCAACAATTTTAAAATAGCCCGACGTGTTAAAATCCCCTCAAAATACCCATCTTCATTGACAGCGCAAATAAAAGGATGATCAATTGTCATTTCTAAAGCTTTTGCAAACGAATCTTCTAACTTAAGAACCGGAATGTCTTCCTTCATCACCTGTTCTACTTTCATTTCGTCAAGTCTTTCAAACTCAATACGTTCTAACCCTAACATACCATCTAAAATCATAGCAGTACTAATTAACCCATGCAATTTATACATCGGGTCCAAAACAGGTATCGCCGAATATCCAGATTTCACAAGAACGAGTAAAGCATGCTCTAAACCATTCCCCATTTGGACATGTGCTACTTTTTCTGATGAAATCATTAAATCTTTCACAAAAATTTGTTGAAACTCGTCTTTCGGAATACTAATCATATTACATCCCCCATTTTCCTACTTTTAATCACCGAATCTATTCATATTTTATGACAGCGTTTTCATATTATTATTTTGTCCTTACTTTATTTCAATAAAAACAAAATTACACAGCTATTTTAGCATACAACACAAAAAAAAGACTACCATCCCGGTAGCGCTTAATACCCCTTATTTTTTAATCTGTAAAATAACCTTGTGATTTTTTTATATTGTGTCACATCTGTCTGTTTTAAACCATTCTCAATATCTGTAATTTCCACAGCTAAAATTTCACTCGCATAATTTTGCTGAAATAGAATATCTAGTAACAAACTCTCTTCTTCTTCTGTTAAAACAAATTCCCTTTTCATATACCCCTCTCCTTATACTCGCATCGTTACTCTTATTATATATAATTTCCAACCTATTTAATAGATGTAATATTCAGTTTTTAGCAAAGGATATATAAAAATTGTTTTTTATTTCGTATATCGATTTGCATAACTAAACGCCGCATAAGCATCTGGCTTAATTTTTGCAGTTAATCCCATCGCTTGAATTTTCGCTGTCATATCTAGAATAAATTCTTTTGTTAAACCATCATTTCCGATATCCAAGTGAATTTCCATTATAAATCCAGCTCCCTCTTGAGCATATGGATGCAATAAATCCCATATTGTTTGTATATGATTTGGAGTAAATAGGCATGCGATCTCTTGGCTAAACTGCGTTTCTAAATATATTTTCTCACGTAAAGTTGCTGGCTTATCTTTCACTGATTTATGGTGTAAACACCCCCAGGCACCTTTTCCAACGCGATGAATATGAATTGCCGTAATAAACCTCGTATCCTTTTGATGTGCTTGTGAGTCTGTCCCAATGGATAAGCGATATAAATTTCGTGGATCCTTTTCAATAAAACTACAAATACGGCTAAAGACCATATCAAAATTTAAATGTCTCTCTGAAACATTATAAAATGTATGTTCACCGGCCACATAGTCACGTCCTTTCAATTAGACAGACTTTTCGTATTCTCATTGTATGGGACAAAAATAAAAATTATAACTTCCTATCCTTTATTCGTTTCAATATTTCGAATTACATAATGGCAAACTTGGCACGTATAAATTACATTTTGATTCGATTGAGCTGTTAATACATGAATAATCTCAGCAGAATTGTGACATTTAGGACAAAGCACAACTGGTAAACGTTCCATACAACACACCTCCTCGTTATTTTTATCTCGCTTTTGCTATCTGTAAACAACCAATTGGTGATGACTAATATTCAGTATAGGACGAAGAAGCCCCACTGATTACAATTTCACTTTATTACCATTGTAGGAAAAATGAAAACTCCCTATACATATATGCTAAAAAGTAATAGAACTAAAAAAGGTGTTGCCATATGGCAACACCTTTTTTATATGTATCAAGAAATGATATCGTAAATCTCAATTGCAACCATATCGATATTATCGAATTGATACACTTGAGGTTTTTCACCTTGTTGATACACTTCTAACTCATACATTTCACTTTTATCGAAAAATTTCACGCTACATTTGCGCTCACCGTTCACTTCAAAATAGCGTTGTGCTACTTCACCGCTTTCAGCTTGTTCTTGTAGACTAACAAGTCGAGTTAAAATTCCTTGGAGTAGAGACATGAAATCTCTCCTTTCTCTGATCTTCCTACCAATAGGTTTTACAGCTATACTCATTCTATCCGTCATAACAGAAAAAATGTTCCACAGTCTAGGATAAAGGTTATTGGCCAGAAACTCAACTAAAAATTTGTCGAAATGCGAAGGAAAAAACAGAAAGAACATCTTTTCCCTTCTTTATTGCGATTTTTATACTGGAAGAATATAATAAAAAACAGAAAAAAGGAGGAATTACAATGAGAAAAATTGAGGTTTACACACAACCTGATTGTCCGCCATGTGTCATTGTGAAAGAATTTTTAAAGCATAATAACGTTGTATATGAAGAATTTGACGTAAAAAAAGACGCTGCTGCACGCAATCGTCTTTTATACGACTATGATTCGTATTCAACTCCAACAGTTGTAATTGATGGAGAAGTTGTTGCTGGTTTTCAAATTGAAAAATTACAACAGCTACTCAATATTGAATAAGAATAGGTAAAGACCTATTCTTATTTTTATCCCACTATTTGTGGGCAGTAATAGCCCGATTGGTGCGAGCTATTAATCAGTGAGAGATAAACATCCCCCACCAATTACAGTTTCACTTTATAATTGTTGTAATCGTTTTATTTCAGTTAAAAGTTCTTGGCTTTCATGATATCCGGCCAATTTCCATTTCCCTTGATCTCTTTGCAATGTTACAATTTGATATTGTCCACTTTTCGCCCGCTCATATACATATAAAATTTTATGCTCTTCATCATATGACATTTTCGTTTCTGAATGAAAAGAAAACGGCGCTTCTTTTGCTGGAAGTAAATATTCACCACTTTGTTTATCACTTCTACTATTTTCATCTGTAAATACTTGAAGGAAATTCTCTGTAAAATATGGTGATAACGTTTCTATCATCTTATTCATCGGCAAATGCTTCCCACGAATTGAAAATTGGGTTTCATAGCCCTTTTGTATCGTTGTAAACACTTCTTCCCGATCGACTTTCACTTCCTCTTTTCCTAAAACAGTTGTGACACTATAACCAACTAGAAAGGCAACGCATACAAATAGAACTAACCATATTCCATATTTCCTCATTTTTTCACCTTCCTTTTAAGAAAACTTGTCTTTGTAGTATTCATTGTAACAATGATTATGCAAAGACAGGGGTGGTTTCGTTCGTAAAATCTTTACAACGATAGACAGCATTTTCATCACCATTTTCACTATTACCAATTTATGATAAAAACAAACAAAAAATGCACGAATCTCTTCGTGCATTAAAATAAAACATCTTCTTCATATAAATATTCATACGATAAATCTATAAATAAAAAGTTTTCATCATCAATTGGGAAGGAAAATGTTCGTACCATCTCACCGGTTTCAATATCAGCATATAAATCTGAAAGTCTTGCCTTATTCTCAAAACGCATTTTCATAATATTTTCTAGAAAATACGGACGCCAACTCCAGTTCTTCATATAATACTCAGGCATCACAATCCATTCCCCATCTTTTTTCATAACGTTTCCTGATTGTTGGAAACCATCTTCGTTACAAATAAATATGCGGAAACTACACTGTGATACACTTTGGCTAAATTGTAATAACCAATCATTTATATCTTCATTCTTTTTCTGTTTGGCTAGAACATCACCAATTCGATCACGTAACATTTCTGTTAAATTATAAATTTTTTGTAATTTCTTCTTCTCATGTTGAATAAATTGATGACACTCATTACCAAGTCGTTCTTTCAAAACATTCGTTTCAATAAAATCAGGTAAGCACTCTTTCAAATAATTCCCTTGATAATATCTACCACCGTTTTTCCAAGCATATTGTAGTTGATAAAAAGCATCTATTTCTTCATATAACAATGTTGCACCAATTCTTCTAGCAAGTAATGATAAAGAATATAAAATATCTTGATAAGATTGTAAAAGTGCAGTTTGCCTTAAGTTTGTTAAATCTACTTTTAAAATATCCGGTGCTAACACGCTAATACGTTCTAAATTACTTGTACCCGTTCCGACTTTATTAATCGAAATTTGAATACCATATGTACGATAATACATAAGCAAATGATTAAATTGCTCTATATCTTCTTTACATTCATGTTCTGTAATTTCTAAAACAATGTGTTTCAAATTTAAACCTTGCTCTTCATACATCAATAAAAGTTGAAGTAAACTTTCATCATCATCGTTCATTAATACGTTAGCATTCCGATGTATGAATAATAATAGTTTTTGATCACTTTCTAAATAACGATTTAAAGCTTTTTCTACTATAATGTTATCCGCTTCCAGTTGAAACTCACTCGGAATAGAATCATCATGAAAGAAAGAAGCTAAACTTTGTATGCCCTCTTCTGTTTGAATACGTCCTACTACCTCATATCCAATTACAGTATGCTCATCAGCACTAAAAATAGCTTGATAATAAGGAAGGACTTTATCCAAGTTACTCATTACATCTAATGCATCTATCAATGTACTTCCCTCCCTTTACTTTTCAAAAATTATAACATGATATTTACGGAAAAATAATAAAAAATCCCTTCAGTTTTCCTGAAGGGATTAGAGGGGTAAAATGCTAAGGGGAATTAGCAATTCTACTATGAAGAAAAAAGAGGTCTTAAATATAACGTATATATGACCTCTTGTAAACACTTTTCTTTCACATGTCACAATTCCGTCACATTTAACCGTGAGAATATGAATCAAACATTCATTTTCTTATCCCTTTTAAAATGGATATTGATGTAAATGTTGTCCTCCATCCATTGTCATGCAAGTTCCATTTATGTACGCAGCTTCATCTGAACATAAATAATAAGCTAGACCTGCAATTTCTTCTGGCGTGCCCAGTCTTCCAAGCGGAACACTTTGTATCGTACGCTTAGCCATTTCTTCTGAAATCCATAATTTATCAGCACCGCCCGTACGTTCAATTGGTCCTGGCGCGATAGCATTAACTCGTATTCCATATTTACGGCCCCACTCAACAGCGAGTGTCTTCGTCATTGCTAATACTCCAGCCTTCGCAGCAGCCGAATGAATAACTCCCGGACCTGCATCCCATGCATATGTTGCTACCATGTTAATGATATTCCCTTTTATGCCTTTTTCAATCCAATATTTTCCGACAGCATGGCTGCAGTAAAATGTACCGTTTAATACAATATTAATGACTGAATTCCAGCCATTCACGGATAAATCTTCTGCTGGACAAATAAAGTTTCCAGCTGCATTGTTTATTAAAACATCAATTCGACCAAACTTCTCATCAATCTCTTCAATCATTTTCTGAATGTCATCAGTATTTCTTACATCCATTTGTACGGGTAATACTTGCCCCGGAAATTGTTCAATTTCCAACTTTGTTTCCTCTAGTTTTTCCTTTGTACGTCCTGTAATAACAACTCGTGCCCCTTCTTTTGCAAAACGGGTCGCCATTCCTTTTCCCATTCCGCTCGATCCACCTGTTATAATAACTACCTTTTCTTTCACATACATCCCCTCCCAAAAATGAATACACATTCATTTTATCATTTTATTTAATAGAAATCTTTATATTTTTAAACTTTTCTGATATTTTAACGTAAAGAGGTTTCTTTTTATTCGTTTTTTTCGTAATCTATACTACTTTTTTATTATTTAAAATATATTTTAAATAAACTGAAAGGAGATTTGAGTAACCTATAAATGTAACGAAAACATGTGATATAAGTTAAATAGGTATACTCATATTTTTATGAAGAAAATTACAAGAAGAGATTTTTTTAAAGCTGGAATGCGCACTTGTCTATATTCATTTATAACCACTAGCATCGGATACTATTACGCTAAATATATTGAGCCTCATTTACTCTCTTTTACAGAGCATACACTTAAATCACAACTCATACCCAAAAGTTTTCATGGTATGAAGATTCTTCAATTTAGCGATTTACATCTCGGATACTATTTCTCTCTCCAACATTTATCTCAAATCGTTTCTAAAATTAATGCTGTAAAACCTGACATTGTTCTTTTCACTGGTGATCTCATTGATAATTATCAAACATATACTGACACTCCTTTCGTTCCATCTATTTTAAAAAATATACAAGCACCCTTCGGTAAATTTTCTATTTATGGTAACCATGATCACGGCGGATATGGAACGGAATACTACGAGCACATCATGCGTGAATCTGGATTTGAACTACTACTAAATAGCGAAAAGAGAATTCGTCTACTGGATAATAGTGAAATTTCAATTTTCGGTCTTGATGATATACTACTAGGCAAACCCAAAATAGAGAAAACACTACAGCACGCGAGGCAAAACACTTATAACATTGTTCTTGTTCACGAGCCAGATATTGCACCACAAATCGCTAAATATCCAGTTAACTTACAACTTTCTGGTCATAGCCATGGCGGACAAGTACAAATTCCCTTTTTAGGTGCTATTATTACCCCATCACTTGCTAAAAACTATGTTGAAGGTTTCTATACGATTCAAGATTTAGCTCTCTATGTCAATCGAGGTCTTGGCAGAACACGCGTCCCATTCCGATTTATGGCAAAACCTGAAATTACAATTTTTACGCTCCAACATTCGTAATAATTCGCCTATTTTCTTACATATCCTTTCTTGTACGCGCTCATCCACGTTTCATTTACCATATGATAAAAATGAGTCCAATAAAGGAGGTTTGTTCATGTATCCATATTATCAACCAATCCCAGTCCGTTCAGCACCTATTGGTCCAGTAGGCGACTCACGCTTCTTTCCGTTTTTTGGTGTTCCATTTCTAGCTGGGATTGCTGGTGGACTGCTCGGTGGAGCATTAGCTTTCGGTCCTAGACCGTATTACCCACCATATCCACCACCTTTCCCACCGCCAACACCTTATCCTTGTTATGGCGGACCTTGTCAACAACCATTCTATTATTAATGTACTCCAACAATCCTACCAATGTTATTCCCTCTCTTAACTGATCCATTAACATGCTTACAATAAAAACTATTCTCTCTACGCATCCTTCTATTTAGAGAATGTATAATAAGTAGAGAACAAAGTAAAAAAACCTCTTAAAAAAAGAGGTTTTTTTACTTTGTTCTCATTATTCAGCATCCGTGTTTTGATACGCCATCTTAAACAACTTCACTTGGCTATCAATTTCTTCTGTACTACTATTAATAACATAGTAGTACTCACCAGATTTATTCTGTTCACGTGTTTTCACATTATCAGCTAATATAAGTTGTAAAATCGCCTTAATTCTCGCCTTCATTTCAATATCTAATATCGGGAAAGATATTTCTACTCTCTTCTCCATATTCCGCGTCATCCAGTCAGCTGAAGATAAGTATATTTTCTCTTCTCCATTATGATGGAAATAATAAATTCGGCTATGTTCTAAATATCTCCCGACAACACTAACTACCCGAATATTTTCACTTACATTTGGAATACCAGGCCTTAAACAACAAGTTCCTCGAACGATGAGCTCTACCTTTACTCCAGCTTGTGATGCTTCATACATTTTTTTGATTAATGGTTTATCTGTTAATGAATTCATCTTAGCGATAATATATCCATTTCCATATTGCCTATGATAACGGATTTCTTCATCTATTAAATCCATAAATTGCTCTCTTATATCAAATGGTGCAACCGATAAATGATGAAAATGTGGCTTGGTTGTATAACCACTCAAATAATTAAAGAAATTTGTTGCATCGACCCCAAAGTCTTTTCGTGATGTAATATACCCAAAATCAGTATATAACTTTGCTGTTGCGTCATTATAATTTCCAGTCCCGAGATGTACGAACCTTTCGATTTTTCCGTTTTTTCTTCTTACAACTAGCGTAATTTTACTATGTGTTTTCAAATGACTTACACCGTAAATAACGTGACAGCCTGCCTTTTCTAATTCTTTAGCCCAATGCACATTATTTTCTTCATCAAATCTTGCCTTCAATTCAACTAATACCGTAACTTGCTTCCCTTTTTCAGCTGCTACCTTTAGCGCCTGAATAATCGGTGAATCCCCACTTACTCGATATAATGTTTGTTTGATTGCAAGTACATTCGGATCGTCTGCCGCATCACGGACAAAATCAACTACTGGCTGAAATGATTCAAAAGGATGATGTAATAAAATATCATGCTCAATTGCTTTTTCGAATACATCTTCCGCATCCCCCAAGTCTTGAGGCCGTTGCGGAATAAGAGCCGGATATACTAGATGTTCATATAAAGGAGCTAGTTTTTTATATAAAGAAAATAGACATGTTAAATCTAATGGTCCATCCATTATATACACATCTTCATCTTTTACTTCCAACACCTCATATAATAATGCTAATACTCTTTCATCAATATGCTCTTTGCCAACTTCTAAACGTACAGCAGCTCCCCACTTACGCTTTTTTAATTCTTTTTCAATTACCTTTAATAAATCCCTCGCACCTTCTTCATGAATCGTTAAATCCGCATTGCGTGTAATACGGAAACGAGTAACAGACGATACTTTATATCCTGTAAATAATTTATGAGTAAAACCACTAATTACATCTTCTAATAAAATAAATTTATGCTTTTGCCCCTCACTCGGTAAAAATATGAAACGTTCAAGTAATGAAGGAACTTGTACAATTCCTAACTTCGTGCGGTTTTCTTCCTCCACTTGTTTCTCATCATATAAAAGAGTAGCTAAATTCAAACTTTTATTTAATAACATCGGAAATGGACGATATGCATCAATAGCTACAGGTGTTAAGACTGGAAAAATCTGCTCATCAAAATACTCTTCTATAAATTCCCTCTGTTCTTTCGTCAAATCGTGGAATGTTAAACGTTCAATCCCCTCTAACTCCAGCGCTGGCAACACATAATTTTTAAACGTATCATATTGTACAGTCATTAATTCATGGGCCTTTATCGCAATTTTATTTAATTGCTTTTTTGGTGTTAAGCCAGCCTTATTTTCTGGTTGGTTAAACCCAGCACTCACTTGATCTTTCAATCCTGCTACGCGTACCATAAAGAATTCATCTAAATTGGAACCGAAAATGCTAATAAACTTTAACCTTTCCAAGAGCGGATTTGTTTCATCCTGCGCTTCTTGTAGTACACGTTCATTAAATGCTAACCAACTTAATTCTCGATTATTGTAATAAGCTGTATCATTTAAATTCACTATATTCCCCATCAACATTTCCATCCTCTTCACACTTCCCCTGAAACTTTTTTACTATAATTTAGTTACTTTTATTTTAGCAAATTACAATATTCCAAGGTGTTAATTTTTTGTAAAGACATCCGTACAACTTAACGTTTTGATTCGAAGGATAAATTAATAGTCGTTTTCAACACTCTTTCCAGCTGCTTTTTTTGTTTTTCAGCTTGCACTTTTTCCGCTAATGCCGATTGCTCACATACAATTTTAAATGTTAATCCTTCTTTACTTTCTGTTATAGATATCGATTCAACAAGCGATCTTTGTCTTATATTCAGAGCTGCTGAAAACTGTAAAACAGCCCCTAATAGGCGGATTTTTTTTTGTTCATTTTTATCAAACCATCCTTCAAATGGGGACAAATGTTGTTTGAATAACATTTTTGATTTATAAGACGCAATAAGCGCTAATCTAACTCGCTCTTTATGCATCATCCCATCAATTGTTTTATTCGCTAATAAATAAAACGTATGTAAGCGGCTCGCTTCTTCGTCTATATATTTACCTATATTAAATACTTTCGCTGCTTGATGGAATACTTCCCAGTCTTTTACTGACATAGAAATCAGCCCTGTTTCTTCAAGTTGTTGACAAATGAGTCTTCCATGTTTAATAAGCTGCATTACAAATTCCATATCCATTTCATATTCATGTGATAATAAATACAAACTTTCTTCGACTACGTTCGGATAATATGAAATCCCCAAATCTTTTGTCAACTCTTCATAGAAAACACCTTCTCGTAACCCTTTTCTACTTAACACAAATGCTGGTGCCTCTATAACATTAACAAGCGTATGAAAAACTTCGACTGCTGGAATAATTGTATCTGCTCGATCTTTTGCCAATCCTTCCAATTTTTGAAGTTCTATGAACGACAATGCTTCCAATTCTTCTTTCACATTTTTAATATCTTCTTCTTTCATTTTATATAAATGTACCCCTGCTATAGGATAACAAATTAAATTTTGATGGATTTTCACTAAGTTCCTCGCACTACCACCAATTGCAATAAGAGGCAATTTCTTATCAATTAACCATGGTAATGTTCGAAATTGATATTCTAAGTACGTTTGAATCTTTTCCAACTCGTCTTCAGTAGGTATATCCTCTTTAATAAATTGTTGCTTTAAAGAAAGTGCTCCAAAGGGAAAGCTATGGTACTCTAGAATCTCTCTATTTCGAAAATATGTAACTTCTGTACTTCCTCCACCAATATCTACTGTAATTCCTTCAGAGAACGAAGTTGAATTCATAACCGCTAAATAGCCGTAACGTGCTTCTTCATATTCTGATAAGACTCTAAGAGTAAAGTCTGTTTGTCCTTCAACCAGTTTTTTAATTGCCTCTTGATTCTCAGCCTGTCTAATTGTTGCTGTTGCAACACAAAGTACATGATGCAACTGGTGGAATCGTGTACTTTCTTGAAATTGAAATAACGTTTGTAACAATACCTCTATTCCTTCTTCATTTAACACACCATCAATTAAGTAATTCCTTAGCCGAGCAACCACTTTCGTATTTTCAATCTCCTTATAAAAACCTCCGTTTTGCTTTTCATAAATAACTAAACGCATTGTATTAGATCCAATATCTATAATGGCATATTGCTGTTTTAATATTTCTTTCAAACTTCTCACTCTTTCATTATCAAATTTCTAAAACACGTTCTATTACTATTATACAAAATAGTTGTTTTTTGTAACAATATTGCTTTAATATTGAAAATATATACAATCACTTTTTGCATATAATAAAAACCTCTTTTATTTATGTTATAATAATGAAAAATTGAAAGGAGATTCAATATGAAGCCTTCACAACCACAATCTCAATTACAAAACCAACATTCTATTAATCGACTAGCTCAATCTATTTTCGTTGTGAATCGTCATGCTAAAGCTGCAACTAATCCGAAGTATTTATACTGGTTAAAAAAGACGGCTTTAGAACGCTTAATTGCTGAGAAAAAAGCTATTAAAGAAGGATTACATTTTTCTAGAAATCCACGTTTTAGCCAACAACAATCTGATGTTCTTATACGTTTAGGTGATTATTTTTTCCATATTCCTCCTACCAAAGAAGATTTTCGAATCCTACCACATCTTGGTCATCTTGAATCCTCCTATCGAAATCCGAAAACAACCTTATCTTTAACAGTAGCAAAAAAAACACTTCAAGATTATATTGGTCCTGAAGCATTGAAACAAGAAAAAAAATTAAGTGAACCTGTTCCATGGTATAGTCGTACTTATACAAAAAAATAAAACAGTTTGGCCAATTGTAGGCCAAACTGTTTTATTTTTTCTCTTCTTTAATTTTAATATTTGCTTGTTTATAAAAAGCTATTTTTTCTGTATTATAAGATTTCGTAAATTCATTAAACTTGTCTTTTTCTGATTCAATATCCTTATAAGATTGATTTACTACTTTTACCTTTTCACTAATATCTTTTAATTTTGTACCTTTATCTTGTAACATTGTATATAATTCTTTTTCTTGTTTTAACGATTTATTATAGCTATCATACATCTTGTTAAATGAATCTTGTCGTTTCTCATATGCGCTTTTCACTTTACCTGCTTGATCTTTCAATTTCTTATCTTCAATTTTCTTCACATATTTATCTACTGATTTCACTTCTTCTTGTGCCTTATTTAAAGATTCTTTTTCTTTTTTTAGCACTTTTTCTCGTTCATCTGTATTTTTCACTGCTTGGTTCAGTTTTTCCTTAACAGTTTGATTATTATCTTTTCCTTCTTGAACAATCTGGTTATATAATTCTTGTCCTTCTTTCTCTAAAGTTTCAAGTTTCTTTGCATCTTCAAACATTGTTTTTTCTTGCTTTGCAGCATTTTCAAACGCAACATATAATTCCTCTTCTGGTTTCGGCCCGAAACAACCAGCTAATAAAGTCATTGATAATGCAGTTACAATTGCTAATTTACTATACTTCAACATCTTTTTCCTCCTACTTATATACGATCATCGTGTAAAAAGCTATGAAAATTATATACCCTTCTATAAACTCCACACTCGCACCTTTTTTACGAAAATCATTGATATTATTTATTATACTTGTCAAATTGTATTACTTGAAATTACATTTTACGTCTTTGAACTCAATAGCAGTTTCGTATCCATCTTTACATATACTTTTACTTGGTACTTTTTAAAACTTGTTCATACTATGTATTACATAAAAGTACAACGGAATTCATCACAGCCATAATAATTTGAAGAACAACAGTAATAATTCACCTGATAAAAGATGTTCGTTGTTCTCTCACGTCTATCATTCTATCATTCCCTTTCCGCTTTCTATCAAATAATTTCTTTGTTCATTTTACACAGTTTAAATGCTAACTTGCAACAACTTACAATTATTCTTGTCATTCCCTAAAAAGGAAAAGTGTAGAGCATGCTTCCCTCTACACTTTTAAAATGAAACACATTGTGCAAAATGCATTGACACATCCATCATAATTATATGCTTATTCCATATATTTTTAAAGACTTTTATTACAATAAAAGTTCTTTTTGTAATAAAAGTCAAAAAAATGTTACATTAAAAACTTCTTCATATCATATTTCTTTAAATCAAAGTTTCACTCATTTTCTTACAAATCCCTATGCTGGTACAATTGATTTTGTGCCTTTCTTAACAATTCTTCAAAAGTTTTTCCTCCTATTGGATAACTAGCAGCTCCAAATAATAGCGTCATACTTAACAAACCATTTTCTATTTCACTTTCAATATTTTTCATTAATCGATTTGTTATTGTCGACTTTTCATGTCCGTTATCAATCGCCACAATAACATACTTATTTTCATCCCACCTAGTAACGACATCTCCTTTACGAATTGTCTTTACAATCGTACTCTCCAATTTTTGTACTAACACCTCCAATTTTTTTTCTTGCACTGTTTCTTTTAGTTCTTTCCATTCTTTCACAGAAAGAATGTACACTGTAATATTATGAGAATCCCGTTCTGATAAAGCAGCTACTTTCTCAAAGAAATCAACTACAAAATCATTACTTGCCATTCCCCCTACTTCCGTATCCATACGCCCACTCGCTCTTTTATCATACCAATGTCCAAAATAATAGCTGAGTATCATTTGCAATATATAAATAATAAAGACGGTATAAAATGATCGCGAATCCAGTTTTGTAATTACATCCTGAAGCGCAATCCATTCTGTAACTGCCACTGTATTCCCAAGTAATAACCCACTAATTTTCCCTTTATGTTTCATACTTCCCCTCCTTTCTATACCAATATATGTTTCTATAACAATTATGTTTTTCTACAAAATAAAAAATGTACATATTGAGTGTACATTTCCGCTTAAGCTTGTCTACCATTTCTATTCTATTTCATATATATACTATATATCGTTTTAGAAAGAGGTGACTTATATGCTACAAAAAGAGAATCTATCAGATATTATACGTTTACTAGCAGGTTTTCTATTATCATTAAAATTACTGTTTAATTCTTTCGGAGTGAACTTTATTACAAACGATCAAATTGATGCTATTGTAAATGTTGCTTCCTTTCTTTTCATTTTATATTTTGGTTATAAAAATAATTATGTAGGAAAAAAAGGAATCGAGCAAAAAAAAGTACTCAAAAAACACAATCTTCATTAAAAAAGGAACCTTTCTTACAGGTTCCTTTTTATCATTGCCGCACAACAACTTCATTTGTTTGCAGTGGACCATATGATACTCCTTTATATTGAAATGTATATGTAGCCTGAAATAATGCGTTTTTAAGTGCTTTATCTTTATTTGCTTTTATTTTACAAATTAGTTCTACCTTCTCATTCGGTAATAAATTATCAATCCGCCACCTTACAAGCTGGAACAGGAACTCACTCATCCCCTTATCAGCCTTTAATGAGTTTGGAATATAGGCAAAATAATCTCGAATCATATGACTTACTACAACTCGTGAAATCATTTCCATTCCTTTATTTTCAACTTCAATTCGAATAATAAGTATGTCATTTACATCATAGGTCAGTTCATATGCAAATTTTTCTTTATACATACTACGGATTTGCAATGTAACTGCTACATTAGGACATTCGTTTTCTTTTTTTGAGCCATCAATCCATAACACCGGTTGTAGCGGCATTGAACGCCTACCTTGATCTGAAATTCGTTTCCATATTTTCATAATAATATTCACCCCATTTCAGATGCATCATATCCATACGACCTTATTCTGCCTCTCCACACAATATTAATAAAGCTTGTTACAAACGATATATAGTTATTACTCTTTCTTTTATCCTATTCGACAATATAAAGAAAAAACCATTTTTCCTCTGTTAACAGAAGGTATTCTTACTGAAATATTTTTTTACAATTTCCTTCATTGACTTTAAACCAATACTAAGTATTGCTCACTCTTTCTCTGTCCATACAACAGAATATTTTGGCGGAAGAAAAAGTTTGCCTTTTAGTCAAATTTGACTATAATATTCTTTATGGCTTTGTCAGTGCACTTATGTAAATTAATTTTAAAAACTATATTTCAAATTTTTATGCGCTGCACTCAAAACTTCATATAGTTTACTTATTATTAAAGGAGGGTTATATTTGGAATCTCAATTATCAAAAAAAGACTCTAACAATACAAAATTTGTTGTTGCAGGTTTATTACTTGGTATTTTAATGGCGGCAATGGATAATACAATCGTTGCAACAGCAATGGCAACGATTGTTGGAGACCTAGGAGGATTTGACAAGTTTGTTTGGGTCACGTCTGCATATATGGTAGCAACAATGGCAGGGATGCCTATCTTCGGAAAACTTTCTGATATGTACGGACGGAAACGCTTTTATATTGGTGGTCTCATTCTTTTCTTATTCGGTTCTGCACTTTGCGGGACAGCATCTAGTATTGAGCAACTAAGTATTTATAGAGCAATTCAAGGGATCGGTGGCGGTGCTCTTATGCCTATCGCCTTCACGATTATGTACGATATATTCCCACCAGAAAAGCGAGGAAAAATGACAGGGCTATTTGGTGCGGTTTTCGGGACATCTAGTGTATTTGGCCCTTTATTAGGTGCTTATATTACAGACTATATAAGTTGGCATTGGGTCTTCTATATTAATATTCCATTAGGAATTATCTCCTTCTTCTTCATTACTAAATACTACAGTGAATCTCTAGAATTTAGAAAACAAAAAATTGATTGGGCTGGCGCTATTACACTTGTTATTAGTATCGTTTGCTTAATGTTCGCCTTAGAACTTGGTGGTAAAGAATACGCATGGAATTCCACTGTAATTATCGGTTTATTTACAACAGTTGTTATTATGCTTATTATTTTCTTCTTCGTAGAACGAAAAGCAACTGAGCCTATCATTTCTTTCCATCTATTTAAAAAACCTTTATTCGCAGCTAGCCAAGGCGTTGCCTTTTTCTATGGTGCCGCTTTTATTATCTGTACAGTTTATATCCCAATCTTCGTTCAAGGCGTTCTCGGTGGTTCAGCCTCCAATGCTGGATTAATTTTAACACCTATGATGGTTGGCTCTGTAATTGGAAGTCAAACAGGTGGACAGTTAGCTTCTCGAACAAGCTATCGTAACATCATGATGGTATCTGGCATTTTCTTCGTAATTGGTATTTATTTACTAAGCACTTTAACAATGGATACACCTCGTCTACTTGTAACGCTATTTATGGTTCTCACTGGACTTGGAGTTGGTTTCTCGTTCTCAGTTTTAAGTATGTCTTCTATCCACAAGTTAGAAATGCGAGACCGTGGTTCTGCTACATCAACAAACTCATTCTTCCGTTCACTCGGTATGACTCTTGGTGTAACGATTTTTGGTACAATTCAAAACCATATTTTTACTACTAAATTAAACACTGTGTTCCCTCCAGAACTAGCTAAATTAGCTCCAAAAGGCGGAGACACAAGTTTCTTATTATCACAAGGTGCTACCGAGAAGATTCCAGCTGAAATATTAACTGGTATTAAAGATGCTCTCGCTACCTCTATTGCCAGTACATTCTTCTGGGCACTGATCCCGGCTGTACTAAGTGTTATTTGTATTTTACTTATGGGAAATGAACGCCTCTTTACAGGTCCAAAAACGAAACAAAAACAAAAGCAAGTAAGTTAATATAGAGAAAAGAAACGGCATATCCCTTTATGAAAACGGATATGCCGTTTATACTATGTATAAAGTTTTTATTTATAGGAGTTGAGACAGCATGAGCATGAAACTAGTCATTCTCGGCTTGCTACTCGAAGGGGATAAACATCCATATGAAGTGCAGCACATCATGAAAGAACGACAAATGGATTGTTATATTAAATATGCAAAAGGATCACTTTACTACGCCTTCGAGCAATTAGAAAAGCAGGGTGCAATTCGTATTACCACGATTGTTCGGGATACGAATAGACCCGATAAAACAATCTTTCATATAACAGAAGAAGGTAAACGGTTATTTCACACGTTACTATTAAAACAATTCGAGGCAAAAAATCAAATATATAAACCAATTTATTCAGCACTCTCTTTCGCTCATTTTGGTGATGATCAAGAGTTAATTCCTATTTTAGAAAAAAAGAAAAATGATACCGTTCAATATTTACATAAAATGCAAACTATATATGATTGTAGTAAAGGACAAATTCCACGTGCACAACTATATATTTTACAAAGCGTTATTGAACATATTACAGTTGAATTGCAATGGTTAAACACCCTCCTTACAGATGCAGTTGCAGGGCGACTGTCGGAAATTGATATAGATACAAATTAAACTTATAAAGAAGAAACTGTAAAAAGACAATAAAGTTATTTCTTTTTACACCCTAAAACAAGCATAGCCCCGTTCTAATTTAGGACGGGGATGCTTGTTTTATTTTCGCTATAAGATACTTATTTCACTGCACTCAAAAATATAACAAAGATTTATTTATCACCGGCATCCCATAATAGAAGATTATTTCTTAAAATTCTATATAAAAAGGTTGTTGATTTTCATCCAAACTGTATTCAATTCTTTGTCTGAAATTCATAAAATTCACCATCTCTAACGCCTGCTCAATAGGATAGAACCCTACTTCCAAACTTTCTGGTGTAGTCGTTAATTTACCTCCAACTGGTCTAGCTAAAAACAACGTATTACATATTGAATGGTTCACATTTTGGAATACTCCACAAAATTTTAAAACTTCAATATCAACACCTGTCTCCTCTTTAGTCTCCCTTATTGCAGCATCCTTCAAAGACTCTCCTTCTTCAACTTGTCCACCTGGCATTTCCCATCCTCTTCTAGGTCCCTTAATTAATAAGATTTCTTTTTGTTCATTAATTACAATTGTCGCTGCTGAAACTATATGTTTTGGTGGTGAATAAATATTTTGTGTACTTTGTTCCAATTGAAATTCCCCATTTCTATAAACTTAGTATATGTATCTTTATACAGAAACCTTTTTCTTTCTTGTGATAACTTACTATTTCAAAATGAACCATTCAATCCCCTTCCTCATTCCAGAATATGGATTAATTTTCAAATAACATAACTAGCATCTTAGCTCTGTACAAGTACATACTTTTTTGTATGTTTAATCGTACTTACTTTCAATTCCTCTTACTTTTCTTCGCCTTATAAAAACCAGAATAATCCGAATAATAAAAATAAAAAACTTTAGAATTTTCTTATTTTAAAACAGTAGACAAAATTCCAAAAATTGTGTTAGAATTTGTTTCAATATCATATCGCTTGTTAACTTCCTTTCAAAAGGAAAATAGGTACACGAAAATTTTGTTTCGTGTTTAAAAGGGAAGCTTGGTGAAACTCCAACACGGTCCCGCCACTGTAAATGCTGAGATTTCTTTTCTATGCCACTGTGAAAACGGGAAGGTAAAAGAGATTATATGAAGCATAAGTCAGGAGACCTGCCTGTTTTAACAACACTGATAGATTCACGGATGATGATGAGGTGTTAAAACAAAAAGGAAGGCTTATTTTCTATGCCTTTATGCTTTTTGTTATAGGTATTTCCTAGTAAACGGAAATGCTTACTTTCAATTAGGGAGGAATTTAAAATGGCAATTCAAACAAGTAACTTAGGTTATCCACGTATCGGACTACAACGAGAGTGGAAAAAGACATTGGAAGCTTTTTGGTCCAATAAAATCGATGAAGAACAATTTTTAACAAAGATGAAAACAATTCGCCTTCAACACGTAAAAGTACAGCAAGAAAAAGGGATTGAACTCATTCCAATTGGCGACTTTACATATTATGATCACGTTTTGGATACTGCTTATATGCTAGGATTTATCCCATCACGTTTTTCTGAGTTTACATCTTACCTTGATGTATATTTCGCAATGGCGCGTGGCTCTAAAGATCACGTAGCTTCTGAAATGACAAAATGGTTTAACACAAACTATCATTATATCGTTCCTGAATATGAAGAGGGATTACAAATCTCTTTAAAAGATAATCGTCCACTTCGCTTATACGAAGAGGCAAAACAAGAATTAGGAGTAGATGGAAAACCTGTTATTTTAGGACCATATACTTTCTTAAAATTAGCTAAAGGCTACACACAAGAGCAATTTGCTACGATTTTAAAACAGTTAGTTGCACCTTACGTACAACTGATTTCAGAACTACATGCAGCTGGTGCACAAGTCATTCAAGTTGATGAACCGATTTTTGCTTCTTTAACGAAAGAAGAAGTTCAACAAGCAAAAGAAATTTATGAAGCTATTCGTAAAGAAGTTCCAAATGCGAATCTTCTTTTACAAACATATTTTGATAGTGTAGAAGAAAACTATGAAGAAATTATTACATTCCCTGTATCCGGTATTGGATTAGATTTCGTTCATGGTAAAGAAGGTAATCTAAATGCTATTTCAAAATATGGATTCCCAGCTGATAAAACTTTAGCTGTCGGTTGTATAGATGGCCGTAACATTTGGAGAGCTGACCTTGATGAAGTTCTTACGTTATTTACAACGTTACAAAAACAAGTCCAAACGAAAGATTTCATCGTTCAGCCTTCTTGTAGCTTATTGCATACGCCAATTGATAAAACAGAAGAAACTCACTTATCAACTGAGCTATTCGATGCGTTAGCATTTGCAAATCAAAAATTAGAAGAGTTAGTTCTTATTCATTCCGCTCTTACTCAAGGTACAGAAAGCATYAGTAATGAGCTGGAAACATACCGAAATGTACATCATACAATTCGTTCATCTGCTGCACGTAACCGAGAAGATGTTAAAGCAGCACGAACAGCACTAAAAGAAGAAGATTTTTCACGTCCTCTTCCATTTGAAAAACGATACGAATTACAACAAGTTGCCCTGGAGTTACCGTTATTACCAACAACGACTATTGGTAGCTTCCCGCAAACAACTGAAGTTCGTCAAACTCGAAAAGAATGGCGTAACGGTGTTATTTCAAATGAACAATATGAACAATTTATTGAAAAAGAGACAGAAAAATGGATTCGTTACCAAGAAGAAATTGGTCTTGATGTTCTTGTACATGGTGAATTCGAAAGAACTGACATGGTCGAATATTTTGGTGAGCGCCTTGCTGGTTTCTCATTCACTAAAAACGGTTGGGTACAATCATACGGTTCTCGCTGCGTAAAACCACCTGTTATTTATGGCGATGTTGCCTTTATTAACGGAATGACTATTAAGGAAACAGTTTATGCACAAAGCTTAACAGAGAAAGTTGTAAAAGGAATGTTAACTGGACCTGTTACGATTTTAAATTGGTCCTTCGTTCGAAATGACATTCCAAGAAAAGAAGTTTCGTATCAAATTGCATTAGCTCTTCGTCACGAAATTGAACTACTTGAATCTTCCGGAATTCGAGTAATCCAAGTCGATGAGCCAGCACTTCGTGAAGGAATGCCACTAAAAGAAAAAGATTGGGATGCTTATATTACATGGGCAGTACAATCCTTCCTTTTAGCAACTTCTTCTGTAGCAAATGAAACACAAATTCATACGCATATGTGTTACAGTAACTTCGAAGATATTGTTGATGCGATTCGCGCATTAGATGCAGATGTGATTTCTATCGAAACATCAAGAAGTCACGGTGAATTTATTGACACATTAAAACATACAACATACGAAAAAGGCATCGGTCTAGGTGTATATGATATTCATAGCCCACGTGTACCGAGTAAAGATGAAATGTATAAAATCGTAGAACAATCTTTAGAAGTATGTGATCCTAAATATTTCTGGATTAATCCTGATTGTGGTTTAAAAACGAGAAGAACGGAAGAAGTTATCCCGGCTTTAGAACACATGGTGCAAGCAGCAAAAGATGCTCGTTCCCTGCTAAAAACAAACGCATAACAAAAATGGGTTATCCTTTTTGAGGATAACCCATTTTTTATTCTTTACTTTCAAAAAAGAATTCGTATTGTATTTTATATAATTCATCATCCGTTGGTTCTTCAAGAGGAGTTGCCTGTAATACAACCGTATACTCACCATTCGGAATAGGGATTTGGAATTTATTCGAAAGAATACTTGTTACAACGATACATTCATTTTTAACTGTAAAAGGAACTGTAACCGTTCTAATCACCTCTTCTTTCTCAATATGTTTCCCAGGGGTCACTTTTACTTCACAAGTATAATCAGAGAGTGCTTCAAAAATAACAGTTCCATCCACCTTCGCATAACCTCTTTCAAAATCTTCATCCGTCCAGTCTACGTAAGGCTGATCACCGTCATAGTTCATCAACATTAATTGCGAATAAGAAATTGTTAACTCCATCGTTCCCCTTCTCCTTCATTATGAAATATGCAACTACTACTTTACGTCAAATTTCACACGCGTACCATCTGGGTATTTATCTAACTTATTTCCTACCCAAGACCCTGCTCCGCGGTTATCTGCTGGACTTATATATTCAATATGTGCCCCTTTTCCGCCTTCTTTACACATCGCCATTGGCCATTCATCACGATCATACCCTTTTTTTGATGGGTATGGAGCTAACGATAATTTTCTTCTATCCGCAGCACCACCACGGTCGATTGTACAAACTTCTGAATGTCCTTCTTTTATAGCATCCGTAATATGTTTCCCTGTCTCTGGATATCGCTCTTTCGGAAATTCTAGAACTTGATCATATGCATTCGTTTTTTTGATACTTGTTTCCTCTGGAACAAGTACTTCATAAACCGCTACTACAATAGAAAGAATTGCAATAATTGAAATGATAATACCTTTTAATTGCTTCATGTATACCTCCATGCTTCTACCAGTTTCTTTTCCTCAGTTATTATAACAAACTTCTCCTGTATATGTTTTCAGACATTATTTTAGCTCTTCTTCGCCATTCCGCCAAAAACTCTCATTTTTCTTCATCTTTTCACTAATGCTGTAGAAAACTAATAACCTTCCGACATTCTTTTTTAAAGGAAGTCCTCATAAAAGATTGAAATGATATATACGATACTTTTTGGGGAGGAAATAACATGGAAGCTATCTATAAAACGAAAGATGTCACGAATAAAACAGGCATCCCAAAACATATAGTCCGTAAATATAGCCAACTGTTAGAGGAACATGGTTATATCATTTCAAAAACAGCTGATGCTCGTATTTATAAACTGGATGATTTAAAACTATTGAAATCTATACATGAAAGAGCTGCTAAACTGCAAGAAGATATTTCAGAAACGATACCTATTATTTTAAAAGAAAAAGAGGCCCCGCCTGTACCCGCTATACAAGATAAGCAAGAAATACAAACGAAAGAAAAAGAAGATGGGCGTAACTTTGAGGAGTTCATGTTAAAACTTGAAATGCTCGCTCAATTAAATGAAGCAATTATTCATCAAAATTCTACCCTTATTACCCAAAATCGTTTAAAAGATGAAAAGCTAGATGAATTGATGCAACAAGTTTATGTAAAAGAAGGCTCTCAAGAAAAAATGCTACAAGAGTTAGTAGATCATGCCGCTCAAACAGATGCCCTGCAAAAAGAAAAGATGGACTTATTAATGAATCATATGTATAAACGAGAATCCAAGCAAGAGGAAAAAATGAATAAACTCGTAAATCAAATTTATAATAAAGACAGCAATCGGGATGCACAACTTATGCAAGTGATTCGCGAAATTCAAGAAACAAAAAGATTAGTCGCAGCTTCGAAAGAACAAAGTTTTTTTCAATCATTTAGAAGTTTATTTAGCCGATCAAAACAAGAAAAAACATCTGAATAAAATAATATTTTTTTCCTATATAAAATAAAAAGTTACCTTCCATCGGTAACTTTTATTCCTTATTTCTTACAGCTGGCAATATAATAATCGCTTCAGTTCCTTTCCCACTTTCGCTTTTATATTCCAGCGTACCATTATGCGCTTGTAAAATACTAAATGTTACCATAAGTCCTAATCCTGTCCCTTTTTCTTTTAAAGAATAATACGGTTGTCCCAGTCTTACTAACTGTTCTTTCGTCATTCCAACACCACTATCTTTAACTCTTATTACTATCGTTTCATCTTTTTGCATAGCCGTTACTTTTAAATATCCTTTATTTCCTTGGATTGCTTCAATACCATTTTTAACAACATTCATAATAGCTTGCTTCAATTTCGTCTTATCACCGATCGTATAAAGACTTTCAGAAATCTCAACTTGCAAATATACACCTTGCATCGCTGCAAATGATGACATAAGAGTTGTCATTTCAATTAATTGAGCGGATAAGCAAATGTGTTCTTTTTTCTCAATTTGCGGCCTTGCTAAATTCAAATAATCTGAAATAATTTGTTCTGCCCGATCCAATTCGGCTAATACGAGACGCATATAATCCTTATTCTTCACATCTTCCGTACTTTCTAACAATTGAATAAAACCACGAACAACAGTGAGCGGATTTCGAACCTCATGTGCAACACTTGCTGCCAACTCACTTACAATATTAAGCTTTTCTGACTTTTGCATCTCTGTACGTAATATTGCATTTTCGTTTAAATATTCTGTTAAGTACACTTGAAATACCATAGTCATAACCATAATAAGCGAAGCAAATATATATCCGCTATATAAGTGTGAAATGTGTGGTGTAAACCCCGTTTCTAACAGAACGTTAATCATACCAATCACTAAAGAAACAAGTACGTACAATGATGAAATCATAAATGCTAAAATTAGCTTCTTATCCCTTGAAAATAGAGACCATTTCTTTGATAAAAATAATGGAACTATCAATAGAAATATTACTTCTATGACCGGAAGAAGGCTCATTCCCTTTAGCGCCCATTCATATGCAACAAAAATAACGGCCGGGATTAAACCAACAATCCCACCATATAAAAAACCACTAACAATCGGGATTGGGTGAAAATTATACCCACAAATGTCACCAAAACAAATAGAGTATGTCATGGAGAGAATGAGTGTAATGCTGGATAAAAACATAATAAAGTAGCGGTTCGGCTTCGGAGGCATTTCTTGATAACGATTTAAACGAATCGCTTCATATAAAAATAGTGGCAAAATAATGATGGCAATTTGGATCATTAAATCACGGATCAGCTCCATAGCCTCTCATCCCCTATATGTATTTTGATATGATTATATCATTTTACGGGTTTATTTGTTTTAAAATTTTGATTTTTCTTAACATATTTGTTAATTCTTTGTTAACAGCACATAATAATTGTTACAGATTTTCGAAATGAATGTAAACCCTGTACCAAATTTCTGCCTGACAGTATACAATGAATACGGATTACAAAGAAAATAAAAAATACTTCATGAGACGGACAACTATAGCAAAATACAGCATATAATCCATACTATCTATGTTTACAAATAAGTGATCATTATTTTAGTAGGAGGAAGATAAATATGGCGGGTACTACGCTTGTTTTAAAAGAAGAAAATTTGGTCGTTCTAGAAAATGTTGAAAAATCAGTATATGAAGAGTTACAGCATAAAACCGGAGAAGAAAATTGCACATGTGCTGTGAATGAATCAGTTGTTCACCTTGGCAAAGTATCCTCTGTACTTTGGAATGAAGATGAAATAGATTGGGAGTACGGATATTAAAAAGTCGCTTACAGCGGCTTTTTTTCTATTATCCCTCTCTTTCTACATAACATATACGCAAGCGAAATCATAGAAAATATGTTAAAATGAACTTAATTTTCAAACGGAAGAAAGGGAGATACAATGGAACAATTCATTAATCCTAGAGTGAAAGACATCCAAATTTCTGGAATCCGTCAATTCTCTAACATGATTCAAAACTATGATAATCTTATCTCTTTAACAATTGGACAACCCGATTTCCCTACGCCTTCTCTCGTAAAAGAAGCGGCAAAACGGGCTATTACAGAAAATTATACAAGCTATACACATAACGCTGGTTTACTAGAATTACGCAAGGCAGCTTGTAACTTTGTAAAAGATAACTACGATTTACAGTATTCACCTGAAAACGAAACCATCGTTACAATCGGTGCTAGTGAAGCAATTGATATTGCATTCCGAACGATTTTAGAGCCAGGAACAGAAGTTATTTTACCTGCCCCTATTTATCCAGGATACGAACCAATTATTCGATTATGCGGTGCTACACCTATTTTTATCGATGTTCGTGAAACTGGCTTCCGTTTAACAGCCGAAGCGCTAGAAAATGCTATTACAGAAAAAACAAGATGCGTCGTACTGCCATATCCTTCTAATCCAACTGGTGTAACTTTATCAAAAGAAGAATTACAGGGTATTGTAACTGTTTTAAAAGATAAAAATATTTTCGTCCTTTCTGATGAAATTTATAGCGAACTTGTATATGAACAAAAGCATACATCTATCGCTCATTTCCCAGAAATGCGTGAAAAGACTATCGTCATTAACGGTTTATCAAAATCTCATTCTATGACTGGCTGGCGTATCGGTCTATTATTCGCACCAAGCTATTTAGCAGGACATATACTAAAAGTTCATCAATACAACGTAACGTGTGCTACTTCAATCGCTCAATATGCTGCAATTGAAGCATTAACAGCTGCTAAAGATGCACCAAAAATGATGCGTCATCAATACAAGAAACGCCGCGATTATGTATATAATCGACTCATTCAAATAGGCTTAACAGTTGAAAAGCCAACAGGTGCATTTTACTTATTCCCATATGTTGGTCATTTAACATCTTCATCATTTGATTTTGCACTTGACCTTGTCAAAGAAGCTGGACTAGCTGTCGTTCCTGGAACTGCATTTTCTGAATATGGTGAAGGCTATCTTCGCTTGTCCTATGCGTATAGTATTGAAACTTTAAAAGAAGGCTGTGATCGATTAGAGGCCTTTCTACAACAAAAAGCTAAGAGTTAAACTCTCAGCTTTTTGTTGCATAATGATCGCAAGTTTGGCGCTTTAGTAATTTATGAGGAATAATAATACACTTTGCAGTAGACTCTGCATTCTCTACTTTATCCACTAAAGCTTTTGCTGCCTCATATCCTAGTTGATAAATATTCACATCAACTGTCGAAAGTGGCGGACTCGCAATTTCTGATAATAAAGCATTGTTAAAGCTTATAATGGAAACATCCTTTGGTACAACGAATCCTTTTTTAGAAAGAGCACTTAACACACCAAGTCCAATTAAATCATCCGTTGCCACAATTGCTGTCGGTGGTTGCTGTAGTCCCATTAACTCCTCAACGGCTTGTTGACCACTTTCCCTCGAAAAATCAAAATGTAAAATATACTCTTTTGGTAATACAATGTCCGCTAATTTTAAAGCATCACTCATACCAGCCAAACGATCTCTCGTTACAAGTAAATCTGATCCACCGCCGATGAACGCGATTTGTTTATGACCTAATGAAATCAAATATTCTGCTACTTCTCTTGCAGCTGTATAATTGTCATTATCTACATATGTAATTTCATCTTTTCGATCATACGGTTTCCCAATTAAAACAAACGGGAAATTTTGTTTATGCAAATATTGAATAATCCGATCATTCTCTCTTGAATATAAAAGAATAATGCCACCAATTTGGCGCCCCTGTACCATCTTTACAACACCATTAAAAATTTCATCTTCCGTCTCACCTGTCGACATATAAAGCGCATACCCTTCCACATGTGCAAATGAACTAATCCCTCTTATAACTTCTGGGAAAAACGGATTTTGAAAAGCTTTACTTGCAGAACTTGGCATAACAAGACCAAGTGTTTTTGTTGTTTGGTTAGCTAGGTTTCTTGCGTTTAAATTGGGATGATACCCTAGTTCACTCATTACTTTCCGAACACGACGCTTTGTTTTTTCACTTATACTTGGATTATCAGCAATTACACGAGAAACGGTAGATGGTGCTACATTCGCCTTCTTCGCCACATCTTTAATTGTAACTGTCATAAAAATCCCCCTCCTCTCACTTCTCTGCCATTTTGTTATATATTTTAATCTTGCACCCGTTGCAAGTAATAGGAGCAATCATAAACTTTCATTGATTCTATCTTGTAATACCTATCATATTCTCCCTCTCCATGTATTGTAAGGGATATAGCTCTTTTTTCCTATACTATAATATACTATTTATTTCACTTCTTTTCATATGTGATGTCAAATCTCTTTTCATCTCCCTATAAAGCTTTTTATAGGGAGATGAAAAGAAAAATGGGACATAATGTCCCATTTTTCATCCTTTCGTACCTCCAGCAGTTAAACCAGAGATAAAGTATTTTTGTAGTGATAGGAATAAAATTGAAATTGGGATTGCAATCAATACTGAACCCGCTGCGAACGTTGTGAATTCATTACCAAATTTCTTCGCTACCATTTCATATAACCCAACTGCTAACGTATAATTTTCTGGTGTGCGCAAAATAACACTCGCTAAAATGAAATCTGTAAATGGACCGATGAAAGTGAATAACGCCACAACCGCTACGATTGGCTTTGCAAGTGGCATAATGATTTGCCAAAAAATACGGAAATGTCCTGCCCCATCCATACGAGCTGACTCATCCAATTCTTTCGGAATCGTATCAAAATATCCTTTCATAAGCCATGTATTCATTGGAATTGCTCCGCCTACATAAATTAAAATTAATGCAAGGTGCGTATCGATTAACCCTGTTAACTGTGCTAATACGTATAGAGCGATTAGCGCCGCAAAGTTTGGAATCATTTGCAGAATTAAAAATGTTAATAAACCATTTTTTCTTCCAACAAAACGGTATCTTGAAAATGCATAAGCAGTAAAACTAATTGCTAACACTGAGAAAATCATCGTTATAACACTTACTTTTAATGTGTTTTTATACCATAGTAAATAATTACTATTCTCTAAATCTAATAACTTACGATAATGATCTAACGTTGCATTTTGCGGAATAATACTTGATCCAGATAAACTATCACCCGGATTAAACGATGAGCCAATAATCCATAATAATGGATAGAAAATGATGGCACACATTACGAAAATAACGAGATAACTTAATGAGAGACGTAACATCTTTTGTCTTTTAATATTCATTTACATCATATCCTCTTCTTGGAATGATTTTGTTCTCTTAAATTGCCATAACGCAACTGTAATAACGATTAACGATAAGATCATTGTAAGAGCTGCCGCTTTCCCGTACTGCGCCGAAGTCATCGTTAACTTATAAATCCATGAAATTAAAATATCTGTTCCACCTGCGTCTTGTCCAGCTACAGCAGGACCTCCGCCGTTAAATAGATAGATGATACTAAAGTTATTAAAGTTAAACGTATATTGCGTAATTAATATTGGTGCTGTTGCATATAGAACAAGTGGCAATGTAATTTTACGAAACTGTTGCCAAGCTGTAGCTCCATCTACTGTAGCAGCTTCATATAACTCCCCTGGAATCGATTGCAGTATACCTGTTGTCATTGCAAAGACGAACGGGAATCCAAGCCACGTTTGAATCATAATTAAAGCAATTTTTGCCCAAAATGGATCTGTCATCCAAGCAATCTTTTCGATTCCAAATAAAGCTAATACTTGATTGTTAATTGCTCCAAATGTCTCATTAAACATACCAGAGAAAACAAGAATAGATACGAATGCTGGAACCGCCCACGGTAAAATGAAGATTGTTCGAATAATTGCCTTCCCTTTAATACCAGGCTGATTTACGATAATCGCTAAGAAAATACCAAGCGCAACTTGTAATGTCGTTGCAACGAATGTCCAAATGACAGTCCAAGAAAATACGCTTAAAAATGTCTCTCTCCACATCGGTAATGTAAAGATATCAATAAAGTTTTTGAAGCCCACCCAATCTACTAATTTAGCTGGAGGAGAGTGGTATAAATCATAATTCGTAAATCCAATTAAAATTACGAAGATGATTGGAAATACAACTACAAAGATAAGTAATAGAAAACCTGGTGAAACCATTAAATATGGAAAACCTTGATCTAGTAAATTACGGTATTGCTCTTTTACAGAGTTTAAAGGTGTTCCTATATCACGTTTCTTCCCGTTTTGGTATGCATCATATAAATTAAATGCATATATTCCGAGTCCAAAAACGATGACGATGAGTGCCAAGATTCCTTCTACTAATAGAAAGACAGAATGATCACGTGGAACTTCTGTACCTAGCGTTACAATTCCCCATAATCCCATATTTAATAAATCAGCAAAGGCTACAATAAATGAACCTGTTAATACTAGAAAAATAAGCCCTTTTACAAATTGCTTATTATACATTTGGCCCACGCCTGGAATGATAGATAACATGGTTGCCATTTTCCTATGCTTTGAACCGTTTAAACCGTTTGCTGGTTCCATAGATGTTTGCATGTTCCTTCCCCCTTTTTTCTGGGAGAGAATTCATGCCCCTCATATGAGAGGCACGAATTTCACCTTATTTTTTCTTACTATGATTTGCCTCAATATTACCTTTAATTTGCTTCACTGCATTGTCAAGTGCTGCTTTTGGTGCCTCTTTTTCCGTAACAACTAATTGAAGCGCATCTCCAGCTGGTTTCCATACTTCTTGCATTTCTGGAATGTTCGGCATTGGAATTCCATTTTCAGATTGTGTTGCAACTGCTTTTGCAGCTTCATTATCTTTAATGATTGGATCTTCCATTACTGCTTTTACTGGAGGAATTTCTTTTGTTTTCTCAAATCGAATTTTTGCGTTCTCTTCATTTGTTACCCATTCAGTGAACTTTGTAGCTAAATCATTTTGTTTAGAGAAACTTGTTACATGCCACCCTTTAACCCCAACAAATGTTTTCATTGGTTGACCGTTTGGTAATTTCGGCATTGGAGCAACGCCATAATCAATTCCGTTCTTTTCCATTGCTTGGAACGCCCATGGACCATTCATGATAGATGCTGCTTTTCCTTCGTTAAATAGTCCATCAGCAGCAGGTCCACCCGATTCACCGATAATACCTTTCGGGAATAACTTTTCTTTGTACCATTTTTGAAGATATTCAGCACCTTGTACTGTCCCACTATTATTTAATCCAACATCACTTGCATTTGGCTTTCCATCTTTTTCACCAAACACATAACCACCCATACCTGCCATGAATGCATTAGCAAAGTAGAAGTTATCTCCTAGTGTTAAAAACCCATACTTGCCATCCTTCGTAAATTCTTTTGAGAAGTTAAACAGCTCGTCCATCGTTTCTGGTGCTTTTGGCATTAATTTTTTATTGTAAATAAAGACTGGTGTCTCAATTGCTTTTGGTAAACCATATAATTTCCCGTTATATGTCTGTGCTTCTATTGATGATTCAGTAAATCTACTCTTCACAGCATCATCAGCTTTCACTTCAGAAAGTAAACCTTCTGTTACTGCATTTCCAATTTGATCATGTGGCAATGTTACAACATCTGGTCCCGTCCCCGCTGGTCCATCAAGGCGTAACTTCTTCACTTGATCTGTCATTTGCATTTCAACGACTTTTACTTTTACTTTATATTTTTCCTCAAAACTTTTCACTGCTGGTTCTAAACCAACACCTTTTTTATCATCTTCCCAAACGAGAAGATCGTAATCTTTCTTCGCTTTACTTTCTTCTTTCTTCCCTGAATCTTTCGGTCCACATGCAGATAACATACCAATTGATAATGCTGAAACAGTTAATAATGATAATGCTTTCTTCATCCCAAAAACCTCCCTAAATTGTATATGTACCTTACTAATTGAAAACGTTTGCATTAAATGGTTTAATAGAAGCACAAACAATATCTCAATCTATGAAAACGTTTGCGCTATTTGTCTCTCATTATACATTCTTTTATTCATTTTGCAAATATTAATTTTAAAATATTATTACTACACTCCTTATACATTGACTTTATATGAAATGAATACTACTCTTATAAGCAATATTAAAGCTATGCAAAAAGCAATCGTTTGCAACATATACTTTATTATTATACTTAAGGGAACAATATGCATGGAGATATTAAAGGGGGATTTTCTATATGCTTAAAGAAGCTATTTATCATAGGCCAAAAGATAATTACGCATACGCTTATGATGAAAAAACGATTCATATCCGAATACGTACTAAAAGAGAAGATGTTCAAAGCGCCACTCTTATTTACGGTGATCCTTATGAATGGAAAGACGGGAAATGGATTACATCAAGCACACCGATGAAAAAAACTGGTTCTACTGCATTGTTTGATTATTGGTCCATTTCCATCGAGCCTAAATTTAAGCGCTTACGTTATGGATTCGAATTAAAAAATGATACAGAAACGCTTATTTATGCAGAGCGAGGATTTTTTTCCAGTATTCCAAATGATGACGTTGGTAACTTTTTCTGTTTGCCATTTATTCATGCAAATGATGTGTTTCAAGCACCTTCTTGGATTAAAGACACCGTTTGGTATCAAATTTTCCCAGAACGGTTCGCTAATGGAGATCGTGCACTAAATCCAGAAAACACTCTTCCTTGGGGAAGCGCTGAGCCAACTCCAACTAATTTTTTCGGCGGAGATTTTGCTGGTATTATTCAAAACCTCGATTACCTTGTTAAGCTTGGAATTTCGGGAATATACTTCACACCTATTTTCAAAGCACATTCAAACCATAAATATGACACAATTGACTACATGGAAATCGATCCGCAATTCGGGACGAAAGAAACGTTCAAAGAACTCGTTCAGGCATGTCATACACACGGTATAAAAGTAATGCTCGATGCCGTGTTTAATCATAGTGGATACTTTTTCGATAAATTCCAAGACGTACTAGAAAACGGTGAGAAGTCTGCTTATAAAGAGTGGTTCCATATTCATGAATTTCCAATTGTAACGGAGCCACTCCCGAATTATGATACTTTCGCGTTTACACCGTATATGCCTAAATTAAATACAGCACACCCAGATGTAAAAGAATACTTACTTGAAGTAGGGCGTTATTGGGTAAGAGAATTCAATATAGACGGTTGGCGCCTTGATGTAGCAAATGAAGTAGACCACAGCTTTTGGAGAGAATTCCGAAGTGAGATAAAGGCATTAAATCCTGAAGTATATATTTTAGGAGAAATTTGGCACGATGCACTTCCATGGCTACAAGGAGATCAATTTGATGCTGTAATGAGCTACCCTGTTACAAACGCTCTACTGTCTTACTTTGCTAATGATTCCATTAAAGCAAATGAATTTATGAAACAAATTACAGAATCTCTACATTCCTACTCTATGAATGTAAATGAAGCAGCGTTTCATTTATTAGACAGTCATGATACACCAAGAATATTGACAACATGTAACGGAGATAAAAATAAGTTACAGTTACTTTATGTATTCCATCTTTCCTTCATCGGCTCTCCTTGTATTTATTATGGAGACGAAATTGGTATGGACGGTGGTATGGACCCAGATTGTCGCAAATGTATGGTTTGGGATACGAAAGAACAAGATCATCTATTATTTACACATATACAAACATTAATTTCATTACGAAAGCAATATAAAGCATTTGGAGGACATGGTACTTTCCAATTCATCGAAGCAAATGATGAACATAATTATATTTCTTATACGAAAACATATGAAGATGAAACTATCTTTTTCGTTTTAAATCCGACTAATAGTGATGTTACAGCTTCACTCCCTCTCCATGTTACTGGAAAGAAAATTATTAACATTTATACAAACGAAGAATTTTCAGCGGAAGCAAGTGTATTACAAGTTACACTTCCTCCATACGGATTCTCAATCTTAAAATGGTAATAAAAAATCCTTATGCCAAGGTGTGGCATAAGGATCTTTCTTATTTTAATTTAAATACCATCGCTTCATATGGACGTAATACAATGTTATCTATCGATCCACTCTCTACGTCGTAATTGTGTATTAATAACTCTGATTCACTATAACTAATGTCCTTAGGCAATTCAAATACACATTCTTCCGCCGTAAAGTTTGCAATAACAAGAAGTTTTTCTTCTTCATATGTTCTTACGTATGCAAAAATAGAAGGATTATTATCTAATATTAAATCATATGATCCGTACACAACTATTTCATTATTTTTGCGTAGGTCAATTAATTTTTTATAGTAATAAAAAATTGAATCTTTATTTTGGATCGCTTGTTTCACATTGATTTCTTTGTAGTTAGGGTTTACCGTAATCCAAGGCTCACCTGTTGTGAATCCAGCATGATCTTTATCATTCCACTGCATCGGTGTTCTAGCATTATCTCGGCCTTTTATATAAATAGACTGCATCACTTTATCTATATCTTCACCGCACTCTATCACTTTTTCCTTATACATATTTAACGTTTCAATATCTCGATATTCATCAATCGACTCAAATCGAACGTTCGTCATTCCGATTTCTTCTCCTTGATAAATATACGGTGTTCCTTTCATCATATGAAGCACCGTCGCTAACATTTTCGCAGATTCAATGCGATACATTCCATCATTACCAAAACGAGATACAACGCGTGGCTGATCATGGTTATTCCAATACAGGCTATTCCACCCTGTATGCTCTAATGCTTTTTGCCACTTCGTTAAATTCTCTTTTAAAGTAAGAAGTGAGCATGGTTTTACATCCCATTTTCCGCCTTCTCCCGAATCTAAATCCATATGTTCAAATTGGAATACCATCTGCAGTTCTTTTCGTTCTTCTCCAGTATACATTTTCGCTTCTTCTGTCGTTACACCAGGCATTTCACCAACCGTCATAATATCATAATGAGACAATACTTCTTCATTCATTTCATGTAAATATTTATGAATGTTTGGACCGTTCATAAAATGCTTATGACCTGAAACATACCCCTCTTCTTCGGTTTCAACAGCTGGTAATCCCTCTTCTTTAGAAATAAAATTAATAACATCCATACGGAAGCCATCAATTCCTTTTTCTAACCAAAACTTCATCATTTCATAAACATCTTGTCTTACCTTTTCATTATCCCAATTTAAATCCGGCTGTTTTTTAGAAAACAGATGTAAATAATATTCATCTGTCATTTCATCATACTTCCATGCAGATCCACTAAAAGCTGCTCCCCAGTTGTTCGGCTCTTTTCCTTCTTTTCCAGGACGCCATATATAGTAGTCTCTATATTTATTATCTTTTGATTTACGTGATTCAATAAACCAATTATGTTCATCAGAAGTATGGTTAACAACTAAGTCCATCATAAGTTTCATATTACGTTCATGCATTTCATGTAATAGCTCATCCCAATCTTCCATTGTTCCGAACTCATTCATAATTTTACAATAATCACTTATATCATAACCATTATCATCATTTGGAGATTCATAGACCGGTGATAACCAAATGACATCAATCCCTAATTCTTTTAAGTAATCTAGCTTTGAAATAATCCCACGAAGATCCCCAATACCATCACCGTTACTATCCATAAAGCTACGAGGATAAATTTGATATACTACACTTTCTTTCCACCACTGTTTTTCCATTATGCTACCCCATTTCATTAATAATTCGATTTTCTCTATTTTAAGGCGCAAACGTTTTCATTAATGAATGATAACAGATTCTATCTTAATTTAAAATAGCGCTTACAACTTTTATTCTTATTTTTCTAAGAAAACATACGCAAATTACTAATATTCCTCTAATAAATGAAAACGTTTTATTTTTTTGTTTATTTTTTGAATCTATTAGTTTATAATGAACTCAAAGAAAACGTTTGCATAATTTTTTCTAGGGGGCAATACCATGGCAGAATTGAAATTAGAAAACATTTATAAAATATATGATAATAATGTAACAGCTGTAACAGATTTTAATTTACACATTCAAGATAAAGAGTTTATCGTATTTGTCGGTCCTTCTGGATGCGGAAAATCTACAACATTACGAATGGTCGCTGGACTTGAAGATATTTCAAAAGGAGAGTTTTCAATTGATGGTAAGCTAATGAATGATGTCCCTCCAAAAGATCGCGATATCGCAATGGTCTTCCAAAACTATGCTTTATATCCACATATGAGCGTGTATGATAATATGGCATTTGGATTAAAACTTAGAAAAATACCAAAAGATGAAATCGATCGTCGTGTGAAAGATGCAGCAAAAATTTTAGGACTGGAACAATATTTAGATAGAAAACCGAAAGCGTTATCTGGTGGACAACGTCAACGTGTTGCGTTAGGGAGAGCGATTGTTCGAGACGCGAAAGTATTCTTAATGGATGAGCCTTTATCCAACTTAGACGCTAAATTACGTGTTGCAATGCGCTCAGAAATTTCTAAATTACATCACCGTCTTGGAACGACAACAATTTACGTAACACATGATCAAACAGAAGCAATGACAATGGCTTCACGTCTCGTTGTTATGAAAGACGGAAAGATTCAACAAATCGGAACTCCAAAAGAAGTATATGAAACACCTGAAAATATTTTCGTTGGTGGATTTATTGGCTCTCCAGCAATGAATTTCTTCCGTGGTAAATTGACTGAAACCGATTTCGTTATAGATAATTCATTAAAAGTCAAAGTAACTGAAGGAAAAATGAAGATGTTACGTGAACAAGGCTATGTAAATAAGGAAATTGTTTTAGGTATTCGTCCTGAAGACATTCATGATGAACTATTATTTTTAGAAGCTTCACAATCTACTGCCTTCACAACAAAAATCGAAGTTGCTGAGTTACTAGGTGCTGAATCTATTTTATATATGAAACTTGGAGATCAAGATTTTGCAGCACGTGTTGATGCAAGACATACATTTTCACCTGGAGATCAAATTAAACTAGCATTTGATATGAATAAAGCGCATTTCTTTGATAGTCAAACTGAACAACGTATTCGTTAAAAAATAATTTTCCTCTGTATAACATACAAAAAAACCGTCCACATACTTTGAGGGCGGTTTTCATTATTATACGAGGGCTTCTACTGTATGAAATGATTGTCCTTTCGTGCCAATAATACCGAAAATCGGTAAGTCACTCAGCACCACTTCTTCTTGCTGTTTCATAAAAGATGACGTTAATTGTTTTATCTCTATCCAAACGTCATTAATACAAAGTACATTGGAATCGTTCTCTTGTTGGCGAGAAAAAATAGAATCTATTTTATATAAACCAGCATTTTGAAAAAGCATATCAATGCGACTAAATGCATTCAAAGTAATACTGATAACGCGTTGCCAATCTCCTTGCTTTCCCATATCATAGGATACAAAAAGTGCTTCTCCGCCTAGATTCGTAATTTCCTCCACTGTTGCTTGTCCACTTTCTTGATCAATGTCCGTCACAATTACTTTTGCGCCTTGTTTAGCCAACAAAAGAGCTGTATTACGTCCAATACCGATGCCACCGCCAGTTACGATAGCAACTTTTCCTGCAAGCTTCATTTTCATTACCCCTTCTATAAGTCTTACCGTCATTCAGTATACTCCTTTATGAGATTAGTCTGCAAGCAAGAAAAGTTGCTTATTAATTTGTAAGCGATTACTTTTTTACTCCTTCTTTTTTCTTACTATTACGCTGATCGAAAACTAAACCGATGAAAATTAAAATCCCCCAAAAGATTACGCTACCCCCAGTCATTTCAATTTCCCCCTTATTATATAAAGATATTATTTTAATCATTATAAAATTTTCTTAATTTTCAATCTATTGAAATCAAAAATGATATGGATTAACTTTTTCTTATTATATATCCTTTAAAATATATTTATATAATTAAAAAAGACCTTCTTATTTTATGTATAAAAAGGTCTCTGTTTTATTATACAAGACTTATCACTTTTGTTTTTGTAATTAAATCTTGAAAACCACAATTATCTTTGCGGAATAACATCATATATACGTTACATAATATCGGAATTCCAAGTAGCAATATGTTCGGTAATAACAATACAAAAAATCTTATAATTAATGTTTGTAATGTTAACTTTTCACTCTTCAATGAAATTAATTTTATTCTCGTTACCTTTTTACCAAGTGTAACACCGTTCCAAATAAAGGGTACCAAAATAAAATATATCGCCATTAATATAAAAACTACTGCGAGATCATATCTATAATCACCAAAACTAATATTAAAGCGATTAAAAATAGCACTATAATTTCCGGTCATAATAGCTACTACTGCACCATACATAACCGAGATTAAAAACATGTCAATTAGGGAAGCACCTATGCGATTCATTACAAGCGCTGGACGATGCATCTTTAACTTCATTTTATGTCGACTCCTTCATATCCTTCTTTACCCGTCTCATCGTACCACTTCTAAAAAACATTGTAAACTAGCGTTTCTCTTACTTTTCTTGTACAATGTGTTACAACAGCATTGTAAAGGAGGTTCCCATATTGAAAAAATGGATAATCCTATTCGTCGCATTCCTATTAGCCGGTTGTGCTGGAAATACAAATCATATAACTTATACGATTAACGATGAATACGAACTCATACGTACTTCTGGGAATGCATTTGAACTTTTCCCATCGCAAGATGCTGTATATGCCACACAATACATTCCTGCAAAAATTACAGACATAGCTTGGGATGATAAATACATTATTGCAAAACAAATTGAGGAAAAGTCAGATCCGAATAACCCTGACGGAGCAATTGCAAATAAAAAAAGTGAGCATTATTGGATTATTGACGTAAAGCATAATAAACGTTTTGGTCCTTATAATGAAAAGCAATTTAATGAACAAAAAGATGCATTTAAAATTAAGGTACCTTTTCAAAATGTAGATTCATACATAAAAGAAAAGAAAAAACAGTCAGCATAATATTTTTAACGCTGACTGTTTTTTCTTTTATGTTTTTAAAAATCCCCTACTCAGAAAGTGAGATATTAAAAGTTTGTGCCTCTTTTACAACATCTTGCGTTTCTGTATCTGCTGCGACTACATTATCTGTTGTAAACTTAATATCCTTTACCTTTTCTTTTCCATCATCAAGTATTAAGCCGATAATACCATCTCTTGTTTCACCAGGCTTATAGTCTTCCCTTGATACATTTTTTGTACCAACGAGCGTATCTTCATCATATAAAAAGTTTTGAGTTGCTAC
The DNA here is from genome assembly GCF_056399205.1 of Bacillus sp. 01N45. Lineage (NCBI taxonomy): Bacteria > Bacillati > Bacillota > Bacilli > Caryophanales > Bacillaceae > Bacillus > Bacillus sp. 01N45. Next base: position 327,295 of record NZ_JBFTQW010000001.1, read on the forward strand.
TTTAAAATGTTGCTTATCATTAATCGTAACATCATTCATAGAGAAAAATTGCATATTTTTATTCCCGCTATTTTCCACCTTATATGTAATTTCAACGTAACGAATCGTATCACTAATCTCTGTACCACTTATCGATGCATATAACTCCGCATCTTCTTGACTTACTTTATCTCCTAATCTACGCTTTACTTCTTCAGGAGTTAATGCCGTAAATACTTTTAATGCATTTTTTGCATCTTTACTCATCTGCGATAAAGAGATTACTTTTACATCTTGTATGTGAATTTTCATTGGTGCTACTTCAAATGTTTGATTTACAGATTGAATCTGTTCTAACTTAAAAGTACCCCACCCTGTTTCTTTCACTTTTTGTCCTACTTTTTTCAGCTCACGCCCACCATATTCTTTTGTTTCAGGAATAGATTCTTTCTTCTTCGGTTCAACTTTCTTTTCTTCTTGATGGAAGCAACCACTTAACATAAGAAGAAAACTACATAAAACAAAAATATTTTTCCATGCTTTCATCATATAATTTCTCCTAACACTATCATTCATTAATATAAATTAGTCCTTTGCTTTGTAGACTATAGAAACAATGAGAATTCCACAAAAGGAACTTGTCAGTCCAGATACTATTATACCCCCTATTTGGAAAATATGAAAATAGGGATCTACTAATGCGTGAACGATAAATACTAGAGCTGCGAAAATGATTGCCGAAACCCAATACTTCCTTTTTTCTGAAGCTATCATAAAATCTTTCCCTGTTTCATCTTTATACTTCCATAGTACGTATAATAGTAATAAGAAACCAACACATGTACTCCCGTGTTGCATATATTTATACACCGGGATACTATGTAATCCTCTTTGTAACAATGGTATCTTCGTAACAAAATAGCCTGTATTATGAGTAAATGCATCCCAAACGACATGCGTGAGCATACCAAATAAAGCAGAATAGCAAAATACAAAGAAATCCTTCCATGTATGAAGCCCCCACCTCTCATCTACTGCATATGCAAAATAGCCAGCAAATGGTTTAGGTAAATGTGTTATAAACGGCTTTTTTAAAATGTAATGATACATATATGCTAACAGAAATACAAGTGGTAAATTTAAATATAAGAATCCAAGCCATGTATGCCCAATAACACCATACGGTCTAAAGTGTAAAAAATATTCAAAATCAGGCGCCATACTGCCTAATATAAGAGCCGTTACTGAAATATATTGAGAACGCTTTTTCACAAAAGGAAGAACTGCTGCTGGATGCGCAAATGTAAACGGCATGTTTTAACTCCTTTTCATATCTTCAATAGAATACCATCTATCATAACGAGAGAATTGATCTTGATGCAATATTTATTTTCACATTGGAATATGATAGTTTACATGTTATAATCCACATGAAATATTCAGAAAATAAGGAGAGGTTCACGTGTCATTAACACTTGCCTTTTTTCTCATTCTGCTTATCTTCTTTGTACTTACATACATCGGCTTTTTTCTGTGGAAGCACTTAAAAATTATAAAATATATGCCTGCTCTCGTTGGTTTTATAAGCGTTTTTTTTATTTTCATATGGAAGAGAATGACTTTAGGCTGGGAAGGTCTTGGCTTTGGCGCACTTCAATATACAATACTATTTGCAAGCTGTCTTACCCTTGTATTTGCTGCTTTTTTAGAATCAAAATCCGTTATGAATTGAGGTTTATATATTGATTGACGTACCCTTTTTAAAAAATGTCACATTAAAAAAAGAAAATATCCCTAGTTTTTCCGCATATCCTTACTGTCTACCCGCTATCCGAACTTTACAATCACTTGCCTTCCATCCAAATGTAACATTCATTATTGGAGAAAACGGAACGGGAAAATCAACATTACTCGAAGCAATTGCAATCGCTTTAGGATTTAATGCAGAAGGTGGAACGAAGAATTTCCGCTTTAGCACAAACGATTCACATTCATCTTTACATGAATACCTTCGAATTTCTAAAAGTTTCAATACACCAAACGACGGTTTCTTTCTTCGTGCTGAATCATTTTATAACGTTGCTTCTTATATTGATGAGATAGACGCTATAAAATCTTATGGCGGTGTTTCACTTCACGAACAATCCCATGGTGAATCATTCTTTTCCTTATTTATGAACCGTTTTTCAGGACAAGGTTTATACATTTTAGATGAGCCTGAGGCCGCTCTATCACCAATGAGGCAACTTTCCATGCTTATTCGAATGCACGAACTAGCGGAACAAGGTTCACAATTTGTTATCGCGACGCACTCTCCTATTTTAATGGCTTATCCTGAATCCACTATATATTCTTTAACACAAGAAGGGATTCATGAATCCACATTAGAAGAAACCGAGCATTACCAAACGACAAAACTTTTCTTTGAAAATCGTGATCGATTATTTCATCATTTATTTGATTCTTAATAAAAAAGAAGCAGCGATTGCTGCTTCTTTTTTATAGTGCTTCTATAAATAATGCTACCCCAATACCGCCACCGACGCATAGAGAAGCAATTCCTTTTTCTAAACCGCGTCTCTTCAATTCATGAATTAAACTTACAGTAATACGAGCTCCTGTACAACCGATTGGATGTCCAAGTCCTACACCGCTACCGTTTACATTCACTTTTTCACGGTCTAAACCTAATTCTTTCTCTACAGCTAGGTATTGAGCCGCGAAAGCTTCATTAATTTCCAGTAAATCAGCATCTTCTAATGACCAATCTACTTTTTCTAACCCTTTACGAATTGCTGGTGCTGGTCCAATACCCATAATTTTCGGATCTACTCCAGCTACTGAATATCCAACAATTCTAGCTAACGGTTGTAAGCCTTTTTCTTTCGCTTTTTCTTCGCTCATTAATACTAGAACCGCACTTCCATCATTAAGGCCAGATGCATTCCCTGCCGTTACAGATCCATCTTTACGGAAAGCTGGTTTTAATCCTGCTAATTTTTCCGCTGTAATATCTGCACGTGGATGTTCATCCTTCGAAAATACTATTTCTTTTCTACGTTCTTTTATCGTAATAGGAACAATTTGCTCGTCAAAATATCCAGACTCGATGGCTTGCAGTGCCAATGTATGACTACGAAGCGCAACTTCATCTTGTTCCTCTCTTGTAATTTCATATTGGTCAACTAAATTTTCAGCCGTTTCACCCATCATAATATGATGAATCGGATCTTCTAGTACTTCCCACACCGTATCACGAATTTCTCCGTGCTGTAGACGTTGTCCCCAGCGGTGCTGTTTTAATGCATAAGGGCTTGAACTCATTGCTTCTACTCCACCTGCAATAACAACATCACTTACACCTAATTGAATTTGCATTGCAGCTGACATAATTGCTTGCATACCTGAAGAACATTGGCGTTGGATTGTATAACCCGTAACTGTGTCAGGAAATCCTGCCGCTAATGCAGCTGTTCTTGCAGTATTTGCTTCATCAGTTCTTTGAATACAATGACCTAAAATTACTTCATCAACTTCGTGTGGTTCTACCCCGCCTCGTTTTACAGCTTCCTGAAGTACAGGAACCGCTAATTCTACTGGCGTTACATTTTTTAGCGCTCCTCCAAAAGTTCCAATTGGCGAACGAACTGCAGCTGTAATAACAACATTATGCATTTTGCACTTGCCCCTCTCTTATGTACCCTAGTCAGTTTTTAGGTGAAATTCCATAAGATGTATGTCTGCATCTATCATACTATAAACATACTAAAAAATCAAAATATTTAATATAATAAAAATAGAAGGAATTAACCTTCTATTCTGTTAATGCATATAAAAATTTTTGTAAAATTTTCTCTGTCGTTTCATTCAATTTTGGTAACTTATCTACCGGAAAATATTGAAGCTTCAATCCCTCATGATCAAGCCTTAATTCTCCACTCACATGATGCCCCTGATACAGATGAATAACATTAAAAATTTCATCCCCATTAGGATAACGGAAATATACTTCCTTTCCTGATAAGACACCTAGAAATTGCATTATTTTTGCAGTTAATCCCGTCTCCTCGAATAATTCTCGGCGAGCAGTTTCTTCCGTCGTTTCTCCTAGTTCCATCGCGCCGCCAGGTACACCCCAATCATATGTATCTGAACGATATTGAAGCAATACTTCCTGATTATCATTTAGTATAATTATTGCTGATCCAACGAGAATAAGTGGTCTTGTCCCAACAACTTTGCGTAACTCTTCAATATACCCCATTATGTAAATTCTCCTTTCCTCACCCTCCCTTATCATAACAAAATTCTTCTCCTTTTGTTGATGTAATTTCCAAGAAAAAAAAGGAAGCTTTCGCTTCCTTTTTTCCATTTTTATTTCTTAAAACTTTCATATTTTACAGCTTCAAAAGCTTCTTCAATTTCATCATTACGATAATGAACGTATGTAAAACGCCCTAATTCTACTAATCTTGCTATTTCTTGTAACGCTTTATGTTGCTCATATGTTTCCTCCAGCTTAATATGTACATAAAACTTCATTAATGGATGTTCATATAAAGGTTCTCCCACCTCTACATATACATCTTCAACCCCTTGTACAACTCTTACATAACTCGCAAATTGATAAAGTGCTTCTCTGTCTGAAACGATTTTTAATGTATACATATATTCTCCCCCTTTTCTTTACTATATCAAAAAGATGACCACACCATGTTATAGAACTATGAAATTTTTTCGACTTGTAATAAACAAGGCTTTTATCCATACATAGGGTCTTTTCCCAACATATATTATAGAAAGAATTTTTTCAGTTGAGGTGTTCCTTATGGATCCATACGTCAATATATGTATTTGCATTACTCCAGGCGCCGATATTTCTGATGACCGTATTGCAAAAGATTTAGCAGTTGCAGAATCAATTTGGCACCCCATTACATTTCAAATTAAAGACGTAATTATTTTAAATGAACTTTTTCGTTTTTCTGACCGTGAAATTAGTTATAAAAATTCTATTCAAAGTCAGGAAAAATTAGCATCCTTTTTCCAAACATGTGTAAATGAAGCTCCTGAATGCGACCTTTACATTTGTTATATTGGCAGTGATTATTTCAAAGAAACAGCCGTAATTGCCTGCGCGTACTCTTTAGCCAAACAACAGCAACTTACTGGTTATATCGTTTTAACAAATTCGGCTGCTCCCATGAAAAATATATATACGCTCGCTCACGAAGTCGGTCATATTTTATTTACAAGACGTGTTCATGGAAAACTTACTCACGCAGATCCTCATTCCCCAACTGGCTCGGAGCACCATCCTTCTCCAACAAATCTTATGTACCCTATCGTACCTCGTCCTGAAAACGTCCATATTCAATCCTTATTAACAAACGAACAAAAAGCACTCTCTTTACAAAGTTCTTTATTACAAAGAAAAAAACAGTAACTGTCATGTTACTGTTTAAAACAATTTATTCCAATTAATAAACGATATACCGGCTGCAAAGGATACACTATACACCTAAAACGAATCCCTCTAAAAATCAAAATATAGTATTTCTTTGGAAATAATTTTTTGTATATCCAGAGCAGCCACTTTTTTGAAATACTAGTTTACACTTTTTCTCTCTTCAATTTTTAAAGACCATCTCATTAACCCATATATACTTCCATACATAAGTAATATCTTTGCAATTCCCCAAAATACATTTTTTTCTTCTAATCCTTTAAATATAAACATAATCGCTAAAGGAACAATTAGCACCAAAACACCCATCCAACCAAGGACATACACTTCTCCAACGAAAAGTAATAAAAAGATACTTGCTGCTAATATATATGTTTGCATTGTCGATAATTGCAAAATAGGTGTACCGTACCATTTATCAACAAACATCAATAATACTAATAATAAAATGGGAACCATTACTATTATGTAAATAATTCCGAACTCTACAAATTTATTTTTAAAAGAAGACATTCTAAACGCAACAATGGTTCCAATAATCGTAATGATTAAGACGATAGGATAGCCAATTAACTGTATATTCGTTAGTGTAAATTGCTGATTTGGATTATTAAATAAAATATGAGTTAATATCCAATACCCGCCAATACCAATTATCATCGCAAGAATACTCTTTATACTCCCACCTTTATCCTTCTCCATCTCTTTCGCCAATTCTTCCGCATACTCTTTTGGTGAATCACCAAATATATCCGTTACCGTCTTTCCCTCTTTCTCACCTTCTATTAAATGAAGCTCTGCATCTTCTATAAAAGCGTCCACATCTTCTTCTTTCATTCCTTTTGTTATTAAATACACTTTCGTATCGATTAAAAACTTTTCTCCTTCTTTGGAAATCTGCATGATAACCCCTCCCTTATTTAACCGTTTCTCTTCTATTCGTCTTCATCATAATTTCAAGGAAAATTAAAATAAACAAACTTCCGTATAAACATATAATTTGAAATAACATTGGCACGAGATCTTCTGATGTAAATGTTTTAAACAGTAACATAATCGAAAGTGGAATAATTAAATATAAGTTTTTAAACCATCCTTCAAAATATATATTTATCGCTACTGTGATCATAAAAATAGCTCCAGCTAATATATAACTTTGCGTTTGGGTGAATGTAAACGTTTTGGTAGGATAGATTACATCTAGTATCGTAACAGCCCCCATTAAAAACATTGGCGCTACCATAACTAAAAACCACATAGAAAACCACGTTTTTGTAAAGCTTGTTACGAAGGTCATTTTGCGAAGTAAAAAATTAGGACCTATAACAACTAAAATCAATGACAAACTATACCCAACGCACTGAATAAGTGAGATCTGTAATAATCCGTTATTCACTATTAGGATAGAAGCAATAATCCAAAACGATACAATATTCATTACTGTAAAACCAATTTGTCTCCACGTTTCCTGTCTATCTCTTTCCATTACTTTTACAAGTTCATTTGCATATTCTTTCGGTGAGCTTCCGAAAATATCTTCTACACTGTTCCCATCACTCTCACCCTCGATTAAATGAAGTTCTGCATCTTCTATAAAATTTTCAATATCGCTTTCTTTCACACCCTTTGCCACTAAAAATAATCTCATATCTAATAAAAACTTTCGTGCTTCACTTGATAACATTATTTTTTTCTCCCCTTCCCCTCAAGTAGACGCTCTACACTACTTTGCATCGCTTCCCAGCGATCCATAAATTCATTAAGTGCTTCCTCGCCTTTTTCTGTTAATGTATAATATTTTCGCTTTGGGCCAGATGGAGATTCCTTCATTACACTTGTTATTAATCCTTCCTTTTGCATTCGTATTAATAGCGGATAAATACTTCCCTCACTCGCCATAGTAAAGCCATACTTCGCTAGCTTTTCACTCATTTCATAACCGTATATTTCACCTTCAGAAATAATAGCAAGTAAGCATCCTTCTAAAATCCCTTTCAGCATTTGACTTGTCGACATAATTCAAATCCTCCCACTATCTTGTTTTACAAGATAGATAAGCGTAAGTATCTTGCTTTACAAAATAGTATAGCAGAGGCTATTTTGCAAAACAAGATAGCTAACAATATTTTTCCAAATCTTTGCAGGATTTTTATTATCCCCTCTCTAAATAGAGCAATATGAGAATTTTATTACGAAGGGATGTTTTTCACCATGGTTACAAATCGAGTTGTCTTTTTAACAGGTGCTGCAAGCGGTATTGGTTATGAAATGGGAAACGCTTTCGCAAAAGAAGGTGCAAAAGTTGTGATTACCGATCGTCTTGAAGAACGTGCAAAAGAAGCTGCTGAACAATTACAAAAAGAAGGCTATCAAGCTATCGGTTTAAAATGTGATGTTACATCTGAAGAAGAGATTACCGCTGCAATTTCTCAAACCGTTACTCATTTCGGTTCATTACATATATTAATTAACAACGCAGGAATGCAGCACGTTTCACCAATTGAAGACTTTCCAACTGAAAAGTTTGAACTACTTATTAAAATTATGCAAATCGCTCCTTTTATCGCAATTAAGCATGCCTTCCCAATCATGAAAAAACAAAAGTATGGCCGAATTATTAATGTAGCCTCCATTAATGGCCTCGTTGGATTTGCAGGAAAATCCGCCTACAATAGCGCGAAGCATGGCGTAATCGGATTAACAAAAGTTGCCGCTTTAGAAGGCGCTACTCACGGAATTACCGTTAATGCGCTTTGTCCTGGTTATGTCGATACCCCACTTGTACGTAATCAACTACAAGATTTAGCTACTACACGAAATGTACCACTTGAAAATGTTTTAGAAGATGTTATTTATCCACTTGTACCACAAAAACGCTTATTGCAAGTACAAGAAATCTCTGATTATGCTATGTTTTTAGCGAGTGAAAAAGCAAGAGGTATAACTGGACAAGCCGTTGTTATCGATGGTGGTTATACTGCTCAATAAAGTGAAGGCTTTTACTGCCCATTAATGCGGGGTAAAAAATAAAGTTTGCTCACGAAGAGCAAACTTTATTTTACTTTCTATCGCGAGGACCTTCCTACTTTAGTAATTGTTTAGGGAGTTTCTCGATTGCAACAATTACCCCATCTAATTTACTTTCAATACGATGGAGTAAATATAATGTTACAACAATCGGAAACCCTACATTACCTACCATCCTGATCCACTCTTCCATCTTTTCCGCCTCCTTCCATTATATAAATAAGAGAAAAGAAAACATTTAGGCATAAAAAAAACAAGCTATTATGTATTAGCTTGTCTTTCAAATAATGATGCAATTTCCCGTTTATAATCTCCGTGTATGATGCCTTTTTCAGTAATAATACCTGTAATTAATTCATTCGGTGTTACGTCAAATGCAGGATTATAAACATCAGTTCCAATTGGCGCCACTTGTTTTCCAAAAATTTTCGTAACTTCGGTTTCATCTCTTTCTTCAATAACAATTTCTGTACCTGTTTGTTTCGTAATATCAAACGTAGATAACGGAGCTGCAACGTAAAATGGAATATCGAAATAATTTGCTAATATAGCTAAATTCATTGTTCCGATTTTATTTGCTGTATCTCCATTTGCGACAATTCGGTCCGCTCCTACAATAATCGCGTTTATTTCTTTCGTTTGAATAGCATGAGCTGCCGTATTATCGGTAATAAGTGTTACATCAATATTTGCCTGTTTTAATTCCCAGGTCGTTAAACGCCCGCCTTGTAAAACCGGTCTCGTTTCACACGCATACGCATGTAAACGTACACCTTTTTCTTTCCCAATATAAAACGGTGCTAATGCAGTACCATATCTAGCAGTTGCAATGCTTCCAGCGTTACAAATTGTTAAAATGTGATCACCATCTTTAAAACATGTTAATGCATGTTCTCCAATACTCCGGCATACTGCTTCATCTTCTTGCTGAATGAGAAGCGCTTCTTCTTCTAATTTTTTTTGTGCTTCTTTTATTGTAGTAATTTCTCGAATTGATTCTCTCATACGATCGATTGCCCAAAATAAATTGACTGCTGTTGGGCGTGACGTTCCTAAATAATTACAATCTCTATTAAACTTCTTTTGAAATTCTTCCATATGTACAGTATTATATTTTTTTGATGCAAGTGCCAAGCCAAATGCAGCTACAATTCCAATTGCAGGTGCTCCTCGTACTTCTAGCATGACAATACTTTTCCATACCTCTTCAATCGTCGTTAATGTTTTGTATTCTGTACTATGCGGCAACTTTGTTTGATTTAATACTGCAATGGCATTACCTTTCCAACTGACAGATCTCGGAACAGTAACAATTGTACTCATGCTTTTATCCCTCCAGAAACTGTCTGTTGAAATAATGTTCGGAACAGTTGAATATCAGCACTCTTAGATTCATATTTTATTAGTTCTTTACCTAAGGATAACGCTTGTTTCTTAGCTTGAATTCTCGTTTCTTTATTTGCTATTCCATCTAAATCAGCTACATGCGCTAAGCCAATTGTTCTACGGATAAGCTCACATCCGGCAAATCCAACGGCATCCGTAAAAATATTTTGCAAAATAATTGGCAACCATTGTTTCTCTTTCGTATATGCTTCTACACCTTCTCCAATCCATAACTTCGTAAAAGCTTCTACAAAATAACTCCATGTTTTCTCAATATGGAAAAATAGCACACTTCTTTTTTCCTCTTCACGGGATAGTGCATTTAATAATAAATTTGCAATAAATTGGCCAAGATCAAATCCACATGGACCATATGTTGCAAATTCTGGATCAATTACTTTCGTTTCAGCAGGGGATGAAAAAATACTACCAGTATGTAAATCACCATGAATAAGCGCTTCTTTTCTCGTTAAAAATTTATATTTATACTGTGCTACTTTTAATTTTAAATTTTTGTCACTCCATAGTTCATCCACCGCTAGTTGTAACTCTGGTTCATAATCATTCGTATCATAATGACTAAACGGATCTGTAAACACTAAATCTTCCGTGATTTTACTAAGATCTGGGTTTACAAATGCACCTTCTAGTACCCTTTTCTCTTCTGATTGTAAACCGAAATCTGAAGTATAAAACAACACATGTGCTAGAAAGCGACCAATATGTTGGGATAAAAGCGGGTACTCCTCTCCATCTATTAATCCTTTTCTTGCAATTGTTAGCCTTGATAGATCTTCTATGACTGTTACTGCTAACTCTTCATCATGACTGTACACTACCGGCACATATTCCGGCACATACTTCGCAAAAATTTGTAATGCTTTACTTTCAATCGTCGCTCTTTTTATAGACAGTGGCCAGCTCTCACCAACTACTTTCGCATATGGCAGTGCTTGTTTTATTATAATAGACTTCTCTCCATCATCTAATTTGAACACGTAATTTAAATTTCCATCTCCAATTTCATGACAAACTACATTTGCTTTCTTTTCAAAATAACCGTGTTCTTTCGCATATTGTATAGCTGTCGTTTCAGTTAATGAATAATATCCCATCGTCTTCTCCCCCTTTTTTAATTCAGAGGTTTTTCTGACGTAGAAAAACCTCTTTCCACAAAGAAAGAGGTTTGAAGTTTATCTTCTCCCCTCTTATCTGCCAGAAAGGTTTACTTTCTGCTGGAATTAGCACCGTGCCTTTTGGCGTAAATAAACGCCCCATTTCACAATGGTATTACGGTCGGTTGCTGGGCTTCATCGGGCCAAATCCCTCCACCTGCTCTTGATAAGAGTTGTATAATTTTTTGAATTTTTAACTTTATGTTGAAGACTATACCAAGAATAAAAATCACTTGTCAACATTTTATTTGTATAATTCTGGACGACGATCTGCAAAAACTGGAATTCCTTTGCGTACTTCTTTAATTTTCTCAAAATGAAGCTCTCCCAATAAAATTGCTTCTTCTTCATTCGCTTCTACAACAACTTCGCCCCAAGGATCGACAATTAAAGAATGACCGGCAAACTCATTATTCGGATCCTTTCCTGCCCTATTACATGCAACAACATAACACTGATTTTCAACTGCTCTTGCTTGCAATAACAAACGCCAATGCGCTACACGAACCAATGGCCATTCTGCTACAACAAATAAAACTTTTGCACCTTTCGCAGTATGAACGCGCATCCACTCTGGAAAACGAATATCATAACAAATTGTGCCGGCGCACTCTACATCATCTAGCCTAAATTCACCTGTACTATTTCCAGCGATTAAATATTTATGTTCATCCATAAGCTGAAATAAGTGCACTTTACTATATTCATTGACTAGTTCTCCTTCCTTGTTTACCACATACATTGTATTTGTAACACCTTGTTCTGTTTGCTTCGCTATAGACCCACCGACAATATGTACACCATATTGCTTCGACCATTCTTTCAGCTTTTCTTTCGTTTGCAATCCATCCCTATCTGCAATTTCAGTAAGCCTCGTTAAATCATATCCCGTTGTCCATAGTTCTGGTAAGACAATCACATCTGGTCTTTCCTTCATCGCTTCGCTTATTTTATTTTTAGCATTCTCAATATTTTTTTCTACATCTCCAAAGACAATATCCATTTGAATACATGCGACTTTCATTTTGTCAGCCCCATTCTTAATTTTTTCTTTACAAAATACTGGAAAGATTATATCATTTGTCACTAGAATTGTAACAACTTTCAAAAGAGGTGGAAAGTATGAAATTATTTCAACCTTCTGAGATAGTAACATCATTGCCTACACAATTTTTTGCTTCACTTGTTGCAAAAGTTAACAAAGTCGTTGCAGATGGTCACGATGTTATTAATCTAGGTCAAGGTAATCCAGATCAACCAACACCGCAGCATATCGTAAAAGCTTTACAAGATGCTGCTGAAAAGACCATTCATCATAAATACCCACCATTTCGCGGACACGAAAGTTTAAAAGAAGCCGTGGCAACATTCTATCAACGCGAATATGATGTAGTAGTAAATCCAAAAACAGAAGTTGCTATTTTGTTTGGTGGAAAAGCTGGATTAGTAGAATTACCACTTTGTTTTACAAACCCTGGTGATACTATTCTCGTTCCAGATCCAGGCTATCCAGATTATTTATCAGGAGTTGCTTTAGCAAAAGCACAATTTGAAACAATGCCGCTTATTGCAGAAAATAATTTTTTACCAGATTATACAAAAATTGATGCCGCTACCGCTAAGCATGCAAAGTTAATGTTTTTAAACTATCCAAATAATCCTACCGGTGCTACTGCATCAAAAGGTTTCTTTGATGAAACCATTCATTTTGCTAATGAACATAATATATTAGTCGTTCATGATTTTGCTTACGGTGCTATTGGATTCGATGGTCAAAAACCTGTTAGTTTCTTGCAAGCAGACGGTGCTAAAAATACAGGTATTGAAATTTACACTCTATCGAAAACTTTCAATATGGCTGGATGGCGCATCGCTTTTGCTGTGGGGAATGAAAGTGTGATTGAGACAATTAACTTATTACAAGATCATATGTATGTTAGTATTTTTGGTGCAGTTCAAGATGCTGCCCGCGAAGCACTATTAAGTTCACAGTCTTGCGTAATAGACCTTGTAAATAGTTACGAATCTCGAAGAAACGCTCTTGTTTCAGCTTGTCACTCAATTGGTTGGAATGTAGACATTCCAACAGGCTCATTCTTTGCATGGCTTCCTGTTCCGAAAGGATATACATCTGAGCAATTTTCTAATATTTTACTAGAAAAAGCACACGTTGCAGTTGCTCCTGGTGTTGGATTTGGTGAACATGGCGAAGGGTATGTCCGTGTTGGTCTCTTGCATACAGAAGATAGATTAAGAGAAGCCATTAATCGAATTGATAAATTAAATTTTTTCAAAAAGTAATTGACAACATGAAAAATATCTGACAAAATTCAGTTATCTTAAAAATTTAAACATTTCTAAATACTTCTTATCAAGAGCAGGTGGAGGGACGAGCCCGACGAAACCCGGCAACCGATCTACAATTGTAGACACGGTGCTAATTCTCGCAGCATTATGCTGACAGATAAGGAGCTGGTTGTAAAAAAACCTCTCCTTAGCTGAGAGGTTTTTTTATTTAACTAGGAGGTTTTAACAATGAGCGGAATTATAGCAACGTATTTAATCCATGATGATTCACATAACTTAGAAAAAAAAGCCGAGCAAATTGCACTCGGTTTAACAATTGGCTCTTGGACTCATTTGCCACACTTATTGCAAGAACAATTAAAACAGCATAAAGGCAACGTCATTCATGTTGAGGAACTAGCTGAACAAGAACATACCAATTCGTATTTACGTAAAAAAGTTAAACGCGGGATTATTAAAATCGAATATCCTTTATTAAACTTCAGTCCGGACTTACCAGCAATTTTAACAACTACATTCGGAAAGCTATCACTTGATGGTGAAGTGAAATTAATCGACTTAACATTTTCAGACGAGTTAAAACAATATTTCCCTGGTCCAAAATTCGGGATAGATGGTATTCGAAATCTTTTACAAGTGCATGAGCGTCCCCTTTTAATGAGTATTTTTAAAGGAATGATTGGACGAAATATTGGGTATTTAAAAACGCAATTACGCGATCAAGCAATTGGTGGTGTAGATATAGTAAAAGATGATGAAATATTATTTGAGAATACATTAACACCACTTACGAAACGCATTGTATCTGGAAAAGAAGTTTTACAATCCGTATATGAAACATACGGACATAAAACGTTATATGCCGTAAATTTAACAGGACGAACTTTTGATTTAAAAGAAAATGCGAAACGCGCAGTGCAAGCTGGGGCAGATATTCTATTATTTAATGTATTTGCTTACGGACTAGATGTACTACAATCACTTGCAGAAGATGATGAAATCCCAGTTCCTATTATGGCACATCCTGCTGTAAGTGGTGCTTATTCATCATCCAAGTTATATGGAGTTTCCTCTCCATTATTACTAGGAAAGCTACTACGTTATGCTGGGGCTGACTTTTCATTATTCCCATCTCCATACGGAAGTGTTGCACTAGAAAAAGAGGAGGCTCTTGCCATCTCAAAACATTTAACTGAAGACGATGCATTTTTCAAGAAGAGTTTTTCTGTTCCGTCTGCTGGTATTCACCCTGGTTTCGTTCCCTTTATTGTACGAGATTTCGGTAAAGATGTTGTTATTAATGCTGGCGGCGGGATACATGGACATCCGAGTGGGGCGCAAGGGGGCGGTAAAGCTTTCCGTACTGCAATTAATGCTACTTTGCAAAATACACCACTCCATGAAGTAGATGACATAAATTTGCATAGTGCACTACAAATATGGGGAAATCCCTCTCATGGGGTGAAATTATGAGTATTCAAGTATTTTGTGATTTCGATGGCACGATTACAAATAATGATAACATTATGTCCATTATGGAAAAATTCGCACCACCAGAAGCCGAAGGAGTAAAGAATAAAATTTTATCACAAGAGCTGTCTATTCAAGAAGGTGTTTCTCAATTATTTCAATTAATACCTACTAGTCTACACGATGATATGATTCAATTTTTAATAAAAACTGCTGAAATCCGTAGTGGTTTTTATGAATTTATACAATTTGTAAATGAAAATAACATTTCTTTTTACGTTATATCAGGTGGAATGGATTTCTTCGTCTATCCACTCTTACAAGGAATCATTCCAAAAGAGCAAATTTACTGTAATGAAACAGACTTTTCAAGTGAATTCATTACAGTTAAGTGGCCTCATCCTTGTGATCATCATTGTCAAAATCATTGCGGATTATGCAAATCATCTTTAATCCGTAAATTAAGTGATACGAATGACTTCCATATTGTGATTGGAGATTCAATTACTGATTTACAAGCTGCGAAACAAGCAGATAAAGTATTCGCTCGTGACTTCCTTATTACAAAGTGTGAAGAGAATTATATTGCTTATACACCGTTTGAAACATTTCACGATGTTCAAACCCAATTAAAACATTTGTTGGAGGTGAAATCATGAAACAACTTTTTCGTCAATGGTATGACTTAAGCGAGATAAAAAAAGAATTAACAACACGAAATTGGTTTCCAGCAACGAGTGGTAATATTTCTATAAAGGTTAGTCATGAGCCACTTACTTTTCTTATTACAGCAAGTGGTAAAGATAAAACAAAAACTACTCCAGATGATTTTCTATTAGTAGATCATCTAGGGGTTCCCGTATTAGAGACTGAATTACGCCCTTCAGCAGAAACAATATTGCATACACATATTTATAACAATACGAATGCTGGGTGCGTACTTCATGTTCATACAACTGATAATAATGTCATCACAAATTTATATAGTGATGCAGTCACCCTTCAAAATCAAGAAATTATTAAAGCTCTCGATATTTGGGAAGAAGGTGCAACAATTCACATTCCTATTATCGAAAACCATGCCCATATCCCAACGCTTGGAGAAAACTTCCGAAAGCACATACAAGGAGATTCGGGAGCAGTATTAATTCGTAACCACGGTATTACCGTATGGGGCCGAGATAGCTTTGATGCAAAGAAAAGATTAGAAGCTTATGAGTTTTTATTCCAATTTCATATAAAACTATTATCAATTCAAGGAGGCGTTTCTAATGGTGCAAATTCGTATTCATGAAGTAAATACTCGCATAGAAAATGAAGTAGAAGTATCTAAATTTCTACAAGAGGAAGGCGTTTTATATGAGAAATGGAACATCTCTAAACTTCCTACTTATTTAAATGAAAATTATTCGTTAACAGATGAAAACAAGGCTGAAATATTAGCTGTGTTTTCAAAAGAAATCGCTGATGTTTCAGCGCGCCGAGGTTATAAAGCACATGATGTAATTTCACTTTCAAATAGCACACCTAACCTTGACGAATTATTAATTAATTTCCAAAAAGAACACCATCATACCGATGATGAAGTTCGCTTTATTGTTAGTGGACATGGCATCTTTGCCATTGAAGGAAAAGATGGCAAATTCTTTGACGTTGAACTTGAGCCAGGCGATCTCATATCTGTTCCAGAAAATGCAAGACACTATTTTACCTTGCAAGATGATCGTCAAGTTGTAGCTATTCGTATTTTTGTTACAACTGAAGGCTGGGTTCCAATTTATTAAGGTAGTTAGTTGAATAAAAGGACTTGGATCCCCTTTTCCAACCTTTTATTCACTCTACATATATACATCCTCCTATGGAACAGGCTTATTTCAAAAAATGAAATAAGCCTGATTTTTTATGTACCTAACTATACGATTCCTTTCGTTCAAAAAAAACAACCTCCCCCTTCTATTTTTTAAGTGTATTTCTGAACACTTTTTGAACATTTATTGAACTTTTTTTGAATTTTTTCTGAAAATTCTGTTTTACGTATGGTATACTACTATTAAATAAAAAGGAAAAGAATATCGCAAACAGAGGGGGATAATCATGAGTTTACTTATCGCACTTATACTAGGGGTTACGTGTGGAGCACTTCCTGTTATTCTAGGAGCTATTATGGAAGAGTTAGAAGTTGGTGTTTTAGGTTTTGTCGCATCTTGTGTAAGCGCTTTATTTTTCGGTTTATTCGGCGCTATTCCTGTTTCAATTCTGTGTGCATTTTATATAGTACGCCATGCTCGTGCAAAACAATTTGGTCCTAATCACATCGCGCAAGTTATTCCATTCCCAATTGAACGATGCCGCCGAGCTTCTAGCTTATAATTATAAAAATTAAATATACCTAAATAAATAAAAGTCCTCAAATGAGGACTTTTATTTATTTTCTTCTAGAAATTGAAACAATTCTTGTAAATGTAGGACATCTTCACTATAGCTAACAGATACGTGACATATACCGTCAATCTCTGCTTGCATATAAAGATCAACCCCATCTCGATCATATTTCAATGCCAAATAAAAATCCATTTCTTCTAACATCTTTTTTGAAGCTCGAATAACATAATGCCCCTTCTCATCTCTTCCATATTCGAATTCCGGCTCAAAATCATATTTTTGTTTAAAAGCTTCTTTTTGTTTTGCACTAATTTGTATACAAGTTGTTCGCTGAACAGTATCAATCATCTCATCAAATTTTTGAAGATCCATCTCATTTACCCCCTTATGTATTTTTTGTATAAAACTTGTGTTCCGCTATTCTCTTCCCCATCTTTCATTAACTCCTCATACAATTCCTTCGCCAAACTTAAACCTGGCACTGGCAATTGCAATTTTTCAGCCTCATCTAAAGCTATCTTCATATCTTTCATAAAATGCTTTACATAAAACCCTGGTTCAAAATCTCCCTTTAACATTCGGGGAGCTAAGTTACTCAATGACCAGCTACCTGCTGCTCCCGTTGAAATACTCTCTAATACTTTATCTGGGTCTAGTCCAGCTTTTTTCGCATAAGCAACAGCTTCACATACTCCAATCATGTTAGAAGCAATCGCAATTTGATTGCACATTTTTGTATGTTGTCCACTTCCAGCTGGTCCTTGCAACTGAATATTTGTCCCTAGTTTTTCAAATAACGGTAAACATTTTTCATATATTTCTTTTTCGCCACCGACCATAATTGCGAGCCTTGCTTCTTTCGCACCAACGTCTCCTCCAGATACAGGCGCATCTAACGTATATACATTCTTACTTTTACCGGTTTCGTTAATACGTTTTGCCAATGTTGGTGTAGATGTCGTGAAATCAATTGCTATCGTGCCTTCATTTGCATTCTCCAAAATTCCATCTATCCCAAAGTATACTTCTTCTACATCATGTGGATACCCAACCATCGTCATTACAACATCAACTTGCTTCACTAACTCTTTCGGTGTATCACACCAATGTGCACCATCTTGCACTAAAGAATCTGTTTTTGCTTTCGTTCTATTATATACATATACTTTATGACCATCTTGCATTAAGTGATAAACCATACTTTTTCCCATTACGCCAATACCAATGAAACCTATTGATAAAGTTTTATGTTCCATTTTCTCATCCCCTTTGTTCTAATAAATCATTTACCATCTTTCGGAACTCTTTATTAAAGTCATCATCCATACTATTTTTCACATTTGAAAATAACATAACAAAAGTTCCTTTTTCTTTATTAAAATTATTGAAAGTGTTCCAACCAGATAATACACCATGATTATGAAAATAATCTGGATATATATAAAAACTAAATGCATATTTCCGTTCTGCTGAAGGTGAAAACATTGCTTGTATACTTTGTTCAGAAAGAAGTTTTCCATTTATAATTGCTTCGTCTAATTTCTTCATATCTCCAACTGTCGTATACATCTCACCACAACCATATAGCCAATCCATGCCTAACTTCTGCGCTGGTACAAGCTCTTGATTTTTTTTCACATAACCCTTTGTAAAATTTTTATCTCCAGGTACCATATTTCCCATACCAGATTCATACATATCTGCTTTTACAAATATGTTTTCTTTTATGTAATCTCCTAAAGGTTTTTTCGATATATGTTCTATTATATAAGCAAGCACCATATAATTATAATCTGTATATCTCCAACCTGTTCCTGCAGGAAATTCTAAATTTTGACGTCCAATCCAATTAATTAACTGTAAACGGGAAGCAGCATTAACATTGCCTTTTGCATGTTCAGGTAAACCAGAGGTATGCGTTAATAAATGATACAGCGTAATATTTTTATTCTCCGGAAATGAAGGAATATATTTATTTACATTATCTTGAATATTCAATTTCCCTTGTTCTTGCAGCTGTAAAATAGATGTGGCAACAACTGTTTTCGTAATAGAACCGATACGATATTTTGTGTGAGGCGTATTTTCTATTTTATTTTGAACATCAGCATACCCATATCCTTTATTCAATATAACATGCTCTTTATCTGTTACCAAAACTGTTCCATTGAATTGCTTTCCGACTAAATATTGATCTAATTTTTGAGATATGCTAACATAATCAATTTGTTGCTCTTCTTTTTCTTCTATATTCCCTTGTACTTCCGTTTCAATAGTAGGATTCACTTTAGTTGTTAATACAGTGTTTTCCTTTATATTGGGGTTAACAAGAAAATAGTATACTCCGCCGCCAACTATAGCAGACAGTGAAGCCATGACCATTACTTTTTTTATCATATTAATCCTCCATAATTCCTTCGCTAAAAATTGTCCCCCTATTCTATTATCAAACAATAAAAAAAAATCGCAACAATTTGTTGCGAAAAATTACATTTTTTCTTTTCTATATACACACACTTGATTTTTTCCATTTTTTTTCGCTTCATATAATGCAATATCCGCTCGTTGCATTAATTCTTCTCTTGTAATCCCTTGTTCATATAACGCAACTCCAAAACTCGCTGTTAATTTCGAAATTCCGGAGAACTGCTTTGTTTCAATGAAAAATCGTAATGATTCCGCAACCTGAAATGCTTCTTTTTCTACTGTGTTAGTTACTAATATAATAAATTCTTCTCCTCCCCACCTTGCAAATACATGTTGCTGCTCCACTTTAGATTTCATAAGCTCTGCAAGCTGAATTAATGCTAAGTCACCAAAATCATGGCCATACGTGTCATTTACTATTTTAAAATTATCTATGTCAAATAAAATAAGTGCTATTTTTTCATCGTTACGCATTGCATTATCCCATTCTGCCTCTAGTATTTGTTGGAACTTCAAACGATTATAAATCTCTGTTAACGAATCTATCATAGCAAGCCTTTCTTGTTCTTGATAGATTTCATCTAATTCTGTAATCTCTGTACACTTCACAATAAATCTTGATAAATCTTCTGGCAGTGGTGTCGCGCGCAATAAAAAAGTTGACACTTCCCCTTCATAATTGGACATCTTAATTCTTCTATCATATGATAATGTATCATCTAACCATGTTATATCGTGAGTTGTTGAATAGTATCCGTTTTCTCTAATAAAATGTTCAGCAAATACTAAATGTTGCTCACGATAGGCAAATAAATTTTCATATCCGAAAAACTCTAAAAAATTTGTATTACAATCAACAATCTCATCGTCTTCTACTATAAATAATAGATCATTTTGAAAATCAAACATCGTTTGAAGTAATTCTTGTTGCAAACTTACTTGCCGCACTAAAGAAAGCTGATACAAACTCTTATTCACTTCCTCTAACACCATTTGTGGAGTCACAGGAGCTATCACAATATTACGTATTCCTAACGTAAGCACCTCTGCAAACTCGCTTGTTATCTGTTGATCCCAAATGACAATAAATGTACTCTGTGGATTATACATATTCTTTATATATTTTATTTGAGAAAACTCTGTTACATACATAATTACAATATGTGGTTTTGTTCTCTGAAACAATAATTCTCCTTCTTCAAAACTATTTGCTATAAACATACATTTTGGATGAATATTTTCTATCGTTTGTTGATGTGTACATCCATTTTCTATATAAAGGACATTTAACTGAAGATCTTGTAATACATTTTGGAAAACCGTATTCTCTAATAAAAAATGTAGTATGTTCATCACTAGTCTTCACTCACTTCATATATCTTGTTCTACTGCATTCCTCACAAACATTTTATAAAAAGACTGTTCTCTAAATACTTTAATGAGTGAGGGATACATATTAACAAGCTAATTGAGAATGCTCTTTTCGCTTTTTCTCTATAAATTCCTTTTCTAGTGTATGATTATAGGAATTGTATCGTTTGTATGAATGCCCTAGCTTCCTCTTTAAAACTTGACAATTAAAATAAAGATATTATATTCTTAAATTCGACAACTTACAAAATGTAAGTAGAATATATTACATGTATTTTTTTATAATTTGATATGTTACTTGGAGGATATATAATGACAAACGACAACTTTTTTAATGTTCTATACGAACGCACATCTACACGTGCATTCAACCCAGAGAAAGAAATTTCATCTACAGAGTTACACGAGATTTTAAAGGGAGCTGCTCAAGCACCTTCTGCTTGGAACTTGCAGCACTGGAAATTCCTTGTATTCCAAGGTGAAGATGTACAGAAACGATTGCATCCAATTGCTTATAACCAGCAACAAATACTTGATGCTTCTGCTGTAGTCGCTATTTTAGGTGATTTAGAAGCTTATAAAAACGTTGAACCAGTTTATGGTCCAATTGTAGAACAAGGATTTATGAAAGAAGAAGCAAAAGAACGCTTAGCTAAAAATATTGAGTCTGCATATGCTCGTGAGCAATTTCCAAGAGATGCAGCCTTTTCAAATGCATCTTTAGCAGCAATGCAACTTATGCTTGCGGCTAAAGCAACTGGCTGGGATACTTGTGCTATTGGTGGTTTCAACCCACAAGCACTTACAGAAGAATTCAATGTTTCATCTCGTTACGTACCAATTATGCTTATTACAATTGGTGAATCAACTTTAAAAGGTCATCCTGCACCACGAATGAGCGTAGAACAAGTGAGTGAATGGGCAAAATAATAAAGTGAAACTATAATCGGTTTTTATGGACAGTTAATCCTCCGCCTAACTTCTTTGCTTTCGCTGAATTTTGAGGTGGGGGGCTTACTGCTCTTTAATACAGAATAAAAAAGAAACGAAGGTAATTTCATTACCTTCGTTTCTTTTTTATCCTGTCACACATCCGTAATATTACAATGTATTATTCGACATCTATACATAAAAAAACAGTAAACTTCATGCTATTCCCATACACATAAATGGCGTTTCGTGTCGAATTTTGTTAAAGTATCGAAATATAACCGTGTGTTTTTGTTACAATTATGATACAATGATAACAAATAGATAACAAGAGAGGGATTTTCATTGAGTTCATACGGAAGCTTTATCGCACTTTTAAGTTACATAGTAACTGTACTGCTGTTATATTTTATTGGCGATGCTACAAACATATCAGTGTTACAATTCCCAAAAGAAGAAGCGTTCAAATTAGACGCAGAAAAACATACTGCAAGATCCATTGCACCACTACTCTTAGCTCTCCCTGTATATATCATCGTTTTATATAAAAGTAAAAAAGTGTAAAGCCTACCTATTTCATTCATTTCGGTGGTCTTTACACTTTTTTGTGATATTTCCCCTATTTTAAACATCATTCCGTACTAAACACCCAGCTAGTCTTTTAAAATGAGAAAATCCCCCAGAAAAAATTCCACTCTCTGTCCAGTCACTCACTACCGAACTTACATAGATTATAAGTGTGAAGGGGGTGATGAGGATTATGTTTGGATCATTTGGATGCTGTGATAACTTTAGAGACTGTCATCATCGTGAAAGAGAGTGCGACCATCGTGACCATCGCGAGAAAGAGAGAGAGGAAGTTAGACCACAACGACCTGCTGTATGTAACGTGCTTGCTAACATTTCAGTTGGAACAGAACTTTCTCTTTTAAGCATTAGAGGTAACGGAACATTCAACAATGTAATTTTTGAAGGTTTCGCTAACGGCGTTGCTCTTTTCTCTGCTTTAGCTCGTAATAACAAAGACGATAAAGATAATAATAAAGACGATAAGAACAATCAAAATCGAAATACTTTTACTGGTATTTTACGTGTATGCCCAACTGATATCGTTGCTATCGCTATCTAATTCCGTTCCTTATCCTCTATAGTAAGAAAATAAGATTTACTTTTCTCATAGAAAAAACCTGAGACCGATTTCAAATCGACTCAGGTTTTTTTATTGATTATATGCTTTTAACTAGTTCAACAACTTCTTCTGCAGTTGACATCATTAATGCTTTTTCTGCTAATGTTTCCATTTCTGCTTTTGACAACTTGCTTAGTTGTGTTCTTGCAGGAAGAATAGATGTTGCACTCATACTGAACTCATCTAAACCTAATCCTAATAATAATGGGATAGCAAGTGAATCTCCCGCCATCTCACCACACATACCAGCCCATTTGCCTTCTTTATGAGCCGCATCGATAACCATTTTTACAAGACGTAAAATAGATGGGTTATATGGTTGGTATAAGTAAGCTACTTGTTCGTTCATACGGTCTGCAGCCATTGTGTATTGGATTAAGTCATTTGTTCCGATAGAGAAGAAATCAACTTCTTTTGCGAATTGATCTGCTAATACTGCTGAAGCTGGGATTTCAACCATCATACCGACTTCAATAGAATCAGAAACAGTTGTACCCGCTTCTACAAGTTTCGCTTTCTCTTCTAATAAGATTGCTTTCGCTTGACGGAACTCATCAAGAGTTGCAATCATTGGGAACATAATTTTTAAGTTACCGTATACGCTAGCACGAAGTAATGCACGAAGTTGTGTGCGGAACACATCTTGCTCATCAAGACATAAGCGAATTGCACGGTATCCTAAGAATGGGTTCATTTCTTTTGGTAAATGTAAGTATGGAAGCTCTTTATCTCCACCGATGTCAAGTGTACGAACAACAACAGGTTGACCTTCTTTTACACCTTCAAGAACTGCTTTATACGCTTCGAACTGCTCTTCTTCTGTTGGAAGATTGTCACGGCCCATGTATAAGAATTCTGTACGGTATAAACCAACGCCTTCTCCGCCATTATCGATAATACCTTGTACATCATTTGGTGTTCCGATATTTGCAACAAGCTCAACGTGATGTCCATCACTTGTTACAGTAGCTTGGTCTTTTAATTTTGCCCATTCAGTTTTTTGCTCTTCAAATTTCGCTTTCTTTTCTTCAAAAGAACGAAGAGTTTCTTCTGATGGATTTACAATTACTTCTCCATCTAAACCGTCGATGATTACGATATCGCCGTTTTGGATTTTCTCCATAACAACTTTCGTACCAACAACTGCAGGAATTTCCATAGAACGAGCCATAATTGCAGAGTGAGATGTACGTCCACCGATATCAGTTGTAAAACCTTTTGCATACTTACGGTTTAACTGAGCTGTATCAGATGGTGTTAAATCTTCAGCAATGATGATTACTTCTTCAGAAATTGTACCAGGGTTTGAGAAGTTAATTCCTAGTAAATGTGCAAGAACGCGTTTTGTTACGTCACGAATGTCCGCAGCACGTTCTTTCATATATTCGTTATCCATGTTTTCAAACATAGAAATAAACATTGATGCAACTTCATCCATTGCAAATTCAGCATTTACTTTTTCACTATTTACTTTATCTTTTACTGGGTTTACTAGTTCTGGATCATTTAACACTAATAAATGTGCTTCAAAGATCGCAGCTTTATCGGCACCCAGCTCAGCAAAAGCATGGTCCTTAATTGCTTCTAATTCAGTTTTTGCTTTCTCAAGCGCAGCGTCTAAGCGTGCAATTTCAGCAGCTTCGTTTGTAATTGATTTCTTTTCGATGTTAAATTCAGGATTCTCAAGTCTGAAAGCCTTTGCAATAGCAATCCCACTTGATGCAGCGATCCCTTGAATGTTAAGAGTCATTATTCTCCTAATCCTTCGTTTTTCATAGTTTCTTCGATAGCTGCTAGTGCTTGAGCTGCATCATCACCATTTGCAGTGATTTTAATTTCTGCGTTTTGTTGAATGCCTAAAGACATAACGCCCATGATTGATTTTAAGTTAACGTTTTTTCCGTTATACTCTAAGTTAATGTCAGAACCAAATTTGCTTGCAGTGTTTACAAGTAGAGTTGCTGGACGAGCATGAATTCCTGAGTCGCTAGTTACTTTAAAGATTTTTTCCATGATAATTTATCTCCTTTAAATTACAGTATTTTTTAGTTGTATAGACGTGAGTACTACATCATCTATTGTATATAATAGGCGATGTTCGGTCAACCACATCGCCTATTATAATTATAAACATTTTGCGTCAAATTCCTACTGAATGTCAATAATAGCGTTTTCGCCCTTCTTAACATTTCCATCTTTTTTCAATTCGACTTGTTGTCCTTGTTGTAAATTCGTAAAGACAATTGGTGTAATGATAGATGGTGCATTTTCTTTTACAAATGCAAGATCTACTTTTAATAATGGTTGTCCTTGTTTCACTTTGTCGCCTTGTGCTACAAGTGCTTCAAAACCTTCACCATTTAATTTTACAGTATCAATACCGAAGTGGATTAAAATTTCTTTTCCGCCTTCAGATTGAATACCAATCGCATGCTTTGTAGGGAATACGTTGACGATCTCACCGTTAACTGGAGAAACTACTGTTCCTTCTGTTGGCTCGATTGCAAATCCGTCTCCCATCATTTTTCCTGAGAATACTTGATCAGGTACTTCTGTAATCGGTAAGATTTTCCCTTCAATTGGTGATACGATTGTTTCGTTTTCATCAACTTGTTTAGGAGTTTCTTCTACCTTTACAGGCTCTTCTTTTTCAACATGAGGTGTACGACCTGACATAATATCATGAATTTGTGATTTTAATGTGTCAGATTTCGGTCCAAAAATAGCTTGAATGTTATTTCCAACTTCAAGTACACCAGCTGCTCCAAGCTCTTTTAAGCGATCTTTGTTTACATTCTTTTGTTCGTTAACTTGAACACGTAAACGAGTAATACAAGCGTCTAAAGAAGCAATGTTTTCTTTACCACCAAGTGCTACTAATACTTCACGTGGAAGTTCTCCTGCTTCTGTTTTACCTGCGCCGTCATTTGCATTTGCTACTTCACGACCAGGTGTTTTTAAATCCCATTTACGGATTGCAAAGCGGAATCCGAAGTAGTAAATAACTGCTAGTACAAGACCAACAATAATTACCCACCACCATGCTGTACGGCCTGGCAGTACACCGAATAACATAAAGTCGATTAAACCACCAGAGAATGTCATACCAATTTTAACACCTAAAATTTGCATTGTCATAAATGATAGACCAGCGAATACTGCGTGAATTCCGAATAGTACTGGTGCTACGAATAAGAATGAAAATTCAAGTGGTTCTGTAATACCTGTTAAGAAAGATGTTAATGCAGCAGAACCTAAAATACCAGCTGCTAATTTTTTATTTTCTGGACGTGCTTCATGGTACATTGCTAATGCTGCTGCTGGAAGACCGAACATCATGAACGGATACTTACCAGTTGTAAATGTACCTGCTGTTAATTCTACACCGTCTTTTAACTGTGCCATAAAGATTTTTTGGTCACCACGGATTAATTCGCCAGCTGCATTTGTATACTGACCGAATTCGAACCAGAACGGTGAATAGAAAATATGATGTAATCCAAATGGAATTAATGAACGTTCAATTAAACCGAATATGAATGCTGCTAATGTTCTATTTGCATCAATCATTTGATGTGAGAACGTATTTAAGCCACCTTGAATGTATGGCCAAATGAAACACATGATTATACCTACTACTAAAGAGAATGTTGCAGTTGCGATCGGTACGAAACGCTTACCTGCGAAGAAACCTAAGTATGATGGTAATTCAATGTTGAAATATTTATTGTAGCAATATGCCGCTACTATACCGACGATAATACCACCAAACACTCCCGTTTGTAGCGTTGGAATTCCTAATACGTTTGCATATGCTGGATCTGTAAATCCAATTTTTACTGGGTCTGCTCCAGAACTTGTTACTTTCACTAGCTTATCTACTTCTAAGAACACACTCATCGTTTTGTTCATAATTAAGTAGCCGACGAACGCTGCTAATCCAGCTACTCCGTCTCCACCAGCTAAACCAATTGCTACCCCAACTGCGAATAATAATGCAAGGTTAGCGAAAATAATATCACCAGATTGTTCCATAATTTTTGCTACCATTACGAACCAATCTGCTTTTAAAGCAGGAATAACATTTGTTAACTGTGGATTTTGAAATGCATTACCAAATCCAAGTAAAATACCTGCTGCCGGTAAAATCGCTACTGGAAGCATTAACGCTTTTCCGACTTTTTGAAGAACACCAAAGATCTTCTTAAACATGGAAACCCTTCCTCTCTTATCTATATTGATACCTTCCGACAAACGCCAAAAAGACATGAGGAAAAAAAGATAGAACGATAGCTATACAAAGGGTAGTATATCCCTTTCTCAAGCTTACATTCCTTGCTTTTCTCCACTCATGCCTGATCGAATCAGTAACACGTGTCAAAAATAGGTTTACGTATAAGTTCACTATAATTAAGGCAAACGTTTTCGTTACTTACCTTAATGTGTTTGTCGAAATTTGTATAACTTTGCAATAGTTATTATACATAACTATTGTAAGCGATTCAATGATTTTTTTTAACGTTTTCATTTTAGACAAAAATATATGTCTTTTTACACATGCTCTGCTTTCACTAAGCGCTGCAGGTGCATCGTTAAATATATGCTCTCTGCTTCATACACAGGAAGTTGCAATTCTTTTTGCATGACCTTAACTAGCTTCCAAGCTAAATTATAACAGACAGGATATTCTGCCTTTAATAAATCAGCAAAACTTTGTGATTCCTCTACTTTTTCCCCTTTTTTTACCCGTTCAATTGCGTATTGTAAATGACGGATAAGGCGTAAATAGTGGATACTTTCTTGGTCTAATGTAATTTGTAAGTTTGTCTCAATTAAAGATACGAGCTGTGCAATGAGACGGGAGTTTTGATTAACTGAAGATAAATCTGAATTTGTAAGCGAACTGTAAATATGGAGTGCAATAAAACCAATTTCTCCTTCTGGCAATGTAATTTGTAAACGAGAATTTAAAAGGTCTACAACCCCTTCAGCAATTTCATATTCCTCTGGATAGAGCATTTTCGTTTCAACTAAAAAAGGATTATCTATTGTAAGTCCTTGTTTTAACCGCTTAATCGCAAAAGAAATATGATCTGTTAAAGCGATATGAATATGTTCATTCAATGGTGATTTTGCTTTTTCTTGAATGTAGAACATAATATCATTCATTAATTCAATTAGTTTTTCACTCACATGCGGCACTAACAGTTTGTATTGTTCACGATCACGTTCATTTTTTAAAACAAACATTTTTTCAATTTGTTCTTGCTCCAATACATCTTTCGCTTTTTTCCCAAATCCAATTCCTTTACCAATCACTACTACTTCCTCATGTTCAGGATGGCTAGCAATGATGACATTATTATTTAAAACTTTTTTAATTTCTAGATAATTATTCATATAACACCACCCTCGTACTTAAATAGCCTGCTTTTATGTTACAGAACATTCTTCTTTGTCGTCAATGTAAAACATCTACCATTTCATAAAAATTCATTTTTTAGACATGTTTATATATGATGCGTATAATGTAAGAGCAACTGTACATAGAAAGGAGATAACAACATGATTAAAATGTTTGTAAGTGATATCGATGGTACAATGATGCAACACGGAGGGCTAATTGACGAACAAGATATTGCAGCACTTCGTAGTCTTGCTGAGCAAAATGTTATTCTTTGTTTCGCTTCTGGCCGATTGGATAATGAAATTGCAGACTTAATGAAAGCTGTAAATACAAATTTCCATCGTATTAGTGTAAATGGTGTTTTCGTGTACACACATGAAAACAAGCAACTATTATCCGCAACATTTGATTCGAGTATTCTACCTGATCTGTTAGCAATGACAAATGAAGATCCTTATTTTCGTTATGTAAGTGATGAGCATAATTATTACATTGAAGAGAAAACACCGTTCATTCATGAGCTTGAACAACAAGTAACGATGACTTCTGTTGAAGAACCGCATCTATTACAGAAAATTGATGATACAATTTTCCCAAATAAAATCTCTGTCGGTGGAACAAAGGAAAGCTTACAACTCCTTCAGAAAAAAATTGATGAAAAATTCCACGGAAAAGTTAGTACATTCATTTCAGCAGAACAATGTTTAGATGTAATGCCACCTAATATTAGTAAAGGGGCTGCTATTTCTGTTTTATTAAAAGAGTTTCAACTACAACCAGAGGAAGTTGCTTGCATAGGGGATTCTTATAATGATATCCCGATGTTTTCTTTAACTCCTCACAGTTTTGCTATGTCTCAAGCAGATGAAGCAGTAAAAGAACACGCTCACTATGTAGTAAATACAGTTAAAGATGCTGTTAACCACGTAATTACTCATAATAAAAATACGACTCACTCCTTGTAAGGATGAGTCGTATTTTTTCTTTACATGTTAAACAATTTGACATTAACTGTACTTCACGAACTGAAATATATTATTTGTTACGTGCGATGTTTGTAATAAACTTATAACGATCCCCACGATAAATACATTTCACATACTCTAACGGTACTTCACCTTCTGAATATGACCATTGACGCATTACAAGCACTGGCGCCTTTTTAGGAATATGCAGATGTTCAGCTTCATTATCCGTTGCAATTGAAGCTTCAATTGATTGAGTAGCGCTAACAAGTTTAAAGCCCAGTTTTTTCTCTAAATGTTCATATAAAGATTGTTGCAATATTTCTTCGTTAATATCTTTTACAAGAGCTGGCGACAAATATGTCGTCTCAAAAGCAATCGGTTCATCATCAGCTAAACGTATACGCCTCACTTCATAAACCGACTCTCCCTCCTGTATTCTCAACCGGTCTGCTATTTTCGCAGTAGCTGGAACTAGGCGGAAACTAAGTAATTGACTACTTGGGTTCATCCCACGAGAAATCATATCTTCTGTGAATCCCGTCATTCCTTGCAATTTTTGTTCCACTTTCGGAAGTTGGACAAACGTACCGATTCCACGTTTCCGATATAAATAACCTTGTTCCACCAAATTATTAATCGCCTGTCTGATTGT
Organism: Bacillus sp. 01N45; assembly: GCF_056399205.1. Classification (NCBI taxonomy): domain Bacteria; kingdom Bacillati; phylum Bacillota; class Bacilli; order Caryophanales; family Bacillaceae; genus Bacillus; species Bacillus sp. 01N45. Next base: position 357,432 of record NZ_JBFTQW010000001.1, read on the forward strand.
CATACGACTCACTTCGAACTTATCGCAAAGTTCATTCTCAGATGGGATTTTATCTCCCGGCTTCCATTCGCCGTCCTCAATTAGCTGTTTCACCCACTCTTGAATCTGATAATAGATCGGAAATGGTGAATACTTGTCGATGTTCATCAGCAATCGCCTCACTGCATAAAGATAGAGCTTCTTGATCAGCGATTACGGTTACATTCGGATGACGTTGTAAAACTGTAGCAGGACACGCTTCGCTATATTCACCTTGCAATAATTCTTTCACAGCTTCTGCCTTTTTAGAACCCATAGCAACAAGTAAAATTTGTTTCGCTTTCATAATGCTTCCAATTCCCATTGTAATCGCATGCGTTGGCACATCTTCTTCTTTTTCGAAGAAGCGAAGGTTTGCTTGGCGTGTAGATTCTGTTAATTCAACAATGTTTGTTGGAGAATTAAACAGTGTTCCTGGTTCGTTAAATCCGATGTGACCGTTTTCACCGATTCCAAGAATCTGTAGGTCAACTGGGTTAGCAGCTAGAATGCCCTCGTAACGTTTGCACTCTTCCTCTAAATCACTTGCCATCCCGTTTGGTACATAAGTTTGTTTAAATGGAAGATGATCAAACAACTGTTCTTGCATGAAATAGTGATAGCTGTTTTTATCTTCATGTGGTAAATTTACGTACTCATCTAAGTTTACAGTGGTTACACGGCTTGTATCAAGTTTATTTTTTCGCATTTCTGCATAAATACCTAATGGAGAGCTTCCTGTAGCCATTCCTAATGTTGGATTTTCTTTTGTTTTTACAACTTCTTCAATTAATTTATATCCTGCTTCTGCTAGTTCTTCTGGAGTTTTTACAACAAGAATATTCATTTAATTACTTCCCTTCCTTCATATGAATTCCTAAACGAACCGTATCATATACATGTAAATCTTCATTCATCACAACAAAGTCTGCATCTTTTCCTACCGCTAATGCACCTTTATGATTTAATCCAAACTCTTCTGCTTGGTTAACTGATGTCATCAGTACTGCATCTTCGATTGAACAACCTGTAAATTCAATTACATTTCGGAAAGCTTGATCCATTTTTAGAATACTACCAGCTAACGTTCCATCTTCTAATCGAGCACTACCATCTTTTACATGTACTGGCTGTCCGCCAAGCTCATATAATCCATCTTCAAGACCTTTTGCACGCATTGCGTCAGTAATAACACTTACTTTTTTCGGTCCTTTTAATTTATATGCTAATTTCACCATATCAGGGTGAATATGAATACCATCTGTAATTACTTCAACCATTACATCTGGATTTAATAACACATGACCAACAACTCCTGGTTCTCGGTGATGTAATCCACGCATTTGATTGTATAAATGCGTTGCATGTGTAATGTTTCTATTTTTTAGTTGCGCATCAATTGCATCTGTATGCCCCATTGTGCCAACAACACCAGTTTCAGCAAGATACTGCTCAAACTCTAACGCACCTTCTTCTTCAGGTGCATATGTTACTAATTTAATTAGATTCCCGCTTGCTTCCTGCCATTGTTTAAATTGTTCAATATTCGCAGGAACAATATGTTCAAGTGGTTGTGCACCTGCACGTTTTTTTGAAACATACGGTCCTTCTAAGTGAATATATTCGAAATGTGCTCCTTTTTCTTTCGCTTCCTTCGCAGCATGTAGTGCCGCTTCGATTGCTTCTGGAGCTTGTGTCATTGTTGTTGGAAAGTAAGTTGTAACTCCTTCTTTTAACATTTCTTTACCTAGAGTTACTAATCCATCGCTATTTGCATCCATCGCATCAATATCGTATCCACCATGAATATGAACATCAATCATACCTGGAATCACAATCTTCCCTGCTGCATCTAAAACCGCTTCATTTTCTTGTGATACATATTGAGCCATCAAACCAATTTCTTTAATTGTTTCTGCGTAACGAATAAATCCGTTTTCCACTACTTCTTGACCTGTATAAATTTTGGCATTGATGACAACTTGCGTTTTCATTTTCATCGATCCTTTCCCATGAAATACCTACTTGTTATTATTACCTTATTCGCCTAATTCCATCTTAATATATGCACGAGTAGTTGTCTAGACATTCGAATGAAATTTCCTCTTTGTTTAACAAAAAGGAAACTTAGTACGTCTCTTGCAATTATAATATATGTTATTCAGTTTTCCAAAAAGGGAGAATATCCCCTATCATATTACTCACTTAAGTAATGGCATTAATCCACTAGAGCCTATTGTAATATGCTCGCCGTCTGTTTCCATTTCTACTGTACGTTTATTTGTTCCATATATCATTATACCATGCTGTTTTAAGCGTCTCACTACACTTTGATGCGGATGTCCATATGGATTTCTGCTTCCATATGAAAGAATCGCAAACTGTGGTTCTACTTTTTTTATAAACATTTCACTTGTTGAAGTATAGGAGCCATGATGTCCCACCTTTAACACATCTGCATGTACATCAAACTGCTTTAATATTTCAGTTTCCGTCCGCACATCAGCATCACCCATTAGTAAAAAATCCGCTTTTCCGTATCGTACCTTCAACACAATTGAAGATTCATTATTTTCATCTTTTGATTTCCCATTGTTTAATACTTGTATGGAAACATGCGGATCTAGCGGTATGTATTGTCCCTCTTTTACTGAAACGAAAGGAATTCCTCTTTTTTTAATATGATTCCGGTATGTATGATACGTAAAAGAACTATATGTTTTTCCACTATCTAATATAAGCGATACCGGCATTTGCTCTACAATCGGAATAAGTCCTCCAATGTGATCCATATCAGGATGCGTACTGACGATAGCATCTAAATGGTTAATCCCTTTTTCGATTAGTTTTTGAATGATAACCTCTCCGGCTTCATAAGGTCCCCCGTCAATTAACATCGTTTGTCCATTTGGCAATGTAATAAGTGTCGCATCACCTTGTCCAACTTTTAAAAAACTCACTTTCATTTTACCAAAATGTTGCCGCTGCATATGTAAAGGAGACGCGGTATGAATAGACATCATATATCTTTTAGCCGATGCACTATTTAAAGAAAAGCATAACAAAACAGAAACTAACAATAAAATACCTCGCATACTTCTCATAACTCGTCTCCTTTTTTCAATTAGTATGGCACGGTATATAATTGATATACAAAAAAAGCTTAGCAAAATGCTAAGCTTTTATTTCGATATCTCCTGTAAAGAACCAAAGAATAAATCTGCTTCATTCATTTGTTCATTCTCTTCAGAAAGTGCCGGTAAATCATCTAATGTTTTCAATCCAAATGTATCCAAAAATTCTTTCGTTGTTCCATATAAAATAGGACGCCCTGGCCCTTCTGCTCTTCCCATTTCTTTTATAAGTAAGTGTGAAACTAACGTTTGTAACGCCTTATCGGTTTTCACCCCTCTAATCTCTTCCATTTCAGTCCTTGTAATAGGTTGACGATATGCCACAATCGCTAACGTTTCTAAAGCAGCCTGAGAAAGTGAAGCAGCTGTTGGGATATCTATTAATTTTTGATAGTACGAAGCATGTTCTTTCTTTGTAGCAAAACGATATACTTTTGCATACTGTACAATTTGCAAACCGCGGTGTGCACCTTCACATTCTTTTTGCATTTCTTCTAAAATATCGATTACTTCATTTCCTTCAATTTCAAGCACTTTCGCTATTTGTTCTGGATAAATCCCTTCATCACCAGAAACAAATAAAAGCCCTTCAATGATTGATTTCTGTTCTTTTCTATCCATTTTACGAGCTCCTTCCTCCAATTTTCTCCATAAAAATACACATCAAAAAACCGAATCACAATCAATGCGTTCGGTTCAATATTTTTTCTCTTGTTCCAAACGATACATTCAAACCTAGCATGAGATATATTATTCCCATCCCATTTTCCATACTAAATCTATGCAGATTTAGTAGAGCTTGATACGAAAATTTCATCAAAATTATGTTCTTGTTCAATTATGATTTGTTGATTTTTCATAAGCTCAAGAACCGCTAAAAATGTTACAACCATTATTTCCCGTTCATCATCAACAAACAAATCATAAAAACTTTGACGACCACCTTGTATTTCTAACTGTTTTAAAATATCAATCATGCGCTTTTCAATTGGTATTTCTTGACGAGTAATACGTGTTGTTACAGGTTTCTTTGCTTTTTTACGGCGCATTAATTTTTGAAATGCCGCTAGCATATCATATAACGTAACATCAAGAGGCAAGTTTGTCTCCTCTTCTTGTTGTAACGATGTAAAATCAATTGGCGGACGTGTATATAGCTGTGCTCTTTCTTGTTCTCTTTCTTTTAGCTCAGTAGCAACTTGCTTATATTTCTTATATTCAATTAACCTCTCCATCAATTCTTGACGAGGATCATCTATAAAGTCATCACCGTTATCAAGTACATCTTCTTCATGTTTCGGCAACAACATTTTACTTTTAATTTGTAATAAAGTCGCAGCCATTACTAAATACTCACTTGCAACATCTAATTGTAGTTCTTTCATCGTATGAACATAAGATAAATATTGCTCTGTAATTTCCGCTACAGGAATATTATATATGTCAATTTCATAACGATGTATTAAATGTAACAATAAATCTAAAGGCCCTTCAAAAGCCTCTACTTTAAAATTATACTGCACAAAGCATCCCACCACATTTTTTCTATAACAACATAAGTATAGAGCATACTCATGTTCTATCCAACCTTTTTAAGAAATTTAATTAAAAATAGACCTATGCCTATATCATCATGCCCACCGCTTCATATGATAACAGTGTAGTAAGAACAATGTAGGAGGTCAAAAAACTATGGGTCACGTTGATTGCGGTTTTAGCGGTGGGTTCGCATTACTTGTTGTATTGTTTATTTTACTAATTATTGTAGGGGCAGCTTGCTTCTGCTAATATGAACAATAACGACTAGGGACAATTCCCTAGTCGTTTATTGTTTATATTTCTATGATACACTTGTATTTATAACCGTTAAACAGGGGTGAAGAAAATGTATCCTACCGAATACATACAATTTTTAATTCATTTTCACGGAGATTATGATTATTTTGAATGCCACGAAACACTGGAAGAATATTGGAAAACAAAACCGAGAGGAAATCGTGATAATTATTTAGTCGGTCTTATTCAAATTGCAGTTTCTTTATACCATCAAAGACGCTCTAACTGGAATGGCTCAGAAAAGATGATGAAAAGCGCCATAACGATTTTAGAAAAAAACAGTGCACCTTTACTACGTTTAGGAATAAATCAGACACAACTTCTATGCTTACTCCAGGATAGATTGCAATCTATACAGAAAGAAGAGAGTTTTACACCGTTATTTTTACCGTTATCGGATACAGCATTAGAAAAGCACTGCATGGAATTATGCCAGAAACAAAACCTTCCTTGGAAAGACGTGAATGCTACTTCTAATGAATATATAATACATAAGCACACATTACGTGATCGAACAGAGGTTATCGCTGAACGAAACGAACAATTACAAAAAAGAAAGCAGAGATAATAAACCACTTATCTCTGCTTTTACGAATGTATATTTTGTTCTAGCCCTTTACACTTTTTGCAAAAACTTGCTGTTTGCTCATTTCCGCAAATTGTAAACTCAAGAAATTTACTCTTTAACTCTTGAACCATCTTCGTTCCAATACCCATATGACGATGAGACGGGTTCACACTCAAATGCTGAATTTCCATCACTTGATTCTCTTTTTTTACAATCCCCATTATCCCAACAAAATCTTCGTTTTGTTTCCACAAATACAATTGCCAATCATCCTTTGCCTCATAATCTTTCATAGTCAATTGTAATGTTTTCACATCTTTTTCAGTTGGCATAAATGAAAGAAGCCCCATTGCAATCTTTTCATAACTTTTTTTAAAACGAATTAACATAACCCTTATCCCTTCTTACAAAAGTTACAAACTATTAATCCCCTCAACCACTCTTTTCATATCACATTCATTTTACAATATTTTCAACAGAGTGAGAAGGGCCTAAAACAACTTGATAATCATACAAAGCAAAAAGAAGAAAGTCAAATATATGTTTCAGTACTATTTTTTCTAAGTAGATTAACAAAGAAACGCTGTTATATGAAAGTAAAAAGAAACATCCACCGCTCATTACCACTCCAATATTCATCACCTGAGAGCAAATGAATTCTAGCAAAATTAATGTAATAAAAATATTTATTGAAACATGAAATCTAATGTATTCTATGTAATTTGTTAAAATTTTGTTCTTATAAGCGCCATATTTTCGCTACAATAACAGTACTACTTGTATCATGTACTGCAAACGAAATACCCGTTCCTATTAAAAAACAAAAAAGAGAGCCATAGCTCTCTTTTCCCATTAACTTATTCTTCCCAAACTTTAACTTCTTTCATTACATCGCCTTGACGCATGTTTAATACTGTTTCAATACCGCTTGTTGCTTTACCGAATACAGTATGTACACCATCTAAATGCGGTTGTGGCTCATGAACAACAAAGAATTGGCTACCGCCTGTATTACGGCCAGCATGAGCCATAGAAAGTGAACCTACAAGGTGTCTATGAGGATTTCCATCAGTTTCACATGGGATAGAGTAACCTGGGCCACCTGCACCTGTTCCTGTTGGATCTCCACCTTGGCTTACGAAGCCAGGAATAACGCGGTGGAATGTCACACCATCATAAAATCCTTGCTCTGCTAGTTTTTTAAAGTTTTCTACTGTTTTTGGTGCCTCTTCTGGGAAAAATTCTAACTCGATTTTTTCACCATTTTCCATTAATATGTATCCTAAAGTTTTCATACGTATATGTCTCCTTTCAACTATCTCAGCACTATATTACCACATTCATGACTAGAAACAAAAAGAATCCGACAATCTAGATACTTCTTTTTCGAAATGTGGAAAAAGCTAGGTGACAAATAAGAAATATATACTATAATAACTGTGTTGCCCGAAAATTTTAGAAAGAGAAAGGGAGCGATTTTTCGTGAAAACGAAATTACTAGCTCTGCTATTGGCTGTAACGGTATTTATGATGCCAACAGCTTCGTTTGCAGACATCATCGAAGGAGAATCAATTGTTACACTAGGAGAAAACTTGTCTGAACAACAAAAACAAGATCTGTTAAAAGAAATGAAAGCACCAAAAGATGCTACAATCATTACTGTGTCTAATGCGGAAGAACATAAATTTCTAGAAGGGATTGTTCCAAAAGCCCAAATTGGTACGAGAGCAATTTCCTCTTCTATGATTACATACACAAAGCCAGGTTCTGGTCTCATTGTACGTTCAAAAAACATTAATTCGATAACAGATGCAATGTACACAAACGCACTTATTACAGCAGGTGTGAAAGATGCAGAAATTCAAATTACTGCACCATTTAAAGTTTCAGGAACTGCTGCTTTAACCGGTTTAATGAAAGCCTATGAAACAACATCGAACAAAGCAATTCCTGAGGAAGTAAAAAAAGTAGCCAATGAAGAAATGGTGCAAACAGCCCAGCTCGGCGATAAAATTGGTGAAGAAAAAGCAGTTCAACTTGTTGCAAAAATTAAAGAAGAAATTGCCAAAGAACAGCCAAAAACGACTGAAGATTTACGTTCATTAATTAAAAAAATTGCGGATCAACTTGGTATTACATTAACGGATGAACAGTTAGATAACTTAGTTGCGCTATTTGATAAAATGAAAAATCTTAATATCGATTGGAATCAAGTTGGCAGTCAGTTAAATAAAGCAAAAGAACACGTTTCTGCCTTTTTAGGATCTGAAGAAGGGCAAGGTTTCCTAGATAAAGTTAAAGATTTCTTCTCAAGTATCATTGATTTTGTTAAATCGTTATTCAAGTAAAAAGAAGCTCGTCAGTGACGAGCTTCTTTTTTTATACAAGTAATGGCAATTTCATAACAGCTTCTTCGACCGAACGAACAATATGATTTGCCTTATTCTTCACATATGGATGAGCATGATGTAGAGTAAATGAATGCGGAGTTACTTCAAACATAGAAATATCATTGAAAGAATCTCCAATGCATGCAACTTCATTTGCTTCAATTTGTAAATGTTCCATTAGTCGCCTTAAAGCACTCCCTTTACTTACTCCCCTTGGCATAATGTCAACATAGCGTTTACCAGACATAAAAACTTCCGCTTCGCTCTGAAATGTATCTCGTAACTCTTGATCTAATGCTGCAATTGTCTCTTCTTCCCCAAAAACAAACAATTTCGCAGGATGTACAGTCTTACCAAATTCCTCTTCTAATGCTTCTATCTCAGCAATATGCACGCCCATATACGTTTCAAAAGTATGATGATGTTCATTCTTTCTTTTTGTATACCGTTGCTCATTTGCACAAACAATATCTGCTAGTCCCTTTTTATGGATATATCGATATATTTCCTGGGCAATCCCATCTTCAAAACTTGATTCATGAAATATTTTTCCATCCGGCAGTAACATCGTTGCTCCATTTAAACTAGTTGTGTAATACGGGAATGCAAACCTATTTACGACTTCATCAATTCGATGAGTAAAGCGGCCAGAGGCAAAACAAATATTTGTCCCTTTTTCAGCTAACCAACAAAGTGCACGTTCATCTTCTTTTTGCATATGATTCACATTATAAACGAGCGTATCATCTAAATCACTTACAAATAATTTAATCATGTCCTCTTCCCCTTCCATACACAATATCTACTCTAAGTGTACACAAAAAATGTTTGATTTTTGTTAAAAAACAATAAATTTTTGCTAAAAAAATAAACGGGTGTATAATCCCGTTTATTTTTGTCTTTTTACATTTTGAGGTCTTACAATACTTGGTCGTACTTTTAAACTAGACATCGTCGGGCGAAGTAGAATTTTTGTTAATGCACCCCAATCAAATGGTAAAAACGGCCATAAATAAGGCGTTTGTAAACTTTTTATAGACGTTAAAAATAAAATCAATATCGTCATACCAATTACAAATCCCATCTCATGGAAGAGACCTGTTAAAATAATAACAAACAATTTTCCAACTTTATTTCCTAATCCTAATTCATAACTCGGTGTTGCATATGCACCGATCATAGAAACTGCTACATACAAAATAACTTCTGGTACAAACAAACCTACATCGATTGCTATTTGACCAATTAATATGGCGGAAATTAACCCTGCAGCAGAAGATAACGGCGTTGGCGTATGAATGGCTGCCATCCTTAAAAACTCAAGTCCGATTTCGGCCATCAACACCTGTAATAGAATTGGTAAATGTGTCATCTTAGTCGGTCCAATGAAAGCAAGTTTTTCTGGTAAAAGAGTTGGATCAAATACAAACACTAACCAAAATGGTAGTAAAAATAAGGAGAATAAGACACCTAAAAAGCGTACCCAACGTAAAAATGTACCGACAGCTGGATTTTGTCTAAACTCTTCCGCATGCTGTAAATGGTGGAAATATGTTGTTGGAGTAATCATAGCACTCGGTGATGTATCAACTAGTACTAACACATGTCCTTCTAATAAATGATTCGCCGCTACATCCGGTCTTTCTGTATATCGAATAAGCGGGAATGGATTATAGCTTTGCTTTACAACAAATTCTTCCACTGTTTTATCCGCCATCGTAATTCCATCGACATCAATGTTATTTAATTCTTGCTTTATAATCTTTACTAAATCTGGATTTGCAACATCTTGAACATATGTAATACAAATATCAGTTTGGGATCTATCTCCTACTCGAATCATTTCATTTCGAAGACGTGGATCTCGAATTCTCCTACGAATTAACGCTGTATTTACAACGATATTTTCAACAAATCCATCCCTCGCACCGCGTACTACTTTTTCAGTATCAGGTTCTGTCGGTGTTCGTCCTGGATAGCTGCGAACATCTATTGCGAACGCTTCCGTTTCACCTTCCACAAATATAACAATAAGTCCTGATAATACTTGGAGCATTACCTCATCCATCGTTTTCACTTTGCTTACTTGTTGATGGATTAAACGATTCTCTAAAAGCTTCACTGTATCTTCTTCTACATCCCTTATCTCATTTGTATCCACCGCTTCTTCTAAAATAGGGATAATATAATTTGTATCACAAAGTCCGTTTACAAATAACACACCAATTTCTTTATTTAAAATTTGAAATTTACGAATGCCAACGTCGTATGTAACACCCAGTCCAGCTGTTTGCTTTAAGTAATTTTCATTATCACTTATGAAAGATGAAATAGGGATATCCACTTTTTTAGGCTTCGTCATAAAAACCACTCCTTTCCAAAATTAATTGAATCGCTTTTCTAGTAATAGGTGATCCTCTCTCCCATTCATCGTTTCCACACATCTTACCAATATCACCAACTCCCACAATGACAGGAACATTCAGATCATCTAAACAATAAATTGTATCTCCGCTAATTCTGCCAATTTCACCATCTGGAAGTCCAAATTTATCAACACCGTATTCGGTTAAATTCCCGTTTCGATCTACACTGACATCTACACGTGCCCATTCCCAATGATGTGTATTAGACGCTACTGCCAAAATCCCCAGTACATCAATTTGTTTATGTGTGGCTACATATTTTAAAGCCTTTTCACCAGATCCTTCTCCAATAAATCCACTGTCATCAAACATGACAAATACAGGGTCATATGGCGTTTGCATAATAAGCTCAACAACTTTCTTCCCTGTCAATTTGGTTGGATTACTTTGTGATGCTGAAATACACCTTCCCCCAAATTCCTTCGTTAAAAGCTCAATTGTTCGCTTTGCATATTCATCTCCATCTGTGACCAAAACAACCCTTCGTCTCATTTGATTTATCCTTTCGGTTTACATATAAGTGCTACAAAAAATGAAAATAATATCGCTGCAGAAATGCCTGCAGACGTTAAACTAAACATACCCATACCAATCCCAATATATCCGTGTTTTTCTGCCGCATGCATTGCCCCATGTAATAGTGAATGTCCAAAACTTGTAATAGGAACTGTCGCCCCAGCACCAGCAAACTTTATAAGCTTATCGTACAATCCAAATCCATCTAAAACTGCTCCTATAACTACAAAGGTAGCCATTAAATGGGCTGGTGTTAACTTTGCGAAATCTAACAATACCTGTCCAATTACACAAATGGCGCCTCCTACAAGAAATGCATATATAAAATCCACAATTCACTCTCCCTTCACTCTCTCAAATACGACACCATGTGCAATTGTTGGAATGGTTTCTTTCTGCTGCATCATCATCGGACTTAATAACGCACCAGTAGCAACGACAAAAATTCGTTGTAAATTCCCTTTTTGCATCTCGCTTAATAAATGACCATATGTGACAACAGCTGAACAAGCACAACCACTACCACCGGCAAATACTTCTTCTTGACCGGGATCATAAATCATTAATCCGCAATCATTATATATATGCCCAAGATCATAACCTTCTTCCAGTAACAGTTGTTTTGCTATTGGTGTCCCAATAGCTGATAAATCACCGGTAACAATCAAATCATAATCTGCTGCACTTCTCTTCAAATCTTCAAAGTGTTGTTGAATTGTATGAGCAGCAGCAGGTGCCATCGCCGACCCCATATCTAAAGGATTCGCAATCCCTAAATCTTGCACTTTTCCAATCGTAGCTGCCGTAATTTTAATAGCACTTTTTTCTTTACTAATTAATATGGATCCCGCACCTGTAACAGTGGAATTTGCTGTTCCTGGTTTTTGTCCCCCATACTCTGTTGGATAACGGAACTGTCTTTCAGCCGTTGCATTATGACTACTTACCGTCGCTAAAACACGATTTGCGAATCCACCATCTATAAAGGCTGATCCAACCGCTAAAGTCTCCATCGAGGTTGCACAAGCGCTAAACATCCCTAAAAAGGGAATCCCCCACCTACGCGCAACATAATTTGCTGTCACTGTTTGATTTAATAAATCACCCGCTAAAAAGAAATCAATTTGTGATGTTTTTACATTTCCTTTTTGCAAGACTTGTTGAATTGAATCTGACATTAACCTTCGTTCAGCAAGTTCCCAGTTTTCCTCTCCGCAATGTAAATCATCATATGAAATATCAAAATCCTTCCCAAGAGGGCCCTCAGCTTCTTTTGGACCGACAGCAGTACCGGTTGCATTCACATAAATATCATTTTGAAATACCCACGTTTGTTTTCCGGTCAACCTCATACTAGCCCCTCCTTTAAGACATAAAAATGTTAAAAGTATATCTTATTAATCCAATAACGTATGCACCAACGACCCCAAAAACGATAACACTTCCCGCTAGCTTAAACATATTTGTAGCAACCCCAAGCACAATTCCTTCACTCTTATGTTCTAGCGCAGCGCTCGCCATAGAATTCGCAAATCCCGTAACAGGTACGGCCGATCCCGCTCCAGCAAATTGACCGATTTTATCATATACACCACAACCTGTTAAAATCGCCGATAATAATACAAGCGTTGCAACTGTCGGATTTCCTGCCTCTTGTTCACTGAAATGAAAATAATGTATATAAAATTTCATCAATACTTCTCCGACAGTACAAATGAATCCACCTACAAGAAATGCCTTGACACAATTTAGGAAATAGTTTGGTTTTGGATGGTACTCCTTCACTTTATTTATGTAATCATCCTTTAGTTTTCGCCCTGTCATTTATATACTGCCTCCTACTTTACGAAATAAATCCAGTGAAACAATGAGCCTATTACTTTGCCAAGTACAAGAGCAACGAGTAAAACAACGATTTTCCCTTCTACCCCTACTCGTTTCGCTAAAATAGGTAAAACATTTAACACTTCTGTTAATGCGGCTGCAAGCATTCCAATGAATGTGCCACAAAATATTCCTAATATAACAAGCCAATATTGCGACGTTTGAAATGTAATGTTTTTCAAACTACACCAAGCTCCTGTTAACGTACCTGCAATAACTGCCCACTCAAAATATTGAATGTGCTTTCCACTTCTCGTTAATTGAGCTAGACGGGGGATTATACCAAGTACAGCTAAAAATGCGACATATCCGCTACCCACTGCAATTCCTCCCGCTAAACCAATTAAAATAACAAGCCCAGACTCAATCATCGGCAAGTTGTTTCATATTGTCCTTGTTTTCATGAACAATTACATATTGGTCAAGTGACTGCTGATATTGGAACATCTCCACTTCTAACGGACTCGGCTCTTCATTAATTCGCTTTTGAAATACATGATTAAAAAATAAGACCATACCTAACCCAAGACCTACTGAATAAGGAATTTGAAATAGCAGTGGCTGCGCCTTAAATTCTCCCGTAATCATGTAATATAACCGCTGGTGCACTTGTTGCATGCTTACATCTTCATGGAAATAAATGATCGCAAGAGCCGCTCCAATAAAAAGTAACAACCATACAAGTCCGAAGAAAACCGGATGTACTTTCTTTTTTTCATATATAATTTCAACAAGAGTTTGTCCAGAACCGAGTAAATTAATTTGTATATGAGCCGCTTTTCGCCTAATAATCTCAATAATTTTCATAACATCAATTACAACATGTGTCTTATCATGCGCTGTTATTTTGTAAACTACCTCATCCTGTAACGACTCAACTACCTCAGTATCTCCGGCAAGTTGAGCGACATCACGTAGTTTCACTTCATACGTAGGAGAAACTTTTAATCGATTACGCATTTTAATATAAATTGTTTGTTCCAATTTCTATTCACCTCTTCACTCTTCCTCGTAGTTGTAGTATGGTTATTGAATTTTTTTCTAATACAATTTTTTCATAAAAAAACATCTGTACCGTTTCGGTACAGATGTTTTTTAGTTTATGCCTTTTTCTTAAATAAATTTGCAATACTTAATGCGAGTCCTCCCCAAATGACTACCATACCAATCACCATCATCATAATCGCTGATCCGCTCATTATGAAACACCCCGATCTTTCCATTCTTTTTCAAGCTTAGCAGAATCTGAATGTATTTGTGCATTCCATTTCTTTATACTAATGATTAGTGCAACGATAAGGAAGGCTGCTGCAATTGACCAACCATATGTTACGACAAACTCCGTTGGATAATCTCCGTAGTTCTTTTTAATATTTTGGATTGTGCCATCAATTAACATGTACCCTAACATAAGCGGGGTAATAACGAGTAAACTTACTCTCCAAAACGTCCCTAACTTAATATCAGATACGAAGTTTGCATGATTTTGGTAAACTGGTAAACGGCGTAGAATGAGCCCTATCGTAACCACTTCCGCTAATGCAATTGAAATTAATCCGAAGTTATTAGCGAAATAATCAACAACATCTAGGAACATAAGCCCGCCACGTGTTGCAAAAACAAGAGAAACTAGTACGAGAAGCGTCCCCATAATTCCAATTGTTTTTTGGCGACTTAAGCTGAACTTTTCAGATACGGCAGCAAAACATACTTCCGCAAGTGAAATGAGGGATGTAATTCCAGCAACCGTTAATGATAAGAAAAATAATACGCCAAATAACGGTGACATCGGTAACTCATTAATGATTTGCGGGAATACTACGAACGCAAGTCCTACACCAGCACTTGCTACTTTATCAACTGGTACTCCCATATTATTTGCCATAAATCCAAGAGCTGCAAAGACCCCAATCCCAGCTAACAATTCAAATCCTGAGTTTGCAAAGCCAGTAATAAAGGCATTATTTGTTGTATCTGAGTTTTTCGGTAAATAACTAGAATACGTAATCATAATTCCAAATGCTAAAGATAAGCTAAAGAAAATTTGACCATAAGCAGCAAGCCATACTTTCCCATCAAAAATACGACTCCAATCTGGTTTGAAGAATGCATCCAACCCTTGCATTGCACCTTCCATCGTCACTGCACGAACTACGATAATAAGGAACATAACAACTAATAAAGGGATGAAAATACGATTAACAACTTCGATTCCTTTTTTAACTCCTTTAAATGCTACACCGAGCACGATAATCCAAACGAGAGCTAATGGAATTAATACTTCCGGTACGAGCCCTCCAAACTGTCCAGGCTTATCTGCAACATGCAAATACTCTTTAAATAAAAATGATTGCGTGTCTTTCCCCCATGCTCCAGTAATTGCAAAGTACGTATAGGAAATAGACCAAGCAATAATTACTGCATAATATGTTGAAACGATAAACGTTACACACATTTGCCACCATCCGATAAATTCAGCACGCGGACTAATACGGAAGAATGTAAGTGGCGCCGAACCACGATGACGATGCCCAAGAGCAAATTCAAACGCCAATAATGAAATACCAGTCGTTAATAATGCGAATAAGTACGGTAAAAAGAATGCGCCTCCCCCATTTTCATACGCTGTATAAGGAAAACGCCATATGTTTCCTAATCCAACGGCAGAGCCGACCGCTGCGAAAATGAATCCGGCCCTCGTTCCCCATTGTTGCCTCGTTTCCATATTTCCTTCCCCCTTTGTGACAAGTTCATACTTGGATTATATTTTAAATTTACTAAATTATCAATAAATTCTGTTAATTTTTACGAAAGTTTACAATCCCTACTAAATTAAAGTCATAAAAAAAATCGAATAGATAGCTACTCATCTATTCGATCTTTCATCTGTTTTAATATTTTCTTTTCAAGTCTTGAAACTTGTACTTGCGAAATACCTATGCGCTCCGCTACTTCTGATTGGGTTTGGTCTTTATAGTAGCGTAAATATACAATTAAACGTTCTCGATCATCTAATTCTCTAATTGCTTCTTTTAAAGCAATTTTATCAAACCATTTCGTTTCAGATTGATCAGCAATTTGATCTAAAATAGTGATTGGATCTCCATCGTTTTCATACACCGTTTCATGTATGGATGAAGGAGCACGACTCGCTTCTTGCGCCAGAACCACTTCTTCTGGCGTTAGTTCTAACGCTTCGGCTACTTCGTTAATCGTTGGTGCCCTTCCGAATTCTTTCGAAAGCTCGTCTCTCATCTTTCGAATTTTATTTCCTGTTTCTTTTAAAGATCTACTTACTTTCACTGATCCATCATCACGTAAAAATCGTTGTATTTCTCCAATAATCATTGGAACTGCATATGTTGAAAATTTCACGTCGAAAGATAAATCAAATTTATCTACCGATTTTAAGAGCCCAATACATCCAATTTGAAATAAATCGTCTGGTTCGTATCCTCGATTAAGAAAACGCTGCACAACCGACCATACGAGACGCATATTACTTTGAACGATTGTATCTCTCGCTTGTTGATCTCCATCTTGACTTTGTTGAATTAACGCTTTTAGCTCGTGGTCCTTTAACTGAGGTTTCTTCTTCTCATTTTTGACCTCTATGTCCATAGGCTATTCTCCTTAATTGCATAGAGCGTTACTATTTGATAAGTATTTTGTCAAATGGATTGTTGTCCCGAAAGATTCGTTTGAAATAACTTCTACTTCATCCATAAAATTTTCCATGATAGTAAATCCCATTCCGGAACGCTCTAATTCAGGTTTAGTTGTAAAAAGGGGTTGTCTTGCTTCATCTAAATCAAAGATGCCAATCCCTTCATCTCGAATCGTGAGTTTCACCATTGCTTCTTCCAAAATTACAGAAATATAAACAACACCTTCTGCATTTCCATCGTATCCATGAATAATTGCATTCGTAACTGCTTCTGACACAACTGTTTTAATCTCCGTAAGTTCTTCCATCGTTGGATCTAGTTGCGCAATGAAAGCAGCTACTGTAACGCGAGCGAATGATTCATTTTGACTTAATGCTGAAAATTGAAGGTTCATTTCATTTCTCATTTACGCCACCCCCAACGTCGCGAGCGCATGCGCTTCACTTTCTTCTAAGCGAACAATTTTAAATAAGCCCGACATTTCAAATAAACGCTTAACAGGCGGTGAAATTGCACAAACAACCATTTCTCCACCTAATCCCTTTACATGCTTATATCGGCCTAATATAACACCTAAACCAGAACTATCCATAAACGATAAGTTCTCTAGGCTCAAAACAATATGATGAACACCATGTGTCTCAATCATATCTGTTACTTTCGTTCGCAACTCTTCAGCAGTATGATGATCTAATTCACCCGCTAGTCTCACACATAGGACGTCACGCTTTACTTCTAATTGCATGGAAAGACTCACACGATTTCCTCCTTATGCTCAAACTTTACTCATTTACATACATAAAGATTTTCGTGATACAACATAAGAATCCTTCCTGCTGACAAAAGAAGAACTATTTCGCCATAAAGTGAAAACATTCGGCAATTATTTACTTTCATACGAATAGAAAAGCGGCAAAATGTTTGCCGCTATTTTGATGTTGAAAACATCCCAAAACTTCTTTTAAATAACTCCCACCAGCTCGCTGCAGCAACATCTTCTTTTGCTACAATTGTTTGTTTTAATAAAACATCTTTATCTTTTTTAATAACAAGTGTACCCAGCGCGTCACCTTTTTTAATCGGCGCTTTCACTTTCTTTTCAGCAATTACTTCTTGCTTTACTTTGTCCATATTTTCGCCCTTCTTCATAAGAAGAGACACATTGTCTGACGCAACTAAATCTACTTTTTCTTTTTTCCCTTTTCCTACTTGTACAGTCTTAATTTTTTCGCCACGTGTATACAATTTCTTTGTCATATATTGTCCAAATGCATAGTCAAGAAGCTTTGTTACTTGATTATTCCGTTCTTTCGATGTAGGTGCTCCCATAACAACTGAAATCACACGCATGCCATTTTTTTCAGCCGATGCTGTTAAACAATATTTTGCTTCTGTCGTAAAGCCCGTTTTCACACCATCTACTCCAGGATAAAAACGTACTAACTTATTCGTATTCACGAGCCAAAACTTCTTATCCGTATCTTCTCGTAAATAGTCTTCGTATTTACCTGTATATTTGCGAATAAGTGGGTACTTCATCAATTCTTTTGCCATTATAGCCATATCATTTGCTGTGGAATAATGGTCTTTAGCCGGAAGACCTGTTGGATTTTGAAAATGAGTATTTTTCAGTCCTAAATCTTTCGCTTTTTTGTTCATCATATTTACAAAACCTTCTTCTGAACCCGCGATATGCTCCGCTACTGCAACAGACGCATCATTTCCAGATGCAATAGCAATACCTTTTAGCATTTCATTTACAGTCATCTCTTCTCCAGGCTCTAAAAAGATTTGTGATCCACCCATTGAAGCTGCATGCTCACTTGCTCTAACTTTATCGGTCAGTTTTAGTTTTCCTTTTTCAACTTGTTCCATAATTAATAGCATTGTCATAATCTTCGTCATACTAGCAGGTGGTAACTTCTCATTTGGATTTTTATCAAACAAAACTTTACCTGTATCTTGTTCAATTACAATTGCTGATGACGCTTGTTCCGCTAACTTCGGCGTTGTTTCTTCTGTTTTTTCCTGCTTCGTCTTCTCAGATTGTGCGAAACTAACTGAAGTACCAGAAAGCAATAACATGAAACAAACAAGTATTCCAAAAACTCGCTTCATGACTAACCCTCCATTCTATATCAAACCTATTTTTTCCAATTTATTATTTTTTAATACCATATTTTTCTAATATTTTCAGTTGACAAATATATTCATCACCTATATTGTATTAAGTGTACTATATACAGTAGTACACTTAATACAAGTCAGAAAGGAGACATTGCTCTTGCATATTCAACTTGATCCAAGAAGCAACACTCCGATATGGGAACAAATTGTTCAAAATATAAAAGAACTCGTATTGAAAAACATGTTAGCTCCAAGTGATAAACTTCCTTCTGTACGCGAACTCGCTTCTTTACTCGTTATAAATCCAAATACAGTGAGTAAAGCGTATCAAGAGTTAGAGCGACAAGGGATTATTGAAACATTACGAGGAAAAGGAACATTTGTATCCCAATCGATTACCCCAACATTAGACGAAAGGAAAATCGCTATGGTTGAAAAGCAATTTCATCAATTACTATTAGAAGCCTCTTATCTTGGTATTACGAAAGATAAAATTCATGATTGGATAGATTCATACTATAAAGAGATTGGAGGAAATACGGATGCTGAAAGTGACAAGCCTCAAGAAAACAATTGATAATCAAACAATTTTAGACGATGTTTCTTTCACATTACAAAAAGGAAGTATCATCGGATTACTTGGAAGAAACGGTGCGGGCAAAACAACTTTATTACGAACGATGGTCGGCATTTTAGACCCTGATGCAGGGACTGTTACATATGAGGATACAAACATTCATCATTGTCCTGAAATAAAGCAAAAAATCGTATATGTTCCGGATTCTACTAACATATTGAACGGATATACGGTAAAAGAAATTGTAAAGTTTTATAAAGAAGTTTATAACGCATTTGATGAAGCATATTTCTATGAACTGTTAGAACGTTTTAACTTACCAAACAAACGAATTCGTAGTTATTCAAAAGGGATGAAAGCATTGCTTGCCATCATTTTAGCCGTTTCTACAAAAGCAGAATATATCATTTTGGATGAACCGACAAACGGACTTGATCCTATCGTTAAAAGGCAGATTTTACAGTTTCTCGTTGGAGAAGTGGCAGAAAAAGAGATTACCATTTTCATCTCAACTCACCATTTAGATGAAGTGGAACAAATTGCAGATACAATTATTATATTAAAAGGCCATACTATCTCGTCTATTACATCACTAGACGATGCCAAATCACGATTTGCAAAAATACAAGTAGCTTACGAACGTTCATTACCTCAAAAACTAGAAAACTTAAGCAATATTAAAATATTAAATCAAACAGGAAAAGTATATACAATCTTAATTGAGGGAAATGTGGCTGCAACATTGGAGAAGTTTTATAAAGAACAACCTATACTCATTGAAGAATTAACAATGTCACTTGAAGATGTCTTCGTTACGACACTAGAGGAGGATGGTTATGTTTCATAAGGCGTTGTGGACGTGGAATTGGAAACGCGGGAAATATGCTGTACTACTGTTCTTCTTTTATACACTTTATCTTCTATCTTTCGGATACTATAAAGCAGCTCAGCAACAACTTGCTAATTATTATAAATTACATGAAAAGGGAACGTTCTATTATGATTATGCTTTTTGGTCAAATACAGGTAATAGTTTTTGGATAACTATCCTTATTATTTCTATTGCTTGTCTATTAATAGGGTGGGAACGTAGCAGCCAGTCTAATGCACTACTTTTAACAATGCCATTTAAAAGAAAAGATGTTTTCTTATCTAAATGGGCTTTCGGTTCATTTTGGATTATTGGGTCTCTCCTTGTAAACTGGATTCTTATGTACTTTATTTATAGAACAACGATTCATTTTGATTATCAATCATTCGGGCCATTTCATCGATACTTTCTTTATGCAATTGTTTCATATGTTGCAGTATATACAGCTGCATTATGTATCGGTGCCTTTACTGGAAGCGTTTTTTCACAAGTTGTTTTTTGTATTCCTTGGTTACTAATGGGTCTTACATTTATTTCATTGCTGTACAATTTTACAATAAATCATTTAAATGTTCAAAATAATAGAAACTCTCACTTATATGAAAGTCTTTCTGAAATAAATAATAAAACAAATATTGTTGCACCAATATATAATTTTTCTATTTATTACGATTATGATCCAAAATCACGTAAAAAAGAAAACGATCCAAACACTTTAAGAGATCCAGCATCTTATAGATATTATTCAGCTAAATCCATATTGGTCCCGATTTTTTATACAATATTTTACTTACTACTTGGCGCATATTTATATACAAGATCACCAAATGAAAACACTCAAAAGATATTTATTTTCCAAAAACATTTAAAAATATGGATATGGGGGACAACCATTTACTTTGCATTACTAGGTGGCTATAAAATAAATCAATTTTATTTCTTACCTAACTACTATATCAGTTTGTTTCTCGCTGGAATCATTACTTATGTTGTATTATCACGCCTAACAAATTATAAAGTTTTTTAAAGGAGAGATCCTATGTTTCAAAAAGCACTATGGCTAAGAACATATCAACAAAGTAAATATGTTGTATGGTTATTTTGGCTCGTCAGCTTCTATACTTTGTCATATAAATACTATATGACTTCTATTCAACAGCAATATTTTCTAAATATGAATAAAAAATGGAAAGTTATATATCATTACAGTTTTGATTTAATACTTCTAGATTCTATCATGCTGTTAGGTAGTGTGCTAATCGTTCTAGCTTGTACGTTAATTGGATGGGAAAGACAAAATAACGCTAGCGACTTGTTATGGTCTATGCCATTTAAACGTTCACACCTTTATATAACAAAGTGGTTGTTTGGAATCTGTAATATCGCCGCTGTTGTCGTTTTAAACTGGGGGCTATTTGCTATTATGAAAAAGTTAACTTTTCATAATAAATATCAAGTATTTTCCCCTTTTCATAGTTACTTTATATACATGTTAATTGTATTAATCGCTATTTATACACTTACCTTATGTGTAGGTACAATTGCAGGGAATATTATATCGCAAGGATTTCTTACTGCAGCTATATTAATCTTCCCAGTGTTACTTCCATCTCTAATATCAGGAGTCATTGCTGTTCACTCGAATGCCGACTTTCATGAGAACAATGGCAGTATACATGATATTATGGAAAACATACGTATTTCTGGTCCAGCAGAAGAGTTTACTATTAGCTTTAATTACGATCCTCAAAACGCTTATACTGATAAGGATGGAGTACGTCATAATGAACCAAACTTTACAACAATCCCGCCGGCAAAAACATTGATTGCACCTATTGCACATATTATTATTTTATTATCACTCGGTATATATTTATATGCCCGTTCAGTCAATGAGCGAAATGGTAACTACTTATTGTATCCGAAACTACAAAAAGTAGTTATGGCTTGTGCGATTTTCTTTGGTGGAATCGTTGGAGGCTTAATGCTAAGTCGCGCGCATTCATTGTCCAGCTTTTACATCGGATTTTTAGTTACTAGTTTAATTATGTATTTCTTCCTGCCAAAAATATTAAAATGGAAAGTCTCTTGGAATTTTAAATAAAATAACCTCCTCTTCATGAGGAGGTTATTTCACATTCTCTCTTCTTTTCCCATACTCTTTTTCTTGCTTCGTTCCAAAGCCGTCACCATTTGCCACGATTTGATCTGTTGGAGCAACTATGCTTTCAGCAATTCTCCATTCTCCTCCTTGTTGAATAAACACTTGCATAAAATAATTCATGCCATTTAACTGATACGGATTTTCTTTTTTCACTTCATAACGAGCTGCAACATAATACACTTGCACATTCTCAGCTTCAAACTTAGAAATATATTGCGATAATCTCGGGATGTACTGTGATGCTTTCTGAAGTGGAAGTTGTTTTACTTTTATAAGAGAAGACTTTGTCACATTGCTTATCGTATCTTCATGCCGAATGTTATCACTATGATGAAATAAAATAGCATTCTGCATAGAACGAATCCATAGTTTTGAATATAAAACAGGTTGCTTATTTGAAATATGTTGTAATTCTTTCTGAACGACTTGAAGAGGCGTTGCAGCGTCCACGAATTGATTAAAGCAGAAAAAACTTCCAATCATAATGAAAAGCATACAAATACGTTTCATAATCTTTCACTCCGATTCTTTTTAATTAAAGTATTGGAGTTTCAAAATGTTTTTATTCAAAAGAAAAAGGATAGGAAAACTTTCGCTTCCTATCCTCATTTATTATAATACGCGGCCAAATAGCTCTAACACCATTTCGATTTCTTGGTCGCTCCAACCTTTAAATTTCTCTTTATAATATTCTTTACGCACAGCTTCAAGTTTTTCAGTTACTTCTCTTCCGTGTTCTGTAATTTCTAGGTACACGATACGACGGTCTGAATTTGAACGCTTTCTTTCTACAAACCCTTTTCGTACGAGACGATCAGTAACAGCTGTAATATGACTAGAGGTTACGTTTACTTCACTCGCAATTTGCGAAGCCATCTGTGGACTCTTTAAAAATAACGCGCGTAATACAGAAAATTCATTGTATGGCATATGTTCTGCAAAACGTGTATTAATATCATTTTGTAATAAACGTATCATCTTTCGAAATGATCCGGATAACTCTAAAATCAGTGTTTCTCTTTTTTCGTTCACTAGCCTCGTCCCTTTTTTATCATATTTACACATATTATAATCTATAAATACCCTTATTGTATATGCTTTCTTTCTTTAACATTCTCATTTATGTAACTTTTTCATACAAATTTCTTTTTTGTTCACACATATACATATAAATAAGGATGGTGATGGAAGATGCAAGGTGGAATGAATCCTTATTTACACAACGTACGTACAGCTAATACTGGTAAAGAAGCTACCATTACGGTGCAAGGTGAAGGCGTTATAAAAGCAAAACCAAATGTTGTTATATTAACGATTGGTATTCGTACAGATCATAAAAATGTAAAACAGGCACAAGAAGAGAATGCAGTGCAATCAAAACAATTATTGGATGCACTAAAACAACTAGGTATTGCCGAAAAAAATATAGAAACCATTTCATATACGATTACGCCCCAGTACGAATATGTAAATGATAAAGCATTACTACAAGGATATCGTGTGGAACATTTGTATGAAATTACCGTTTTAAATGTACAAAAAGCAGGGGAAGTATATGATATAGCCGTTTCAAATGGAGCAAACTTAGCAAAAGGGTTACGTTTTCGAATATCTCATCCAAATAAATATTATGAGCAAGCTCTTATTCAAGCTCTGCAACAAGCGGTAGAAAAAGCTCGTGCTATTGCGAGTACATACAATTTAAACATTAATCCAGTTCCACTCTCATTCGTTGAAGAATCCGCCCAATTACCACGGGAAGTGACGTCCTATGCTACTTTACATGCGCAAGCAGCTCCGCCCATTCAATCAGGAGAATTAGAAATCATTTCAACAATACGAGCCATTTTTACGTATTTATAAATAATTTCTTTTATAAGTAAACGTTATCATTTTCCTTGTTGTAAAAACATGATGTTCTGATATAATAAAGGACGGTGAGCTCTTACAAAAGAGATATCACGGGTGGGAGAGGGATATGAAAAAGAAGGTTTAACATGAAAGGAATACTTGAAAGAACATTTAAATTAGGTTTACACGAAACATCACCAAAACAAGAAGTTTTAGCTGGAGTTACGTCATTTTTCACAATCGTATATATTATGATTGTAAATGCATCAATTTTATCGGATGCTGGCATTCCTCTTGAAGCTGGAATTTTAGCAACTGTTTTCAGTTCATTTGTCGGATGTCTGCTCATGGCATTTTGGGCAAATGCACCTGCTATTCTTGTCCCTGGTATGGGCGTAAATGCATTCTTCACGTACACTGCTGTGCATACGCTCGGATTAGCTTGGCAGGAAGCATTAGCAGCTGTCTTCATCTCTGGTATTATTTTTGCAATTGCTGCGTTTACACCAATCGCTCGCTTGCTTTCAGTATCGATTCCAAAGTCATTAAAGGAAGCTATTACTGTCGGCATCGGATTATTTTTAGCATTTATCGGATTGCAAAAAGGTGGTTTAGTCGTTTCGAATCCAAATACTGCTGTTGCAATGGGTAAATTAAGTAACCCTGTCGTTCTTGCGACACTACTTACTCTTATCGTTGCACTTGTACTATTTATTCGTAACGTACGTGGAAGCTTTTTATGGACGATTGCAATAGGAACTGGTATTGCATGGCTATTTGGTCTTGTTGATACAAGTCAAATCGGAAATAGTTCATTCTCATTCGCTAATTACGGCGATGTGTTTGGAGCTATGTCATTTGGCAAACTTTCTTCCTTACCGTTTTGGATTGCAACATTCTCCTTAAGCATGGTGCTTATTTTTGAGAACATGGGACTTCTGCACGGTTTATTAGAAGATGACCGTAAATTCCCACGTGCTTACCAAGCCAATGCAATTTCAGCAATGACATGTGGTCTATTTGGCACAAGCCCTACCGTATCAACAGTAGAGAGTGCTGCAGGTATTACTGCAGGCGGAAAGACAGGTCTGACGTCTATCGTTACGGGGTTGTTATTCTTCGCATCACTGTTTGCACTTCCGTTTGTGAAACTAATTCCTGATAGTGCCATTGCACCAATCTTAATTATTATTGGCGGCCTGATGATTACAAGCATTCAGCAAATTCCTCTGAACGATTTTTCAGAAGGATTTCCAGCGTTCTTAATTATCGTCATGATCCCGCTCACATATAGTATCGCTGATGGCATTGCGTTCGGATTTATTGCTTATCCTATCTTAAAAGTTGCTCTTGGAAAGCGTAAAGAAGTCGCACCGTCTATGTATATCGTTACATGCTTATTCTTAGCCATGTTCGTATTACATGCTATTGGTTAAGTAAAAACACCGAGGAATTTTCCTCGGTGTTTTTTTACTTAAACCATCCTTTTTTATAAAACCAAGCCATCATCCCACCGCCAATTAGCGCCATTAGAAGTAGACAAATAAAATAACTATATTGTCCACCAAGCTCTGGCATATGCGTAAAGTTCATTCCGTATACTCCCGCAATAAATGTTAATGGCATGAAAATAGTCGAGAATACAGTTAATGTTTTCATAATGTTATTCATATGATGTGAGTTTAATGAAAAATAGCTATCCCGAATATCTGCCGTTAACTCGCGGCTTGCTTCAATCATTTCTGTCAGTTTAAGCAAATGGTCATGTATATCTTTAAAGTAAATCTCATGATCGCTTATACCGTAAAAACGAGTCGAATTTAAAATACGATACAATAAATCACGCATCGGAATGATTGTGCGCCTTAGCTTCGATAAATCTGTACGTATATCAAATACTTCTTCTAATACACTTCCTGCTGTCTCACCCGTTAAATTATCATCAATTGCATTTAAATGATCCTCAATGTAATATACAGGCGCAAAATAGTCATCTACAATTTGGTCGATAATTGTATGCGCTACGTGTAAAGGACTATTTTTAATACGCTTCTTTTCCCCAAGTGTTTTCCATACTCTTTCGATTGCATTGTTATGAGAAAAGTGGAAAGAAACAATAAAACGATCACTAATAAATAAATCAATCTCGTGCGGTTCTAATCCATCCTCACCAAATGCATGAAGAACTAAAAAGTTATATCCATCATAAAAATCAACTTTTGGTCTCTGTACATATTCTATACAGTCTTCAATTGCAAGGGGATGGAACTTAAAATGATCTTGCAAAATGTATGTATACTCTTCTTTCGTTGGCTTATATAAATCTAGCCAATACCATACAATATGGTCTTTCGTTGTTTCTTCTAGCGAAACATCATATAATACTTCATCTGTTTTTGTTATTGCACAAATTCTAATCATAATTTCACCCATTATTATTATAAACAAAAAATAGCAAAAAAAGCCAAGGAGAAATACTCCTTGGCCCTTTTTTATTATTCGGTAACGATGCCGTGCACTAATGTTGGTGCATCTACATGTTCGTTAGCAATCTTCATGTTCTCATAAATTTTTGCTTTTACATCGTCCACATTTTCACGGTTTGCGTAAATTGTAACAAGGGATTCACCTTTTTTCACGCTGTCCCCTACTTTTTTGCGAAGCATTAAGCCAACTGCTAAATCAATTTCAGATTCCTTCGTCGCACGTCCTGCTCCTAAAAGCATTGCTGCTGTTCCGATTTCATCTGCAACGATTTCTGATACATAACCGTCTTCCTTCGCTTCTACTTCAATTTTAAACTGTGCTTGTGGTAATTTAGAAGGATCATCAACAACAGAAGCATCGCCGCCTTGCGCTGATAAGAACGTTTTAAATGATTCTAGCGCTTTACCGTTGTTCATTACTTCAATTAATTTCTCACGTGCATCTTCTAAAGATGAAGCTTGTCCAGCAAGGTATACCATTTGACTTCCAAGCGTTAAACATAACTCTTCTAAATCTTTCGGTCCTTTACCTTGTAATGTATCAATTGCTTCTTGTACTTCAAGTGCGTTACCAATCGCCTCACCAAGTGGTTGACTCATATCAGAAATAACAGCCATCGTATTACGACCAACGTTATTACCAATGCGCACCATTGCTTCTGCTAAACGTTTTGCATCTTCATCTGTTTTCATAAATGCACCTGCTCCAGTTTTTACATCAAGAACAATTGCATCTGCACCAGCAGCAATTTTTTTACTCATAATCGAACTTGCAATAAGCGGAATTGAGTTTACTGTTGCCGTTACATCACGAAGTGCATATAACTTTTTATCCGCAGGTGTTAAGTTTCCACTTTGACCAATAACTGCGATTTTGTTTTCATTTACAAGTCGCATGAATTCATCATTTTCGATTTCAACATGGAATCCTGGAACTGCTTCTAATTTATCAATTGTACCACCAGTATGTCCTAACCCACGTCCAGACATTTTTGCAACCGGTACACCTAAAGCGGCTACTAATGGACCTAACACAAGTGTTGTTGTATCACCAACACCACCTGTTGAGTGCTTATCTACTTTTACCCCTTCAATAGCTGATAAGTCGATTGTATCACCGCTATTTACCATTGCCATAGTTAAATCAGCACGTTCTTGATCGTCCATATCTTGGAAGAAAATTGCCATTGCAAGTGAACTTACTTGGTAATCAGGAATATCACCATTCGTATATCCTTCAACAATAAAGTTAATTTCTTCTGTCGTTAGTGCATGTCCGTCACGTTTTTTTGCAATTAGGTCCACCATTCTCATTGTGAGGTCACCCCTTCATTTGTTTTACGATTGCTTTTACTAATGCTAAGAAGTTAGCTTTAACACGTTCTGTCGTTTCGATTACTTCATCGTGATGAAGTGGCTGATCTAAAATACCAGCTGCCATATTTGAAATACAAGAAATACCAAGTACTTTCATACCAGCATGACGCGCTACAATTACTTCAGGTACTGTTGACATACCAACTGCATCTCCGCCAAGTGTACGAAGCATACGAATTTCAGCAGGTGTTTCATATACAGGACCTGTCATTCCAACGTATACACCTTCTTGTACTTTAATATTTAAGTCCGCTGCAACTTGTTTCGCCATTTCACGAAGTTCTGTCGTATATGATGTAGACATATCAGGGAAACGTACGCCCATTTCAGAATCATTCGGTCCGATTAATGGATTTGTACCCATGAAGTTAATGTGGTCTGAAATTAACATAAGATCGCCTGGCTCAAATGATGTATTTACACCACCAGCTGCATTTGTTACAACAACTGTTTCTACACCTAGTTCTTTCATAACACGAACTGGGAATGTTACTTTTTGCATGTCGTATCCTTCATAGAAGTGGAAACGTCCTTGCATTGCTACTACTGTTACACCTTGAAGTGTACCGAATACTAGTTGACCTGCATGACCTTCTACAGTTGATACTGGGAATTCAGGGATTTCACTGTAAGGTACTGTTACTGCGTTCTCGATTTCATCTGCTAATACACCTAGTCCAGATCCAAGGATTAGTCCTACTTGTGGCGTTTCTTGAAATTTCTCTTTTAAGTATGAAGCTGATTTTGTAATAAGTTCACGATTCATTTGTTTATCCCCCTATTTCTTTAGCTCGTTTAAGAAGCTTGTTCCGTGTTCTGGCATTTTCACGCCGAAGTTTTCTGCTACCGTTGCACCAATATCAGCAAATGTTTGGCGAATTGATAATTCTTGTCCGCCATCTTTCATGCTTGGGCTATATGCTAATAACGGTACATATTCACGTGTATGATCAGTACCGTGGTGAACTGGATCATTACCGTGGTCTGCTGTAATTAATAATAAATCATCTTCTTTTAGTTTTTCGAATACTTCTGGAAGACGAGCATCATACTCTTGCAGAGCTTCTCCGTACCCTTGTGGATCACGGCGGTGTCCAAATAATGCATCAAAGTCAACTAAGTTCAAGAAGCTAAGACCTGTAAAGTCCATATTTAATGTATCTACAAGCTTATCCATTCCATCCATATTAGACTTCGTACGAAGTGACTCAGTTACACCTTCACCATCATATATGTCAGAGATTTTACCGATAGCAATAACATCGTAGTCACTATCTTTTAATTCATTCATTACCGTACGGCCGAATGGTTTTAATGCATAATCATGACGGTTTGGTGTACGTGTAAAGTTTCCAGGCTCACCAACGAATGGACGAGCGATAACGCGACCTACCATGTATTTCTCATCTAATGTTAATTCACGTGCAATTTTACAAATTTTATATAACTCATCAAGCGGCACTACTTCTTCGTGTGCTGCGATTTGTAATACGCTATCAGCAGAAGTGTAAACGATTAAAGATCCTGTTTCCATTTGCTCTTGACCAAGCTCATCAAGAATCTCAGTTCCAGAAGCTGGTTTATTACCGATGATTTTACGACCTGTTTTTTCTTCTAATTCATCAAGTAATTCTTTCGGGAAGCCTTCAGGGAAAACTTGGAATGGTGTATCAATGTAAAGACCCATAATTTCCCAGTGACCTGTCATTGTATCTTTACCAGTAGATTTCTCTTCCATTTTTGTATAATATCCAAGTGGTTTTTCTACTTTAGAGATACCTTTCATTTCACGAATGTTACCAAGACCTAATTTCACCATGTTAGGCATTTGTAACCCATTCATATGTTCAGCAATGTGACCAATTGTGTCAGATCCTAAATCACCAAATTGCTCAGCATCTGGTGCTTCACCGATTCCAACAGAATCCATTACGACTAGGAATATACGTTTATATTTATTCATAACTGCGACCTCCTATAAGTTCAGTTCTACTTCTTGTAGTATGTTCAAAACGCTATAAAGTGAAACTGTTCTCCATAAGAATTCTCTTTCGTTCTCATTGTCAAACAGTACTTCTTTAATTGATTCTCTAACCTATTTCGTTTACTTCGAAACGACTCAAAAACATTTCTAGTTTTTTCTAAGTCAGATGTCAGACATCTGATACAGATATCATAACATGTTTACGCTTTCTTTTTAATACATTTTCGTAGAATTTCTCATTTTCTTCACACTTCTATTGTAATCCATTATGCAAATAAGTGCTAATTATTTTATGATTTATTTCTTCATATAAAGTGAAACTTTGATTAGTAGGAGTTTAGTTCTTCTCCACTGATTATAAGCCCTCATCAATTGGACGTTTACGGAATAAAAATAAAAAGCAGCTCTAAAGAGCTGCTTTTTATTTTACTTCTACTGTTTCTTCTTTATGTTCATGTAGTTCGCCTTTTTTAACATGAACTTTCACTTTGTAAGAACCATTTTCTTTGAAAGTATGTTTCGTTTCATACTCTCCTTTATTTCCTTCTTTCGCTGGAATAAATTCGTGTTTTTCAACACCATCTTTCCAAATCTCAAGTTGTACTTCAGCACCAGTTAACGCTTCTTCTTTTTGTTTTAAATGAACTTTCATAGTCGATTCAGCATTTGCTTTTATATCACCAGCCATAAGATGGATCATTGTATCGCTTTTATGATCGCCATGCCCTGCACCGTGATGACTATTTTCTTTTTTCGCATCTTCTACTTTCGCATTTCCTACAGCCACTTTTACTTCTGGCATAACATGCATTTCACGTGCATTTGTGTGAGCGATAATATGGTATACTCCATCCGTCTCGAACGTTTTCTCTACTGCATAAACACCTTTTCCTTTATGCTTACCATCTAACATCTCGTGCTTTTCGTCGCCAGCTTTCCAAATTTCAAACTTTACATCATCAGCATCTGTTACTTTTTCTTTTCCTTGTGTAACAAGTGCTTGTACTTCTGTTTTTTCACCAGGTTTAATTTCTTTCGGATTTGTTTGAACTGCTACTTTTACAGCTTCTAGTTTCTGTTCTTTTTTCGGTTCTTCTTTGTTTGTATTACAGCCAGCCAATGCTAGCATCGCGATAAATAAAGTCATAATAAGTTTTTTCATCATCATTTCCTCCTTCATACCTTATTTAGTATAGAGGAAATACATTGTAATATTCTAGTCTTCTGCTGAAAACAATGTACGAAATGTTTGTGAAGTTTTTGTGAAGTACTGTAGCCTTTTGAATCTATGAAAAAAGAGCATAGTAACTATGCTCTCGGATGAAACTGTTTATATACATCTTTTAATCTAGCTTTTGAAACATGCGTATAAATTTGCGTCGTTGAAATATCTGCATGTCCAAGCATTTCTTGCACAGCACGCAAGTCTGCTCCATTTTCTAATAAATGCGTAGCAAAAGAATGGCGCAACGTATGCGGTGTAAGCTCTTTTTCAATATTTGCTTCTTTCGCCAATCGTTTTAAAATTTTCCAAAATCCTTGTCTTGATAATCGATTCCCATGATGGTTTAAAAAGAGTGCATCTACTACTTTTTTACCCATCAATTCTCTTCTTCCCTTTTCAATATACTTTTGAATCGCTTCCGTCGCTAAACTTCCTAGTGGAATAATTCTTTCTTTATTCCCTTTCCCTATGCAACGAACAAATCCCATCGTTAAATGTACATCTTCTAAATTTAAGGCAATTAATTCCGAAACACGAAGTCCTGTTGCATACAATAACTCTAGCATCGCCTTGTCACGAACCCCAAAAGCACTCGTCATTTTCGGTGTCTGAAGTAACGCCTCTACTTCATCGATTGATAGTACTTTCGGTAATTTCCGTTCTCCTTGCGGCGTTTCAATATGTACGGATGGGTCGTGCTCTACCGCCCGTTCACGAAGTAAAAATTGGTGAAACGAACGAATCGATGCAATATGACGTGCTAATGTTTTCGAAGATTTTCCGTTTTCTTTTAAGTGCTGCAGAAAATTAACAATGTGCAAGCGTGTTACTTCATGAAAGCTTTTCGCCTGTTCTACATTTTGCAAATACTTTACATAACTTTTTAAATCACGTTCATAAGATACTACTGTATTTTTCGCTAGCCCTTTTTCGACAACCATATAATGAATAAAATCTTTTAATTGATCTTCCAATCTACACTACTCCCCATTTTCATAGAAAAACATCATTCTATTTACGAAAGCATCCTTTGCCGGCTCTTCATTCCCTGATACTTTTTCTACAGTCTCTTCTTTTGGCTTTTCATAACGATGATAGCTTTCATATTCTTCATTTATCCATAGTATAGCGAAATAAAACAAAATCGTACAACTTGTAAATAATAAAAATACTTTTATCCCATCAAAAGTTAATTTTAAAGCTCGGCGCATTGTAAATTCCTCCAAAATATAAGTTATTACAACATATGCCAAGCTTTCACCAATTTATACCTTATTCAAATAAAAAACCTCTTCCTAGTTAAATAGGAAAAGGTTATTTTTCATCCGTTTCATTTTCTTGACAATTTTTACAAATCCCATGGAATGTTAAACGATGATCCTTCACCTTAAAGCTCCAGTCATGTTCTACTTTCCTTTCCACTTCACCAAGTAAATCTTCTTGTATTTCTTGTACAGCACCACATTGTGTACAAATCAAATGATGGTGGAAACGCTGCGCACCTTCTTGGCGTAAGTCATAGCGTGAAACACCGTCTCCGAAGTTAATCTTATCGACAACTTTTAACTCAGATAATAGTTCTAAAGTTCGATAGACGGTTGCTAATCCGATCTCTGGCGACTTTTCTTTTACAAGGAGGTAAACATCTTCTGCGCTTAAATGATCTTCTTCATTTTCTAGCAGCACACGAACTGTTGCTTCACGTTGCGGTGTTAATTTGTAGCTCGCTGCATGTAATTGCTTCTTAATTCGTTCAATTCTTTCTTCCATTCGGTACTACTCCCTCCTCGCCACTCTTACACCATTATATCAGAAGAAGGGCTTCTGTCAAAAGAAAAACAATAAAAACAAATTGATAATTATTCTCAAAAAGTATTTATTGTTTATTAATAGCCTCAACGACTTCTTTCATTAAAACTGGTGATGCATAAGCTTCTACACTAGAAGCAAGAGCTAACACTACTCCGATTACAAGAAAGAAGCATGTATAACGAATTAATAATGGTAATAGCGGTTCGGTTATTTTCCGAATAAATTGATGTCTAATCATGCGTAAGGAAAAGCTTGCAGCAATTGTTGTCATAACGAGAAATACTGGAATAATAATGAGATTTTGTGGCAATACAGAAACGAATGCTAATAATAATCCATTCCATCCATGCTGACTTACTAAAAAACCTACTGTAAATCCGACAACTACTCCTTTTACAAATAATAAAATAAAAATAAGTGGCAATCCAATAATTGAAATCCCCAAAATCCAAATAAATCCAATGTATTTTAATTGCGAAAAGTAACTTTCTCGAAACATTTCGCTCGCAACAGCAAATTCTCCTTTAGAAACTTGTCCAAAAAAACGTTGTAAATAAAATGATAAATCTTGTTTTTGATTTAATTGTAAACTATTTACAAGAATGGCCCCAAATATTACTCCCATCAATAATAAAACAGCGTTAAATATATATAATGAAGAGTTTTCCTGTATGTGAGACATTACACGGTCTTGCCAAGTTTTTCTCCACATTTTTCTTCCCTCCGTTCACACTCTTATTAAAAATGTATGAAAGAAAGAAAAAAGTATGACGAATTAACATTGAAATTCCGCTCTACTTTGCTAAACTAAAAAGTAGAGAATAGGAGGGATTTCTCTTGAAACCATTATTATTAGATTTTCCAACATTATTTCAAACTGAACGCTTACAAGTTCGTAAGCCATTTCCAGGTGATGGTGCAGAAGTGTATGAAGCAATCCAAGCTTCTCTAGAAGACTTAGTACCGTGGATGCCAATTAACGCTGAAACAGAAGAAAGTGCTGAAGAAATCGTTCGTAACGCTCACGGGCAGTTTTTACTTCGTGAAACACTTGATTTTCACTTATACGATAAAGTATCTGGTACATTCATCGGAGCTATAACGCTCAAGCCTGAAAACTGGGATATTCCAAAGTTTTCACTTCACTTCTGGCTGCATAGTGCTTATACAAAACAAGGCTATATGACTGAAGCCATTAAAGGTGCCATTCAATTTGCCTTTGATAAGCTAAGTGCTAGAAGAATTGAAATTCGTACTGATACAACAAATGCAAATGCATGTAACCTAGCAGAACGTTTAGAATTTATTCTAGAAGGTACAATGGAAAATGATTTCATAGCACCAGATGGTAGCTTACGTGATGCACGCGTATACGCAAAAATCAATTAAAAAACACTCGCCTTTGGCGAGTGTTTATTTTTGTAGTTGTAAATATTGTACTGCAAACATCGTCTTCGCATCATGAATACGAAGATCTTTCATAAGAATAATCGCTTCTTCTAACGATACTTCCATCAATTCTACGAATTCATCTTCATCTAACTCGGCTTTATTTTCTTTTTTCGTCAAACCTGTCGCTTTATATACATATAAAATTTCATCTGCAAATCCTGGAGATGTATAGAAAGAAGTAATAAGCTCCATATTTTCACATACATATCCTGTTTCCTCTTCTAATTCACGAACTGCTGTCACCTCAGGTTTTTCACCAGGTTCTAACTTGCCGGCCGGAATTTCTATAATCGCCTTTTCAAGCGCTTTACGATACTGCTCGACAAGCACAATTTTCCCCTCATCAGTAATAGCAATAATAGCAACTGCACCAGGGTGATTTACAATTTCACGTTTACTCATTGCTCCATTTGGTAATACTACATCATCAACACGAACTTTTATAACTCTACCATCAAAAATCGGTTCAGTTTTTACTGTTCTCTCTGCAAGATTACTCATACTACTTCATCTCCCTGTTCTATTTCCTATTCTTTCCTCATACATTTTACCACATTGAAAGGAGCGTGATAGAAATGAAAGTTTATATTTTACCAAATCGCGTCACTTTAGTCGGAAAAGCATGGCAAATTCGCCATAAGCTAAAACAATATGGAAAAGAGTATACAACTGTACAAGAGTGGATTACAGCAAATAAAAAGTAAACGTTTGTCAACCTCTTTTCCCTTGCGTACAATAAAGGTAAGGAGGTTGACCTATGAAAAAACGTCAATTAGGAAACTCAGATTTGTTTGTGACAGAAATGGGACTTGGCTGTATGTCTCTCGGTACATCTGAAACAGAAGCTATGCGTATTATCGATGAAGCAATCGATTTAGGAATCAATTTTTTTGATACAGCGGATTTATATGATTATGGATTAAACGAAGAATTTGTTGGAAAAGCCTTAAAAGGGAAACGAGACCAAATTGTTCTTACAACAAAAGTTGGAAATCGATGGACAGAAGAAAAAAACGGGTGGTCTTGGGATCCTTCTAAAAGTTACATAAAGGCTGAAGTGAAAGAAAGTTTACGTAGACTTCAAACTGATTATATTGATCTTTATCAACTTCACGGCGGGACGATTGAAGATCCAATAGATGAAACAATTGAAGCCTTTGAAGAATTAAAAAAAGAAGGTATTATTCGTCATTACGGTATTTCTTCTATACGTCCAAATGTTATCCGTGAATATGCTAAACGTTCCAATATCGTTAGTGTGCTAATGGAATATAGCCTTTTAAATCGTCGCCCTGAAGAATGGTTCCCACTTCTAAGTGAACATCAAATTAGCATTATTGCTCGTGGGCCACTTGCAAAAGGAATTTTAACTGATAATAATGCAAGAAAGATAGAAAGAGTAAAAGAAAAGAATTATCTTTCTTATTCTTACGATGAATTATATGCGACACTTGCGAATGTAAAAGAAATAATCGGAGAAAGCTCTTTAACAGGAACAGCTATTCAATATTGCTTACATAACGAAACTGTTGCAGCTGTTATACCTGGTGCAAGCTCTATTGGGCAATTGAAAGAAAATGGCCAGGCTAGTAAACAAACACAGTTAACAACAGCTCAATATATACAACTTCAGCAAATTGCTAAATGTGATACTTACGCTTTACATCGTTAAAAAGACGCTACCATACTGGTAGCGTCTTTTTATAGCGTATCATATTTATCCGGATTCGTTCCTACATGTAAATTACGATTTAACGTATTAATTTGAGTCATCTCTTCTTCCGTTAATGAAAAATCAAAGATAGAAAAATTCTCCTTAATGCGAGATGGTGTAACAGATTTAGGAATCGTCACTACCCCGCTCTGAATATCCCATCTTAATATAACTTGCGCAGGTGTTTTTTCATATTTCGTAGCAATGGCCTGAATAATCGGGTTCTCGAATACTTCCCCGCCTCTCATTAATGGGCTCCATGCTTCCATTTGAATTTGCTCACCTTGACAGAAATTACGCAATTCAAATTGCGCTAACATCGGATGAAGTTCCACTTGGTTGACCATCGGCTTCACTTTACAATTTGGTAATAACAGTTCTAAATGATGTTTATGAAAATTTGAAACACCAATTGCGCGCACTTTACCTTCTTCATACAGTTTTTCTAGCGCTCGGTACGTATCGACATACTTCCCTCTTATTGGCCAATGTATTAAATATAAATCTACATAGTCCATTTGTAATTTCTTTAAGCTTTTTTCAAACGCCTCAAGTGTTTCCTCGTATCCTTGATCGTCGTTCCAAATTTTTGTTGTAATAAATATGTCTTCTCTCGGAATCCCTGATTCACGAACCGCTTCTCCGACACCGCTTTCATTTTCATATACAGTTGCTGTATCAATCGAACGATATCCAACTTCTAACGCTGTTTTTACTGCTTGTTTTACTTCATCGCCTTCTTTCGCTTTATAAACGCCTAGACCAATCATCGGCATTTTTACGCCATTATGAAGTGTAGTTGTTGGAATGTGCACAGTCGTCTCCCTTTCATTCTTACATTTTTTATAAGCTACCACTTTATTTCAACAAGATTCAACCAAAAAGTCAAAACATATGTACAGTTTACATAATAATTTTATACACTAAAACGCAAACTCAATTATTCATATTTCCTTCTCTCCATTCTTTCGCTTTTTCATCAACACTACGCACAAACTCATTTTTTCCTTCCGTATATAACGTGCCATCATATGTATATTTTTCGGCTAATTCTTTCTTTAAGGTTGCATATGCCTCTGCTTCTTCACAATGAGCCATCATATAATCACGAAACGCTAAATGCCTTACTATCTCAGGATTTCCTTTTTCAAAAACGTGTAAGTGATACGAGCGTTTTTCCTCAGTTCCATGAATAAAATAACGACGTCTTGAAATACCATTTTCCCCTTTTACGATATAACCAAGCTCTTCAAAACGTTCATTCCAATGATCTACTCTGTCGATACACTCTACTTCCATAATCATATCTATAATTGGTTTAGCTGCCAGTCCTGGCACTGATGTACTTCCAATATGATGGACTTTCACCCTTTCTGGCATCGCCGATTTTAATCGTTCGGCCTCTATTTGAAATTTTTCATTCCAATGATTTTCATGCGGAACGACTACAATTTTTCTCATTAAAACTCCCCTTTTCTTACAAGCTCGTCAAAAAAATGATCAGCGGTATGCACTGATCATTTTTTATATTATTTAAAGTCTTTCCAAGTAAGGCTACTTTCACTTAACAGTTCTTCAAATGATTTATTTTTTTCACGTTCTTTTTGTTCTCGGCGCTTTCTTTCCAGTTCAGCTGCCTCTTTTTCTTCTTCTCTCACTTGCAATTCTTTCTTCTTATTCTTTAATTGCTGCATGAGTGAATCATTTAATTGATCGCCTAATGTAAGCGACTCTTTCTCTGGTCTATTCACTTGCGATTGTCTTTGCATTTGTCTTTGTTTCTTTTTCTTCATGCTACTCACCTTTTACTTTTTTCTCCATTATAGTAGATATACAATGAACTCGACAATAAAAAAGGTTCGTTACTCTATCATTCACTTTTTGTAAATATGTTAATTTTTCGAAAAAACTAAATTTTTATATAGATATAATCCTATGAATCTATTAAAATTATGTCGTATGATGTCAGATTATAAAAAAGGAGAATTAAATTATGTGGAAAAAAATCATTCCTGCTGTTGCCGTTTTAAGCACCATTACTTTTTCAAGCGTATTTGCCGCTCCCCCATCCCAGACTCCAGCTGAACAAAACCGCTACGTAGACGTACAAATGCTTGGTATTAATGATTTCCATGGACAACTAGATACTGTTAAAAAAATTAATAACAAAGAAGCTGGTGGCGCTGAGTACTTAGCCACTTATTTAAAAGAACGTAAAAAACAAAACCCTAATACACTTCTCGTACATGCTGGCGATATTGTCGGAGCTAGTCCACCAGTTTCAGCGTTGTTACAAGATGAACCAACA
This sequence comes from Bacillus sp. 01N45, assembly GCF_056399205.1. Taxonomy (NCBI): domain Bacteria; kingdom Bacillati; phylum Bacillota; class Bacilli; order Caryophanales; family Bacillaceae; genus Bacillus; species Bacillus sp. 01N45. The sequence continues at coordinate 395,821 of NZ_JBFTQW010000001.1, forward strand.
ATTGAATTTTTAAATGACTTAAAATTCGATGTTGGTACAATCGGAAACCATGAATTTGATGAAGGTATCGATGAAATGAAACGCCTCATTTACGGTGGATATCACGAGAAAACAGGTAATTTCAAAGGTGCTAACTTCCCTTATGTCGCTGCTAACTTCTATAACAAATCAACTGGTCGCTTATTTTTACCACCATTTACTGTAAAAATGGTAGATGGTGTTCCTGTAGGATTCATTGGCGTTGTTACAACTGATACGCCAAATGTCGTGATGCCTACTATGCTTAAAAATGTACAGATCACTGACGAAGTAGAAGCAATTAATAAATCAACGCAACAATTAAAGCGTCTCGGTGTTAAATCCATCGTCGTCCTTGCCCATGTCGGCGGAACAACTGATGAGTCTGGCGTGACAAATGGAGACCTTACTCGAATTGCAAATGAAACAGACTCGGAAGTTGATGTTATTTTCGGTGGACATAGTCACACGTATGTAAATGGTACTGTAAATAATAAACTAATCGTCCAAGCGAACTCTTATGGAACAGCTTTCTCAGACGTAGATGTAACAATTGATCGTAAAACAAAAGATATTGTAAAGAAAAAAGCTGAAGTGATTACAACATATCATGAAGGTGTGGAACCTGATAAACAAGTAAAACAAAAAATAGATCAATATAAAGAAACAATCGCACCACTTGTAAATGAAGTTGTAGGAAAATCTACAGCACCTATCGACCGTAAACAAAATGATGCTGGTGAATCTACTCTTGGGAATGTAATTGCCGACGCACAGCGTCAAACGATGCAAGCTCAAATCGCACTTATGAATCCTGGTGGCATTCGTAATGACTTAGATGCTGGCGATATTACTTGGGGCGAATTATATGGCATTCAGCCTTTTGGAAACCAATTGATTAAAGTAGATTTAACAGGTCAAGATATTCGCGACATTTTAAATCAACAATGGCAAAAAGGAACAACAAGAATGCTTCAAATTTCAGGTATTCAATATACGTGGGATGCAAATAAACCAAGCGGTGAAAAGGTTACGAATATACGCTTAACAAATGGCGAAGAGTTATCTCCATCTAAAACGTATAGCGTAGTTGCGAATGCTTTCTTAGCTTCTGGCGGTGACGGATTCGTATCATTTAAAAATGGGAAGAATTCAGAAACTGGTCCAAACGACTTTGAAGCGCTAGTCGATTATGTAAAACAATTAAAAGAACCAATTCAGCCAGTTATTGATGGAAGAATTCAAAAGATAAATTAAGTATTTCCCTAATATGCGACCCAGATTTTTATTGTAAAGGATACGCACTTATACTTAATCCACAACATTAGTAAAACCTAAAAAGGATACTCGTTCTTACAATGAACATAGTATCCTTTTCTTTAGTTATCAAAATGTGATGTTTTGTTAAAATCATATTGTTGTAAAAATTGTTGTAACGCCTCTTCTACAAGTTTAGATTTTTGAATTCCTTTCGCTTCTGATATAATGTCTAGTTTTGCTAATATTTCTTTATTAATAGAAAAGGTACGTTTCTTTTTTTCTGTACTTATACTCATAATGGGCACAATTACTTCTTCTCTCTTTCTTAATAACTCATAAATACTTTGTAATTGCTCATAAATTAATAATTGATAATCCGTTGTCGCATATTGAAGGGCTGTCGCTTCTTGGAGTTGTAAGTGACGCGGTTCTTCTCCATCTCCTACAAAAATACGTTTCTTCTGTTCTCCATCATATTCGTATCCAATCAATCTTAATTTCTTTGATAATGTATATGGGCTTATTTCAAGACGTTTTGCTATAATAGCGATGGATTCACGTCTATTTAAGCAATCTATAATTTCTCCAATCGTCACAATTTCCCTCCTCCCGTGTTGAAATGACACTAGTATGGTATGTTACAATGATTTTCTAACAGTATATGCAAAACAAATAGCCTGTGCGATTCATACGATTTCAGAAAAGGAGGATTTCCATATGCTTTTTCGTAGCTATACCCCACAGTTTTATAATGAAAATAAACAACTCATTCCTAATAGTATTGCTACGATGGAAAGCGTTATGATCCATAATCGAAAACAAACTCTCCTTATACGCGGGCAAAACATAGAGCAGCCAATTTTATTATGCTGTCATGGCGGACCTGGCATGGCACAAATTGGATTTATTCGTCATTTTCAAAAAGAATTGGAGAAACACTTCATCGTTATTAATTGGGATCAGCGCGGGGCAGGTAAATCCTTTTCAATGAAAGATTTCGGAGCAAATTTTACAATCGAACAATTCGTTTCCGATGCAAAAGAAGTGATTCAATATGTACTTAAAAAGTTCAATAAACAGAAACTATTTCTCGCTGGTCATTCTTGGGGAAGCATTATTGGGCTTAACATAGCACATCAATATCCACAGTATATCGAGGCTTACATCGGTATTGGGCAGATTGTACATATGAAACAAAACGAAGAATTGCTATATCAGCATTTAATTCGTTCTGCAAAAAAACATGATCATAAAAAAGCATTAGCGTCCCTTTTGAAATTAGGCAAACCACCATTTTTAGATACAAGACGCCTTATTATTCAAAGAAAGTGGCTTGGCACATTCGGCGGAGCAATCCAAAACGGATCTTCCTTTTCTTTCATACGAAAAGGCTTCTTTTCCCCTGAATATACGCTATTAGATTGGTTCAAGTTTCTCGCAGGAAATTTAAAATCTGGCGTTTTATGGGAAGAAATGTTGACAATCGATTTCTTTTCTTCTATTTCAAGCTTATCTATTCCGGTTTATTTTTGTTCTGGTCGCTATGATTATCAAACTCCTTATGCTCTCGTTCAGGAATATTGTGATGTGATAGAAGCCCCCATAAAAAAAATGATTTGGTTCCCAAATTCAGCACATTCTCCTGATTTAGAAGAACCAGAATTATTCGCCAATTCTTTACAATCAATTAAACAAGGGCTAGCTTTTCAACATTAGTAACAAAAGGCTCTTTTACATTTCATAGAAAACAATTTATAATAATATGTCGCAACTATGTATAAATCTAGCAAAGTGCTTCATATTTACTTGCCTTAACACAATAAAATTTTAGGGAGATTACATTTATTATGAATGCTGTACTCGTCGCAGTAGCAGTTATGCTATTGCTTAGTTTGTTACGTGTCCAGGTCATTGTCGCCATCATTGTTGGAGCTTTAACAGGCGGAATTATCGGTGGACTCGGTATTTCAGAAACTATTAACACTTTTACAACTGGCCTTGGAAACAGTGCTCCAATCGCTTTAAGTTATGCAATGCTTGGCGGTTTCGCTATTTCCCTTTCCAAAACAGGACTTCCAGATGCCATGATTCAAACTGCACTAAAATGGATTGGCAATGAACAAGACACGAAAAAACAAGTTTATTCTAAAATACTTATTTTATTCATCATTTTAACGATGGCTTGTTTCTCACAAAATGTGATTCCTGTTCATATCGCTTTCATCCCTATCTTAATTCCAGCACTTTTAAAAGTATTAAATGAGCTGAAAGTGGATCGCCGACTTGTTACATGTATTATTACATTCGGATTGATTACTCCTTATATGTGGATTCCAGCAGGGTTCGGAAAAATTTATCATGACGTATTGCAAACAAATGCTGCGCAAAGTGGTCTTACATTTGATGTCGCACTTATTCCAAAAGCAATGACTATTCCAGCAATCGGTATGATTATTGGATTATGTGTAGCGGTATTCATTACGTACCGGGAACCTCGTACGTATGAAACAGAACAAGTTCATACTACCGCAAATGAAATCGTTCCCTATACAACACGTAGCATTACTTTCGGATTGTTATCTATCATAGCCACATTAACTGTTCAATTAGCAACAGAATCAATGATTTTCGGTGCTTTAGCGGGGATTATCGTCTTATCAGTAAGTGGTAGTCTACCTCTTAAAGAAGCAGATGCGATATTAACAAGCGGAATGCGCATGATGTCCTTTATCGGTTTTGTTATGATCGCTGCCGCTGGATTTGGCGCTGTTCTTCGAAAAACAGGACATGTTGAATCTCTTGTGCAAACGAGTGCACATATAATTGGAAATAACAAACCACTCGCTGCATTTCTTATGCTTGTGATTGGACTTCTCGTTACGATGGGAATTGGTTCATCCTTTTCAACCATCCCTATTTTAACAACAATTTTTGTGCCTCTTTGCATGCAGCTTGGATTTAGTCCAATGGCCACAATTGCAATTATCGGTACAGCTGGAGCGCTAGGCGATGCGGGATCTCCAGCATCAGATAGTACACTTGGGCCAACATCCGGTTTAAATGCTGATGGTCAACACCATCATATATGGGATACATGTGTACCAACTTTTCTGCATTATAATATACCGTTACTTATATTCGGCTTTATTGCCGCAATTACATTATAAAAGGTGCGTTTTATACGCACCTTTTACTTTTTTATTTTTTCTTTTAATTGTTGTAAAGCTATTTTCCCATTTTCTTCGGCGCAACTTTCAATTTTCATGAGTGACGAGCCTATCCATTCACTGTCTATGCTCCCGTTCGGTCCAATAATTTTCAACTTATCCGGTATACGGATATTGAAATTTTTCGCTGCTTGAATTAACTCAAAAGTAACCTTTTCACTTGAAGTTACAATTCCATCTATATACGGGTAAGTTTGTAAGAATGTAATAAACTGTTTATTCGTATACCCTTGTACACATACTTCTCGATAAGAGATCCCTTCCTCCCAAACAGCGTCTAAAAATCCTGATATGCGCTCTTCCATTTCTTCACTATCTTCTCCCTCATCGAAATAAGCAAGAAATTGACAGCCTTTTTCTTTTAATAAAGAAACCGTTCTTTGTCCACTTTCATAATAATTTGCATGGGATTTTTGTTCATCAATCACAACAAACGGAAGTGGAATTTCTCCTATACTTTTAAAAACGGATCTTGTTAAAATAACACCTGCAACGTTATTTTCCTTCAACATATATATGTATCTATCTTTATTCTCTATATTACAAACAATGATTTGATATCCTTCTTTATATGCTATTTCCTCAATACAATGTAGCAAAGGGATGTTTGATAGGTCATATAGATTATCTACAAGTAATGCAATTATCGTTGAATTCTCTTTAAATAATGGCTTTGCTGCATTATTTGGCCTATAACGTAATTCCCCAATTGCTTCCTTTACTTGTTTTACTGTGTCCTCATGAACGTATCCTTTTTCATTAATAACTCGTGAAACGGTTGCGACTGAAACACCTGCCAATTTTGCAACATCACGTATAGTTGCCACATCGTCACCCCTTAATATGGTAATAGATTACAATTTTACGGTAACCTAAATTACAATATTCGTCAAGGTTAATAACTTATATTTCTGAAAATTGTTACATCATTTTATTAAACGATACTCCAACTGTATTTCATGTAAAATTGGGATGTTATCATATCCGATACGCGGAATTTCTTTCTTTATTTTTCGTGCCTCTTCCACTGCATTCACATATAAATTAGTCATCACAAAATTACGTTTTTGGTAAAAACGTAACGCATTCATATTATCATTTGTTGTTATGAGCCAAACCCGCCCGCACCGTTCTTCTTCTGCAAATTGTAATACACAATCTACAAGTTTCGTCCCTATTCCTTTTCTTTCTTCAAAGCTATCTAACGATACAATTTCACACATATTTCCGGTCACTTCATACGTTATAATTCCGATTATTCTGTCATCCAAGAGCGCAACAAATCCTGGCAACTCTTCTAACTGATGCCCCTTACCACGTGAAACCATCAATGAACTCCCCCAGTTCTCACACATGAACATTCGGATTGTTTCTTTCATCGCTGGCGTAATTTTTTGTATATACACCATTTCCTATTTCTCCCCTTTTCTATCATTGTGATACAATGTAAGTGTATCACATGTAACGGTATTTGGAGGATGAGGTAAAGTATGAAACGTTTTTTTGCAGCATTGTTTACTATACTAGGTGCGATAACTGCCCTTGGGATTTTCTTTACAAATAAAGTGATGTACTTAAAGAAAAAAACAGAGGAAGAAGTACTCGAAAGAGAAACGAAAAAACATTTTCGTTTAGAGGATTTTGATGCTCTTCATAAAGAAGAAATTCATATTCATTCGCAATTCGGATATGATCTTCACGGATATTACATTCCTGCTGGTCATTCCAATAAGTTTATGATTTTTTGTCACGGCGTAACTGTAAATAAAATGAACTCTGTAAAATATGCAAGGTTATTTTTAAACAGAGGGTATAATGTCGTTATTTATGATCATCGTCGTCATGGTAAAACTGGCGGAAAAACAACAAGCTATGGATACTATGAAAAACATGATTTAAAATCTGTAGTTGACTGGCTAAAAAGTCGCTTTGGAACAAATATAACACTCGGTATTCATGGTGAATCTATGGGAGCTGCAACACTTCTTCAATACGCAGGACTTGTAGAAGATGGTGCTGATTTCTATATTGCAGATTGTCCTTTTTCTGATTTCTACGGGCAATTACAACACCGTTTAAAGGTTGAATTCCATTTACCTAAATGGCCTTTATTACCTTTAGCAAATGCTTTTTTAAAAGTACGTGACGGTTATACGATTCGCGAAGTTTCACCAATCGATTGTATAAAAAATATTAATAATCCCGTCCTCTTTATTCATAGTAAAGATGATGATTATATTTTAGCTGATATGACGAAATCACTATATAAAGCAAAAGAAAACAATAAACAACTTTATATTGCAGAACGCGGTGCACACGCTTGCTCTTATAACGAAAATAAAGAAGAGTATGAAGCAGCCGTTGATCAATTTTTAAACTCATATGTAAAAGAAACAAAAAACAGGCTTGCATAAGCCTGTTTTTTTATTGCGCTAAAACGTCTGTAACTTGTTCCATATTTACAGAAATCCATTGCATTGCATCATCTAACGTTGGAAATTCTGTCGTTTGAAATGTTACTTCATCTTGAAGTAACCAAACATCCTTTGCCTCTTGCCCTACACCTGCAATGGACCAATGTAACAAACTATATGGATGATTATCATTCAAAAATGATGCCCACGTGCGCTCATTTGCAATGTTTCGTAATGTATGTAATTGTTTATCCATCTCTCGTCACCTTACTCTAGTCAGTTATAAAAAACATTATAACACTCTCTTCTCTCCCAAAGAAAGTGCTCATTTTATATTGTCAAGTACTTCTCTTAATTATATGATGAAATTAAGCGTTTGGGAAGGAGGGATAGCGTTGGCGAAAGTACAAATTAAAGTAAATGATAATGGCTCTTTTCGCGTTACAGGGGACGTGGAATTAGTCGATTCACAAGGGAATGTATTCCCAGCAAAACCGGCATTTTCTTTATGCCGTTGTGGTTTATCAAAAAATATGCCTTATTGCGATGCTTCGCATAAAGGGAAATTCGAGTCTGTCGTTAGAGCACCAGAGGCAGAATAATTTCACATGTGACATGCACATTTTTTTGTGCATGTTTTTTCTTTTCATTAACTCTCGTCCCCCTTTTCCTTACAACATTCCTCGTACTTTTGTCCTCATTCCAACTTACATATATTTTCACACAATTCTTCACATTCGAATATTTTTTTCTAGCCTTTTATTTTTTTTGTGCTATAATTTGAGCAAACAACATCCTTCGGGGTCGGGTGAAATTCCCAACCGGCGGTGATGAAGTGCAAACTTCTAAGTCCGTGACCCGTTTTCAACTCGAAAACGGTGGATCTAGTGAAACTCTAGGGCCGACAGTATAGTCTGGATGGGAGAAGGATATGTTTTCTAGTAATTTTATATAGCGAATACACTTTTATTTCAGTATGCATATTTTTAAAGTTTCGTTTTGAATCTTTATATATGTTTTATTTTGTATACTTATGTTTCTATACTGAAATAAAAAGATACGACTAGCGTTTGAAAAATTCGATATTTTTGCTAGGTTTTTTCCTTATGCAAAAATACCAATCAACGTTAGGTTTCTTTCCTGTACTTTCGTATTCGAACTATATTTCTAGAAATCACGTCTCCCAAACCCCAAGGATATAAAATCCTTGGGGTTTTTTGATTTTTTCAGGAGAGGTGAAGAGAATGACAGATCAAGAATATATGAAGATTGCCCTACAGTTAGCAGAAGGGACATCTGGACAAACAAGTCCAAACCCTATGGTTGGTGCTGTTGTTGTAAAAGAAGGAAACATCGTCGGTATTGGCGCTCATTTACGTGCTGGTGAAGAACACGCAGAAGTTCACGCGCTTCATATGGCTGGTGAAAAAGCAAAAGGAGCTACCGTTTATGTAACACTTGAACCGTGTAGCCATTTTGGAAAAACACCACCTTGCTGTGAATTGCTCATCAAAAAAGAAGTTAAGCGCGTTGTAATCGCTACTCTTGATTGTAATCCGCTCGTTTCTGGTAATGGAAAAAGGAGATTAGAAGAAGCTGGAATCGAAGTAACGACTGGTGTTCTTGAAGCGGAAGCAGTTTTACTAAATCGCTACTTTTTTCACTACATGAAAACGAAGCGTCCATTTGTAACAATAAAAACAGCGATGAGCTTAGATGGAAAAACAGCAACTGTCACGGGTGAAAGTAAGTGGATTACAGGTGAAGAAGCACGAGCTGATGTTCACCAATATCGTCATACACATGATGCGATTCTCGTTGGAGTGAATACAGTTATAGCTGATAATCCGCATTTAACGACAAGAATTCCTAACGGAGGTAAAAATCCTATTCGTGTTATTTTAGATACCCATTTACGAACGCCACCATCTTCTCATGTCATAACAGATGGTTTAGCACCGACATGGATTATTGTCGGTAAGGATGTAAATAAAGAGAAAATAGCTTCTTATGAATCTGAAAATATAGCTATATTCCAAATGAAAACAAAACATATAGAAATCAAGGACCTCCTTTTCTTTCTTGGAGAGAAGCAAATTCTTTCTCTATTCGTTGAAGGTGGTCAAACAGTTCACGCAAGCTTCTTACAAACAAAGCATTTCAATGAAATTATAACTTATATAAGCCCGATATTAATTGGTGGGAATGATGCCCCTACTTTATTTGGCGGAGATGGTTTCAAAGCATTACAAGATGCACTTTCCTTGGAAATTCAAGAGATGAAACAAATTGGTGATGATATAAAAATCGTTGCGAATGCCCGAAGTGAGGTGACGGAATGTTTACAGGAATTGTAGAAGAATTAGGAACGATTGCAAACATGCAACAAAGCGGAGAAGCGATGAAGTTAACGATCCATGCAAATAATATTTTATCAGATGTTCACTTAGGTGATAGTATCGCGGTTAACGGTATTTGCTTAACTGTAACGAGTTTCACAACAGCTTCATTCACAGTGGATGCAATGCCTGAAACGATGCAATCAACATCACTTCGCATGCTTAAACAACACTCTAAAGTAAATTTAGAGCGGGCGATGGCTGCAAACGGACGATTCGGTGGGCATTTCGTTTCAGGACATATTGATGGCATTGGAACGATATTAAACAAAAAACAGCACTATAATGCCGTCTATTACAAAATAGCTATTTCTGATGAATTGCTGCGCTATTGTTTGCATAAAGGTTCCGTTGCTGTTGATGGAACGAGTTTAACAATATTTGATATAGACGAATCTTCCATCACAATCTCACTCATCCCGCACACAGTAAGTGAATCTGTTATCGGAGCAAAGAATGCCGGTGACATCGTAAACATTGAGTGTGACATGATCGGTAAATATATCGAACGCTTTATTTCTAAACCTGTAAAACGAACAGGTTCAATGAGCGAAAGCTTTTTACAAGAAAACGGATTTCTATAAGGGGGAAGCATTATGTTTCATCGTATTGAAGAAGCTCTAGAAGATTTAAAACAAGGAAAAGTCGTTATCGTATGCGATGATGAAAACCGTGAAAATGAAGGCGACTTTATCGCTTTAGCAGAGTATATTACGCCAGAAACGATTAACTTTATGATTACACATGGGCGTGGTCTCGTTTGTGTACCGATTACGGAAGAATACGCAGAACGTCTACAATTAGAACCAATGGTAGCTCATAATACAGATTCGCATCATACTGCATTTACAGTGAGTATTGATCATGTTTCTACAACAACAGGGATTAGCGCTCACGAACGGGCAACTACGATACAAGAATTATTAAACCCTGCATCAAAAGGTGCTGATTTCAATCGTCCTGGACATATCTTTCCATTAATCGCGAAAGAAGGCGGTGTCCTACGCCGAGCTGGTCATACAGAAGCTGCTGTCGATTTAGCCAGACTTTGCGGAGCAGAACCAGCTGGAGTCATTTGCGAGATTATTAATGAGGACGGTACGATGGCACGCGTACCTGATTTACTACAGTGTGCAAAACAATTTGATATAAAAATGATTACAATAGAAGATTTAATTGCTTACCGCCGCCACCATGAAACACTAGTGACGCGAGAAGTGGAAATTACATTGCCTACAGATTTCGGTACTTTCCATGCAATTGGCTATTCTAATTCATTAGATACGAAAGAACATATCGCACTCGTAAAAGGTGATATTTCAACAGGAGAGCCTGTACTTGTACGCGTTCATTCAGAGTGCTTAACAGGAGATGTATTTGGCTCGTGCCGCTGTGATTGCGGACCACAACTCCATGCTGCACTTGCTCAAATTGAGCGTGAAGGAAAAGGCGTTCTTCTCTATATGAGACAAGAAGGACGAGGCATTGGCCTTCTTAATAAGCTTCGCGCTTATAAGTTACAAGAAGAAGGATTCGATACTGTAGAAGCAAACGAAAAACTTGGGTTCCCAGCTGATTTGCGTGATTACGGTATTGGCGCTCAAATTTTAAAAGATTTAGGTTTACAACATTTACGATTATTAACGAATAATCCACGAAAAATTGCTGGCTTACAAGGTTACGATTTAGAAGTAATCGAGCGTGTACCATTGCAAATGCCAACAAAAGAAGAGAATAAAACGTATTTACAAACGAAAGTAAACAAATTAGGACATTTATTAAACTTATAATTAAGGGAGAGGTTTATTATGGTATTCGAAGGTCATTTAGTTGGTACAGGATTAAAAGTTGGGGTTGTTGTTGGACGTTTTAATGAATTTATTACAAGTAAGTTACTCGGCGGAGCTTTAGATGGATTAAAGCGTCACGGTGTAGAAGAAACTGATATCGATGTTGCTTGGGTTCCTGGCGCATTCGAAATTCCTTTAATCGCTAAAAAGATGGCTAATAGCGGAAAGTATGATGCTGTAATTACGTTAGGTACTGTAATTCGTGGTGCTACAACACATTACGATTACGTTTGTAATGAAGTAGCAAAAGGAGTTGCATCTTTATCACTACAAACAGACATCCCAGTTATTTTCGGTGTATTAACGACTGAAACGATCGAGCAAGCGATTGAACGCGCGGGCACGAAAGCAGGTAATAAAGGCTATGAATCCGCCGTTGCTGCGATTGAAATGGCTCATTTATCAAAACAATGGGCATAAAAAATAAAAAAGAGGCTGCGGCCTCTTTTTTATTTTTTTACTTTTTTCCGTACATCTTTTATTAATTCATCCATTGTTTTTCCTTCTGTTTGTATACGAAGCGTTTGTGCTGTTCTCCATACATTCTCTCTTTTCTTCGCTTCTTCTATAATAGTAATTTCTTTTCGCACTTCCTTTAAATCTTTCCCTTCTGTTTTCAATCCAAAATGTTCAGCTTTCGTTCGAAAATGTTGTTCAATTCGTTGTTGCATTTCTTTTTGTTCAGGATTTTCGGCAGCCTTAACTGGATCAGCACTTATTGCTTTTAGTAAAATTAGACAAGTCATAATCGCTAATATATATTTGTGCATGTAAAATCCTCCAACCCAATATAAATTACATATTTACTATGTACAATTGGGGCTTGGAAAATTCGTCCACCAAAATTCTTTTTTCCGCTCAAAAACCAATAGTATCAAGCTTTCACAACTATTTATTACATTTTATTTACAAAAAAAGCAAACTCTTTTACAAGTTTGCTTTTTATCTATCTTATAATGCACATTCTTCAATCTCAAACCCTAAATCTTCAATCATACCCCAGTCTGCAGTCGGTTCTTGTCCAGCTGTCGTTAAGTAATCTCCAACAAAAATAGAATTTGCTGCAAATAAACCGATTGGCTGCACAGAGCGTAAATTGATTTCACGTCCTCCTGAAATACGAATTTCTTTCGTTGGGTTTACGAAACGCATCATCGCCAGTACTTTTAAACATTCTATCGGCGTTAATTCTTTTTGTCCTTCAAGCGGCGTACCCTTTACAGCAACAAGGAAATTACATGGAATTGAATCTGCATCTATACGTTGTAATTCAAATGCAATTTCAGCACGTTCTTCTATTGTCTCCCCCATTCCAAAAATTGCCCCAGAGCATGGTGAAATGCCTGCTTGTTTCGCTTTTTGAACTGTATCAACACGATCGTCATACGTATGAGTGGAGCAAATACTTTCGTAATTATTTACATGTGTATTTAAGTTGTGGTTATAACGATGTACACCCGCTTCTGCTAAACGTCCTGCTTGATCTTCGTTTAAGAAACCTAAACAACAACAAATCTTCAAATCTGTCGTTTCACGAATCTCCTTAACTGCTCCAATTACGTGATTCACCTCTTTATCCGTCGGGCGACGACCAGATGCTACAATACAATATGTACCCGCTTTACGGCGAATTGCTTCGTGTGCTCCTTCTACAATCTTTTCCTGCGTTAGCCATGCATATTTATCAATCGGCGCCTCTGAAATAATAGACTGTGAACAATATCCGCAATCTTCAGGACATAATCCAGATTTCGTATTAATAATCATATTCAATTTTACTTTCTTACCAAAGTGATGATGGCGAATGATGTAAGCTGCATTCATAATTTCTAACACTTCTGTATCATCAGCTTCTAATATTGCAATTGCATCCTCTTTCGTAATCATTTTCTCTTCTACTACGTCATGTGCAAGTTTTTTCCAATCCCTTTTTATTTGTACTTGTTTCATTTCATCTCTTCCCCTCTTTTGTTATATGCATAAATAAAGCATGATACGTCGCCATTATCCCTTCATTTTCCGTGAAGTCTCTTTCGTATATGCGAAGCATCGCACGAAAGAGTGAGGGACTTTGACAATATGATTCTTCATTACTATTGGTCGCTCCTACTTTTCGAATAGAGTGTAGAAACTCCCTAACTTCTGTAAATCTCTCTATGTAACATGTTTCAGAAACATGCACATCCCCTGTTTCTATTTCACACATATGGCGCAACTGATTTTTCGAATAAAAAAGTTGCCCAATCGATGTTTCATTTTGTATATTTTTTTCTTCTTTCGCCCGCTGGAACGAAGCATGCAATTCTTGAAATGTTTCATGTCCAAATGTTGAAAAGAGTAATATCCCATCTATAGACAAATGATGAAATAAATTTCTTATTACTTGTTTTAAATCATTTAGCCATTGAAATGTGGCATTTGAAATAATGACATCATATGTTTCTTCTAGTCGTAATCTTTCGATATCCTCACAGTAAAACGTTACATTTTTCACATTTTGTCTAGTTTTCGCAACTGCAATCATACTTTCAGCAAAATCAATGGCTGTAATATGTGCTTTCGGAAATAAGTTTGATAATTGCTCTGTAACATATCCTGTTCCGCATCCAAGTTCTAAAATACGTATCGATGAATTTGCACTATATCGCCGATTCAATGTAGAAAGTAATGAATGTGCCATCTTTTTTTGTACATTTGCATATTGATCGTAGGATACAGATGCCGCGTTAAACCGTTTTTGAAGTAACGTTTTGTTGATCATGTCGTATCCCCTCTACAAATTGAATTATCTCATTTCCGCAATATTCGAAATTCGTTACGCATAATGCGTGTCCAGCCTCACTTACTACCTTGAGCGTGGCAGTCTCATTCTCAGCCATACTACGAGCTGCAGACAATGGACAAATTACATCCTGCTCTCCGTGAATAAGTAGTATAGGGACTTTAATTTCTTTCAGTTCTTCTCTCATATCTGCTTCTATTAAATACTCCAAACCTAATTGCAAAGACTGAATAGAATCACCTTTAAAGCGTTTTATCATATCTTCAAACCTTTTATTCTCTTTCAGCTCATCTTTTGTAAACATATTTTCATAAAACCGCTTGAGCGTATCTTCTTTCTTTCTCGCTAAATTCTTTTTCAGCCGTTCTACATGCAGAGTATTCCATCCACTCGTATAATCGCTCGTATTTGTAAATTTGGCAGTACCACCAATTAGTACGATACCTTTTGCCTTAACCTTTTTATGAGCTTGAACTGCTGCTAACGCTCCTAGTGACCATCCAACTAAAATTACATTTTCATCTTTTGCTACATCTATTATTCGCCCCGCAAATTCACTTTGTTCTTTCACATTACGCCAATTGATACATTGAACAGAATATCCTTTAAAATACGGCAGAACTAAAGTCCAAACACCTTCTTCCATTCCCCATCCAGGAATAAAAATAACCTTTAGCTCTTTCATACGAAAAACCCCTCTTCTTTACCAATGCGTATAATATGCTGAATAGCCCATTTCAAATCAGCTATTGTATGTTGGGACGTAACTGCAAAACGGACCCGTGAACTATTAACTGGAACCGTTGGTGGACGAATTGCAATTGCTGCAATACCTACCTCTTGCAGCCTTCTACTAAACCGTAAAGCTGCTTCATTTGAACCGACTACAATTGGTACAATATGAGTTGAGCTATTCCCAATATCAAAACCAGCTTCTTGCAAATGTGTCCTAAAATATGCTCCATTCTCTATAAGCCTCTCTCTTCTTTCATTATCTTCTTTCACAATTTCAATTGCTTTTTGCACTGCTCCTAACGTTCCTGGTGGTAAAGCTGTTGTAAAAATAAAGCTTCTCATCATATTTTGTAAATACTCTATATACATTGCATCACCTGTCAAATACGCGCCATAACACCCTAGAGCTTTGCTAAACGTCCCCATATGTATATCAATTTTTTGAGCAATCTCTTTTTCTATATGAGATAACCCTGCTCCATCAATTCCATATATTCCACTCGCATGTGCTTCATCGACTATAATGATTGCCCCGTATTTCTCTTTCAGCTCCACTAACTCTCTCAAATACGCAGTATCACCATCCATACTAAAAACAGTATCCGTTACGATTAATTTCTTCTTTTTGGGCGGCGCTGCTTGCAACAGCTTCTCTAAATGATCTAAATCATTATGACGATACCTTTTATGCTCTGCTCCGCTTAATATAATCCCATCAACGATGCTTGCGTGATTTAATTTGTCACTAAACACAATATCGTGACGACAGGCTAATGAAGAAATCACTCCAACATTTGCGGTATATCCACTATTTACAACTAAGGCTTTTTCAGTGCCTTTCCATTCGCATATACTTCTCTCAACCTCTTCATACAGTGAATAATTTCCTACAACGAGCCTTGATGCTGTCGCTCCAGTTCCATATTTTCTTGTGCATGCAATAGCAGCTTCTTTTAACCTCTCATCTCCAGCTAACCCTAAATAATTATTTGACGCTAAATTTAGCATCCTTTTTTCATCTCGAATAAGCCATGTCTCTTCTGCTTGTTCTGTTACATGCAAATTGCGATACTGTCCTTGTTCATTTAATTGTTGCAATTTAGATTGAAGATGTGTGCGCCACGTTTGATTCATTTCGGATGAACTCCTCTAATTTTGAAATCATTATATACTCTTTTGCAGATTCCAAGACTTCTTCTTTTGTAAACGCACCTTCAAAGAATGGTAATAAACCTAAAACCGGTACCCCACTTAGCTCTTCAATCATTTCTTTATTTTCTTGTACTCTTTCCATTTCACATTCTTTGCAGCCGGATAAAATTACACCTGCTACTGTTAAGCCCTGTGCCTTTGCATAAGCAATTGTTAAAACTGTATGATTTACTGTTCCTAATGTAGGGCGTGCGACTATAATAAGAGGAAGCTGTAATTCCTTTGCGAAATCAATTACTAAAGCGTCTTCTGTATATGGAACAGCCAGTCCACCTGCTCCTTCTACAAATAGGCTATTAAACTCTTTCAATCGTTCATTATAATGATCCATAATGTCTTTTAAATGTACTACTCTTCCAGCTCTTTTCATGGCAAGTCTCGGAGCAAGAGGTTCTTCAATAGAATAAGGGCAAATTTCATCTTCTTTTGTTGGTACACCCGATAATGCTTTTAACCTTGCTGCATCTCCCTCTGGATTTAATGCAACATGTCCACTTTGCAACGGTTTATATACCCCGATGTTATATCCCAATTCTCTAAATACACCTGCTAATGCACCCGCAACTACAGTTTTCCCCACTTCAGTATCCGTTGCTGTAACAAAAAAACCGCCCATTATTCTCCCTCCGTAACATCCGAGATTGCTTTATACAAAATACGTAACATATCATCAATCTCATCAATTGTAGAAGCAAGAGGAGGCATAAATACAATCGTATTACCGAGTGGTCGCAAAATCATGCCCAGCTCTCTTGAACGTTTACATACTTGAACACCGACTCTCTCTGTCCATTCAAACGCTTCTTTCGTTACTTTATTCTTCACAAGTTCAATTCCAACCATTAACCCGCACTGACGAATATCCCCTACATGTTTATACGCAAAGAGCGATTCTAATTGCGTCGCTACATATTCTGTCTTACTTGCCACTTCTTCTATTAAATTTGTTTTCTCGTATAGCTCTAGATTCGCAATGGCTACCGCACACCCTAACGGATTCCCTGTATAACTATGACCGTGGAAAAATGTTTTTTGTTCTTCATAGTCTCCTAAAAAGGCATTATAAATTTCATCTGTCGTTACGGTGATTGCAACTGGTAAATATCCACCTGTTAAACCTTTTCCGGCTGTTAAAATGTCCGGCGTTACATTTTCATGTTCACATGCAAACATTTTCCCGGTACGCCCAAATCCAGTCGCTACCTCATCTGTAATAAATAAAACATTATATTTTGTACATAAATTACGGAGCCCTCTTAAGTATCCTTTTGGCATTGTAATCATACCGCCAGCACCTTGCATTAAAGGCTCTACAATAATCGCCGCAATTTCTTCATGCTTTTCTTTCAGCAGCTCTTCCATTTCTTCTAAATGTTTTTTCACAATTTCCTCCTTATTATTTCCATAAGGAGAACGATATGTATATGGATACGGCATTTTAATTGCCTCAAATAAAAGTGAACTATACACTTGGTGAAACAAGTCTATCGCTCCTACTGAAACAGCTCCAATTGTATCACCGTGATACGCTTCTTTTAATGTAACAAATCTTTGTTTCTTCGGTTTTCCTTTATGCTGCCAATATTGAAAGGCCATCTTAATTGCAATTTCAACGGCGCTAGAACCGGAGTCTGAATAGAATACTTTCTTCAAACCTTCTGGCACAACTTCAATTATTTTTTCTGCTAATAAAATAGATGGAACGTTAGCAAGTCCTAACATAGTAGAATGGGCAATTTTATTTAATTGCTCACGAATTGCTTCATCTAATTCTGGTACTTGATGTCCGTGAACATTTAACCAAATAGATGAAACACCATCCCAATATTCATTTCCATTTACATCGTATAGCTTTCTTCCCTCTCCACGTTCAATAATGACAGGGTCTTCTTCTAAATAATCTTTCATTTGTGTAAACGGATGCCATACATAAGCTTTATTTTTCTCCGATAATTCTTCATATGTATAAGACGATTTTTCAGTCGTATTACTATTAACAGTCACAATTGTCACCCCTAATGTTAACTAATTTATAAATAAAGTTAACATTAAATTTAAATGACTGTCAATTATTTTTAAATCAAATAGTTCTTAAAAAAGAACAACTTATCATACGATAAGTTGTTCTACTTTCCGTGTTGTACCTTTCCGATTTCTAAAATAATCTCTTCATCTTTTTTTCCTTCTGTATCAATTCCAAGTTGTTTTGCATGTTCAATTAATAAATCATGGCGCTTCTCAAATCTTGCAGTATTTACTTCTTTCGTAACCTCTTCTTTTGTTTTCCCTTCAGTAGAAACTCCTAGTTTCTCAGCTGCTTTTTCCATCGACTTCTTCTCTTCCGTTTCTTTCGCTTTCTTCACTTCTAACTGCTGTATTTGCTTTTGTTTCGCCTGCTCTGATTCAGCTGCAAAAGCTGTGTAAATTCCAGCACTTCCGCCAATGACTAGTAAGGTGGTAAAAAGAATTATTTTTTTCTTCACTCTTTCCTCCCCTTTCAAATTCATTATAACGTACAAATTTAGAACATTAAAAACATTTAACCTTTATTTCCCTAAAAAAATATTGAACATTTTTATTGACATATAAGATGAAAATGTGATAAAAATTTAACTAACATCATATGAATCGGCATTGATAGGATTTAGTAGTATTTCGATTTCTGATTTCAGAGAGCTGGTGGTCGGTGCGAACCAGTACAGAGCGAATTATGAATTACCCCCTGGAGCTTCTTTTGCGAAACGTAAGGAGTAGTGAAAGACGGTTATAGACCGTTATATCTAAAGAGTGGTGAAACGAAACTGTTTCACAATTTAGGGTGGTACCGCGAATTTTTCGTCCCTGCATATATTGCAGGGGCGTTTTTATTTTATTAGCGCATATCATACGACCCTTTATTTTGTGATACATTCATTTCACAAGCTAGGGTGGTACCGCGATATCTTCGTCCCTGCATAATTATATGCAGGGACGTTTTTTTATCCAATCATTTCCGTATCATATTGAAGGACCAACAATTACCGATAATTTGTCACAAAATTCTAAATTTTAGAAGGAAATACACAATATTGGCGAATTTTATATAAAAAAGAGCTATTTTAAATTACTTAGGAGGGGAAAACAATGGTTTCAAAAATTGAATCTGTTCTTTTAACATTATTTATCTTTTTCTGTATTGGCTTTAGTGTTATTCAATTAGAAGTTTCACCACACATCCCAATTTTATTTGGTATCGTTCTTTTATTAGCATTTGGATTTATGAAAAAAATTTCTTGGTCTACGATGGAAAAAGGGATGATTAGTAGTATTTCAGCTGGTATTCCATCTATTTTTATTTTCTTGCTTGTAGGCGTATTAATTAGTGTTTGGATCGCTGCTGGAACAATTCCAACTTTAATGGTATACGGCTTCCAGCTTGTATCTCCAAAGATTTTCGTTCCAACTGTTTTTGTTGTTTGTGCAATTGTTGGAACAAGTATCGGTAGTGCCTTTACAACTGCCGCAACTGTAGGACTTGCCTTTATGGGTATGGGTAGTGCTCTCGGATACGATCCAGCTCTAATCGCTGGTGCAATTATTTCTGGTGCATTCTTTGGAGATAAAATGTCTCCTTTATCTGATACAACAAACTTAGCTCCTGCTGTAACGGGTGTAGATTTATTTGAGCATATTCGTAACATGCTTTGGACAACAGTTCCAGCTTTCATTATTGCTTTTATCGCATTTTTCATTTTAGGAGGCGGTACTAGCGGAGACGTTGACTTCACAAACTTTATTAGCACTTTAGAGAAAAATACGACGATTTCTATCGTTACACTAATTCCAATTTTATTACTGTTCCTATTCGCATTTAAAAAAGTTCCAGCAGTTCCAACATTACTTGCAGGAATTGTGGTAGGAATTATTATTCTCTTTATTTTTAAACCTAGCACTTCTTTAGCTGATTTAATGAAAATTATGCAAGACGGATACGTTTCTAAAACTGGTATTAAAGACATTGATAGCTTACTATCTCGCGGTGGTCTACAAAGTATGATGATGTCGATTRCACTTATTTTCCTAGCTCTTTGTATGGGAGGATTATTACAAGGAATGGGTATTATCGCGCAGCTGATGAATATCATCTCTAGCTTCGTAAAAAATAGTACACGCTTAATTATTTCTACTGCTTCAACTGCAATTGGTGTAAACTTCTTACTTGGTGAGCAGTACTTATCCATCGTTTTAACAGGACAAGCATTTGCTAATAAATACGATGAAGTCGGTTTAGAACGTCGGAATTTATCACGAGTACTAGAAGATGCAGGTACAGTTATTAACCCTCTCGTACCATGGGGAGTAAGTGGTGTATTCTTATCGAACGTCCTTGGCGTTCCGACATTTGATTACCTTCCATTCGCAATTTTCTGTTTAGCTTGCCCAGTCTTAACAATTATTGTTGGTTTCACTGGATTTGGCCTTTCATGGAAGAAAGAAAAAGCTGTAACACTTTCATAATATATTAAAAAGGATTACCTGAATCGGTAATCCTTTTTATATTTCTCCACTATCTATTTGCTTTCTTTCTTCTAAATAACAGAAGTAATCCCGCTCCAACAAACGCCAAGCCTGCTCCAATTGTAGAAGCAACACTTGTACCTGTTTTCGGTAAATCACGGTCTTCTTTATTTTCACTTACAGTTGTTGTTTCTTTTGAGTTTTGATTATCCGTTGTAGTTTGTCCAGATCCTGCATTATTTGCTTCATTTGTTGGTGGTGTCGTTGGATTTTCTCCATTACTA
This sequence comes from Bacillus sp. 01N45, assembly GCF_056399205.1. NCBI lineage: Bacteria > Bacillati > Bacillota > Bacilli > Caryophanales > Bacillaceae > Bacillus > Bacillus sp. 01N45. The sequence goes on from NZ_JBFTQW010000001.1 coordinate 416,499, forward strand.
CCTTCATCTGTTGGTGGTGTCGTTGGATTTCCTCCATTATTTCCTTCATCTGTTGGTGGTGTCGTTGGATTTCCTCCATTATTCCCTTCACCTGTTGGTGGTGTCGTTGGATTTCCTCCATTATTCCCTTCACCTGTTGGCGGTGTCGTTGGATTCTCTCCACCAGTTTCCTTATCATCATCGTTCTTCTTCGTTATATCAATTGCATATTTAGCAAATTCATTTTCAGATGGTCCAACATATGATATTTTCCCATCTTTCTTTATATACTTTTGTGCATTTGGTGAAGAATCGAATGTTGTATGTAATTTATCTGCAACAATCGGTTTAAACGTCCAATTTTTATCTGCTGCTGGATTAATAACTGGTGTTTCTTGCATATACTTCACAATGATTTGACGTGTTTCATCTTGTGATTGGTATACAACTTCGCCTTTACTTACACCTGGGAACGTTTGGCTACTTCCGCGATAGTTATTTGTAGCGACGATGAACTCTTGATTGTCAGCTACTGGCTTACCTTCATATGTCATATTTATAATACGATTCGTATTTGCATTTACAACTTTTCCATCTTTATCGTATTTCGTTGGTTGTGTTACATCAATTTCGTATTTTAAGCCATCTAAAATATCGAAGTTATATGTAGGATAGCTTATATTTACTAACGGCTGTTCTTCTGTTTTCTTTGGATCAATTTGGTTAAACTGACCTGCAGACATTTCAAGCCATTCTTTCACTTGTGCCCCATTTACTTTTACAGCATATAACGTATTTGGATATACGTATAAATCTGCAACGTTTTTAATCGCTAACGTTCCAGCTGGAATATCCGTATAATATGTAGCACCGTTTCGGCCACCTGCTTTAAATGGTGCGCCTGCAGATAAAACTGGAATTCCTTTATATTTGCTATACTGTCCATTTTCAGCAAATAACTTTTCTACATACCATTTTTGTGCATTTGTCACAAGTTGTACAGAAGGATCATCTTGTACTAATGAGAAATAACTATTAATTGGCGCTGTCGTTTTTCCTACAGCTGTATTCACATAATCAATTGTCGCTTGATGATCATCTTTAATTTCATTAACTAATTCTTGATCAGATTGTACTAATGGGTTCCCTTTACTATCAGCAATCGGACGAAGTTGTGGCTTCGATTGCTCTTTTTGTATTTCCCATTTTCCGTTTACCTTTTTCAATTGCATATCAATAATACCTAAGTTACTTCCAAAGACACCAGGCATTACAACTGGAACACCATTAAATACATCCTTCACTTCAGTATGTGAATGTCCCATTAATACTGCATCTACACCAGGAACTTCTGTTAAATAATACGAAGCGTTTTCCATGCCAACGTTGTATCCACTCTTATCAACGCCCGAATGCGCTAGTGCAACGATAACATCTGCACCTTCTGCTTTCATTTTTGGCACCATTTTCTTCGCTGTTTCAACTATATCTTTCGCTTTCACTTTTCCTTCTAAATTTGCTTTATCCCAGTTCATAACTTGAGGTGGAACAAATCCCATTACGCCAATTTTCACTTTTTGTTTTTGTCCTGATTCATCTTCTACTTCTTTTTCAAAAACATGATATGGTTTAAAGTAATTTTGGTCGTTCTCTTCATTAGTATCTTTATCATCTTTATAGACGTTGGAGTTAATAACCGGGAACTCTGTTTTACTAATTACTTTGTTTAAATAGTCTAAACCGTAGTTAAATTCATGATTCCCAAGAGAGATGACGTCATACTTCATTAAATTCATTAAACGATATAATGGATGTGTATAACTAGGATCCACAGGCTTCTTCGGATCATTTATTTTATTCGCTACATAATCTCCAAGTGGTGTCCCTTGCAATGCATCCCCATCATCAAATAGGACAGAGTTCTTCGCTTCTTCACGTGCTTTATTAACAAGTGTTGCCGTTTGCACGAGACCTACTTTATTATCTGTTTTCGTTTGATAATAATCGTAATTCATTAAGTTAACGTGAATATCTGATGTTTCTAGAATTCGTAAGTTAACCGTACTCTCCCCATTGTTCTCATCCGCATGAGCTGTTGCTGGCAATACTTGCGGCGCTATTACACCTATAGCAAGAGTTGCTCCAGCTAGCATTTTTTTTGACTTTTTCACAAAAAATCCCCCTTATACAATTACCAAAAATAATGAAATAAACTTCTATTTGCCTCTAACCACATACCTTTTTTCTTCTATTAGAGACAAGATTTTCATTTCATCCTGCGCTAATGAGTAGTCCCCTTAAACGCCTGATTAGTGAAACTTTAATTAGTGGGAAATAAAGCCCTACTCATTAAAATTTCACCTTATCTGACATTATCATATATAATGTACTTTCATATCGTCAATATTTTTTGACATACTTCTACAAATTTTCTGTAAAGTTGTTGTAAACTTTTCATAAACATATAATATGCCCTTACATTGTTAATACTGCTGAATATGATACAATTACCAATTACAAGGAGGATGAATATATGAAAAAAGTCATCTTAACAATTGTTTGTCTCCTCCTTCTAATCATTTCTTATTCTTATTTTGAAAAGAACGATGAGACAAAACAAAATGAACCCGAAGAAAACACAGAAAAAACATCTACTCCAAGTTGGATTGATAAGCAAACAAACGATTCCTTTTATCATCTCGTACTAGGTGATTCACTCGCCAAAGGATATGGATCGACACAAGGGGGATTTGCTGAATTAGCTTCTAGACAAATAGAAGCACAAATTCATAAGCCAATTACAGTAGAAAACCTTGGGATAAACGGTCTTACAACAGATCGTCTCGCTAAAAAAGTGCAATCAGAAGATGTAAAACAAAAAATTAGAGCAGCAAATATCATTACAATTAATATTGGAGGAAATAATTTATTCCGTTTAAATCGTGATGTCGGTGTTATAGATGGTATTAAAATGTTAAATAAAGAAAAAGCTCATTTTGAAGCGGATATAAAAAATATTGTAAAGACAGTTCGAGATCAAAATCCGAACGCTTTACTCATTCTCTCAGAACTCTATAATCCGTTACAACTCGATGACTCCATTGCCAGTTATGCAGATATGTTTTTAGATGGATGGAATGAATCCGTTTATTCCATTTCAAAAGCAAATCAACCATCTATCGTTTTACCAATTCGTAAATTAATATCAAATGATAAAAAAGATTTACTCTTTGACCAAGTGCATCCAAATGATAATGGCTACGCGATTATTGCCGATTCATTTACAAAAAAAGTGTTGGCCTACAAATATTAAAATTTCCATGAAACAATTCTATTTTTATAACATGTCTTTTTTGTTACAATGATAGTGGAAGGGGGCCTTTATATGGAATCACGCGAGTGGGAACGTATTGTTGATCATCTTCTTTCGCTAGTGCCTCTTTTTTATCGCAAATTTATGCTTCCTGGAGAATTTTCTTCTCAAAGACATATGCCGCCATCACATACACAAGTATTGCTACTTCTGCATGAAAATGGTACATTAGCAGTTTCCGAAATCGGCAAGCGGCTAGCGATTTCACGGCCTAACATGACACCTCTATTAAACAAATTGATTCAAGAAGAACTAATAGAGCGTCATTATAGCGAAAAAGATCGACGGGTCATTTTAATTTCCCTAACAGCTGAAGGGAAATTGTTAGTAAATCAGTATCAACAATTCATTTTAGACAAATTAAAAGAAAATTTCCAAACATTATCTGAGGAAGAGCGCGAAAAGCTCATTCACTCTCTTCAAACCATTCAAAATTTAATTTTGAAAACAAACGCATAAAGCTGCTTCTACATAGAAGCAGCTTTATGATTCGTAATAATTACCATAGTATACATTTGAATATGGCCATGTCGTTAAATATGGTTTTTGTTCTTGCGTAGGCTGTTGTTGTGGTATTTGTGGTAATTGCTGCTGCTGATACACTCCAAATTGCTGCCTCATATCATTTACCGGATAATAATTTACATATGGATATACTTGCGGTACGTAATAATAATACATTCATTCTCTCCTCCTTTTTCTTAAACATATTCCAAGGAGAAAATGAATGTGACACTCTTTATATTTGCACGAGTGGTTCTCTCACTCGTTTCTTTCTGTTCTTCAAACGTAGCTTACGGTTCTTTTCATATAAATAATGCACAACAAAATATGAAATTACCCCAAACACAACTCCTATTATCGTCATACCAATTAATACATACACTTCACTCTGTAACAAGCTCTTTAACATTGTGAAAATATGGCTTGAAAACAAGTCAGAGATCGTAAATGGTTCATGATGTATCTTTTTCACATGAAATGGATAAATCATTTTTCCTAACGCATATGCAAATGGAAATAAAAATACTGGTAAAAATGATATTTTCCCAATAATATTGCCAATAACCGCCGCAGGAAAAGATCCCTTTGCCAATCGAACGATCGGATAAAATATTACATATACGAGCGATGCCGTATATAGGACCAGCATCTCTAAACCAAAGCCTATCGCAAAGCCTAATGATACTTTCTTTGCTCCTTCTGGCGATCGAAGTAACTTATAATATTGAAACTTTAATATTCTCCACATCCGCTGGAAAAACGAATATGTTTTCTTAGGTGTTTTCACTCTCATCATCTCTTTAACTATATTTTTATATGTAGTATGCCCTTACATACTCTGAAAAACAAATTTCACTTTCTCTTTTATTATAAAGGATATCGAAATGGTTAACTAAATATACATATGACATTTCAATATAAAAAGTGCACCTCAAATTGTTATTCGTGTCTAACAATTGCGGTGCAGTTCAAATTGAGCAGCTTTGTTCTTATTTATTCTCCTAATGTTTGTCCCATTTCATTTATTTTTATATCAAGACGAAAAAAGCACTTGTTGCCTTTAATCGACAATCAAGTACTTTCAGTTCATATTGTTTTTAAATTGCTCTAGATTTTATCGTAACCTTAAAACTTGTATATCTTGACGATTAATATTCATTTTCTTTTCTGTTCACTTCAAATATATTTTGCTTTAGCCGTATTAGTATTTATGTTTTTATAGCCGCACATTAACATACACTTAAAAAACACGATTGCATAAACTACCCCTTTAAAGCTAATATCTCTTCTCTATTATAGTCGATCATTGCTAAAAAGTACTCGTCAAAATTCTCAAATCTATCTATTTCTTCACCCGCAAACCAAATTATCTCTCCTGGTCTAGAAGAATTAGGTAAACATAAAACAAATAAATCCCTATCAAATTCAGAAACTGCTATTGGTAATAGCTCCTGTCTTAAAACACCGCTTTCTTCTAAAACAACATCATCTATAGCTTCTAATAATACCTGAGCATAATCCATTATAGATGATTCCTTTAATTGCTCCGTACCAAATAAATCCACCGTTTGATAAAAGCCTGCCCAACCATTGGCATATTGAAGAAATTCTCGATACATTAAATCAAGCTTATATCCCAATTCTTGTTCAATAATGCGAATAGATTTTTCATTTGCTCCCACCTCTGGAAAATGGTGTGGCCATATTTTTTCTACATCTTGTTTCATTAGCTCCTGCTTCACTAAAATCATTGTAGCTATCTTATCTTTCCAATTATTCATCATCTACTCCTCCTCTACAAACTTAAATTTTGTAGGTTTATAACCAATTGGATATTTATTAGCCTGTCCACCTATGCTCATATTAACTTTTGGATCAAGGTCTAACCAACTATGAGGCTCCGGTTTCCCCATCCAAGTTGTATCAGGAACATGACCAACATGTCCCTTGTATGCTTCTCCATTATCAGCAGCTCGCTTACCTTCTAGCCTTGCCGCACGTGAAGCTTCTTGTCTTAATTTACCTTTAGTTGATACCCTTCCTGTTGGTGATAAAGCACCAGCTTCTAAGGCTTTATTAGATCCCTCAACATAAGCCTTAACTTGCGCTATCTGTTCATCTGTCGCTCCAGGAGGTGCTTTGACCTCTACAGGTCCCCCAGCTTTACCGGCCCCCTTAACTCCATTGACTTTCTCCACAGATACTTTTTTAGCTTTATTCACAGCCTCAGTAGCCTTAGCAGTCATTTTAACTCCTTTGCCTACTTTAGCTATCTTCCCAAAGGGTGTAATCCCTGCTACTGCCATTCCTCCAGCAAATACTCTATCCAAAGTAGATAGTTTTTCGCCAGTAGATGGATCAATCCCATCCCAAGCACGACGAATATCATACTCACCACTTATTTCACCTACTATATCCCTAGCAAGTTTTTCACCATCAAAATCCTCTTTTTCTGATGATAGTGGTCCACACATCGCTCCTTGTTCCATTGTAACATCTTGATTATCTGTATTGCGGAATTTTTCAGCAATTCGTTTCAAATCTTCTTCTACTTTTACAAGTGAATGAATAGATGTAAAAGCTTTTAGTCTCGCATCATTGAACATTTGAATGAACTGTTGATTAGAGGCACCAATCCACTGAAAACACAATTGATCTATTTCATTACATAAATTATTATGTATAGATTCTAATGCGATTCGGGTATTGCTTGCACGATTCGCAACTTCTTCTAGCATTTCAGGTGTAACTTTAATTTGAACCATTTTTTTCCTCCCTCTCCCAATTAAAATTATGAGATAAAAAGAAAAAAATGTAAATACAGAAATTTCAGAACATCCAAAAATCTTTATACAACATAAAGCCTGCTTAACAGCAAATGAAGCCTACGTGTATGTGAAGTAAAGAGTCTTCTTAGTAAACTAGGCACAAAAGGTTATACAAAAAATTTAGTAGCTGTTTCTCTAATAGATATCCCCCCTCTACCCATATAATTAAGTACATTCAGTATATACTCAAAGTAATATCTTTTTATTGTATTTACTTTCTCTTCTAAAAAGAATTTAACCATAAAAAACACCCCAATTGTTATTCGTATCTAACAATTGAGGTGCACTTCATTTAAGAAAGTTCTTCTACATTTTTAAATAAACTTACTAATAATGCTTTTTGCGCGTGCAATCGATTACCAGCTTGCTCAAAGACGATAGACTGTGGTCCATCTATAATTTCTCCTGTTACTTCTTCTTCACGATGGGCAGGTAAACAGTGTAAGAAACGATATGTTTGCTTCGCATGCATAACAAGTTCTTTATTGATTTGGTAAGGTTGAAATAAAGTATATTTCTCTTCTTCTCCTTCTTGCCCCATGCTCATCCAAACGTCAGTATAAATGAAATTTGCTTCACTCACCGCTAATTCAGGATTATGCAAAATTTCAATTACAGCCCCTGTTTCTTCAGCAATCATTAACGCTTTTTTTACAATTTCCTCATTCGGTTCATATCCTACAGGCGTCGCAACAGTCATATTCATTCCAACTTTCGCACTCGCTAACAACAATGAATGACATACGTTATTCCCATCACCTACATAAGCTAATTTAATTCCTTTAAATGTCTTTACTTCTTCATAAATCGTCATTAAATCTGCCAACGCTTGACAAGGGTGGTGATCGTCCGTTAATCCATTAATAACAGGTATGCTCGATTCTTTTGCAAGCTCTTCTACATCGGCATGTGAGAATGTACGTATCATGATCCCGTCAATATAATGAGATAATACTTTCGCAGTATCTGAAACGCTCTCCCCTCTTCCAATTTGCATCTCTTTCCCACTTAAAAACATGCCATGTCCTCCGAGCTGTACCATTCCCGCTTCAAAAGATACGCGAGTACGAGTCGAATGTTTATCAAAGATAAGCCCTAATATTTTCCCTTGTAATAAAGGCTCTTGCTTATTCTTTTTTAAATATATAGCGAACTCAATTAAAGAAATGATTTCTTCTTGTGTCAGTTCTTCTAATGTTAAAAAATCTTTCGTATTTAATTTCGGTACTTGTACAGTTGACATGGAATTTCCCCCTTATATGATTGATACGTTTTTTGTACAAACTACTTTTTTTATCATATATACTGCCTGTTCTAACTCTTCATTCGTTACAATAAGTGGTGGTAATAGTCTTATCACATTAGATCCTGCTTGTAATACGAGAAGACCCTCTTTCTCTAGTTGTTCTATAAAACTTGCAACTTCATGCTTACACTCAACCCCAATCATAAGCCCCTTACCACGTATATTTTGAATACAGTCGACATGTCGTAATTCCTCTCGCAACTTCTCTAATACGTATTCGCCCTTTTCCTTTACTTCTTTTAAAAACGATGGTTTCTTACTTACTTGCAATACTTCTTTCGCTGCAGCCATCGCAATATAATTCCCGCCAAACGTTGAACCGTGTGATCCTGCAGTGAACGACGTTCCGAGTTCCTTACGGCCGATCATCGCTCCAACAGGAATACCATTTCCTAGTGCCTTTGCAACGGTAACGATATCAGGTTTTATCCCCATTTGTTCGTAAGCAAATAGTGTTCCTGTTCTTCCTATCCCCGTTTGTACTTCGTCTATAATAAATAAGGAGCCGAACTTATTACATAATGTTTCAATCTCTTCCAAAAAAGATAGATTAGCAGGTATGACTCCTCCCTCTCCTTGAACAACTTCTACCATTACTGCCGCAACTTCTTCATTCATTACCTCTTTCAATGCCTTAATATCATTAAAAGGAATATGTAAAAAAGATGGAAGTAATGGACCAAATCCTTCTTTCACTTTATTTTGCCCCGTCGCACTCATCGTTCCGAATGTTCTACCGTGAAAAGACTGCTTGCATGTTACGACGAGAGACTTTTCAGTATGCTTACGGGCTAACTTCAAAGCTGCTTCATTCGCCTCTGCCCCGCTATTACAGAAGAACACATAATCTAATGCAATATTTTCTGTTAATAATGACGCGACTTCTTCTTGTAAGCTGTTTGTAAACAGGTTAGATATATGCCATATATCATGAAGTTGCTCTTGTACAGCTTTCATAACAGTAGGGTGACAATGTCCTAAATTACATACGCCAATTCCTGATGTGAAATCTAAATATTGCTTACCATTTTCATCAACGACTTTCGTTCCACTTCCCTTTACAAGCTCAATATTTCTTCTCCCATACGTTTGAAAAAGATGACYTGTCATACGATACTTACTCCTTTCGTTACCGTCGTTCCAATACACTCTCCCGTAACTTCAGTAAAATCTTTTGTACCGTTCACAATACTTATCTTTTGCACTCCCATTTTTAATGACGCTAGTGCCGCCTGTACTTTCGGAATCATCCCGCCTGTAATAACTCCTTTTTCTATTAAATTCACAATTTCAAATTCATCCGTTTTCTTTAGTAACTTTCCTTCATGTAATACCCCATCTACATCTGTAATAAAAATGAGTTCTTTTGCAGATAATGCAGCCGCAATTCCAGCTGCGGCGGTATCCGCATTTATGTTATAAATCTCATTATCATTTATGCCGACCGGAGCAATAACAGGAATATAATTCATATTTATTAATCCTTTTAGTAAGGCCGTTTCGACATAACTTACTTCTCCCACATATCCTATCTCCTCACTGACAGGTTGAACTTGAAGTAACTTGCCATCACACCCTGAGCAACCTACCGCAAGTAAATTATGCCTTTGCAACTTCATTACAAACTTTTTATTCGTACTTCCGCATAGCACCATTTGAACAATATCCATAACTTCTTTTGGTGTTACTCGTAATCCATCTCTTTTTTCTACTTTGATGTTACAATCTTTTAATTGGGCATCAATTTCTGGGCCGCCGCCATGGACAATCACTACTTTATACTTCTGTTGCAATTTCTTTATGCAATCAAAAAACACATCATTTAATTGATCCAACATACTACCGCCGCATTTCACTACAATATAATCGCTCATCTTCCCTCTCCTTATGTACGATAACAAGCGTTTATTTTCACATATTCATAGCTTAAGTCACAGCCCCAAGCTGATCCTGTCTCTTCTCCTAAATGTAAATACACATCAATCATAATTTCATGTTCTTTTAATTTCTTTTTCATTTCCTCTTCAGAAAACATTTGAGGTTCACTATTTTTCAGCACCGTAATAGATTGAAGAGTAATATCAATTGTATTTGGGTTAATCGTGACTTCACTTTGTCCAATACTGCTAATAATTCGCCCCCAGTTTGGATCTTCACCATGTATTGCTGTTTTCACAAGACTCGAACCGACTATTTGCTTTGCAATTTTCTTTGCCTCTTCATTCGTTCGAGCTCCTAACACATTTACTTCTATTAACTTCGTAGCGCCCTCACCATCTTGTGCGATTTTTTTCGCTAAATCTTCACATACCTTCTGTAAAGCAAATACGAAAGTTTCCCAATCTGCATGTTCCATATTGATTGGTTTCGTTTCTGATAATCCACTTGCCATAACGATGACCATATCATTCGTAGAAGTATCTCCATCTACCGTAATTTGATTAAATGTACGATTCGTTATTTGTGATAATACTGTTTGTAATACGTCATGCTCTATATGAGCGTCTGTCGTAATAAAACTTAGCATCGTCGCCATATTTGGATGAATCATCCCTGAACCTTTCGCAACACCAGCAATCGTCACTTTCTTCCCATCAATCATCATTTCATAGCAAGTTTCTTTCGTTATAAGATCCGTCGTTAAGATTGCTTCAGAAAAAGAATGAGCTTCACTTTCTTCCTTCGTCGGGATAAGAGTTGCAATTCCCTTTCGGATTATATCCATCGGTAAAGGGACACCAATTACACCTGTTGAAGCTACTGCAACGTAATTTTCTTTCAATCCAAAATGTTCCGCTCCTAATGCACGCATCTCGTAAGCATCTTGTAACCCTTTCATTCCTGTACAAGCATTTGCATTTCCACTATTGACGATAATTGCCTGCAATTTCCCCTCAGCTGTTATACTGTCTTTCGTTACTTGCAGGGGAGCTGCTTGTATTTGATTCGTTGTATAAACGGCAGCACATGATGCTGGCACTTCACAAATGATTACACCTAAATCCTTTTTGTCTTTTTTCAAACCATTTGCAGTACCGACTGCCGAAAAGCCTTTTGGCGTTACAATTGAACCATTATCTAATTTTGTAATAGACTCTACTTTAATCATCATGTCCCCCTTATAAATAAAGCGGCATATGCTGTAAACCTGTTGTTTCTTCTAGTCCCGCTACTATATTTGCATTTTGAATCGCTTGCCCAGCCGCACCTTTCATCATATTGTCTATAACAGAAACGACTGTCACTCTTCCGGTTCTTTCATCGTAAGCTATCCCCATATCACAATAATTTGAGCCCCTCACTTCTTTCGGACTTGGAAACTCTCCTTGCGTACGAATTCGAATGAAAGGCGATTGTTCATACGTTTCTTCATATAATTTTTGAAGTTTCCCTATTTCCATTTCTCGTTTTACTTTCGCATAAAGTGTAACCATAATTCCCCGTGATATCGGTATTAAATGTGTACTAAACGTGATTGGCTTCGTTTCCCTATTCCACTCCGCGAGCATTTGCTCAATCTCAGGAACATGTTGATGCTCATTTACTTTATAAATACGCAGGTTATCGTATAACTCAGGAAAGTGAGTCATTGTCGTTGGCGTTTTGCCTGCTCCAGATACTCCTGATTTCGCATCAATAATAATGGAATCTTCTTCAATTATGTCGCTACGAACTAACGGCAATACCGCTAATAATGCAGCTGTAGCAAAGCATCCTGGGTTTGCAATTAAATTTGCATTTTGAATCTCGGACCTTTTCCATTCACTTAACCCATATACAGCTTTACTAAGAACTGCTTCTTTTGCAGCTGTCCTTTTATACCACTGTTCATATATGAAAGGATCTTTCATACGAAAGTCTCCAGATAGGTCAATTACTTTTAAACCTACTGCTAATAATTTTGGAGTTAGCTCTGCTGATACTCCTGCTGGGGTTGCCAAAAATACAATTTCTGCTTCTTTCACTATTTCTTCCGCATCAATTTCTTGTAACGTATGAACAAGAACATTTTGAAAATGCGGATATACATTTGTTATACACTCGCCAACTTGCGAAAAAGAATGAAGAGATGCTATCGAAAAATATGGATGTTGCTCTAATAACCGAATTAACTCAATACCTCCATACCCAGTTGCTCCAATAATCGCGACTTTCATATGCTCCTCCTCATATCAATTCTTTAAATTAAGTATGATTATAATATTGTATATTTATAGAGTCAATTAAATATTTATAAATCTTACAAACTTAAAAAACTTAATTTTACTAGAAAAACAATATACACAATAGAATTTTTATACACAAATAGTGTATAGTAGTTTTTTCATTTCACTTCAAGTACAATAAAGTGAAACTATAATCAGTGGGGTTTTGTTCATCCTCACTGATTATTAGTTGAACCAATCGGGCGTTTAGGGGCAGTCGATCTCCCACCTAACTTCTTTGCTCTAGCCGAATTTTAAGGTGGGAGTTTTACTGCCCGTTAATGCCGGGTAAAACAATACATACGTACATACAGGCGGGGAAAAACATGAATGAAAAATTAATTGAGAAAATGATCATAAAAAGTTTTCAACAATATCAATGTAATACTATGTCAAATGAGGATCAGGAAATGCTAATTAAACATATTCAAACGATAATTCATTCAAATACTGAAATTGATGTATACGAGGCAGTTGAGGATATCGTTTACGATTATGTGACTGGAAAATAAAAAATAGGAGATTTCCATATGGAAATCTCCTATTTTTTATTTAATGATTTACCTGCAACACGCTCAAATAAACCTGGGAATAGTGCATAAAGTTTCGGACCAATGCCCATCCACTTCGGTAAGTTTACTTCACGCTTTTTCGTTTGCATCGATTTTACGATCTGCTCTGCTACATATGTTGGTTTTAACATGTACCGTCCCATATTTTTCACATATGTACCGGATTGATCCGCTATTTCAAAAAAGTTTGTATCTATCGGACCTGGATTAATCGCTGTTACGAAAATATTTGTACTAGACAACTCCATGCGTAAACTATTCGTAAATCCTAATACTGCATGTTTCGTCGCTGCATACGCACTCGATTTTGGAGTTGCAATTTTCCCAGCAAGTGAAGCAATATTAATAATATGTCCTTCGTTCCTTTTCACCATATAGGGTAGTACCGCTTTCGTACAAGCTACTAATCCAAATACATTTACTTGGAACATATCTTTCACTTCATCCATTGACGCATCTTCAAATGTTTTAAAAATACCAAATCCCGCATTGTTTACTAATATATCAATACGTCCCACTTCTTGTAATACCTTTGAAAAAACAGATTGTACTTCCATCTCTTCACTTACATCTAATACATAATAATAGCAAGGCGTATTATAAGTTTCTTTAATTTTCTCTGCTAACGCTTTTAATTTCTCTTCTGTTCTAGCCATTAATACTGGAGTCGCCCCCTGCTCTGCAACTTGCATTGCAACTTGCTCTCCAATTCCACTAGAAGCACCTGTAATGACGATTACTTTATCTTGTAAACGTCCCGTCATTGCTGTCACCTACTTTGCATAATAAATCAATTGTTGCGAAGATTCATCAATCATCACTTGTTGATTATATGCTAAAAAGTCTAATTGTCCAACAGTTTCTGAAATAGTAAGCGGCAATTGCTCCTTATATAATACCGGAAATAGTTTTACACATACTTCAAATGCTGTCATTGGTTTTTCCTTTAATAACTCAAGCACTTTAAACGCACGTGTTTCTTGCTTTTGTAATCTCGTTTCAATAAGTTGTTTCACATTTAGAACATCTTCTCCATGTCCTGATAAAATGCGCGAAATATTCATTTCACTTAAACGCTTTAATGTTTGATTATATTGTAATAACGGGCGCGCCCTTTCTGTTTGTCCTTCATATGGTGGTTCTAATATGGGATTCGAAGAAATATGGCTAATGAGAGCATCCCCGCCAATTAATATTCCATCAGATTCTCTATATAATGAAATATGAGTGGAAGCATGACCTGGTGTTTCGATTACTGTAAACCCAGGTAAAGAATCAATACGATCTCCCTCTCTCACAGTATGCGTTAACGATCTATTACAAGAATATTTAAGTGTCTTCGTCGTCAATAACGCCTCGTCTTTCAAAAATGCCGCTGGAACACCAAATTGCAAAGCTGTCTCTCTAAAAAACTCATGATACCACTTTAAAAATTCTGGATTTTGCGTGATCCAAGGCTCATTCCAAGGATGTCCAATAATATTCGTTTTCTCAGAAAATATATTTAAAAGCCCACAATGATCCGCATGATGATGCGTAATGACTACCGTTTTAATATCTTCTATCGCATATCCTAATGTACCTAATTGCCTTTCTAAAGCACTTCTTGCCTCTTCTGTATTCGTCCCTGTATCAATTAATGTTAATGTCTCCCCCTCAACTAAAAACACATTCACAGTTTCAACTGCAAATGGCACAGGAATCTCCATTCGGTGAATCGCCGTCATGCTTAGCCCCCCTGTCTCTTTCCGGTTCAAAAATGAATACTTCTTCAGTTTACAACTTCTATATATATTTGTCATTATTTTCAGATAAAAAGAGGTGTTTCCTGTAAAAAAACGAATGTATGTACATTTATAAGAATTTCTAACCAAATTTAAAGGAGGAACATCATGTCTATTCAAAACATTTCCTTTCTCGGTGCAGGCTCTATTGCTGAAGCTATTATTGGTGGCTTGTTACATGCAAATGTTGTGAAAGGCGAACAAATTACCGTAAGTAATCGTTCTAACGAGACAAGATTGCAGGAGCTACATAAAAAATATGGCGTAAAAGGTACGCATAATAAAAAAGAGCTACTTACTGATACAACTATTCTTTTTCTAGCAATGAAACCAAAGGATGTTGCAGAAGCGCTTACTCCTTTTAAAGAAGATATACATAATAACCTGCTTATTATTTCCTTATTAGCAGGTGTTTCTACTCACTCGATTAGAAACCTACTTCAAAAAGATGTTCCGATTATTCGTGCGATGCCAAATACATCTGCAGCTATTTTAAAATCAGCTACTGCTATCTCGCCTTCAAAACATGCAACAGCGGAACATATTCAGACTGCCATAGCTTTATTTGAAACGATCGGTCTCGTCTCTGTTGTAGAGGAAGAAGATATGCATGCTGTCACTGCATTATCTGGAAGTGGGCCTGCTTATATTTATTACGTAGTGGAAGCGATGGAAGAAGCCGCAAAAACAATTGGTTTAAAAGAAGATGTTGCAAAGTCACTTATTCTTCAGACGATGATTGGTGCTGCTGAAATGCTAAAAGCAAGTGAAAAACACCCTTCTGTTTTGCGAAAGGAAATTACTTCTCCTGGCGGAACGACCGAAGCAGGCATTGAAGTATTACAAGAACATAAATTTCAACAAGCACTTATTTCTTGTATTACACAGGCTACACAACGATCACATAATCTTGGGAAAACATTAGAACAACTAACAAAAGAAAAATAAAAATGGAGCTCAATCTTACTTGAGCTCCATTTTTTTATTAACATATATTGTTTAGTTATTAGTCTTCCCAAAAATCTCTTCTTGCAGACGGCGACCAGTTGGTGTTGCTGCAAGTCCACCTTCAGCTGTTTCACGAAGTGCTACTGGCATCGTTTGTCCGATTCTAAACATCGCCTCAATCACTTCATCACATGGAATTGTACTCGTTACGCCAGCTAATGCTAAATCAGCTGAAATCATCGCATTCGCAGCTCCTGCTGCATTACGTTTTACACAAGGTACTTCTACAAGCCCTGCAACAGGATCACATACTAAACCAAGCATATTCTTTAATGAAATCGCCATCGCTGTAGCTGCTTGATCTTGTGTTCCACCAGCCATCTCAACTGCTGCTGCTGCTGCCATTCCACTTGCTGAACCTACTTCAGCTTGGCAACCTCCTGCCGCGCCGGAAATACAAGCATTATTCGCAACAACCATACCGAAAGCTCCTGCTGTAAATAAAAATTCGATCATCTCTTCGCGTGTCGGCTGTAATTTTTCTTGCAGTGCAAACAGTACACCTGGCACTGTTCCAGCAGACCCTGCTGTTGGTGTTGCACAAATAATTCCCATCGCTGCGTTTACTTCATTTGTTGCAACAGCTTTACTCACCGCGTCCAAAATCGTATCTCCAGATAAGCCTTTTCCGCTATTCATATACGCCTGAACTTTTACAGCATCTCCGCCAGTTAAACCAGTTGGTGATTTCACTCCGCGAATACCACGTTCTACTGCTTGCTCCATCACGACTAAGTTCTTTTCCATACCAGCAATTACTTCTTCACGTGAAATACTTCTTGTTTTCATTTCACATTGAATCATAATTTCTGCGATTTTTACATTTTGTTCTTTAGCTTGCGCCACTAGTTCCGCTGCGTTCCGAAACATGGTGTGTCCCCCCTGCAATTATTCCATAATAGTTACTTGACAAATATTTTGTTGCGCGTTTATTTCTTCAATCACTTCATCTGCTAATAATTCATCTGTTTCGATAACCATAAGCGCTCTTCTTCCTTTTTCTTTACGAGAAACACTCATTGTACTAATGTTAATTTCATGTTTCGCAAGGATTGAAGCTACTGCTGCAATAGCACCGAAGCGATCGTTATTTACAATAAGTAGTGCTGGACTCGTGCCTGTTAATTGAAGATCGAATCCGTTTAATTCTACAACTTCAATTTTACCGCCACCAATTGAGCAAGCAACAACTTCAATTTCTTCTTCACCTTTATACAAACGAATTCTCGCTGTATTTGGGTGAGGTGCATTTGCATCTTCTTCAATAAATTCTACTTCGATTTTGCGCTCTTTTGCTATGTCTAGCGCTTCTGGAATACGTAAGTCATCTGTTTCAAACCCTAATATCCCACCTATTAACGCTACATCTGTACCATGCCCACGATACGTCTTTGCAAATGATCCATATAATGAAATGCTTACTCTTTCTGGTTCATGACGAAACAGCTGGCGAGCAACTTGCCCCATTCTTGCTGCGCCTGCTGTATGTGAACTTGATGGACCAATCATAACTGGACCAATAATATCAAATACTGAGCGATACTTCATCATAACTCCCCCTAAACCTCTGTGCAAAAATTTTTTACTATTCTATTAAGCTACCGAATCGGTTGCTTTTCCAGTTGTACGACGAATTTGTTCCGCTATACGAATTGGATAGTTTTTGAATAACAGTGAAACAATATATCCTGAAATAATACCAATTATCATAATAAATAAGAAACTTAGCATTACCTTCATTTACTAATCATATAAGCTAATCCACAATAAAGTCTTGTAGCAATCCAAAGTTTAACACAGAACCCCTTACAAGCATAGCATAAACAAGTGAAACTCCCATTGCTTTCATACCTTTTAGTGCTTTAAAGCTAAAAAATGAAAAAAGACTTAGTACAAATAATAGTAATATCCTTCTTATTTATAATTCTCATGTTTCCCTCTCACGATTTAGTCAACTCCACTTGTTACGACAAATGGCTAAAACGCATGTAGCCTACAATAAATTATAATCTGCCCTCATTATATCTTGTTTTTAATAAAACGCTTACTTTTAATAAATTTTAAAAGTTCTGAATAACGATCCGTTTTTGCTATTTGTACCACTCGTATGTCGTCTGACTTATATAACAGTTTCTCTAAACAATCGGTACTATGTATTTTTATCCTATTTCTTCACATCATTAAAACTTTCTGTTTCATCCAATATAAACATAAAATGATAACAGTTTTATTTTAAATTTTTTTTAGAAATAAAAAAATGGCAACCTTTCGTCACCATTTTTTCACACCATTATTATCTATCTACTGGAAATGATTTCAAATCCGTAGCTATTTCTGTATTAGAAAATAGCTCTCTTGCCTCTTTCCATAATTCCTTATATGTATCTCCTTGATAACGAGAACTAATATGAGTCAATATTAATCGTTTTGCATTTGCCTGAAGTGCAATACTCGCAGCTTGCTTAGATGTAGAATGAAAATAATCATATGCTTGTTGTTCATCCTCTGCTGCAAAAGTGGCTTCATGAACAAGTACGTCAGCGTCTTGTGCCAGCTCTCTACTCGCTTCACAATATCTTGTATCACCTAAAATGGTAATAATTCTTCCCTTTTGAGGTGGACCAATAAAGTCTTTTCCATTTAGTATCGTACCATTTTCTAATTCAACTACTTCTCCATCTTTTAAACGTTTAAAGAGCGGGCCAGGTTTCACACCCATCTCCAGTAATTTATCGACTAAAAGAGCACCTTGTATATCTTTCTCTACAATACGATACCCAAAACATTCAATACCATGTGACAATCTTTTCGTTTCCACGTGAAATTCATTATCTTCAAATACAGTACCTTCTTCTATTATCTCCACAATTTCAAGTGGGTATTTTACATGTGTCGTACTTACTGATAATGCCACTTCAATAAATTGTTTAATTCCTTTTGGTCCATACACTGTTAAAGGTGTAGTCCCTCCTTGAAATGAACGGCTTCCTAATAAACCAGGCAAGCCAAAAATATGATCACCATGTAAATGCGTAATAAATATTTTTTCAATGCGGCGTGGGCGTACTGATGTATGTAATATTTGATGTTGCGTCGCCTCGCCACAATCAAATAACCAAGTCTGTCCTCGTTCTTCTAACAATTGCAAAGCAATTGCCGAAACGTTCCTTCCTTTCGAAGGAACACCTGCACCAGTTCCTAAAAATACAAATTCCACTTTCTTTCCTCCAGCTCTTTATATAATCTACCTTTCATCTTACGGAATGTTATTTCAAATGGCAAATCGAATTTACATAACCAATCATCTAGACAACTATATATCACGAACGTTATACTCAAAAAACTTAGTAATCGTTCGTGTTTTATGTTAAAATGATTATACTACATTTTAAGGGAGCGTTTTATTATGAAAGAAGCATTTCGTTTACAAACTGATTTTTCATCTTCATTTGATCGCTGGGTAAGTTCTTTCGTTTCTGATCACCCAGCACAATTAGAATGGACGACTTTGAAAGAATTAATCCATGAATATACAACAACACATACAAATGATTCATTACCAACATATATTTCTTCAGCTTTAACATATTACGCACAACGCGTTTCAACAACAAACAGTTCAGAAATTGTTATTTTTGAAAATGCTACAATCTCATAATCTATAATAAAAAGCACTGGTTACAGTGCTTTTTTTATTTATACTTATTTAGCAAATCGTCATATTCCGTCAAAAAATTTGTATACATACTTTGATCAAACTCATCTAAATTTATCCTTTCACTTGATTTATTAAATAATTCTTTTGCTTGTAGTGCAAAAGAAACAATTTATTTTCTATAAAAACTTTATAGTAAAAAATTTCATAGTTAATTGTAAAAATAAAAGGTGTCATGATATTTACAGCTTCATGACACCTTCTACATAAACTTATTTTCTAATTTTTGCTGAAAAGACTTTTCTTGCTTACGTAATAATTGACTACCTCGTTGTAAAATCGGCATTCCATACTTATCATTAATTTGATCGATGACAGCAAGTAGCGGCTCTTCTTTCGCATCTTCTTCAAATGAAAACAAATCTAATTGTTTCACCGATTCTGTCTTCCACTCTATTTCAGTGGCTGTAACACCTAGTAAACGAACAGAATCACCGTCCCAATGTTGCTTCCATAAACGAGATGCTGCCTGAAAAATATCTCGTTCTTCCCAAATCGCATTTTTCAATTGCTTACTCCGTGTTACTGTCCGCCTATCATGATATTTAATCATAATTTGAATATTATAGCTGACAAGAGTTCGCTTTTGTAATCTTTTACTCACTGATTTTGATAGCCGTTCTAACATATCAAGTAATTCTTTCTCTTCATCCATATCCTTTGAAAAAGTCATCGAATTACCGACACTTTTATGTTGTCCCATTTGACTCGGGTCAACTTCCCTATCATCCATACCTTTTGCCCGCCTTTGTAAATCAACGCCATGCTTTCCAATTTTAGCGCGAATGATATGTTCGTTTCCTTTTGCTAACTGCTCAATTGTTTGTATATGAATATCATTTAATTTTTCAGCTGTTTTTTCTCCAATTCCATGCATTGCTTCAACTGGAAGTGGCCAAATCATTTCTGGAATATCTCGTTTTCGAAGCACGGTAATACCGAGAGGCTTTTTCATATCAGAAGCTGTTTTTGCTAGGAAAAGGTTAGGAGCAATTCCGATGCTACACGGAAGCTGTAACTCTGTTAATAACGCCTGCTGAATCATCTTTGCTATTTCAAGAGGTGAACCGAGTGCGTAGCAATCTGTAATATCTAAATACCCCTCATCTATAGAGACTGGTTGTATTTTTTCCGTAAAACGTGAAAGAATTTGAAACATTTGAAATGAAGCTTCACGATATAATGTAAAATTAGGACGCATTACAACTAATTGCGGGCATAACCTTTTTGCTTCCCAAAGAGGCATCGTTGTACGTATTCCATAGTCTCTTGCCTCATAACTACATGTTATAATAATTCCTTTTCTTTCTTTTTCATTTCCAGCAACTGCTAACGGCTTCCCTTGTAATGATGGGTCATGAGCAATTTCAACAGATGCGAAAAAACAATTCATATCTACATGCAAAATAACACGACCATTTTTCGGATACATTTCTCGCATAGTACTCACTCCCTAATCAGAACGTTCGTTCTTTCATTATATCAAATTTTGCATAATAGTTATAATAATTACTTGTTCTTTTCCTTTCATACATTTGATACAATTTACATAAAATGTATCAAATTACAAAAAGGGGTGATTATGATGAAATCAACTAATAAACTCAACTATACGTTCCTTGTGATTATATTAATCATAGCCATTAATTATTTACTGCTTCCTATTTTCAACTTTAATACATTTGGATTCTTCCCTCGTCTAGTACATATAGCAACAACTTATATATTGCCATGGATTTTCTTGTATTGGCTGATCCGCCTTGTAAAAGCAATCGAATCAAAATAAAAAGCGTGTAAATCAATTGTGATTTACACGCTTTTTCTATTACATTACTTCGCTACTTCTTCAATAATTGCTATAACTAATTCTGCTGTTTTCGCTAATTCTTCAACAGGAATCTTTTCGTTTGTTGTATGAATTTCTTCATAACCAACCGCTAAGTTAACTGTTGGAATACCGTGTCCTGCAATTACGTTTGCATCACTTCCGCCACCACTTTGGTGAAGAGAAGGTGTACGACCAATGTTTTCAGCTGCACGTTTTGCAACTTCTACAACGTGATCGCCCTCAGCAAATTTAAATCCTGGGTACATAACGTTTACTTCAACGTCTGCATGACCACCCATTTCTTTTGCAGTTGTTTCAAATGCTTCTTTCATTTTCGCAACTTGTGCTTCCATTTTCTCATTGATTAAAGAACGCGCTTCTGCAAAGATTTGTACATGATCGCAAACGATATTAGTTTGTGTACCACCTTCAAAACGTCCAATATTTGCAGTTGTTTCAGAATCAATACGACCAAGTGGCATCTTCGCAATTGCTTTCGCTGCGATAGTAATTGCAGATACACCTTTTTCTGGTGCTACACCAGCATGAGCTGTTTTCCCACGAATAATTGCATTCACTTTCGCTTGTGTTGGAGCTGCAACAACGATTTCACCAACTTTTCCATCGCTATCTAATGCGTAACCGTATTTCGCTGTAATGCGCTCACGATCTAATGCTTTTGCACCAACAAGACCAGATTCTTCTCCAACTGTAATAATAAATTCAATTTTACCATGAGGGATGTTTTTCTCTTTTAAAACACGAATTGCTTCGAACATTGATGCTAATCCAGCTTTATCATCCGCACCTAAAATCGTAGTACCATCTGATACGATATATCCATCTTTAATAGAAGGCTTAATTCCATTACCAGGAACTACTGTATCCATATGAGAAGTAAAGTAAATTGTATCAACACCATCTTTTGTTGCTGGTAAAGTACAAATTAAATTACCTGCACCATGCCCAGTAACAGCCATTGTGTCATCTTCAAATACTTCTACACCTAAATCTGTAAACTTCTTTGTTAATACTTTACAAATTTCTGCTTCAAATTTCGTTTCAGAATCTACTTGTACTAATTCCATAAATTCATTTACTAAACGTTCTTGATTAATCATAAGACTGCGCCTCCTGCACTACCATTATGTATGTAACACTATTAATTATAACAGAATTTCGCAAAAGTTTCGAAATACAAGACAAAAAACAGACGGTTTATATGTCTAGATAACCATCTGCTTTCTATTACTCATTTAACAATACCCAGCGCATATGATCTTCCCATACTCCATTAACCATTAACATTTTCCTAGACACGCCCTCATATTGAAAGCCTATCTTCGTCACTACTTGTATAGATGCTAAATTTCGTGGCATAATCGGTGCTTCTATACGATGTAACTGAAATTCCTCAAAAGCAACTTGAATCGCTTTTCTAAGCGCTTCTGTCGTATAACCTTTGTTTAACTCTGCCTTATCTAATTTATAGCCGAGTACACAAGATTGATAAATTCCGCGAACAATTAAATTAAATGAAATACATCCAATTATTTTCGTATCATCACCCTTTTTAAAAATCCAAAGCCTGATGATTTTACCTTCTGCAAACTCTTTTCTATCCTTTTGTAACTTTTTCTTCTGATAATCTAACGTAAAAAAATCATCCGGTCTATACTCTTCCCAAGCTTTTAAAAATTCACGATTTCTGTCGTAATATTGAAGAACTTTTTCAGCATACGACTCATCAATTTCCCTTAAATGTAAACGATTTGTTTCATATATTTTCATCATCGTATCTCCATTCTTCAGCTTGCATAACAAAAAACTTATACTCTATCATTAATTATATATTCTCTACATACATACAAATTTCCTGTTATACTTTACACGCACTTCTCGAATTTTGTCACTTCTCTCCCCTTGTCCACAATATCATTTCTCGTTACAATAATATTGTACTGATTTGCAAGGAGGCTTAACGATGCATAAAAAAGCTCAAAAAGTTATGATTTATGTAATGCTAATTTCTATGCTTGTAACAACATTACTTGCTGGCGCAAGTATGTTTTGGTAAAAAGGACGATGTGTTCGTCCTTTTTTTACTTTTTACACATAACATAATAAAATAAACCATCTCGATATCGAGATGGTTTATTTTATATAAAGCACAATCGCTACAATACTAAAGGAGAATGACATTACAAGTGCTGTTATAAAACTTGTATATTGTTTCTGCTGAAATGCTCCAATAACAAAAGTAAGATTGAGTAATGCCATACATACAATTGCTACAAGATAAGAACATATATTAAAAGTTGCCAATATGAATGTAATAACAAATAGAAATCCCATAAAAAATTGCATATACGAAATTTTAGGATTCAAGTACATATGAGCAACCCCTTTATCTAATTTTTTTATCCTGATCGGTGAGCGCTGATAATCCGCGGGTAAAAAACATCCCACTGATTAAAGTTTCACTTTATCTTTCTATACTCTCATTAACTCATGGTTATGTACACATGTCAAGACAACTTATTACAATAGAAAAAGCCAACCTTTGTTGGCTTTTTCATATGCAATGGCTCCTTTTTGTTTTGCCAATTGCTGAAATGATTTTTTCGACTTCACAATCCATACTTTCGTTCCAATTGGAATGCGATCAAATAAATACTCCACATCGTTTTTCTTCATTCTTATACATCCTTGTGAAATATACTTTCCAATTGAACTAGGTTGGTTTGTTCCATGTATTCCATATTTACTTCCATCAGTTCCTCTTGCATTAAATCCAATCCACCTTGACCCAAGTGGATTTTTCGGTGACCCACCTGGAATATCCTTCGCAATATAATACGGATCCTTCGCTTTCATTACAACATCAAAAGTTCCCTCTGGAGTTAATTCATTTGTTTTCCCTGTCGCTACTGGAAAAACCTTTTGGATCTTTCCATCGTCAATATAAGCTAGTTTATTCGTCGCTTTATTTACAATAATAAAAGGATCTCCGGCACGTGGATTATCACCAAGAGGCCAAATAGGCGATAAAGAAAGACATAATATGAAAGAGAGAAGATACGGCATAATAATTCCTACCTTCTATATAAGTTCTTTTATATTATCCTTTCCCTTAAAACGGCTTTTAATGAGTAAATATTGTTCCATTTCATACACAAGTTGAACAAGCTTCGCACGTATCTCAAATTCTTCACGTGTAACGGGCAATGGCATGTCTCTAAATAATTCTCTCATTTCTTGAAGCTGTCTTAAGGAAATAACCCCAGTACTCTCAGGGCTAATAGCATTTCCAATGTTTTCAACCACATCCGCAATCATATCAGCTTGTTCATATGTCCATGATAAAGAAGCTGCTAATGGTATCATCCGTTCTAAAATTTCGAATTGTTGCATGCGCATATTAAAATAACGATAGTAATAGCCATCTTCTCGCATAAATGCATTCTCAAGTTTCTTAAACGATACATCCCTTGCTTCATTTAGCATATTTTCAGTTTCAATAAGTTCTGCCCCGCTCCAGCTACTTTCTCTGTTTCGTAAATACACGACCATTTCAAACAAAATTGTTTTAAAGTTACTTTCTATTGTATCCTGATACTCTTTTAGCTTATTTTCACTACTTGGCATATACATATTCACTAATAAAGCCACGCTAATTCCTATCGTTAATATCGCAATTTCATTCCCAACAATAAGCCATGTAATTTGTTTCAATGAATATAGATGCATCACAATAACTGAACTCGTGACAATACCTTCTTGAATTTTGAGCATAACTGCAGTCGGAATAAATGTAAGTAATAATATACTAATTGCAAGTGGTGTATATCCAATTGTTTCAAAAATACAAAAAGCGAATACCATTGATAATACACAAGCTAAAAAACGATGTAAAGACACTTGAAGTGATTTACGTTTCGTATTTTGTACACATAATATAACTAAAATGCCCGCTGAACTATAAAATTCTAATCCTAATAACTGCGCAATAAAAACGGCTGCGCCTGTCCCTATTGCTGTTTTTACTGTACGGTATCCAATTTTGAACATAGCACTGCTCCTATATGTATAAACGTATTTACAGTTAGTATAAAAAAAGGATGACACAATGTCATCCTTTTCTACTTATTATTCACGCAACCTTTACATATTACAATATTTTTTGTAAAAATTGTTGCGCACGTTCACTTTTCGGTGCTACAAAAAATTCTGTTGGCGCGCTATCTTCTACAAGCTTTCCACCATCTAAAAAGAGAACACGATCTGCTACTTCTTTTGCAAATCCCATTTCATGTGTAACAATCACCATTGTCATTCCTGTCGTAACTAATGATTTCATAACTTCTAACACTTCTTTTACCATCTCTGGATCTAGTGCTGATGTTGGTTCATCAAATAACATCACTTCTGGTTCCATCGCTAACGCTCTCGCAATTGCTACACGTTGCTTTTGTCCTCCCGAAAGACGATTCGGATACGTATCTTTTTTATCTAATAAACCGACCTTTTCTAAAAGTTTCTCGGCTTTCTTGTCAGCTTCTTGTTTCGTTACTCCTTTTACATTGATAGGAGCATACGTAATATTTTCTAATACAGTCATATGAGGAAATAGGTGAAAATGCTGAAATACCATTCCGACATTTTCACGAACGTGCATAATATTCGTTTTCGGATTCGTTACTTCTTCCGTTCCAATCCAAATGTGACCATTTGTCGGTGCTTCTAGCACATTCATACAACGTAAAAATGTTGATTTCCCTGATCCAGACGGTCCAATAATTGCTACTACTTCCCCTTTTTCAATCGTTGTTGTAATCCCTTTTAATACTTCGTTTTTTCCAAATGATTTATGAAGGTTTTCAATTTTAATCACTTTTCTTCATTCTCCCTTCAATTGCCTTCCCGACTAATGTAAGAATAATGACTAGCATATAATAAATGAGTCCAACAAAAAGTAATGGTTCAAGATATTTAAACGTTTCACCGCCTACAATGTAAGCACGGCGCATTAAATCGGTCGCTCCTATTACTGTTACTACAGCCGATTCTTTCGTAAGTGTCGCAAACTCGTTCACAAGCGCTGGTAATATATTTTTTAATGCTTGAGGGAAAATGATATTTCGCATCATTTTCCCGTAAGGAATTCCTAAAGCCATCGCTGCTTCTGTTTGTCCTTTATCAACCGCTTGAATGCCGGCACGAATTACCTCTGACATATATGCACCTGAATTTAAGCTAAATGCTAATACAGCTGCTACGAATGCTGGTATTTCATAACCAATTATTTGCGGGACACCGAAATAAATAATCATTAATTGCAATACAAGTGGTGTACCACGGAAAATTGATGTATAAAAATCTGCCGCTATATTTAATGCTCGTATTCTAGCAATTTTGCAAAGCGCTAATAACGTTCCTAAAATAAACCCAACTAACGCTGATACTGCTACAATTTTTAAAGTAACTTCTAGGCCTTTTAGTATATATGGTATCGAAGGCGTAATCGCCGAAAAATCTAAGTTCATTCTTTTCATTCTCCTCACAGAAAAGTGAAAGGCAGCTTATTTTTCGCTGCCAAACCATTTCTTCACTAATTTATCCATTTCTCCATTTTCTTGCATTTTTTTAATTACTTTATTAAATTCTGCTGTTTTATCACTATTTTTCGGAAGGGCAATTGCTGCTCCTACTTCTTCTGGTGCTTCTTTAATTTCAATTCCTTGTAATTCTTTCATTTTTTCTAAATAATTTTTAGCAACTGTGTCTTCTATAATTGCAGCGTCAAAACGACCAGCTTTAATTTCTTGTACGATTTCTGGTATACGGTCACGTCCCTCAACTTTGAAATCTACTTGTTTTTTAAATTCTGCTGCTTTCTCTTCTTGGATAGATCCTGTTTGTACTCCTACTTTTTTCCCTTTTAAATCCTCTACAGATTGAATATTAGAATCCTTTTTAGAAACGACCATGTTTTTCGCAACAAAATATATATCTGTGAAGTCAACATTATTTTTACGCTCTGCCGTTGGCGTCATACCTGCCATTACGAAATCAACTTTTCCTGAGCTAAGGGATGCTAATAAACCACCAAAATCCATATCTTTCACTTTCACTTCATAACCAAGTTCTTTTCCGATATATTTAGCAACATCAACATCAAAGCCGATAATTTCATCACTTTTTGAAGCCTCTACGTATTCATATGGTTTATAATCTGCTGAAGTCCCCATAACCAGTACTTTCTTATTTTTTCCAGTAGCCTTTTCTTCCCCATTACTACAAGCACTGAACATACTTACAATTAAAATAAGTGCAAACGATATTGATAATAACTTCTTCATCTTTCTTCCCCCTAATAATGTATATTTAAAAGTTTAATAGAATATTTATTCGATGTTTGTATTGTATCAGCAGTTTAATTTTTATGCAATATATAAAATAAAAATAAATAAAATATCAATACAAACAACGTTTGTCATGTATAAAACATTGCATAAAACAACATAACTATGCATATCCCATAAATTTTAATACTAAATAAAAAAAGGCGGTACATCCACTTCATTGTGGACGTACCGCCTTTTCGCTTATATTTATAGTTCTTCACAATTCTCTTCGAAATAAGATTGTAGTTTTGCAATAACTTGCATTGGTTCATGACCTTCAATTTCATGACGTTCTACCATCGTTACAATTTTTCCATCTTTTAATAAAGCGAATGATGGAGAAGAAGGTGGATATCCTTCGAAATATTCACGAGCTTTTGCTGTCGCTTCTTTATCTTGACCTGCAAACACCGTTACAAGATGGTTAGGACGTTTATCATAATGTACGGAATGCGCAGCAGCAGGACGAGCAATACCACCTGCACAACCACATACAGAGTTTATCATTACAAGTGTTGTTCCATTTCTTTTAAACGCTTCTTCTACTGCTTCCGGCGTCGTCAATTCTGTATATCCAGCAGAGACAATCTCTTCACGCGCTTGGCGGACAACATCATTCATAAAAAAGTTAAAATTAATCAATCTTTTCCCTCCTCTAAAACTATCTATTTGTATCTTACCAGTTAATGTTTATGAAATACAAGTAAGTTTACTTGTATTTAGGCATAGAAAAGGTGTTAGAGCCCTTGCTCTAACACCTTTTTTTTAATGGCCACGATGCTTTTGCTTTGCTTTTTGTACTTTAATTAAACGTCTTCTTTGTTTTTCAGCTTCTCGCTTCTCTTTAGACTGCACTTTCTTTTCTTGTTTATACAATTCATAAGATAAACTAATCGCTTCTTGTGCCTTAGTAAAACGCTTTACATTTACTTCTTTTGCCGCTTGTCGTATGATACGTTTTATATTTTTTGGACGCTGTTTTTCTTCCACTTCCACACCGCATTTTGCAACATGCTGGAAATATGCTAACATTGGACCATTCACAAATATAAGTACTTCTTCATCTGAAGGTTCCATTCCAAAAATATACCTTGCTCCATACAATTTTCCTTTTTCTTTATGCGTAATAATTCCTACGAAAAATTGACCATCGTGATATACTGTCAAATCCATTGACAGCCCCTCCTTTAAAAAAATTAGAAATACTGGACATCCCGGAGGGGAAGGTTACTGACATGAAATCATGCGTCTGGACTACCGACCAGAACTGTGTTTTTGTATTTCTTTCACTATTATTATATCTCTTTTTCCATAATCTTCATATATTCACCAATCATTTTTTTATGCGATCCTACAATATAGTCAGGTAGTTCTGTTAGTGGGAAGAATGTAAGCTGAACCGCTTCTTCTTTATTCATAACAAACTCCCCTTCATATTCATCCGTATAATAGGCTGTCGTTACGGATTGAAATTCATCACCATTTGCTAGTTTTGTAAAATAATTCGCTCCCGAAAATACATTAATTAATCGCAAGTTCTTCACTTCTATTCCTGTCTCTTCATATACTTCACGGCAAGCTGTTTCTTCTGGTGATTCGCCAAGCTCCATTAATCCGCCAGGCAATCCCCATTTTCCGTAAGGCTCTGTTCTTTGCTGTAATAAAACATCCCCATTTTCATTTATAACGAGTACAACAGCACCAACTAAAATTAAAGGGCGATGACCAACTATTTTTCGTAATTCTTCTACATATCCCATCGTATCGCCTCCTTTTTCGTTGTCCACACTATTGTATCATATGTATGAAACGACAAAATGCGTATATTTTTCATTTTTTTAACAAAATATTTATTTTATGTGCTTCATCTACTGTAGCTAACATAATGGATTCAACTTCTGCGTTTTTCTCTAGAAATTCTCTCGCCCATTCTTCTGTTTTCCCTAATAAAGCAAGAACATCTTTCTGAATGCTCCCATCC
Source organism: Bacillus sp. 01N45 (assembly GCF_056399205.1). Classification (NCBI taxonomy): domain Bacteria; kingdom Bacillati; phylum Bacillota; class Bacilli; order Caryophanales; family Bacillaceae; genus Bacillus; species Bacillus sp. 01N45. The sequence continues at coordinate 445,989 of NZ_JBFTQW010000001.1, forward strand.
TTTACTAATACAAATGAAACTGGAGATTTTTTTCCCGCCACTTTCAGATCAAGCCGCGAAACTGCTTCATATTCTGGATACTGAAATATAGAAACGACACCGTTCGCTTCCCATAATGCTAATTTAATCTTTTGAATATCACTCACATTTCGCATACGAAGTTCCGAAAATAAATATTCCACCGTAATTCTCGCTTTTTTCAAATTGCTAAAATCAATGGAACCATTGTGTATAAGAATAATAGGTGCTGGCTCTAAAAAGCGTCTCCATCTATCCCATTTCAACATTAAGACTGAGCTTATAATGTGAAGTACAACGAGTATGAACGTTGTAATCATTGATCCGAGTAATCCTACTTTTTCATCAGATAATGCGTTAGAAATATTTCCACCAAGCAATAATACTAATACGACATCTAAAAAACGAAGTTGCGCGATGGATCTTTGCCCCATCGCTTTCGCAACTAATATTAAAAATATGTATGCTATAATAGCCCGAATAACCCATTCACTATTGGAAAGATGCCGTGCCCCTTCAAAAATATGCATATGCATCACTTTGCACTCCTTACCCGTCTCAAACTGCTACTTTGTTTTAGTTTGCAACGTTTAAGAGCATATATGTAAAAAAGCTGGTTCGTATTTACACGAACCAGCTTTTTTACTTAACAGAAAACATATACTTTTTATACGTTTTCCGTACCGATAATATGAGACCCATCATAATCATATTCGAGAACAAGGAACTTCCCCCATACGATAAGAACGGTAATGCAATCCCTTTTACAGGCATTAATCCAACGATCATACCGATGTTTTGGAATATTTGAACCGTTAATATTCCAATTGCTCCAGCACATAATAATGTACCGAATAAATTATCAGCAGAATAACCGATAATAATTGTTCGATATAGTAGTAATAGGAACAAAAATACAACTAACGCGGCTACGATAAATCCACCTTCTTCGGCAATTGTAGCAAAAATAAAGTCAGTATGCTTCTCAGGGATATAGACGTTCCCTTCGCCAAATCCTTTCCCTTCCATACCGCCACTACCTACAGCTAAAATCGATTGCTGTGTTTGATAACCTTGATCTGCATTTTCAAATGGATTTAACCAACCTACAATACGTGATTGTTGGTGAGGTTTTAGTAACGTAACTAACTTATTAAAGAAGAAATCCTCATACCTTACGTAAATAAATATTAACGTAGATAATACGGTCACCGGAATAACTGTACATAACGCTATCAATTTCTTCTGAATACCTGACATAAATAAAATACATGCAATAGCAGCAGCATATAAGAACACCATCCCTGTATCCGGTTGGCTATATACAACAGCCATAGGCGGAAGGGATACTAACACAATTTTACCTACTAATTGTAAATCCGTTTGGAATGTCCTTGCCATATACTGTGCATTATGTTTCACTGCTATACTTGCTACTACGAGAAGCAATGAAATTTTGAAAAACTCAGATGGTTGAATTTGTCCAACTAACGGAAATACAAACCATCTTTTTGCACCTAATTTTTCAGGTGTGAAAGTGGAAACCGGTAGTATTTTCAAAAGAATAAGTGAACCAAATCCAACGATATAAAGTGGCCAAGACAATTTTTGTAATTGATCTAAGTCGATGCTTGCAACAAGCAATAACAATACAACTCCAATTATGTAGTTCAAACCCTGTTTCATCGCAAAGTTTGCCTCTCCATATTGGCCAGTTTGCTGACTGCTATATATAGCGGCTATACTCGTAACACATAATGCTAACAAAATTAATATTAATTTTACATCTAAACTTTTTAGAAACTCGGTACTTCTTTTCATGACATCCTCCTGAAACATTGTTACAGCAAAATAAAAAACCAGGAGTCAACATTCTTCATGTTTTGACGACTGATTACACATTATCTATAAAACACTTATATAGAATAACTCTCTTTTTCATACAATACAATATATTATACTACAGTTTCGTCAGTAAGATTTGCCAAAAAAATTATTCTTTTCTTATTTTATATCCATATACCATATATCAGCAATGTATTTTCATAAATTCCTAATACATAATCGTTCATTGTAAGATTACTGGGGAAGATATTATACATATAGTAGGATGTAGATGAAGAAATAAGATGATAAAAAGCTCGCATAAGCGAGCTTTTTATTAATATACAGATGTATTATTTTCTGACGTATTTTCTAAAATTTCTTTTACACGTCCTAAGAACTTACCACAAATTAAGCCATCTAGTACACGATGATCAAGTGATAAACATAAGTTAACCATGTCGCGAGCACCGAACATACCATTATCCATAATTACTGGGCGTTTTACAATTGATTCAACTTGTAAAATAGCCGCTTGTGGATAATTAATAATACCCATAGATTGAACAGAACCAAATGATCCTGTGTTATTAATTGTAAATGTTCCACCTTGCATTTCGTCCGCTTTTAACGATTTCGTACGTACTTTTCCTGCAAGCTCTGTAATTTCACGAGCGATACCTTTAATCGTCTTCTCATCCGCGTGTTTAATTACTGGTACAAATAGTTCGTCCTCTGTTGCAACAGCGATAGAAAGGTTAATATCTTTCTTCTGAACGATCTTATCGCCAGCCCACATTGAATTGATTTGAGGATACTCTTTTAACGCTTGCGCTACTGCTTTTACGAAGAAAGCAAAGAACGTTAAATTAAAGCCTTCGCGCTTTTTGAAATCACCTTTAATTGAATTACGGTATGACACAAGGTTTGTCACATCTACTTCAATCATCATCCAAGCATGTGGCGCTTCGTGTTTACTACGTAACATGTTCGCTGCAATTGCTTTACGCACACCTGTTACTGGAATTTCGATATCGCCAGGCATTGTTGGTACAGAAACTGGTTTTGCAGTTTCTACTTTTTGTGCTACTGGCGCTGCTTTTGGTGCTTCTGGACGCTCTTCTACTACTGCTGCTACCGCTTCCTCTTTCTTCGCACCTGCTTGCGGAATATTTCCAGATTCCACTAGCTTTAAAATATCTTTACGAGTGATACGGCCATTTGCTCCCGTACCTTCTACTAAATCTAAATCAACATTATGCTCACCTGCAAGTTTTAAAACAGCTGGTGAAAAACGTGGTTTTCCATCAGTTGGTTGTTTTGCTTTCGGTGCTTTTTCAGACGTAGCTACTTCTAACTTTGGTTCTTCTTTAGTTTTTTCCTCAACAGCTGTCGCTGCTACTTCATCTGCGCCTTCTACTTGAATAACACAAACTACTTCACCTACAGCTAACGTCTCACCTTCACCAGCAATTAATTCTTTCACAATACCAGTGAAAGAAGATGGTACTTCAGCATTTACTTTATCAGTCATTACTTCTGCAAGTGGATCATACTTGTTTACATGATCGCCAACATTAACGAGCCATTTACTAATTGTACCCTCTGTAACGCTCTCCCCGAGCTGAGGCATTGTGATATTTTCTACAGCCATGTATAGTCCCCCCGATTAAAATTCCGCAAGTTCACGCATTGCTTTTTCAACTTTATCTGGATTTACCATAAAGAATTTTTCCATTGTTGGTGCATATGGCATTGCTGGAACGTCTGGACCTGCAAGACGTGCGATTGGCGCATCTAAATCAAACAGACAGTTTTCAGCAATAATTGCTGCCACTTCACTTATAATACTTCCTTCTTTATTGTCCTCTGTTACAAGAAGAACTTTACCTGTTTTAGAAGCTGCTTCAATGATTGCTTCTTTATCTAATGGATATACAGTACGTAAATCAAGAACATGTGCAGAGATGCCATCTTGCGCTAACTTTTCAGCTGCTTGAAGAGCAAAGTGAACACATAATCCGTATGTGATAACAGTAATATCATCACCTTCGCGTTTTACATCTGCTTTTCCGATTGGTAATACGTAATCATCCTCTGGCACTTCACCTTTAATTAAGCGATATGCACGCTTATGCTCAAAGAATAATACTGGATCTTCATCACGAATTGCTGCTTTTAATAAACCTTTTGCATCATACGGTGTAGAAGGAATGACAATTTTTAAACCTGGTTGGTTCGCAAACATCGCTTCCACAGATTGTGAATGATACAATGCACCGTGAACACCGCCGCCAAATGGCGCACGAATTGTAACTGGACAAGTCCAATCGTTATTAGAACGATAACGAATTTTTGCTGCCTCAGAAACAATTTGGTTTACTGCTGGCATGATGAAATCAGCAAACTGCATTTCAGCGATTGGACGCATACCATACATTGCCGCACCAATTGCTACCCCAGCAATTGCAGATTCTGCAAGCGGTGCATCAAGCGCACGATCTTCACCAAATTGATCATATAATCCGTGTGTCGCTTTAAATACGCCACCTTTTTTACCAACATCTTCACCTAAAACAAATACTTTCTCATCGCGTTCCATTTCTTCGCGCATTGCTAATGTAATAGCATCAATATAAGACATTACAGCCATGAAACGTTCCCCCCTATTCTGCGTATACGTGCTTCAATGCATCTTCAGGTGCTGCATACGGAGCATTTTCTGCATATTCTGTTGCTTCATTTACGATATGCATAATTTCGTCTAACATTTGTTTTTCAAATTCCTCAGTTAACACGCCAGCTTCTTTTAAATAAGCTGCAAATGTTATGATTGAATCTTTTTTCTTTGCTTCTTCTACTTCTTCTTTATCACGATAAACACGATCATCGTCGTCACTAGAATGTGCTGTTAAACGATATGATACTGTTTCAATTAAAGTTGGGCCTTCACCACGACGGCCGCGGTCTGCTGCCTCTTTTACAGCTTTATATACTGCAAGTGGATCGTTTCCGTCTATTGTATATCCAGGCATACCGTAACCAATTGCACGGTCTGATACGTTTTTACATGCTAATTGTTTTTCAACTGGAATAGAGATTGCGTATTTATTATTTTCACACATGAAAATAACAGGTAGTTTGTGTACACCAGCAAAGTTTGCCCCTTCATGGAAGTCACCTTGGTTTGAAGAACCTTCTCCAAATGTAACAAACGTTACTAAATCTTTCTTTTCCATTTTTCCAGCTAATGCAATACCAACTGCATGTGGTACTTGCGTTGTTACTGGAGATGATCCTGTCACAATACGATTTTTCTTTTGACCGAAGTGACCAGGCATTTGACGACCACCAGAGTTTGGATCTCCAGCTTTCGCGAAAGCAGACAACATAAGCTCTTTAGCTGTCATACCGAACGCTAGTACAACACCCATATCACGGTAGTATGGTAATGCATAATCTTTCTCTCTATCAAGAGCGAATGCTGCTCCAACTTGTGCAGCCTCTTGTCCTTGACAAGAAATTACGAATGGAATTTTACCCGCACGGTTTAATAACCACATACGTTCGTCGATTTTACGTGCAAGTAACATCGTACGGAACATTTCTAATACTTGCTCATCACTTAAGCCAAGCTCTTCATGGCGCTTTTCTTTTACTTCTGCCATTTTTCATAACCTCCTAAATCCACATTTTTATGCGTGTAACGCTTTTCCATCTACAGCTAATGCTGCTTCACCAATCGCCTCAGATAATGATGGATGCGGATGAATTGTATGTGCTACTTCCCACGGTGTTGCATCAAGTACTCTTGCAAGACCAGCTTCAGAAATCATATCTGTTACATGTGGTCCAATCATATGAACACCAAGAATGTCATTTGTTTCTTCATCAACTACAAGTTTTACGAAACCATCTGATTCGCCGTATACAAGTGCTTTTCCGATTGCACGGAATGAGAACTTACCTACTTTTAACTTATAGCCTTTTTCTTTCGCTTCTTGTTCTGTTAAACCGACAGAAGCAACTTCTGGACTGCTATATACGCATTTTGATACCATAGAGTAATCAATTGGTGTAACTTCTTTACCAGCAATATGTTCCACTGCAACAATTCCTTCATGAGAAGCAACGTGAGCAAGTTGTAAGCCGCCGATTACATCTCCGATTGCGTAAATATGAGATTCTTTCGTTTGATAAAACTCATTTGTTTGAATGTATCCTTTTTCCACAACGATATCCGTATTCTCTAAACCAATATTTTGCGTATTGGCTTGTCTTCCTACAGATACAAGCATTTTTTCTGCTTTAAATTCTTTATTCTCACCGTTATGTTCAGCTTGAATTGTTACTCCGTTATCTTTTACCAATGTTTCTGGTAATACTTTTGCACCAGTTACCACTTTAATACCTTTTTTCTTGAATAGACGTTGCATTTCTTTTGAAACGTCCTGATCTTCTAGTGGTAATATCGTTTTCGCATACTCTAATACTGTAACTTCTACACCGAAGTCAGCAAGCATAGATGCCCACTCAATACCGATTACACCGCCACCAACGATAATAATTGAGCTAGGAAGCGTTTCCATTTTTAGGGCATGATCGGAAGACATTACATACTCTCCGTCTAATTCTAAACCTGGTAACGAATTCGGACGAGAACCTGTTGCAACAAGTACATTTTTTGGAATTAACATTTCATTCTCTTCTCCACTTGCAAGTTCAACTGAAATTGTCCCTGGCATTGGAGAGAAAATAGATGGGCCAAGAATACGGCCGATACCTTCAAACACATCAATTTTACCTTGTTTCATTAAGTGTTGAACACCTTTATGAAGTTGCGTTACAATCTTCTCTTTACGCTCTTGCACTTTCGCAAAGTTTAGTTCTACATTACTTGCAATAACTCCGAACTCTTCGCTTTTTTTAGCAGTTGCGTATACTTCCGCACTACGTAAAAGAGCTTTACTAGGAATACATCCTTTGTGCAAACAAGTACCACCAAGATTTTCTTTTTCAACAAGTGCAGTTTTTAAACCTAGTTGTGATGCTCGAATAGCAGCAACATATCCACCAGTACCGCCGCCAACGATGACTAAATCATATTCTCTTGCCATTATCTCAACCCCTAGCTACTGTTTGTTTTTCTCGTACAACATACTCTTTCGGCGCTTCTTCTTCACGTAATACACGAAGTGCTCCTTCTGCTAATGCTTGTAATTCATCTTCCCCTGGATGTACGATAACATCTGCAATCCAGTCAACACGTTCTTTTATTTCATCAACAAGAATTTTACTGTACGCAAGTCCACCAGTTAAAACGATTGCATCAATTTTCCCGTGAAGTACAGCGCTAGCTCCGCCAATCTCTTTTGCAACTTGATATGCCATTGCTTTATAAATAAGAGTTGCTTCCGGATCACCTTTTTCAACCATTTGTTCTACTTTGATCGCATCATTTGTACCGATTAGGCTTACAAGTCCACCTTGTCCAACAAGTTTTTTAACCATTTCGTCACGGTAATACTCACCAGAGAAACACATCTCCACTAATTGCCCTACCGGTACTGTACCCGCACGCTCTGGACTAAATGGGCCTTCTCCGTTTAAGCCGTTATTCACATCAATAACTTTTCCTTTTTTATGAGCACCAACTGTAATACCGCCACCCATATGTGTAACTAATAAATTTAAATCCTCGTATTTGTGATTTAATTCTTCAGCCACTTTACGAGCAACTGCTTTTTGGTTTAATGCATGGAAAATACTTTTACGTTCCATACCAGCAATACCACTTATACGAGCAACCGGCTCCATTTCATCTACAACGACAGGATCTACTATGAATGCCGGAATATTTAATCCAGAAGCGATTTCATATGCTAAAATACCTCCAAGGTTTGAAGCATGATGACCGCTAAACCCATTTTTCAAATCTTCTAACATCGAATCGTTTACTGTGTATGTTCCGCCTTCGATTGGACGAAGTAATCCCCCACGCCCACAAACTGCGTTTAACTTTGAAATGTTAATACCGTGAGAATGTAGAACTTCTAAAATCGTTTCTTTGCGAAACTCATATTGATCGATAATTCTCTTATATTTTCCAATTTGTTCTTCGTCATGACGAATAGTTTCTTCTAAAACGGGCCTTTCATTATCAAAAACACCAATTTTTGTGGATGTACTACCCGGATTAATAACAAGAATTCGATTTAAAGACACTGTTGCTACCTCCACTAATAAATTCAAAAGGAGGTGGAAACCTCATAAGAGGTAACCACACCTTTTGTAAAAGTAATATATGAATGATTAGCGACGGCTAATAATGTCGTGACCGTTGCGTAAGTATGTGCTACGAGAGTTTTTCAAGCTTGCAATGCGCTCTTCAGCTAAACGATCTGCTGATACATAAGTTGCAATGCCATCACGTTTTGAAATTTCGATTACTTTTGCAATTGTGTCATAAATAGACTCAACACGTTTTAGTGCACGTTCTCTATTGTATCCATATAATTCGTCTGCTACGTTAATTACACCACCAGCATTAATAACATAGTCTGGTGCGTATACAATACCCATTTCATGAATCATGTCGCCGTGACGATTTTCTTTTAATTGGTTATTTGCAGAACCTGCGATTACTTTTGCTTTAAGTTGTGGAATAGTTTCGTCATTAACTGTTGCGCCTAATGCACATGGTGCGTAAATATCACATTCAACACCGTAAATTTCATTTGGCTCAACTGCTGATGCACCGAATTCTTCTACCGCGCGTTGTACAGCTTCTTTATTAATATCTGTAACGATTAATTTTGCTCCTTCAGCATGTAAATGTTTGCATAGGTGATACGCTACGTTACCAACACCTTGAACAGCAATTACTTTTCCTTCTAAATTATCAGTACCGAAAGCCTCTTTCGCAGCTGCTTTCATACCACGATAAACACCGTATGCAGTTACTGGAGATGGGTTACCAGAAGAACCGAATGATGGTGAAATACCTGTTACAAAATCAGTTTCTTCGTGAATAATATCCATATCATCTACTGTTGTACCAACATCTTCAGCTGTAATGTAACGTCCGTTTAGTCCTTGAATGTATCGTCCTAATGCACGGAACATCGCTTCGCTCTTATCTTTACGTGGATCACCGATAATTACTGTTTTCGCACCACCTAAGTTTAAGCCAGCTGCTGCGTTTTTGTATGTCATCCCTTTTGCAAGACGCAATGCATCTTCAATCGCCGCTTCTTCAGAATCATATGTCCACATTCTTGTTCCACCAAGAGCTGGTCCAAGTGTTGTATCATGAATTGCGATGATTGCTTTTAAACCAGATTCTTTATCTTGACAAAATACTACTTGCTCATAATCATATTTTTCTAAGTATTCGAAGATTTCTAATGTCATTGTCGTTTCCCCCTAGTGTTTTACCCTGTTTGGTTTATTTTGAAGCAGTCGTAACTGCCAATGCTAATGAATATACTTTTGTTTCTGCTGAATCAGCACGAGATGTTAAAACAATCGGTGCTTTTGCGCCAGCAATCATAGCTCCTACTTTTGCATCCGCAAAGTATACGAGTGATTTGTACAGCACATTTCCAGCTTCAATCGTTGGGACGAGTAAAATGTCTGCTTTACCTGCTACATCACTTACTATGCCTTTATGTTCTGCTGCAATTTGTGATACTGCATTATCTAAAGCAAGTGGTCCATCAACGACACAATTTTTAATTTGTCCGCGGCGATTCATTTGAGTTAACATCGCGGCATCAATTGTCGCTTGCATCGCAGGATTCACAACCTCTACTGCTGCAATTGGTGCTACCTTTGGCAAATCTATTCCTATTGCCTGGGCAACTTCTACAGTATTCTGTATAATAGCAGCTTTTTGTGTTACATCAGGTGCAATGTTCATCGCTGCATCTGTAACAAAGATAAGACGATCGTAATTTGGAACTTCAAATGCTGCAACGTGTGAAAGTGCGCTACCTTTACGAAGTCCCCACTCTTTATTTAATACAGCTTTCAAAATATTTGCTGTTGGGATGTTTCCCTTCATAAGCACATCTGCTTCGCCATTTCTTACAGCTTTAACAGAAAGTTCTGCAGCCTCAGCACTTGACGCTGCTGCAATCACTTCAATGTATTCTGAAGTTTGTAAACCATGTTCTTGTAGCATCCCCATTATTTTTTCTTGATTTCCATATAGACGAAATTGAGCTAGCTGTAATTTAATTGCTTTCGCTACAGCTTCAATTACTTCATGATCTTCAGCTACTGCTACAGCCACAGTTTTTTTAGGCTGTCCTGCTGCTTGATCAATTAAGTGTTCTAACTTCATATTTTGTAATCAACCCTTTCCGTCGTCCCTCGTCTATTTATAAAGCAAATACCGTGCCAACTTTCAAAAGTGGTCTTACCAATAATGAAAACGCATTCAAAATGCAGTAAAATCAATACTTTGGAAAATAACGAAACATTCTGTCTTGTTTTGTCGCTTTTTGTATACCATGCAATAAATTGCACGGTACGCAATTTATTGCATGCTATTTTTTGCACACTCATACTTTTCTAGCTTGTAATATAAATTTCGAACCGAAATTCCTAATGCTCTTGCAGTTTTTGTTTTATTTCCATCAAACCTCTCTAAACATTCATGAATGATATGCCCTTCAAACTCTGTCACTAATTGTTCAAGTGGCTTTTCTTCTAATTCAGGTAATAAGTTATTTTGTTTTACCTCAGTCTGCTCCTCTGTATGTAAAGGTGGTAAATGATGGACATCAATATATATTTCGTTATAATTCATAAAGATAATAGCTCGTCCTAAAATGTTTTCAAGCTCCCTCACATTTCCTGGCCATTCATATGATTGTAAATATGAAATAGCCGAATCAGTGAGCCCCTCTACATTCCGACCATAATCTTGGTTAATTTTTTGAATCAATCTGTCTGCAATTGCCGGTATATCTCCTTTTCGCTGACGAAGAGACGGAATTTGAATTGGAATTTTATTTAATCGATAATATAAATCCTCTCTAAACTCTCCTTCTAGAATGCCCTTTTCTAAATTCACATGTGTCGCTGCAATTACCCGGACATTTATAGGTATCGCTTTCGTTCCACCAACTTTTACAATTTCTTTTTCTTGCAACACGCGAAGGAGTTTCGCTTGCGTATTTGCAGACAATTCTCCTATTTCATCTAAAAAGATACTACCGTTATTCGCTTCCTCAAAAAAACCTCGTTTTCCGCCTCTTTTTGCTCCTGAAAATGCACCTTCCTCATAACCGAATAATTCACTTTCTAATAAAGTCTCGGAAATAGCAGCACAGTTTACCCGGACGAATTTATTATATTTTCGATTACTTCCATTATGAATTGCATGTGCAAACAATTCTTTACCCGTTCCAGATTCTCCGCGTAGTAATACTGTTGCCGGTGTATTCGCTCCAAGTTTCGCCTGTTCAATAGCGGCCGTTGTTTCATCTGAATTTCCGACAATGTCATCAAATGAATATTTCGCTTCTAACGTTCGAATAATTTGCCTTGCTCTATTCAATTCATTTGTTAACTTTTGAATTTCTGATACGTCACGAATTACACCAACGCTTCCTTTCAATATCCCATCCACTATAACTGGCGCTACGTTTACAATTACATCACGCTTCTTTTGTCCAATCTTCATATGTATTCCGCGTACCGCCCTACGCGTTCGAAGTACTTTCATATGCATACTTTCACCTTCTACAATATCAGTTGTAGCCGGTTTCCCAATAATGTCCTCTTCTGTTAAACCTGTTAATTTCGTATACGCAGGGTTAATTACTAATCCTCTTCCCTTTTCATCCACGACCGAAATTGCTTCCTCAGACGAGTTGATAATCGCCTCAAGTAACGTTTGAATCTCCTTTAAATCTGTAACTTCTTCCGCAAGATCTACAACCTCTGTTATATCTTTAAAAATCGCAAATGCCCCTTGTACCTCTCCTCCCTCTTTTAATATTGGAATACGGGTTGTAATAATTTTCTTTTCATTCTCTAATGTCAGTTCATAATTTACTTCTATTTGTTTCGTACGTATAATACGAAGCAACTTACTAGTCGGAATAACTTCTAAAATATATTTCCCTACCGCATCTTCTTTTTTATATCCGATAATACGCTCTGCACTTTTATTAAATAGGCGTACTTGTCCCTCTCGATCAATCACAATCATACCGTCATGCGTAGAATTTAAAATTAAATCCCCTTGCTGCGTCTGTTCTTCTAATTTTCCAATTAAACTTTCCTTCTCATGTGCTAATCTCGTAACAATTTTCGCAATATCACCTGGTATAAGAAGAGTATCTTTATGCTTTTTCTTTATTAAATCTTTATGTAAATCATCGTCACCCGTCATATCAAACATTACATCAATATGCATAGAAAGAAACGGCGTTACACTCTCTCCAATTGTAACCCCATATTCCTTAGCCATTTGTAATCCCTTTGCTATCGGATTTATATCAATAATCCCTATAATTTGAAATATATTTGAACTTTGTAACAGATTCAGCAGTGTACTACCACCTTCACCTGCACCAACAATTAAAACTTTTTGTTTCATATATTACACTTCCTCTCGAAGTATCTCTGCAAAATTTTTCACACCCTTATCTTACTCGTTCAGCCCCCTCTTGACAAACCCCCTTTTCATATAACATCATTGAAATAAACAAAATAATCTGAAAAGGAGCGTTTATATGCAGCGTTACCTTGCTCTATCATTAGCACTCATCCCTATTTCATTAGCTGTGTTTGGCATTAAGTTAATGAGAGATACTGTATTCGGGATTCTATTTCCTCCACTCTCTATACTATGGTTACAATTTTTAATCGGCGCTCTCTGCTTCGGGCTCGGGTTTTATATCTTCGGAGGCTTCGTCTTACACCGAGACCGTAAACGAAATAAAGTACAAGCTCGCTTTAGAAGGTAGGAAGGCCCCACTATTTATAAATAAAAAATGAGACCGTTACACGCGGTCTCATTTTTTTATTGGCAATAACATTCTTGCTGTTTCGGGGTAATCAGTAATAATCGCCGAAATATTCATATCAAAATATTTACGCATAAGCGTTTCTTCATTTATTGTATAGGGCCGAACCTCTACACCACTTTCCATCGTTAATTCAGCAACAGCATCTTGAAGATAACGATAATTAGGGTGCACTGCTGTAGCGCCCATTTTTTTCGCATACGCCCACGGACTATGCAAACCTTCACGATATAAAATCGCTGTTTGAATATCAGGAGCCATCATATGACACCTTTTCATACTGTAGTGATTAAATGAAGAAAATATAACACGATCTTCTAGATTACATTTCCGTACAAGCGTTATAACTTCTTCCTCTAAACCTCTGTATGGAATTTTATTATTTTTCAGTTCAATATTAAGTAGCAACTCTGTTTTATCAATCCATTCTAACACCTCTTCTAAAAGAGGTATTTTACAAAAGCCTACTTTATCACCGAATTTATAGCTCGCATCTAATTTACATAAATCCTCATATAAATAATTACGAACCGCACCTTTTCCATTTGTTGTCCGGTCCACTGTTTCATCATGAATGACGACAACTTTTCCATCTTTCGTTAATTGAACATCAAGCTCAATTCCATCTGCTCTAAAAGATTCAGCTGCTTCAAATGAAATCATTGTATTTTCTGGGTACGTTCCCGCTGCACCACGATGTGCAAATATAAGAGTCATCCTCACTCCCCCAATCTTATGCTATACTATACGAAAAAGGAGGTACTTCTATGAGACCATTACAAATTTCTCCAGACACTGCAGTCCGCCTATCAAAAGCATTAGGTGTTCCACTTGAACAACTTATGCATATGCCGCAGCACATTCTAATTCAAAAGTTAGTTGAATTAGAAAAACAAAATAAAGACGAGGAATAATACAGTCCTGTTTTGCAGGGCTTTTTATTATTTTCTATTATATCACGGATGACTTCCCTACTAAAATCCTTTAACAGATATACTATGATTCCATTTAATCTTTTTTTCAAACATTTATAATCAATAAATTAAAACCCCTCTTTTAATAAAAGAGGGGTTTCTTACTACTCATTTCAGTTACTCAAATTATGCATGTTTCTTTTCTTTATTAAAAATCATAAACAATTTATACAACCCTAAAGAAGCTGGAATATTCATAAATGCAAATGCTTCATAAGTATAATGAGGAGCTGTTTCCCATAGTAATAAGAAAGTAAACACCCCTAACGTACTAATCATCGCAATTCGTATAACTTCCGATTCATTTTCATCTTTCTTTTTATAAAGTATAACAGCCGCCAGAACAGCTACATAAACAAATAATTTGATAACATACGAATATACAGTAACGATTTTATACTTCGTTGTACTATAGTTCGATACGTAATTAGTTATCGTGTCGTTCTTCTGCTCAAACCATTGTCCAATACGGTACATGGAGAACTGACTTGATACCCATTCTCTAGTTATTTTTTCATTTAAATGGTGTACATAACCCGTTACACCAAATTCACTGAAACGCTGCACTATAACTCCTTTATTGTGTTCATTTAAATCCTTCGTATTCTTTATGTTTTCATCATCAATATAATCTGCATCTGCCTGATTCCACACACCGTACGTATCTTTGTTCAACCCCATTTTCACCCAATGAGTGAATGGAATTTTTTCAATTTCATTATCGGTACTGAGATTTAGCTTTGTCGTTATACTTTTAAAACTTACAATAAGGATTAAACAAAATAAAACACTACTTAACACCTTTACAGAATACTTCTTACGAAATTTAAAAATATTCTCAATTAAAATCGCTAACGCTAACGCCAATGCTGTCGGTCTTATAATATAAGTACAAGCCGCAAAAACTCCTAATAAAATCCATAAAATAATCTTCAACCTTTTTGTTTCCGCTGTTTTCAAACATAAATATGTATACATCGTTGCTGAAATAAAAAATATTACTAATGTATGCGTATAGAAAACTGGCGCCTGCCAATATATAAAAATGTTTAGCACAGTTAACACGATCGATATGTGAGCAACTTTAAAGTTTGTAATTTTCCTTACAATCAATACATTTAAAATAATACTACCTGTTATACATACTATTGGTAATATTTTTATCGCCACATCTACGCTTCCTACCAATTTAGCAAAATATCCTCCTAATAATACAATATGTGTATTATATGGATAAAATAGAAGCTGTCCCATTTCTAAAAATTGATTATCTCCATTAAACACAGAGACAATTCCTTGTTTAAGGATGGCATAATCTCCTACAACAGGGTTAAATGCGATAGAAGTAATCATTATTTCCGTCGTCAAAATGATTACGATACCTAAAGCAATCATAATATTTGTGTACGTTCTTTTCATTTTATTAATAACCCATTTATAATACATAAAGAAGAGCGCAAATAAAAGCAACGTCGCCGCTAGAACAGCACCGACTTTTTGGGGAGTGTACTCCTCAGTCGGATAAGGAAATTCACCACTCATCAAAATTGTTTTGGGGATAAAAAATTTACTTACTATCATTGAAAATATAGATAAAAACACCGTCATAACAATGATTGGGTAAGCTCGATTCACTATTTTTTTAAAAGTCATTCATCCATTCTCCTATATCTCTAACTTTCCAAATCAATGATACGTTATGGAAATTATGATGTCAAACCCACGTATTTCCTGTACATATCCTTCTTTTCACTACATTTTTTCACATAAATTTATATATTCCCTCAAAACCCTTAAATCGAAGGAAATAAAAAAACTCCCTAAAAGGAAGCTTCTTCGTAATCTATAGTTTATCTCACTATTTACAGGCAGTAAGAATCCCGGCACACAATTTGACGATGGCGTTAGGTGCGGGATGGGAGCCCCTACTAATTAAAGGTTCATTTTATTGCACATGTGGCGCATCTCCTGAATCGTATAGTTCTTTCGCTTTTTCCTCCCCGAATGTAGTTAAAATATAATGTTGCTCTTCTACCGCATCCATCGCTCTAGTGGCTTTACAAGTGCTACCTTCTTGGGCATCCGAGAAATAATTGTGATCTTCTACAATTTGACTAAAATCTTTTTTCGCCCATCTATCAGCAATCTCTAAAAGCTCATTTTTTTTCGCAAAGCCACTCTTATTTATGATATTTTTTAATTTTTCAGCATTATTTTGAATCATTGGAATGGATTCTGATTTTCGTTCTGCTACTACTTTTTGATGAGTCATGTGATGCATCACTGTAATGACTTCGCTTTCAGTAGAATTTTCAGTAACATACACATCAACAAAGACTCCATCTACCTCTCTACCTACTATCGTTGGATCTTCTTTTTTATCTATTTGAGCATTCACTTCTTTATCTACTGGATTATCGGCAAGTTCTAACATTCCAAATGTAACTGCAACAGCAAGAACTCCCATAGCTGCTACTATTCCTAGCCAAGTTAATATTTTATTTTTCATTCCCCTTCTCCCTATCTATACCTATTTAATTATCTTATAAAAAAAACTCACTTATATGTAATATTACTAAAAACAGGATTTATCTTCCATGATATCAAATGATCTCTTGTTCTCAATAAAATAAAAAGACCAACGAATTCTAAAATTCATTGGTCATTAAATAAAAAGTTCATTGGTTTTACATTTAATATCGAGTATAAATTTAAAGAATGATTAAGCTTTACTAAAACTTAAATCCCTTACTATCTTTACTCTCAGCTAGCCTTATGTTCAAGTCTCAGCTTATCCGCAACCATTGCGATGAACTCGGAATTCGTAGGTTTTGCTTTTGACATGGATACTGTATAACCGAATAAGGACGAAATAGAATCAATATTCCCACGACTCCATGCTACTTCAATTGCGTGACGGATTGCACGCTCGACGCGGCTTGCTGTTGTATTATATTTCTTCGCGATATCTGGATACAATACTTTCGTAATAGATCCAAGTAATTCGATATCATTGTACACCATAGAGATTGCTTCCCTTAAGTACATATACCCTTTAATATGAGCAGGCACACCGATTTCATGAATGATACTCGTAATGCTCGCGTCTAAGTTTTTCGGTTTTCCATCTATTGTAGTTGCTGAACGGAAAGATGGAAGTGGACGTTTAATGGTAGCGTTCGCCTTACCGCTCACTTGACGAATATGACTCGTTAAATTCTCCATATCAAATGGTTTTAATATGAAATATGAAGCACCTAAGTCAACAGCTTTTGTCGTCACATCTTCTTGTCCAAATGCTGTCAACATAATTACGCTAGGCTGTCTTAGCCTTTCAATATTTCGCATTTTCTCTAGTACAGCTAAACCATCTAAATGTGGCATAATAATGTCTAAAACAAGTACATCCGGCTGCTTATCATTTAATAAATTTAAACACTCTTGACCATTATAAGCAGTACCGATTACTTCCATATCATCTTGAGCAGCTACGTAACTCTCTAGCATTGATACTAATTCTTTATTATCATCTACAAGACAGACTTTAATTTTCTCCACAGCTTTTCCTCCCTTACCGAATCGATTCTCCGACATGTGTATCCTTCTAGGCTACATGAATTGTTCGACAATTGTGTGAAAATTCCCTTTTAAAGTTTGTTACTTTCCGATAAAATCACAAAAAAATATGTTTATCGTTCATTTATTCCCTTTCGCAACACATTCCATCATAGAAATACAACGAAACGTTCAACCCTTTTCTTTTATTTTACAACAAAAAACACCTCTTGCGGAGCTTTTACAAAATTTCAACGAATTTTTCAAAAGAAAAGCGAGCTAATTAATAATTAGCTCGCTTTTCTTTCTTGTTCATAAATGTTAATTCCAGCCTCATGTAACATCCATTCAATATGAACACCATATCCTGACGTTGGATCATTTACAAATACATGTGTAACAGCACCAATTACTTTCCCGTTTTGTACAATTGGACTTCCGCTCATGCCTTGTACGATACCACCCGTTTTCGCTAATAAACGTTTGTCTGTTACTTTTATTACCATGCCTTTTGTAGCTGGAAACTTTTGCGGTACTGTACTTACAACTTCAATATCAAACGCTTCCACTTTATCTTTATCAATAACTGTTAATATTTTTGCCGGTCCCTCTTTTACTTGATGAGATAGTGCAATAGGCATCGCTTTATCCATTACACCATTTGGTATATTTGTATTCAATTTCCCGAATATACCAAATGGACTATTTATTGTAATATTACCAATCACTTCACGATCTGGTGAGAACCTCGCTAATTTCTCTCCTGGATTCCCATGACTACCTCTTTCAATTGATGTAACTGTCGAACGCATAATTTGTCCATCTTCGACTTGAATCGGCTTTTTCGTATCGTTATCAGAAATGACATGACCAAGTGCCCCATATTTCATAGAATCAGGATGAACAAATGTCATTGTTCCGATTCCAGCTGCCGAATCACGAATATATAAACCAATACGATAAGACGATTCTCCACTGTCTTTTTGTGGTGTTAACTTAGTGCGGATATGTTTTCCATCTCTTAACAAAACAAGATTAAGCGGTTCACCTGTTTCACCACTATTATGAATAAATGGTGCTACATCACTCATTCTTTCAATTGTTTTACCATTAATTTCAGTAATCATATCTCCAATTTGCACACCAGCTGTTTCACCAGGAGATACTTTCCCTTTTTCAGTTTGAATTAAATGATGGCCTACAACAAGTACCCCTTTTGTATTTAACTTCACACCAATTGATTGTCCACCTGGAATAACTTTAAAATCTTTCAATACTTTCACATTTACTTTTTTCACTGGAAAACCAGCAAGCTGAAACACCATATCTGCTTCACCATTTTGATGAGGATTTACCATAAGTCCTTGTTTTTGTTCATTGGAACTTACTGTAAACACATGACGATCTGTAGATGAAGCGTGAAAAACTGGTAATGAAGCTATTTCTGATTGTTGCCCTTCAAAAACAACAAGTTGCTTCGGGGATGAAATAAACGTCCGAAGCGGTTTAAAACACCCAATAAAAACTAAAGAAACAAGGAGACAAAGACCTATTATTTTGCGAAATCTTTCTAATCTCAATTTGTTCACTCTCCTCGCTCCTACCCCACATTCAGCCTCTTGGCTTCACTTTTTAATCTCTCCTTGCAGTGCTTTATTTATAACCGGAAGAATTAAGAAATCATTATTTGAGAAAAAAAGCTATCCATTACTGGATAGCCTCTGCTGTCTGTTTAAAATGATGCGCTTGCGTAAGTAATTCTTTCGCATGTTCTGTCGTTAAATCTGTAATTTCCACACCAGAAATCATTCGAGCTATTTCTGTTACTTTATCCTCCATAGTTAAAACGGTAACTGATGTAATTGTCCGATCATTCGCTACTTGTTTTCGAATAAATAAATGTGAATCCGCCATTGAAGCTACTTGAGGTAAGTGCGTAATACAAAGTACTTGCGAGTTTACTGATACTCGATAAATTTTTTCCGCAATAGCCTGTGCAACCCGACCACTTACACCAGTATCCACTTCATCAAAAATAACAGATGCAACACCTTGATGCTTAGAAAAAATGCTTTTTAAAGCTAAAATAATACGAGATAACTCTCCGCCAGAAGCGACCTTTGAAAGTGGTTTTAGCGGCTCACCTGGATTTGTTGAAATATAAAATTCCACATGATCGTAGCCATCCGCCGTAAGTCTTACCGGGGCACCCTCAACAAGAGGCTCTTCAGCATTTCCTTCTCTCTTCATGATTCTCACTTCAAATTTTGTTTTCTCCATATATAATTCTTTTAATTCCTGATGAATGGCATTTGTAAGATGCTCTGCAAGCTCATGACGCATATTACTTAACGACGTTGCTTCTTGCAGAATAACACTTTCTAATTCCTTTAATTGCTTCTTCGTCGTTTCAATATGAACGTCTTTATTTTCAATCGTAAAAATTTCTTGTTCAATTTTATCAGCATACGCTAAAATCTCTTCTACAGTATTTCCATATTTTCTCTTTAGCATACGAATTTCATTTAAACGCGTTTCAATTTCGTCTAAACGCTTCGGATCATATTCCATCATATCGAGCTTTTCTCTAAGTTGATATGCAACTTCTTCTAATAAGTAGTAGCTATTTGCAATTGAATCATGATTTTCTTGATAAACTTCATCTAAATGTGTAATACTCTCCATTTGTCCCATTGCGCTTCGTACATTATCTAACCCTTGTCCGTCAGCGCTTAATGAGCGATATGCATCGCCTAATGCTTTGTAAATTTTTTCGAAATTAGAAATTTGCAATCGTTCTTCAGTTAATTCAATTTCTTCATCCATCTTTAAATCCGCCTTACTGATTTCTTCATGCTGGAATTGAATTAAATCTAAGCGATGCGCCATTTGTTGTTCATTTTCACTTAACGATTTTAACTGTTTTTTTAATTTCTCATAGTCAGCGTATACATTTTGATATATACCCAATTGTTTAACAATGCGATCTCCATCAAAATGATCAAGCATAAACATATGACGCTCTTCATTCATTAAATCTTGTGTTTCGTGCTGCCCATGAATATCAACAAGTGTTTTTCCAATTTCCTTTAATATACTAAGGGTGACCAGTTTCCCATTTACACGACATACACTTTTTCCGTTTGCAGCGATATCACGCTTCAAAATAATCATGCCGTCTTCTATTTCTATATCCAACTCTTCTGCCTTTTCAATACACGGATGCTTATCATCTTCTACATAAAATAGCCCTTCTATCTCAGCTTTTTCTGTTCCGTATCGAACAAATTCCGCTGAACCACGGCCACCTACAAGTAAACTAATCGCATCAATAATAATCGATTTTCCGGCCCCTGTTTCACCACTTAAAACCGTTAACCCTTTTTGAAAAGAAATATTTAATGCCTCAATAATAGCAAAGTTTCTAATCGATAATTCCGATAACAATGCCCCATTCACCTCGTTATAAACTAATCCCCTATTAAGGGCTTTTCTCAGTTCTTCATTCAAATAGTCAAACTATATGTTTGTATGTATAAATTACTTTTCTAACCGCTCCATTGTACCAAACATTCGTTTTACGGGTCAATCCACCTATTTTCTAATTTTATTCAAAGAAAATATTATATTACAATTAAGAATTCACATTTTTAACCAATAAAAAAATCCTGTTCACTTTCCACTTTACAGAGGAAAGCAAACAAGATTTTTTTTTACAACATATTTAAGAAACGATCAGAGACAACACCTGTATCTTCAGGTGTACGGCAAATAATTAAGCAAGTATCATCACCACAGATGGTTCCGATGATCTCATCCCACTCTAAATGATCAATAAGTGCTCCAAGTGAATGAGCGTTACCAGGCAATGTTTTTAGCACAAGCATATGTCCTGCCGTGTCTAATTTTACAAATGAATCCACTAGATTGCGTTTTAATTTTTGTAACGGGTTAAATCGTTGATCTGCTGGCAAGCTATATTTATAGCGCCCATCATGTAATGGCACTTTCACTAAGTGCAGTTCTTTAATATCGCGCGATACTGTTGCTTGCGTTACATTAAATCCCTCATTACGTAAAATATCAACTAATTCATCTTGTGTTTCAATTTCTTTGTTCGCAATAATTTCCCTGATTTTAATATGGCGCTGACCTTTATTCATACATTTGCACCTCACACTATCTCTTACCATAGTTTAAACATTGGTATACTTCACTTATTTATGTTAACTTATTATTCGTTGCTTGTACACAATTGTTTTTACAATCATTATACAATTACAACAAAAAGAGGAACAACATATGTTATTCCCCTTTTCCTTTTTGTTTTAGGATATCATGCGCCTCTGTAACTACTTGCTCAACAGAAACTGGAGAATGATTTTCGCCATTCTCACGTTCACCATGCCATTTCAGATGAATTAAAAATTCAATATTACCATCCCCGCCGGTAATTGGTGAGAATGTTAAACCTTCTACGTCGTATCCTTCTTTTATAGCAAAGTCGACAATCATTTCTACGACAGCCTCATGTACTTTTCGATCACGAACGATACCTTTTTTCCCAACTTGCTCTCTTCCAGCTTCAAACTGTGGTTTAATTAACGCTGCTACATCCCCATTAGGCATAAGCATTGTTTTTAAAACCGGCAGTATAAGCTTTAATGATATAAATGAAACATCGATACTAGCAAATTGCGGTAAACCACGTTCTAAGTCTGCTGGTGTCACGTAACGGAAGTTTGTCCGTTCCATTACGACAACACGCTCATCTTGACGCAATTTCCACGCAAGTTGATTGTATCCTACATCTAATGCATAAGATAATTTCGCTCCGTTTTGAAGCGCACAATCTGTAAAGCCACCAGTTGATGAACCAATATCTATCATAACTTTATCTTGTAAATCCAGGTGAAATGTCTCCAATGCCTTTTCAAGTTTATAACCACCACGGCTTACATACGGCATAACTTGTCCCTTCACCGTAATCTCTGTATCTTGTGGGATCTTCTCTCCTGGCTTATCAAGTCTCATCTCATTCGCATATACAAGTCCGGCCATAACGGCGCGTTTTGCTTTCTCACGTGTTTCTATAAGTCCTCGCTCTACTAATAGTACATCTACTCTTTCTTTTTTTGCACTCATTTGTTACGCCCTTTTTTGTTTTGATGGAATCATTGTATGAATACGGTCTACAACAGCATCTGTCGTTAAACCAATTTCTTCTAATAATTTTGTTACACTACCGTGCTCTATGAAACGGTCTGGAATACCCATTCGTTCAATTAACGCACTATGGTACCCGTTCTCAGATGCAAATTCAACTACTCCCGTTCCAAAACCACCAATTAAGCAAGCTTCTTCAATCGTTAAAATCGGTATATTTTTCCCTAAGAGATCATGTAAATATGCTTCATCCATCGGTTTAATAAAGCGAGCGTTCACTACTTTCACTGAAACTCCAGCCTTTTCAAGACGCTCAGCTGCTTCCATTGCCATTGGTATTGTCGTACCAAATGTTAAAATAGCCGCTTGTGTACCTTCTTTTAACGTTTCCCAAGTACCGATTGGAATCGCCTTTAGTTCTTCATCCATATGAACACCAAGTCCATTACCACGCGCATAACGTAATGCGATTGGTCCATCTTCATATTGCATCGCCGTATATACTAAATGTTGCCCTTCATTTTCATCTTTCGGCATCATAAGTACCATATTCGGCAAATGACGTAAGAATGAGATGTCAAATACACCTTGATGCGTTTCACCATCTGCTCCTACTAAACCAGAGCGATCGATTCCGATGAAGACATTTAAATTTTGGCGACATATATCATGAACAACTTGATCATATGCTCTTTGTAAAAATGTTGAATAAATCGCTAAGAATGGCTTCATTCCTTGCGTTGCCATACCCGCCGCCATTGTTGTAGCATGCTGTTCTGCAATACCTACATCAATCATACGATCCGGGAATTCTTTTTGGAATTTCTCAAGTTTCGATCCAACAGGCATTGCAGGTGTAATTGCAACGATACGCTCATCCGTTCTCGCTAGCTTAAGTACTGTATCACTAACAACAGCACTCCATGCTGGTGCAACTTCTTTCGGTTTAACGAAGTCACCTGATTCAATTTTATAAGGTCCTGTTCCATGCCAAGTTCCAATAACATCACTCTCAGCTGGTTTATAACCTTTTCCTTTTTTCGTAATAACATGAACAAGCACTGGGCCTTTTGTTTTCTTTGCATATTGCAACGTTTCGAATAACTTTTCATAATCGTGCCCATCAACTGGACCTAAATATGTAAAGCCTAATTCTTCGAAAAAGACACCGGATACTAGTAAATATTTAAGACTATCTTTTATTTTCTCTGCTGTCGCAGCAACTTTCCCACCGACTGCTGGGATTTTCTTTAATATATACTCTAGTTCATCTTTTACCCAATGGTATTTCCCTGCGGTACGTAGACGTCCAAGTACATTATGAAGCGCACCAACGTTTGGTGCAATTGACATTTCATTATCATTCAAAATAACAATCATGTCTGTTTTTTCATGTCCAATATGGTTCAATGCCTCTAAAGCCATTCCGCCGGTTAGAGCACCATCTCCAATGATTGGTATAACATATTCTTTCGTTTTCTTTAAATCACGTGCTAGAGCCATTCC
This sequence comes from Bacillus sp. 01N45, assembly GCF_056399205.1. Taxonomy (NCBI): domain Bacteria; kingdom Bacillati; phylum Bacillota; class Bacilli; order Caryophanales; family Bacillaceae; genus Bacillus; species Bacillus sp. 01N45. Next base: position 470,077 of record NZ_JBFTQW010000001.1, read on the forward strand.
CATTGCAGCAGATAATGATGTTGAGCTATGGCCAGTTTCCCATACATCATGCTCACTCTCGCAACGTTTTGGGAAACCACATAGACCTTGATATTGCCTTAATGTACCGAATTCCTTTGCACGTCCTGTTAAAATTTTATGTACATAGGATTGATGTCCTACGTCCCATAAAAATTTATCTTTCGGACTATCAAATAATTTATGCAGAGCAATTGTGAGTTCTACTACACCTAAATTAGGTGCAATATGTCCACCTGTTTGAGAGAGCTCTTCAATTAAAAACTTACGAATATCCTCACTCAATCCCTCTAGTTCACCGATAGACATATCTTTCAAAAAACTAGGGTTTTGAATTTGCGTTAGATCCACATGGATCACTCACTTTCATTTCATAATCTGTCAACATGTCAAATATTATAAAAAACATTTACACAAAACAAGAAATTATCTTTTTTTATTTTTCACCTTGTCCTGCAATTAACCAGTCTATTGCGCCCTAATCCTATTATAAACCATATTTCTTTAGGCGATGAAAAAAATAGCCGCTAACACGAAGTGATAACGGCAATGTAATCTACATATATTTTTGCCAATAACAAGAAAAGAAAAACCTTTTCCTACATTTATATCATAAAATGATGAATGACTCAACAAATGGAAACGCTGTTATATTAGTTATTACGTTTTGCAATCAAATCGCAAATAGATAGTAAATATTCATCTTGTAATTGCAAGGAACCAATAGCACCTTTTGCTTTTGCAATTGTTTCTTCTAAAATATCCTTCGCTCTATCTACAGTAAATAACGTCGTATATGTGCTCTTTTCGTTGGAAACATCACTACCAATCGGTTTTCCAATCTCTTCTTCGGTTCCTTCCACATCTAAAATATCATCTCGAATTTGGAAAGCTAGGCCGATATATTTTGCAAACGCAAGTAACTTTTCTTCTTGTTCTTCTGTGGCATCAGAAAGTATCGATCCTGCAAGTACAGCGAATTCAAGTAGTTTCCCAGTCTTATGCTTATGAATATACTCCAACTCATCAATCGTAAGCTGTTTCCCTTCAGCTTCCATATCTGCCACTTGTCCGCCAACCATTCCTTCTGGTCCTGCCGCTTTTGCAAGCTCAAGTACAAGTCTTACTTTTTTTTCAGCAGAGATTTCCTTTTGTTCATATGCCATAATAACTTGAAAAGCATACGTCAACAAACCATCGCCTGCTAAAACTGCCATCGCTTCACCAAATACTTTATGATTTGTGGGCTTACCTCTTCTTAAATCATCATCATCCATACAAGGTAAATCATCATGAACTAACGAGTATGTATGTATCATTTCAAGAGCACAAGCTGCACCTATTCCAAGATTTCTTTCTTTACCAAACGCTTGTAATGTCGCAAATAAAAGTAACGGGCGGAGACGCTTTCCACCCGCTTCCAAAGAATATGCCATCGCTTCACGAAGTACATTTGGACATTGTAATTCATTTGCATAGCTTACAAGCTTCTCTTCTACGAAAGTTTTACTTTCTTTCAAAAAAGTATCAAAAGCAATAGTCACTATGCTTCATCTCCTAAAGCAGTAAACGGTTCAAGCTCTCCATCTTCCCCAAGAATAACTGCCATTTGTTCTTGTACGTTCTTCAACTTCTCATCACAAAGCTTAGATAATTCCATACCCTCTTTAAAATAAGAAATTGCTTCTTCTAAAGGTACGTCACCTTGCTCTAGCTTAGAAACGAGGTGCTCAAGTTGCGAAATTGCCTCTTCAAAGCTTAATTTATTTTCCATTATTCAATTCACGCTCCTCTATGCCTGATACGCTACAATCTAGTATTCCATCTTGTAATTGAACTGAAACAGCATCTCCAAGGCTGACATCTTTCACACTTTTTAACACTTGCTTCTCTTCATCATATACAAGCCCGTACCCTCTCATCATTACTTTAAGCGGACTTAACGCTTCAAGTTTTTGAGCAGCTCTTACAAAGGCAAATTCTTTCGTTTGAAGTAATGTTTGCATTTCACGTTGCAATTGCTTTTGCAATGTTTCAACCGCTACCTTCGTTTGCATAATTTTTTGAGCTGGGTGGTGCTTCTCTAAATAAAATGAAAGCTGTTTTAACTGATTTACCTTTTTATCAATATAGCGCTCTTTCGCTAAAACAAGCTGTTCTAACGCTCTATCTAATTGCTCTTCTTTTTGCTCATATACTTGTCTTGGATAACGGAACGCATAAGATTTTTGCAATACTTGTAGTTTTTCTTCTTTTTTATGTACTAACTCTCTCATTGCTCTTTGCAATCTTAGAGTTCTTTGTAATACCTTTTCTTGTAACTCTATAATGTTAGGCGCTGCCAGCTCAGCTGCTGCAGTCGGTGTTGGCGCACGTAAATCGGCAACAAAATCCGCAATTGTAAAGTCCGTTTCATGGCCTACTGCCGAAATAATAGGGATCTCACTCTTAAAGATTGCCCTTGCTACCATTTCTTCATTGAAAGCCCATAACTCTTCAATAGAGCCTCCCCCTCGCCCAACGATTAGGACATCTATCTCTCCCATTTCATTCGCTGTACGAATCGCTTGTACAATTGAGGGAGCTGCTGACTCCCCCTGTACAAGTACCGGAAACACAATAACATTTCCAATTGGATAACGACGTTTAATCGTTGTTATAACATCACGAATCGCTGCCCCTGTTGGCGACGTAATCACACCTATTGTTTTAGCATAAGGAGGAATTGTTTTTTTATAAACTTGAGAAAACAAACCTTCTTCCTCTAAACGAACCTTTAATTGTTCGTAAGCTAAATGCAGGTTTCCGACTCCGTCAGGCTGCATGTCTTGAATATAAATTTGATAAGAACCACTCGCCTCGTAAACGGAAATTTTCCCTTTCACAAGTACCTTCATCCCATTTTCAGGTCTGAATTTAATATTACGATTATGACCCGCAAACATAACCGCTGCGATTCTTGCATTTTCATCTTTCAATGTAAAGTACATGTGGCCACGACTATGATTTTTAAAGTTGGAAATTTCACCTTTTAACCAAACAGACTGCAAATGCGGATCATATTCTATTTTTGTTTTTATATAGCGTGTTAACGCTGTAACGGTTAAATATTGTTTTTCCATTTCTCTCTCCTCATAGCCGACTCAAATTATTTACAAACGACACCTGCACGCTTAGCAGATTCAACAGTATTATGAAGAAGCATTGTGATCGTCATTGGACCAACACCCTTTGGCACAGGTGTAATGTACCCTGCAACATCTAACACGTTGTCAAAGTCAACATCACCACAAAGTTTACCTGTTTCTAAACGGTTCACACCAACGTCGATTACAACCGCTCCTTCTTTAATATAATCAGCTGTTACCATTTTAGGTCGTCCAACAGCTACGATTAAAATATCAGCTAACTTCGTTAACTCTTTCATATTTTGCGTTTTAGAATGACAATATGTGACAGTTGCATTTTCATTTAAGAACAATTGCCCCACTGGCTTGCCGACAATATTACTTCTTCCAATTACTACAACATGTTTTCCTGAGATATCAAGATTTGTTTCTTTTACTAATTCTACGATACCGTGCGGTGTACATGGAAGGAATGTATCTTGTCCCGTCATCATACGTCCCACGCTGATTGGGTGAAATCCATCTACATCTTTTTCTGGTGAAATTCTTTCAATGATAGCTTTTTCTTCAATATGTTTTGGTAAAGGTAATTGCACTAAAATGCCATTAATACGGTCATCGCCATTTAAGCGATCGATTTCAGCAAGCAAACGCTCCTCAGTAATTGTTTCAGGAAGTTCAATTAGCTCTGAATAGATTCCTACTTGTTCACAGCCCTTTTCTTTTCCTTTTACATAAGAACGAGATGCTGGATCTTCTCCAACTAGAATAACTGCTAATCCTGGTTCAATCCCTTGCTCTTTCAACTTCACAACTTCTTCTGTTAATTGTGCTCGTTTTTTCTCCGCAACTTCATTTCCTTTGATGATTACTGCTACCATTTTAAGATTCCCCCTTAAAGAAATTACAGTGTATCTTTTATATTAGACAAAACGCCGTTAATAAAACGACGAGATTCCTCATCCCCAAATGTTTTAGCAATTTCAATCGCTTCGTTAATTGTTACGTTGTGTGGAATTTCTTCCATGTATTTCATTTCATACACAGCTACACGTAAAATACTGCGATCAACAATACTAATACGCTCCAGCTTCCATTTTTTTAAGTTTTGACGAATCGCTTCATCAATTACTTCTTTATTTTCTACAAAACCTACTACAAGTGATTCTAGAAAATCATTTGTTTCTTCACCTTCATCTAGCGTGTTTTCCACCGCTACTTTCGGTTCTAATTCACCTGTAATATCCATTTGGTATAATGCTTGCATAGCTCTTTCTCTAGCCGTCCTACGTTTCATTGTAACTCTCCTTTATGCTTCAAGTCTTTCCTTATGCTTTGTTATATTATTATAATTTATAAGCCGTCAATTCACTTACTCTTACAGTTTTCATTGATTTTCCAACCTTATAATACAATGATAATAACACAATTTATCGTTTCATACACGGGTTACAAGGCTGAAAAATAATAAAAAGATTAACTTCAAGTTCCATATCTTATCACAATGTACGTTTTTTGGAAAAACGAAACATCTTCTTTTTGATTTCTCATTTTTTGAAATAGTATAATAATTAGAGGGTTTTAATTTGTGAAGAAATGAAACGATAAAAAAGATGCCTATGTTACTAGGCACCTTTTTCATTCTTACACTGGTTCAATTTCTGTTTTTTGTGTTTCGAATGTTACGCCAACGATGTGAACATTCACTTCTTTTGGCTCAAGCCCTGTCATTGTAAAGAGTGCCTGGCGAATGTTGTCTTGAATCTTTTGTGCAACAACTGGAATTGCTACGCCAAAATACATTACAACATAAAGGTCAACGATAATATCTTCGTTTGCTAATTCAACCTTTACACCTTTACCATGATTTTTCTTACCTAACTTCTCAACAACATCTGTAGCAAAATTACCACGCATTGCCGCTACACCTTCTACTTCAGCAGCTGCAATACCTGCGATTACTTCAATTACTTCTGGTGCAATTTCTACTTTACCAAGAGTTGTATCTTGACCCATATCTAACATATGTTCAGCCATGAAAAAAAACCTCCTTTAATGTATCACTGCGTCACAAGTTCATGCTCTTCCAAAAACTTCGTATTAAACTCACCTTTTACAAAATCAGGATGATCTAGCAATTGCAAATGGAACGGGATTGTTGTATGTACGCCTTCAATGACAAACTCACTGAGTGCACGCTTCATTTTTGCAATTGCCTCTTCACGTGTTTTTCCGTGAACAATTAATTTAGCAACCATCGAATCATAGAAAGGTGGGATTGAATATCCCGGATATACAGCTGAATCGACGCGAATACCAAATCCGCCTGGTGGCAAGTACATTTCTACTTTACCTGGGGATGGCATAAATTTTTTGGCAGGGTTTTCCGCATTAATTCGGCATTCAATTGCCCAACCATTAAATTGTACTTCTTCTTGCTGTAACGATAACTTTTCTCCAGAAGCAACACGAATTTGTTCTTTAATTAAATCCATCCCTGTTACCATTTCAGTAACTGGATGCTCAACTTGAATTCTCGTATTCATCTCCATGAAATAAAAGCTTTTCGTTCTATATTCATAAATAAACTCAACCGTACCAGCACCTGTATAATCAACCGCTACCGCCGCTTTAACTGCCGCATCACCCATCTGCTTGCGAACATTTTCATCAAGTGCAGGTGATGGACTTTCTTCTAGTAGTTTTTGCAAGCGGCGCTGAATTGTACAATCACGCTCTCCTAAATGAATGGCATTTCCATGTGTATCTGCCATTATTTGAATCTCAACATGGCGGAAATCTTCAACGTACTTTTCTAAGTATACACCAGGGTTCCCAAAAGCGGTACTAGCTTCTTGCTGTGTAATTTGAATTCCTTTTACAAGCTCTTCTTCATGGCGTGCAACACGAATACCTTTTCCGCCGCCACCTGCAGTTGCTTTAATAATAACTGGATATCCAATTTGATTAGCAAGCTCGATCGCTTCTTCGGTATTTTTAATAATCCCTTGTGAACCTGGTACAATCGGAACCCCTGCTTCTTTCATTGTATCACGAGCAACGTCTTTTGTGCCCATCTTTGAAATAGCTTCTGGACTTGGACCGATAAAAATCAAGTTACATTCACGGCATAGCTCTGCAAAATCTGCATTCTCTGCTAAAAATCCGTATCCTGGATGAATAGCATCGCAGCCTGTTAACTTCGCAACACTAATAATGTTCGTCAAATTTAAATAGCTTTCTTTCGAAATCGTTGGTCCTACACAATACGCCTCATCAGCAATTTGTACGTGAAGTGACTCTTTATCTGCTTCTGAATAAATTGCGACTGTTTCAATATCCATTTCTTTACAAGCACGAATAATTCGTACAGCAATTTCCCCACGATTGGCTATTAATACTTTTTTTATCATCACAAAGACTCCCTTATTACGCTTTTACAAGAAATAGCGGTTGTCCATACTCAACAAGCTGTCCATTATTAACAAGAATCTCAACAATTTCCCCATCTACATCTGCATCGATTTCATTAAATAACTTCATAGCCTCAACAATGCATACGATAGAATCTTTTGATACTCTGTCTCCTACACTTACATATGCAGGTGTATCAGGCGAAGATGAAGAATAGAATGTACCTACCATCGGTGATGTAATTTTATGTAGGTTTTCATTTTGAACCACTTTTTGCTCTTCTTGTTTTGGTACTTCCACTTGTGCTGCCGCTACTGTTGTTTCAACTTCAACAGGTGCTACTGGTTGCACGACTTGTTTTGCTACAGGTGCTTGCACCGCAACAACTTCATTACCACGCTTTTTCATTTTGATTGTCGTACCATCTTTTTTGTATTCAAATTCATCAATATTAGAGCTATCAATTAATTTAATTAATTCACGAACTTCTTGAATTTTAAACATGTAAAATCCACTCCCATACTCTTGTTTGTCCCGTTTTTACAGATTATCGTCACTAAAACTAGATTGACTGTAAAAATACGATGTACTCTATTAGAAAATGCATTTCATTTACTAATAGAAATAATTGCTATTTCCATCTTACGATAAATTTTTTAAACATTCCAATTTATATTTCTTTATAATAAATCGAAACTCCTGTAAAAATATTATTTCAATAAAAATTTATTACCTAGTAATAATACCAAGTTTCACACAAAATTGGCAAGACCACTTCTAAAAAAACATTCCTTACTTTTTTCACAATGCTACACAATAAACAAATCATTACCGCTCCACTCTTCACCTCATCTATAGTCAACAACATATTTTTACCAAATATTATTTTTTTGTTTACACACCGTTCATCATTCCTTCATATAAGAATAGTATGTTCAAAGTGTAGAAAATATATCGTATCGAGGTGTGGACATATGATATGGCTCATTCTCTTCTTACCTGCCGTAATGGTCTGGGCATTCGTTCTCTTCATCCACGTCAAATCCGGAAAAAGTAATCATCATTACCATGAACCGCTAATCTTTTACTCACAACGTATTTCTCCGTTCCGAGTTGAACATAATAAAAACAACTACAAAGACGAAACAGAAAAAAGCTATCGAAAATGATAGCTTTTTTCTATAACTATTTTCAAACAATCCGATTCGTAAAAACTAATAATCCGCGAGGGATTCCCCCGCGGATTATTAGTTTTTATTTTGTTGGTGGATCAAATTTCACACCTACATCTTTTGATCCGCCTTCACTTCTTACAAGCTGTATAATTTTATTCGCTTCTTTTTGTGAATGCTTTGCTGCTTTCACAGTTACTTTAATGTCAGTTCCATCAGCTCTTACAAGGGCATCTTTATATCCTCCTTGAGACTTAATCACTGTCTCAAGTAATTCTTGCTTCGTTTCCATTGTAGTAATTGCATCAAAATTATCTTTCGCTTTACTCTTTTCTGTTGCTGAAGATTTTGCTGAATTCATCACTTCTTGTAATCTTGATTTTTGTTCACTTAGCTGATCTTCCATTTGCATACGTAACGCTGTGAAATTTTCATCACTTGATTGAACTGTTACGTTAGCATCTTTTTTACTTGTTTCTTTGTTAGCATTCTCTTTTTTGTCTGTTTCTTTATTTGTTTCTTTATTTGATGTTTCCTTGCTTGTATTTTCTTTTTTTGGCGTTTCTTTAGTTGCTTCATTTGTTACTGCTTTGTCAGTACCTTGTTTTTCTTGTCCAATCTTTTCACCTGTTGCCGGCGATGCTGTATTCATTTTGTCAGGAGTTGTTACGTAATAAACAGATAGTACAACAACTAAACTTAACATCGTTAATAGCCAAACCGTTTGTTTTTTTAACACTTTATTTCCTCCCTATCAATTTTTCGGTGAAACTGAAACGCGATGGGCTGGTACATCTAGCAGCCGTATGACAGCTTCTTTTACCATCGCTTTAACTTGTATATTATCCACTCCCTTTGCTACGACAAGAACACCTCGCACTTTCGGTTTCTCTGTTCGTAAAACAACGGGAGTTTCTTTATCCCCTTCACGTATAATGACGGTCTTTTCATCAAGGGACTCATCTTCTACTTTCCTCTGACCGCCTGTTTTATCTGTTTCACCTGTTGTTTGTGAGCGTTTCACTGTATTTTTTTCTAATATTTTTTCTTCAGATGAATCTAAATTTACTTTAATCGTTACATTTTTTACTCCCGCTATTTCTTCTAAAGCTGCTTTTAATTCTTGTTCATACGCTTTTTCATACTTTTCTACATTTGACATACTATCATTATTTTTTTGTCCAAAAGTTGGTACGTCTTTTTCTTGGTTTTGCGTTTTTTGTTCTTTAAATACAGGTACTTCTTCTTTTTTACTTGAAAAAAGACTACTAGAAAACATAAGCAAAATCCCAAGTATGAGTAGGACAAGTAAAAACTTAGGTGTTATCTTTTTTCCCTTCTCATTGCTTTCTTTTTCATCCCCATTCAATAAGTTTCGAAAAAATGAGAACTTCGAATTTTTATCTTTATTGTCCATTTACTCTACCTGTCCTCCCTTCCATTTGAACTTGGATTTGTTTATTCTCTAGTTGCCATCTGCTTGAAAAGAAATCTTTCATTTCCACATTCGTTTCTTCTACTTTTTTCGGAGGTTCCTTCGTGTTAATTTCAACTGGTTTTACTGTTTCGATTGCATCATTTTTACTACGTTCTTTTTCTTTCAACGTCACAACAACAGTTTGAATATCTTTTGCTGACTTTACTTCCGCTGTACTTTCCGCTGCGACTATTTGTATTTCAGAGACTGTCATACCATACTTTTTCTCGAATTCTTTTCCTACTTCTTTTTTCATTTTGGTAGCCATCTCTTCTAAACTATATGCACGTGTTAGAGCTTGTATTTCTTTTTTCTTCGAATCTATTGAATTTTTTACAGATCCTTCTGCTACGTACTTCTCTTCATTAAAATTTGCGATTACTTCATTCACATCTGTTTGCAGTAGTTTAAAAAGAGGCGTTAAGATTAAAACAACTAATAATAGACTTACAACGAATTTAACGTACTTTTGCAAATTTGAATTTGGAAGAATAAGATGAAGCATTGTCGCTAAGAGTAAAAAAACGATAATATTTCTAATCCACTCTGTAACAAATTGCATACCCTTCACCTCCTACCGCATCATAAGTGTAATGTTCCCCGCAGCAATAATAATTGTGATACTTAAAAAGAACATAAATGATACGATAGCTAAGCAAGCAAATACATAAATGATGCTTCGCCCGATAATATCTAAACATTGAATAATTGCTCCGCTGCCAACTGGCTGTAATACTGCTGCTGCGAATTTATAAATAAACGCGATACAAAAAATTTGAATCGCTGGAAAAGCAACAATTAAGCATAGAATGACGAGCCCGATAATTCCGACTGTGTTTTTTAATAATCCCGATGCACTAATAACAGTATCCGCCGCCTCTGTAAACATTCTTCCTACTACGGGAATAAAGTTCCCTGTTACAAATTTAGCAGTTTTCACAGCTATTCCATCAGCAACAGCTGTCGCTGTTCCTTGTACAGATAATACCCCTAAAAAAATCGTTAAAAAAATACCGATAATCCCAACGCTAACATTTTGCAGAAGCTTGGACAATTTCGTAACTTTATATTGATCACTCATCGTACTTACAATACTTAATATCGTTGCAAGTAATAAAAGTGGTAGAACGATATAATTCATCAAAAGCCCGCTCGTGTTCATTAAAAAGATGATAATCGGATGAAAAAACGATACAGATACAACACCACCTCCAGTTGCTATGAGTGCAAGCAAGATTGGCAATAGCGCTAATATGAAATCTACCATTGTTTGTATCGTTTCTCTTGCATATGTCATGACGACATAAAAACTATTTAAAGCGAAAATAATAAGTACCATATATACAACTGCATCCGCAATTTTACTTACACTACTCTTTGAAAATGCAGATTGCAGTGATTGCAACAATGCACTAAAAATTGTAAGCATAATGAGCGTTCCCAGCAGCTTCCCATTTGCAACAAGCTCGTGAAATAAATACTTTAATAAACCTAGCATCCACTCTTTTATAGAAATTTCTTTTTCTCCCTTTACAAACTCCATAAAACTACCTTTTTGACTCTCTGGTAAATAACCTCCATATTTTGTAACAAGCCCGTCCCAAAATTGCTTCACATCTTCAATTCCGAGCTTATCCAATTGTTGATCAACGACGTTTGTTTCTACAGGAGAAGCTTGTACAACAACCGGTAAAGAAAAGAAAAGGAAGCAAGCAAATAGCAGCTTAGCTCCAAACCCCCTCAACATTCACTCCCCCTTATCCCGTCGGTAAAAATCCGAGAATAGTTTCAATGACAACCGTCAAAATAGGAATCGCCATTACTAAAATCAAGATTTTTCCAGCTAATTCAATTTTCGAAGCGATTGCCCCCTGCCCTGCATCTTTTGTAATTTGTGCTCCAAACTCAGCAATATAAGCAATTCCAATAATTTTTAGCAACGTTTCTACATATACGTTGCTAACTTTTGCTTCACTCGCTACTCTCTCAATCATTTGTAAAATAGAGTGAATTTGATCAATTAAAAGAAGAAACATCACGCTACCTACGAACACAATAAATAACGACGTAATGCTAGATTTATGCTGATTCAATACAGCTGCTAAAAACGTAGCAACGAGGCCTAATCCGACAATTTGTATAATTTCGATTCGAACCGCCTCCTTTACTGGAAGAGAAAGACACTCTTAATCTTGTCGAATAGCGTATTAATTAAAAATGCCACATGAAATAAAATAACGACAAAACCGACAAGGATAACCCAATTTGCAATATCCTCTCGCTTTAATTCTTTTAGTACGGTATGAATAAAAGCTAAAACAATGCCGATTCCGGCGATTTGAAATATTAATCCAACATCAATGGACATCGCCTTTCTCCCTCCTATAGCAGTAAAATTACGATAAGTAGACCCGCTAGTACCCCTAAGCTCTTGATCATTTTTTCGTATTGCAGTTGTAATGCTTTCGCTTCCTCTTCTTCTCTCTCTAAATGTGTAATACATAAGCGAATATGTTTTTGTTGTGATTCTCGATCATGTTGTCCGAGCGTTTCGCCAAATTGCTGCAAAATTTCGTACTCAGTTTGTTGAAATGCTGTTAGCTTCCAATTTTCTTTCAAACTATCTATCCAAGCTTCTCTTACTGTTTGTTCTCCGCCTTCTAGCCTTCTAGCAAAACTTTGAAATATCCAATTTAACGGCTTAGGCATTTGTTTCACTAATCGCTCGGCAGCTTCAGACAAAGGTGTGTGCCCATACATAATTTCTGCCTCTAATGATTGAAGTGCCGCTTTTAATAATCTAAGTTGCCTTGGTCTCTCACTGTATCTTTTAGCGTATGAAAATCCGAAAAAGGTGCTGACCGCAACGATTAACACTGCACCAAATATTTTTACCATACGCCCTCAGCCTTTCTATGAGGTAATACCGATTTTCCATATTTATCTTTTACTTGCATAACTGTTCCTGGCCCTCTTGCTTTTGATAGCTCCACAAACCTATCAAATATACCGAGCTCCAGCACCGCTTTTAGTGATGGACGTTTCACAACATCATCATAAGAAAATCCATGTGCGCTTATAAAAAGCTGAACCCCAGCATGCACCGCCTCCATAATTGCTTCACTATCTTCTTTACGTCCAATTTCATCTACAATCAAAACATCTGGACTCATAGAACGAATCATCATCATCATTCCTTCAGCTTTTGGACATGCGTCTAACACATCTACTCGTGTGCCAAAGTCATATTGCGGAATACCTTTCACGCAGCCTGCAATTTCTGACCGCTCATCAACAATCCCCACTTTACAAGAAGGAATTTTCGAAGCACTTACACCTTGACTCATGCAACGTGCTACATCTCTTAAAAGTGTTGTTTTCCCCGTTTGCGGTGGGCCAATTACCATCGTGTTTAACCATCGTGATTCATACAAATACGGCAAAAGTGGTTCAGCAATTCCTATTTTTTGACGAGCGATACGAATATTAAAGGAAGAGACATCTCGAATCATTTTCACTGCGCTTTTTTCTGTAATGACTTTTCCAGCTAAGCCGATTCTATGTCCTCCTCGAAGTGTCACATACCCACGTTTTAATTCCTCTTCCATCGTATAAATTGAGAATTGACTTAACTTATTCAATAAGTAAATGGCATCCTCTGCTGTAACGATATAGTCATAAAAAAACACTTCGCCATGAGCAATACACTCTAGCGGTCTTCCAATTCGAACACGAATTTCCTCTAGAGCATCGTATTGCTTACAACTTTCCACTAGCTGCTTCATCGTTTTCGGTAAAACTTCTAATACTTCTTTCATCAGCTTCTCCCCACTATACTCGACTTACTATTTCAACAACGCGATAAAAATGCAGCCAATTCCAAGCGCTAGAAAAAAGAGTTTCAAGAAAGAAATCTCACTTGCTACACTCGCTATGCCTATTGTCATTGTTAAAATTAATACGGTCGGTCCAACAAACGCCAACATACCATTTATAAACAATGCTTTCTTCGCATCATTCACATAAAGCATAAGCAAAGCGGCGAATATTTCCGCGCTACCTGAAAACAACCGAAGTAACCCCATTACAAGCACGGATGTTTCCATTGCCGCTAGCCACTGTTTCATTCTCCCACCTTCTCCCATAACGGTTACTATTGCTACATTCCAAAAAAGAATATATTTGTACAACCATATGCAGGGGTTGTCTATTTCAGAATTAAAAACATAACTTTTCTCTAACACTTTTATTAAATCTGAATATTCCTATTATTTTATGGTATATTTAATTTAAAAGGGGTATAGACGATGCAACACGTTACTTTAGTACCACTCGATTTACGCTATGCAAATGTGATTTTCAAGCTATCAAGTGATCCACACGTAAAAAATGCATTAGGAATAAAAGTAGAAAAGATCGAAGACACGAAAGCATTTCTTCTTTTCGCAATAGAAGAAGAGCGCCAAAAGAGGTCTTTATCGAGAATGATTGTAAATGAAGAAAACGAAATAATTGGTCTCACCACACTTAAACATATTAATTATGAGAAGAAACAATCTCACATTGGTAGTTGGCTCGGCTATCCATACTGGGGAAAAGGATATAATGAGGCTGCTAAAAAAGAAATCTTTAAAATTGCTTTTTTGGACTTACAACTTTCCTACGTATTTGCTGGAGCTAAAACGAATAATGTCCGCTCGTTAAAAGCACAAGAAAAACTGCCTTATATTTCATTGCATGTGGAAGATAGATTCCCTGGTGAACATTCTGCCTTAGAGAATGAAGTAAAATCTTCTTGTGTACTACATGTCGTGTCACGTGAAAAATTTCTAAATTGGCTAGACCTACAAAAGGAGAAGGAAAAATATGAAGGTAGTAAAAATTAGTTTAACAGTCGTAGTAGAATTAGCTCTTATTTATCTTTTTTCAAAATTGGTCGGTTGGTCATTTATGGAGACCTTTTTCCTTGGTAGTTTAGCGATATTTGCAATTATGTGGTTAATTATTATGAATACTCATAGAAACAACATTACGGATCACGCAATAAGTAAAACACTGACTGGCGTTGAGACTGGCGAAATAAAACCATTTCAAATTGTTTTCACTCCATATATGGCGGGTACTCTTTCACTTGTTTTAGTTAGTTTTATTATCACTGCTATTTACTATCTACCCTATTTCCTATAAAAAAAAGCACTCGTGATGATCACGAGTGCTTTTCTACTATGCACGAGAAACGTATTTACCTTCACCAGTGTTGATGATAAGCATTTCGCCTTCGTTAATGAAGATTGGTACTTGTACAACAAGACCAGTTTCTAATGTAGCTGGTTTTGTTACGTTAGAAGCTGTATCGCCTTTAATACCAGGCTCTGTTTCTGACACTTTTAATTCAACTGTGTTCGGAAGTTCAACACCAAGTACTTCATCTTGGTATGTCATAATAGATACTTCCATGTTTTCTTTTAGGAATTTAAGTTCGCGCTCGATTTGGTTTTCACCAAGTTCGATTTGCTCGTAAGTTCCGTTATCCATAAATACGTGAGACTCACCGCTCGCGTATAAGTATTGCATACGACGGTTTTCGATGTGTGCTTTTTCTACTTTTTCACCTGCACGGAATGTTTTCTCTTGAACAGATCCTGTGCGAAGGTTACGTAGTTTAGAGCGAACGAATGCAGCACCTTTACCTGGCTTTACGTGTTGGAAATCCATTACTTGCCAAAGGGCATTGTCCACTGAAATTGTTAAACCTGTACGAAAATCGTTTACTGAAATCATGTAAAAAAATCCTCCTGTATATTACAAAATAATAAGTTCTTTTGGTGATTTCGTAATTACTTCATTACCTTCACTTGTTACAATGATATCATCTTCAATACGTACGCCGCCAATACCTGGAATATAAATACCTGGTTCTACTGTTACAGCCATTCCTGGTTCAAGTACTGTATCAGAACGGAACGCTAAACCTGGTGCTTCATGGATTTCAAGACCAATTCCATGACCAGTAGAGTGTCCAAAGTATTCACCATATCCTTTTTCCGTTATGTAATCGCGCGTTAACGCATCCGCTTCACGGCCTGTTAAACCAGCTTTAATACCGTTCACACCACGTAATTGTGCTTCTAAAACGATATTATAAATTTCTTTCAATTTATCAGATGGTTCACCAACTGCAATCGTACGAGTAATATCAGAACAATATCCTTTGTAATAAGCGCCGAAGTCTAATGTAACGAAATCTCCTGTTTCTATCACTTTTTCAGATGCCACGCCGTGCGGTAATGCCGAACGAAGACCTGAAGCAACGATAATATCAAACGAAGAAGATGTTGCTCCTTGTTTTCTCATGAAAAATTCAAGTTCATTTGACACTTCAATTTCAGATACTCCCGGGCGAATGAATGATAGAATATGTTCAAAGGCAGCATCTGCAATCTGTGCAGCTTCCTTTAATATCTTAATCTCTGAATCAGTCTTTATCAAGCGTAACTTTTCTACAAGCCCAGAAGTTGGGATAAATTCAGCATCGATTACTTCTTTATGCGCTGAATAAGAACTATATGTAAGAGTATCTTGCTCAAAGCCAAGCTTTTGAATTCCCAGTTCCTTCACTTGCTTTGCAACTTCATCAATGATTAATCCTGCATGCTGTACAATCTCGTATCCAACCGCTTGTTTACTAGCCTGCTCTACATAACGGAAATCTGTAATAAATTGAGCACGATTTTTCGAAATCAGTACAACACCAGCTGTTCCTGTGAAGTTAGCCATATATCTACGACTATGTTCATTTGTTAACAAAATACCGTCAATACCAGCCTCATCAAATGCACTTCTTACTCTTTCGATTTTCTCCATTACTTTATGCCTCCCTCAATTTCTCCATTAATGCAAATAACGCTAACTTATAGCCATAAAAACCAAATCCAACAATTTGTCCCGCACAAACAGCTGCCGTCACAGATTCGTGACGGAACGACTCACGCTGGTGAATGTTAGAAATATGTACTTCAATAACAGGAATCGAAATGCTCGCAATTGCATCTCGAATCGCATAGCTATAATGCGTAAATGCTCCAGGATTTAAAATGATCCCTTCATATATATCTTCCGCCTCATGAATACGATCGATAATCGCACCTTCATGATTCGATTGGAAACATTCTAACTCCACTCCCATTGTTTCTGCTTCTTGCTTCATATCTGCTTCAAGTGTCGCTAGCGTGCCCTTTCCATATACATTTACCTCCCTGACACCGAGGCGATTTAGGTTAGGACCGTTTACGAGGAGTACCTTTTTCATATGTTTAAAACTCCTTAATATTAAATATCTATACAACATTTTAACATAGGAGTCACTTATTTGAATAGTTTGTCTTCTCTTCCCCTTCTCGCTCAGCTTTATTGGTATTTACTGCGTAGGAAACAGAGTATGCTATAAACACACCATACAATATAAAAATACATATCGTCGTCACAATTGTTTCTTTCGGTAAATGGAGTGCACTTTTAATGGCAGGCGCTATTAATCCCATTCCGAAAAATAGTAACGCCCACCAAAATAGCCCATAAATCATCCCTGGAATAATTCCTTCAAACTTTGCCAAAAACGCTTTATACAAAAAGGCAATTAAAATCGAAAGTAGTCCCATACAAACAATTCCTGACACATTGCCCCATACCCCTTCTTTCCAGCTTCCAAAGGCAAATGGTAAAAGTAAATAGTTCGGTCCTGCTTCCGTAAATGAAAATATATGAAGGAAATACCATATCCCCCCCCAAAAGATTCCACCAAATAAACCAATTTGTACAAAATTCCTTGTTCCTAATTGTTCTTGACTCACATCGACACCTCCGCTCAATAGTATGCCCGAAACTATTTTGAACCATGTTTAAATACTGCGAAATTTGTCTATAAAAAGAATAAGAAATGTCCGACTCTCGTAACATTTTTCCTTGTCATATACTTGTATTTGTCGATAAAATAAAGGAAACTCGGTGATTGTCTTATTTCAAAATGACAGAACCCAGTATGACAATTGCCTCTTTTTCTACATAAGAGAGAAACAAATACAGGTTGGTGTTAACATGGCAGAAGAGTCAAAACAAATATATGGCGGGCAAGCAGTCATAGAAGGAGTTATGTTTGGCGGTAGAGAATATACTGTTACAGCGGTTCGTCGTAAAGACAAATCGATTGAATTTTATCGATTACCACGCGTTCGTAATAAAGCATTATCTATCCTGAAAAAAATTCCATTTTTACGAGGGATTGCCGCTATTGTGGATGCAAGTGCGAATGGAGCAAAACATTTAAACTTTGCTTCAGAACGATTTGATGTCCACCCAGAAGAAGACGAACAAATTGCAAATAACAAAGAAGAACAATCGAAATTAACGATGGTATTAGGAGTTGCAGCAGTTGGCGTTTTATCTTTCATATTCGGTAAAGTCATTTTCACAGCAGTTCCTGCACTACTAGCTGAATTAACGAGACCGATTTTCCCTTCTCATACAGGGCAAATCATTGTCGAAAGTGTCATTAAGCTCATGCTATTATTGAGCTATATATACTTTATTTCTTTAACCCCACTTATTAAGCGGGTATTTCAGTACCATGGTGCGGAGCATAAAGTAATTAATGCCTATGAGAATAATCTTCCAATGACTGTAGAAAATGTTCAAAAACAAACTCGCCTTCATTATCGCTGTGGCAGTAGCTTTATTATATTTACAGTCATTATTGGAATGTTTGTTTATTTCCTTGTCCCTACAGATCCACTTTGGGCCAGAGTCGTAAACCGAATTTTATTAATTCCAGTCGTTCTCGGCATTTCTTTTGAAGTGTTACAATTTACAAATCGATTACGCGATATTCCAGTATTACGCATACTTGGATATCCCGGATTATGGCTGCAACTATTAACAACGAAAGAACCAACAGATGATCAAGTGGAAGTAGCCATTGCATCGTTTGAAGAATTATTACGTTTAGAAAACAAACAATAATTATTTAAAATTGGTGTTCAACTCCTTTCCTCATCGTTAATATACTAATTTTAATATATGTTTTTAGGAGGTGTCCCTTATGAACGGTCGTTCGTTTACATTCGCTATAGTTATGCTTATTATCGGATTAGCAATATTCGGCCTTGTCTCATCTGTCATTACAAATCCAATGGGTGTATTAAGAAATATTGGGTACATGTTACTTGTTGTCGGTATCTTTTATTTGCTATACAAGATGTTTACAAATTCTAGTGGTTCTGCAAATTCGCAAAGCTCTTATAAGCGTGCAGCGAAACAATCGAACCGCAAACATGGGAAACAAAATGTAGCACCCCTAAGCAATTCTTTCTTGAAATCAAACGCTTCTAATGACAAAGGTAAGAAAGGCGCTCCTTCCACTTTGAAGCGAAAAAGAAAACAATCTCATTTAACTGTCATTGAAGGTAAAAAAAACAAAAAGAAAGACCGTGCTTCCTTTTAGGAAATACGGTCTTTTTTTATATTTTGTAGTACTTCTTTCAAACTTTTATCTTTCATACTTTCAATTCGAAGATGATGATTTTCAAATGGTAAATTCCGTGTCACATCATTAGGTACAACAACGCACTTTAATCCTGCTGCAATCGCTGCTTTTAATCCGTTTAACGAGTCTTCAAATACAACAGCTTCAGACGGATCAATCCCTAAATCTTCTATCGCAATTCGATAAAGTGCTGGATCCGGTTTTACCTTCTCAACATCTTCCCTTGTTTTAATGACTTCAAAATAATCTCGAATTTGTAGCTCTTCCAAAAAAGAAGTAACCCATTCTCTAGATGAACTGGAAGCTAATGCGATTTTCAATCCCATTTCTTTCGCTTCCTCTAAATATTCTTTTACCCCGTCACGAGCTTCTGGTATTTTCATTTTCTCTTTATGTAAAGTTTTCACTTTTTCTTTTAATGCATCCTTGTTAAACTTCTCTTTTAATTGCTCATTTAAATATGCATATAGTACATCATCTGTCGTTCCAATACATTTTGCAAATTCCTCTAAAGGTAACTCCCCACCGTACTCACGAACGGCGTCTCTGAAAGAGTGAAACCATATTGTTTCTGTGTCCACAATTAATCCATCAAAATCAAAAATAATTGCTTTCATAATTTCCCCATCCTTTTCGGTTGAAATAAAAAAGGAAACGACATACGTTCCCCCTTAATTACTTTTCTCTTCATTTGCTTTTTGAACGCCACGAAGTGTTTCCACTCGAATCTCATCTTGTTCAAAATATTGCACTAGATCACCAATGCGGTCAATTGCTTCCCAACTTAAATGATGTTCAATTCCTTCTACATCATTGTAAATTTTACTTTCATCCAAACCGATAATACGCATAAATTGCTCTAGCAAGTCATGACGGTATACGAGACGCTCTCCGATTTTTTTACCTTTTGATGTTAATACAAGCCCTCTATATTTTTCATAAATTAGATATTCATCTTTGTCTAATTTTTGCACCATTTTTGTTACAGAGGATGGATGTACACTCAGCGCTTCAGCAATATCAGATACGCGGGCATAACCCTTTTCATCAATCAACAAATAAATTTGTTCAATATAATCTTCCATACTAGGGGTAGGCATCGGTTTCCTCCATCCAATTTCATTTTGCTCATTCCGTACGAAGCAATCAATAAAATGATACACCAGAAAGAATAACGTGACAAGTTGAAAACAAGCCTAAATATTTAAAAGAAAAAAGAACTTGCATTCCAATACAAGTTCTTTTCATGTAAAATATTGAATTTCTGCGTTAGGAAAAAAGTGATGAATATATCCTCTAATCGTTTCTTCCAATACTTCTGCATCATCTTTTTTATATACGTATTTCCCGATGCCATATCGTCCCCATTTATATTTGCGCTTCTCTTCATCCATTTCAAGCTTCGTATTCGGATAACGCTCTTGAATGACCTTTTTTGCTGGTTTTGTAAAGCGATGTTGAATTAATTCAAATGTTAAATTCGGTATCGACAAATCTTTTAGCGCATTGTACAGTCGCTCAAATAGTTCACGGTATCCTTCTTCCCATCCTTCATGCATATAAAGTGGCGCAACTATAAACCCAAGTGGATAACCCGCACCTGCTACTTTACGAGCTGCTTCAATTCGTTCTTCAAAAGGTGATGTCCCCGGCTCAAAATTTTTGATTACATACCGTGAATTAATACTAAATCGAAAACGAGTTTTCCCATTATGTTTTGCATCTAATAAATGATCAACGTGCGAATATTTCGTAACGAAACGTAAACGCCCATGCTCACTTTCTCCAATGAATTCAATCGCCCGCTTTAATGCATGTGTTAAATGATCAATTCCAACAATATCTGATGTACAAGCCGCTTCAAACCTTGTTATTTCTGGTGCTCTTTCATCCATATACTGCTTTGCCTTCTCAAATATTTCATCAAGATTGACATATACGCGAACGTAAGGCTTACTCCCAAGTGTTGTTTGCAAATAGCAATAATGACAATGTCCCATACACCCCGTTGCGAGCGGGATTGCATATTCAGCTGACGGTTTTGACGTATCAAACTTTAATGTTTTCCTCACCCCAACGACAAGTGTTGCCTTTGCATTACGATACTTTTGCAAGTCATTTTCACCTGGCAAATTTCTAATTTGATTATGGGATGTCGTTTCACGAATTTCTAATCCCATCTTCGTAAACTTCTCATACAGCTCTTTTCCAAGCGGATATTCGAGTGCCTTCGGTTCAAAGTAAACGAGTTTTGGCATAAATGGTTTCATATACTTCCCTCCTCTCGTTAGTATGGGAAACGATGAAAAATTAACACTCATTAAAGTTTTCCACTTCAGTAACTTGCGTTGCAAGTTACTGAATGTTATAATTTGGATAACAGCTACCTTGCAACGCAAGTTACCTGAGTAAAAGGTGGTGAAATCATGCACAGCCAAATGTTAAAAGGTGTGCTCGAAGGTTRCATCCTATACATCATTTCACAAGAAGAAGTGTACGGATATGAACTGAGTACAAAATTAAATAAACACGGATTTACATTCGTAAGCGAAGGAAGCATATATCCGTTATTGTTACGTATGCAAAAAGAAAAATTGATTGAAGGAACATTAAAAGCCTCCTCACTCGGTCCAAAACGTAAATATTATCACGTAACCGATAAAGGATTAGAACAGCTTGAAGAATTTAAACAAAGCTGGGGAATGGTTTCAACAACGGTGAACAATTTATTACAGGGAGAGTGATGAGGATGAATGCGCAAGACATGATTAAATTGAACAACAAAAAACGCGAACTTCTAACACCTGAAAATGAAGTTGTTTATAGCGATATGTTAGTTTATCTTCGTTTATCTAACGTGCCAGAACAACAAGTAGAAGAACTATTACTAGAAATATTAGACCATCTCATCGAAGCACAAACAGAAAATAAAAATGCTTATGACATTTTTGGTGATGACTTACAATCTTATTGTGATGAACTCATATCGGCTTTGCCGGTTCAAACAATGTCAGAAAAAACTTCTTTAATCGGCTTTGTTATTAGCTTACTTCTCGCTATACAGTTTGGAATGGACACCATTGCTTCTCTTTTCATTTTCTTTTTTGAAAAGAACACCGAAATAATAAGTCCACCTTTTAGTATCCTTGGAACTACTTTGTCGGTTTCAATAATTATACTAGGTATACTATTCATTTTATATTTATTAAAGCGGTACTCCTTTGATCAGAAAATGAATTGGAAAAGAAGAATTCTATTTGGATTCGCATTTGCTATCCCATTTTGTTCCGCTATATTCTTAAATATTTATTTTAAAAAACAACCTTATCTCATTTATCATCTAACCTTTTGGCAAAACGCCTTAATCGCTATCTTATTTTTTGTTTTATATAAATTACTATATAAAAAATCAAATTTTTAACAGCCTTTCAAAAGGCTGTTTTTCTTCTGTCTAATTTTACAAATTGAAAAATTTCATAAAGAAAATAAGAAAAATGCAAAATAATTAAAGTTAATTGTTGACGTGATGCTTTTATTATCGGTATCATAAATCTTCGTGAGCAATTATTTTTCGTTATACGATTTTTTTATTATTACTGAATTTTTGAGAGGAGAAATTAAATGTCAGTTAAGAAGAAAACGCAAGTACGCACCGGCAAAATGGTACGTGAACTAATGTTAGCAGACGAAGATGTAAATGCTTCGCTAATTATGGTATATAGTGAAAACGGTGTAAACGCAGAAATTAAAATCGAGGGCTTAACGCCGAAATGTAACGAAGAATTATTTTTGAGCGGAAACGTGGATTGGAACAAGAGTGTTATTTATAAAATTGTTGATTTCACTGGGAACGCTGAGGTTGGTAAAGTTACATTAACAGCGATGAACAAAAATAATGTTTCTCTAGAAGTTGAACGCGTTATGTGGAGCAAAGAAAATAAAGAAGCTGCTGAGCAAGAAGAAACTGTTGTAGAAGCTACTCCGAAAAAAGAAGTAGTTGTAGAAGCTCCAAAAGCAGTTACACCTGCTCCAAAACCTGTTACGCGAGTAGAAACACCTGCAGCATCTAAACCTACTCCGGTACCGACACCGAAGCCAGTAAGTGTAGAAGCAGCTGTGGAATTATCTACTCCAGCACCTGTGAAAAAAGCAGCACCAACTCCAGTTACAAAGCAAGAGACAGCACCGGTCGCTCCTGCAAAACCGAAGCAACCTGCTTTGACTGAAACAAATACAAAACTACAAGAAAATTATGTGAAACTTGTGAAAAAGACAATTGAAGTTTGTCAAGATTACGAGCTTGGCATCGACATAGATGATTCTATTGAAAGCTTAAAAAAAGAACTACAAAGCCAAGGTATTAGCGTTACATTTGACAAAGAAATTATGGACGTTGTAAATCGCCTTCGTTCTTTACAAGATAAAGGAATCAAAGTAGAAAAAGTACTTAATTTACTATAAAATAATAAGAGGTGGCAATTGCCACCTCTTATTTTTTATAATTCCATTCCTTACTCTCATACTTCTCTTTTGCTAATGTTTGCACTTCATGTAACTGTTCTTCTGTTAATTCATACGGAACAAGCTCTACATCTAATCCTTTTTCAAACCCAACCTCAAACGCTTTAATTAACTGTTCAATTGTAAACGTACGGTCTGTTAATTCATTAATTGCTACCGCTTTAGAAGAGAACATACTCTTCATACGCTCTTTTACACGTTCATTCGGGAATAAAAACAGATCGTATAATTCATCTAAATCTATTTCTAACGGAATCGATCCGTGCTGTAAAATCACACCTTTTTGACGTGTTTGAGCACTACCTGCGATTTTTCTTCCCTCTACTACAATTTCATACCAAGATGGTGCATCAAAGCATACTCCTGAACGTGGATTTTTTAAATTTTCACGGTCTGCTTCTGTTTTTGGAACTGCATAATATGCTTCTAATCCTAATGCCTTAAAACCGTCTAATAAACCTTGCGAAATAATACGATACGCTTCTGTAACTGTTTTTGGCATATTTGGATGATCTTCAGACACAATAACACTGTACGTTAATTCTTTATCATGTAGTACACCCCTGCCGCCTGTTTGACGACGAACGAATCCATATTTCTTTTCGTTAACTACATCCATATTAATATCTTTTTCAACACGCTGGAAATACCCAACTGTTAATGTTGGTACTTCCCATTCATAAAAACGAATGGTTGGTGGCATTTTCTTTTCACTTTGCCAATTTAATAAACATTCATCTAACGCCATATTAAATGCCGGTGAACATTGACCAGAGTTAATATAACACCATTTTTCTTTTCCCATCCTGCACCTCATATAACCAATTATTTTTCACATTCTCTAGTCTACCAAATTCGACAAAATTTGTGAAAGAATACGAAATTTCTTCTTATATGCAAATGAATCTGTTGCATAAATACATACGGGCATTATAATATTGAAAGTAGGATAAGAAAAAAGGGAGCGATAGAACCGTGTCAACAACTTGGATTATTTTATTAGCCGTAATCGTAGCGTTCATCGGCTACACTGTATGGATGTATTTCTATCAGAGAAAATTAATTAAAACACTTTCAGAAGAAGAGTTTCGCGCTGGCTACCGTAAAGCACAGCTTATCGATATTCGCGAAGCAGACGAATATACTGCAGGACATATTTTAGGCGCACGTAACATTCCGTTATCACAAATTCGCCTTCGTCATAAAGAACTTCGCAAAGATCAACCAGTTTACTTATACTGCCAAAGCGGATTCCGTACTGGTCGTGCAGCTCAATACTTAAAAAAACAAGGCTACAAAGATTTCTACCAATTACAAGGTGGATTCAAAACGTGGACTGGAAAAATTAAAAAGAAATAATAACATACAAAAACTAGCTGAATCATTCAGCTAGTTTTTTCATTCCATATTATTCGCAATGTATAATAAATTTTGCTTAATCACATCTTTATCATTCTCTTGTGCATTACGATACAAAATCTGATATTCAAGTCCTTTCTCTTTCCAGATAAGCGTGGCAAATTCGTCCCCTCGCTCAGAATCATCCTTATTTTTAAAATAAGCGAGTGCTCCATTATTCAATTTCATTTGTTCTTGAACTCGCTTCTCTTCCACGAGATTTGGAAAACTATAAGGAAAGTTCGCAACATTTAACTCAATATATTCATGTCTACCTGGCTCCTGCTGTTTATATTTAATCATGACAACAGCCTTCTTTTTTCCAATCGTTCTGACTTCCCCCTTCACATCACTCGTAATGTCATACGGTAAAAACGCTGGCACTTTAAATTTCACTGGAAAATATTTTGGAAGCTCCTTCAGCGGAATTGGATCCGTAACACGATCCATAGTTCCTCCTGTTGTTCCCACAAAGTGTTTTTCTTCTTGCATCGTTTGCTGAAACGAACATGAACTTAGTACGAAACTAGAAAACACGAAACAAATGATTCTTTTTTTCAATTTGTTTCCGCCCTTTCATACCGCCCTCTTAACGAACGAAGCGTTTATATGCTCTTCATATTCGCTTCGCTACCAAACTCCACCTTTGAAAACTTTCCACGTTATTCTCACACATTTTGACAAAACTATTTTGCAAACAAAAAGACCCCTATCATTCTTACGCCCAAGTGAAAAGGTTACGCGAATAAAAAGAAGCCTTATTCATACCATAGTTTGTGAAAAGCTTTTCAGGTCAAGATTTTTTCATTCTTATTATTTTCCCCTTATAATATGGGAGAGAGGTGATACATATGGCCAATATAAAACAAATTGCAAAAACCGCTGGTGTATCCATATCAACTGTTTCCCGCGTCCTTAATAATCACCCTTACGTAAAAGAAGAAAAACGTAAGCGTGTTCTAGATGCTGTTGAAGAATTGAACTATGCAAAAAATATAAATGCTATTCATTTAATAAAGGGAAAAACATATACAATCGGGGTTATGCTCCCTTTCATTAATCTTCCATACTTCAGTACAATTATTGAAGGAATCGGAAACGAAGCGTTAACAGCTGGATATCACATTAATTTATGTCAAACAAATTACGATAGCCTCGAAGAGATTCGTGTTCTTGAAATGATGAAAATGAAACAATTCGATGGAATGATTATTTGCTCTCGAACGAGTTCTTGGGAACAAATTGAACCTTTCGCAAAATTTGCCCCTATTATTTCATGTGAAAAGATAAAGCATCCCCTCATTTCATCCGTCTACGTAGATCACTATGAAGGCTTCCGTCTCGGCACTGCCTATTTACTCAGTAAAGGCCATGAAAAAATCGGAATCTGTTTAGCAAGAAAAACGAGTGCAAATTCTATGGAGCGCGAAAAAGCATTTGCTGATACGCTGCATAACGAAGGTAAAACGGTACATCCAGATTGGATTTTTCATCAATGCTATACGATGCAGGATGGTGCAAAAATACTTCATCGCATTTTAAACATGAAAAATCGCCCAACCGCTATTTTTACAGCGAACGATCAAGTTGCAGCTGGTTTATTAACAGAGGCGCGAAAACATGGCATTCGGGTCCCTGAAGAACTTGCTATCCTTGGATTTGATAATCATGAAATTTCAAAGGCGTTAGAAATTTCCACAATTGAACACCCCGGTCTCGCAATGGGCTCACATGCTTTTTCTTTATTCCATAAACAAATCCAAAGCGAGCAAATTGCCGGGAAGGCAGAAGAGCTTTCATTCCATTTAATTGAGCGAGATACTGTCTAAAAAAAGAGCGTTACCTGTAGCGCTCTTTTTCAGCTCTTCACCTATTGACTTTATATTTTCCATCTCATATAATGAACCTAACGAACGGTAGGTAGGGGATGAAAATGACAGCAAACCGCATTAAAGCTGTAGCACTTTCTCATTTCGCACGCTACGGCTACGAAGGAACTTCATTGGCAAATATTGCTCAAGAAGTTGGGATTAAAAAACCATCGATTTACGCACACTTTAAAGGAAAAGAAGAGCTATATTTTATATGTTTAGAATCTGCTCTTCAAAAAGATTTACAGAGCTTCACAGACGATATCGAAAAATTTTCAAATTCGTCTACTGAAGAATTGCTCTTACAGTTACTAAAGGGCTACGCAAAACGATTTGGTGAAAGTGAAGAATCAATGTTTTGGTTACGAACTTCTTATTTTCCGCCTGATGCATTCCGCGTACAAATTATCAAAAAAGCGAATGCACACATTGAAAACGTCGGAAAACTTTTATTCCCTATATTTAAACAGGCAAACGAGCAAAGTGAACTGCATAACATTGAAGTAAAAGACGCTCTAGAAGCTTTTCTATGCTTACTGGACGGACTTATGGTGGAACTACTATTCGCAGGTTTAAATCGCTTTGAGACTCGTTTAAACGCCTCTTGGCAAGTATTTTGGCGAGGTCTTTCAAACTGACGGATTGCTCCTTTGCAATGCGTCGTTTTTAAGCCCTTTACCTAACGACTGGTAGGAAGGAGAAATGACATATGGCATGGATTTATGTAATCATAGCTGGTATTATTGAAATCTTTTGGGTTATTGGACTTAAAAAAGCGGGGGCACCACTTGAATGGGCTGGTGTTGCGTTATTAATTACAATTAGTTTCGTCTTATTATTTAGAGCTTATAAAGATTTACCTGTCGGCACTGTATATGCAGTCTTTACAGGAATTGGAGCTGGTGGGATCGTTCTTACAGAGATTTTCGTCTTCGGAGAACCTTTCTCTATTGTAAAAGTTTTATTAATCGGTTTAATCTTCTTCGGAGTAATTGGGCTAAAACGAGTAACAGAAGAAAAAGAAGCGAAGGAGGCCGCATAAAATGGCTTGGGTATTTTTAATTCTAGCTGGTATTTGTGAAATTATTGGTGTACTCTTTATGAAAGTAGCCACTGAAAAGAAAGGCTGGGCACCAAAAGTTATTTTAATCGCTAACTTCGGCGTAAGTTTCTTCTTCTTATCCCTTGCGATGAACACGTTACCGATGGGAACTGCTTACGCGATTTGGACTGGAATCGGAACTGCGGGAAGTGCACTTCTAGGTATTCTTATTTTCCGCGAATCAGCGGATTGGCGTCGTCTTGCCTTCTTAAGTTGCATTCTATGCGGCGCTGTTGGCTTAAAACTATTAAGCTAACGTGAGGTGAATGTCATGTGGAAAGAAAAAGGAAAACAAATGTTAGCATGGATTACACTCGGGAGTGTCATTCTATTGCAAATCAGTTTTCATATAATAGAATGGTTGTTTCATAAAATAGTATCCATTCTTACCTTCCTTCCTAGCATGGCACTTGAAATTGCATCTATTGCTTGGTCAGTTATTGCCTCCATTGCAATCGTCATTATATGGAGTATCGCCAAACTATGGAATAAATTATTTAAAAAGGACAGTACTTCTGAAAAAGAGTAACTGTCCTTTTTTACATTCATTCAGACTTTCTGTAGAAGTTTGATGTGATAAGACAAAGAAGACCAACTATGACAATACTTATACCAATTCCTTTATGTAAATTAGGAATTGGTGATGGTATATCTGAATAGAAATTTGCTAATATGAGACCGATTGAAAATAAAAGTACCCCTATTCTATATAACCATTTTCTTTTGTTCATCATTCTCCCCCTAACATTTTTCATACACTCCTTTCTTTTGGACATACTACCTAAAAAAGGAGTGGATAATATGCAAAATTCTATACATAAGCAGATCCTATTTTTATTTTTCTTCTTTCTCATTCTCGTTATCATTTTCAGCTTTATATTACATACTCCAAAAGATGTTGTACCGAATAGCCTCTCTGTTTATAAACTTTTACTTTCATATTGTCGTTATTGAAGAAGGTGCCTTATATAAGGCACCTTTTAAAATTCTCTTTTCTCATACAATTTGACTGAAACGAAGATAGATATTATGAACATGCATATTGAACTAACGAATAACATGCTGTTATATAGTTGAATTTGTTCTAGGTTGATTCCAAAGAAAATAGAGGAAACAGCCATAGGTGCTATCAATATAAAAATCGCAATAAAAATAGTTTTTTTATACGCTAACCAAAACGATATTGGTAAAACAAAACTTAAATACATTAAAATAAAGCTAATACTAGCAACCATTGTCGTTTCAATAAATTCAAATAGGTTAACCCCACTCTTCATTCCCATCGTGAAACAACCGACCGTTGCGCTTATAAAAAGAATAATCATTGCTACTATATATTTTGCATACACAATTTGTTTTCTCCATATTGGTAAGCTATTTACTATAACTTCACTCTCATTTTTACTATCTGCTTCAAATGTTTTTACTGTTGCCCCAATTGTAAAAATTACTGACATAATTATGAACAGATTTTTCGTATCTGTTAAGGCCATATAAAAGAAAACAGGATACAGTATGTACCAAATTAAAAATTTCCATTGAATGATGAAATCTTTTAAAATTAGTTGTTTCAATGCTATTCCCCCCTCACAGATCACGCTCATTATAAAAATGAATTGAGAAAAACATGGACATAACATATAAAAGAAGCAGCCCTGCTATAAAACAAATATTTACGACTAAACTCGTGTTCCAAGCATTTTCTACATCTAACCAGACGTTACTTACAATCACTCCACTTAATCCACCAACTATAATTCCCATAAAATAAGCAGCCTGTTTCGAACTGCTATATTCTACCGAAAATTCAATTGGAAGTACGATCGTGCTATAAACCAATCCTCCCGTTATTCCGCCAAGAATCGCTCCCCACAGCATAAATCCATTTATATGTTCATTTTGCAACTGAATTAGACCAACTAAAAGTGAGAAAACCACACCTAAAAAAACTAAAATGCTTACAAATATGTATTTTGCTACGACAATGTCTTTACGATCAAACGGTAAACTATTTAATATTTTTTCACTCTTACTTCTAGCCTCATAACTCGTCGACCATATTGTTCCAAGGATAGGTATAGATATGCTAAGCTTCAAAAGAAGATTTTCGCTACCAAAATCAACAATTGTAAGGAAAAACAAACATATAAAACTAATAAATCCCAACTTTCTTTGCAACATCATATCTTTTAAAACTAGTTGCTTAATCATGTATTACACCTCACTAAACCAATTCCTTAACATCACTTATTAATTTTTATATAAGAAGGATTAAAGCTCTTTCTTTTTAAAACTCACAATAGCTACAAACATTGAAGCTAAATAACTTACACAAGCGCCTATACTTAAAATACTTATGACTAATAGCACATCGGAAGTTCGAAAAATTATTAGCATAAGCCTTTCATCCGTAAATATATTGCACATAAATCCTAGTAAGCCTATTATAGGAAAAAGCATAACTAATCCCAACATAGTAACCATTCGCTTATCCTCACTATATTTTATGGGAAGGATCATAACAGCATACAGAATAGAAAAGAAAATAGCTATAAATGCTGCATACCAAGGAATATTTATATTTTCTTTTAATACAAATACAGGTAGTACAAAGAAAACGAATGTAATGATTAAGCTGAATGCCATAAATAATAGTGTCGATATGTATTTCGCAATGACAAGATCTTTCCTAGTAAAAGGTAGACTTACTAACACTTTTTCCGTACTATTTTTCTCCTCATTTGATAAAGAGATTGAAATCATCAAAAGACATATAGCAAAACAAACATATGCTAATTGAAATGGTTCTATAGTGTTTTGGAATGCTCCGTATATTGGTAAGATTAAATAGATAAGAAACATTTTTCTTTGTAAGAAAAACTCTTTCAAAATTAACTGTTGCATACAATTCCTCCCCTACAAATCACGTGCTTCATAAATTTTAATTGTAAGAAACATAGAAACGATATAGACACTAGCTAATATCATTCCTCCAACTATAAGTACACCGATATGCACTGGATTCATAATCCACTCAATGAATGAAGGTGTTGTTTCATCCAATCCATCTCCTATGAATATCCAAGCAATTCCACCAACTGCCATTGATGCTCCTGACACTATACTTCGTGCTATCTTTGACCTTGTAATATAATAACTAGGAAAGAATGTTACAACAAAAAATACGGCGTAAACAGCTCCATTTATTACTTCATACCATGGAATTTCAATGTATAGATTCGGATGATAGGCACCGATATCACCAATGACCACAATGCCTCTTACAAGAAAAACAACTAACATCGTAGAGAGTATGCCAACAACAATAAATATTGCACTGGAAACATATCTAGCAATTATGATATCCTTTCGGCTTACCGGTAAACTATTTATAATAATGTCACTGTTATTCCTTTCATCCATAAAAGTTAACGTCATAACGGAAGAAAGGGTTATAAATAGACAACTCATCGAAAATAACAATTCACCACTTGGATCTAACATAAATAATACAAGAGGCATAATTAGATTCACTAACCACGTTACCCTAAAAAAGAACAAATCTTTATATATGAGCTGACGCACAGGCACCTCTCCCTTTTGCGGTGTAAACGATAATATCATCTAATGTAGGCTTTTCTAGTACAACCTCATTTCCAAACCAATCGATAATTGCTTGTTTATCCTTCGCTAAACCTTCGAAACCAAATTTATTTTTTCGTAATCCAACAAATAATTCTTTTCCTTCTCGGTCTAATAAATCATTACTTCCTTTTACGATTACGTAGTTCTCCATTAGTTCATCTTTCTCACCAGTAAATATAATTTCTCCATCATTGATGAACGTAATATAATCTGCGATGCGCTCTAAATCTGTTGTAATGTGCGTTGAGAATAATACAGATACTTCATCCTCCATTACAATTTCTTGCAAAATATCAAGTAATTCACTTCGAACAACTGGATCTAATCCTGCTGTCGGTTCATCCATAATGATAAACTCTGCGTGATGTGAAAGTGCGATAGCAATCGCAAATTTCATTTTCATCCCTTTTGATAGTTCTTTAATTTTTTTATACTTCGGAACTTGTAATCTGTGCATATACGATTGATACTGCTCTTCGTCCCACTTTTTATATAATGGTGCAATAATACGTTTCATTTGTTCACACGTTAAACCTTCGTAGTAATGGTTTTCATCATATACAAAACCAATATTTTGTTTTATTTCCTTTTCAGCTTTCTTATTGTCTTTGCCAAAAATTTTTATATCGCCGCTATCTTTTCGAATTAAATTCATAATCATTTTGATTGTCGTACTTTTCCCTGCGCCATTCGGTCCGACAAATCCCATAATATATCCGCGTGGTAACGTAAAACTTATATTTTTCACTGCAAAATCTTGATAACTTTTACAAACATTTTTTAGCTCTAACATCTCTTATTCCCCCTCATATAAACACGCAATCATCTGCTGTAAATCTTCAAGTGAAAGCTGCAACGCTTTACTTTCATTTACAATCTCTTCCGCTTTACTTTCCAATAGACGAAGCCTTTGTTCTTTTAGTAGTTCATTATTTTTACGTGAAACATAAGTCCCCTTCCCAGCAACAGTTTCTATATATCCTTCTTTTTCAAGCTCCTCGTACGCACGCTTCGTTGTAATTACACTAATTTGTAATTCCTTCGCTAAGCTACGAATAGACGGTAATTGGTCTCCACCCTTTAAACCACCATTTAAAATAAGCTGGCTTAATTGTTTTCTTATTTGTACATAAATAGGGTCTTGGGAAGAATTCGAAATAATAATATTCATGTTTTCCTCCAGTGTGTATATACTGTATATACCTTATATACACAGTATATACACACCATCCTATTTTTGGCAAGAAAAAAAGACCAACATTTTCCTGTTGGTCTTTCGTATATGTATCACTTTTCAAAGCGATCTAACATCTCATCTCTCATTCCGAAACTCACTACCGCAATTCCTACATACATAAACAGAAGGAACGCCGGATGAACTGTGTTGTACCAAGTGCTATCAACAATTAAATAAATCGTTAATGCTACAACAAGAACAAACGCTAAGATAAACATATAAAAGTGTCTTGTACTACCCATAATAAACTCCTCTCTTCTCTCGTCACCATTCAACAGTATATTGTATCGAATAATTCGATATGACTCAAGGTTAACTTTCTGTTATGTAATCAAGTTCCACCTTTACAATGTCCTCACATGCTATTGAAATGATTGTTCCTTTCTTATCAATTGCCGTCACTTCTCTATTATCCATTACACGATGTGCTACTCTTTCTAATACTTTTCCTTGATCTCGATAACAAAATTCTTTTACATCTTTAATCGTTTTTCCGTTTTCTAAATGGTATATCATTCTATAACACCGATATCCCACATTTTCACCCCCAACTTGCTCGTTTTTTCACATATACATAAAAATGAGTCATTCCTATCTCATTGCATCTTCTTAATTTCAATAAAATTCTAACAAAAATAAATACTTTTATCAAACTGACTTTTTCAACAAAATCACCTATGAAACTACTTCTTTACACCATTATGAAACAAAAAATATAAAATTTTAACATTTTCTTCACTAGTTCTGCATAAAGTGAAACTTTAATCAGCGGGGGATTTTTGTTCATCCCCATTGATTATCCGCCCGCAAATCGCGGGACAAATTCTCCATACAAAAAAAGAACCCGCATATAGCGAGTTCTTCCTTTTTTATTCTAATTAAACTTGTACAGGAGCTAGCTTTTCATAACGTAAAACTGGTTTACGAGCAGCCAATGTTTCATCCAAACGTTTAATTACCGTTGTATGTGGCGCTTCTTGTACAACTTCTGGATTTTCTTCTACTTCTTTAGCAATTTGAATCATCTTATCAATGAAACCATCTAATGTTTCTTTTGATTCTGTTTCTGTCGGCTCAATCATAATACATTCTTCCACATTTAATGGGAAGTAAATTGTCGGTGGATGGTAACCGAAATCAAGCAGGCGCTTTGCGATATCTAATGTACGTACGCCAAGTTTCTTTTGGCGACGACCTGATAATACAAACTCATGCTTACAATGTCTATCGAACGGAAGATCATAGAATGGTGCTAATCTTCTCATCATATAGTTCGCATTTAATACCGCATACTCCGTTACTGCACGTAGTCCATCTGGACCCATAGAACGAATGTATGTGTATGCACGAACGTTAATTCCGAAGTTACCATAGAATGGTTTTACGCGCCCAATTGCTTCTGGACGATCATAATTAAAGTGATAGCCATTTTCCGTTTTCTCTAAAATTGGTTTTGGTAAGTACGGAATTAAATCAGCTTTCACACCTACTGGACCCGAACCTGGGCCACCGCCGCCGTGAGGACCTGTAAATGTTTTATGAAGGTTTAAATGCACAACGTCAAATCCCATATCTCCTGGGCGCGCTTGGCTTAATACCGCATTTAAGTTTGCACCATCATAGTATAATTTACCGCCTGCGTTATGGACGATTTCTGCCATTTCTAAAATATTTTCTTCGAATAGACCTAATGTATTAGGATTTGTTAACATAAGTGCTGCTGTTTCTTCGTTTACAACACGTTTTAAATCTTCTAAGTCAACAAGACCATGTTCATTTGATTTTACTGTAATTGTTTCAAAACCAGCTACAGTTGCAGATGCTGGATTCGTTCCGTGAGCAGAGTCAGGAACAATTACTTTCGTACGGTTAAAGTCACCATTTGCTTCATGGTATGCACGAATTAACATTAAACCTGTCCATTCTCCGTGTGCACCCGCTGCTGGTTGCAATGTAACAGTATCCATACCTGTAATCTCAATTAAGTGCTCTTGTAAGTCGTACATTAATTCCATTGCACCTTGTACTGTCTTTTCATCTTGTAATGGATGAATATTTGCAAATCCTGCGAAACGAGCTACATTCTCATTAATTTTCGGATTATATTTCATCGTACAAGATCCAAGTGGATAGAATCCAGAATCTACACCGTGGTTACGGTTTGAAAGTGCTGTATAGTGGCGCATAATGTCAAGTTCAGATACTTCTGGTAGCTCTGCATCTTCTACTCGAATATAATCGCTCTCAAACACATCTTCTAGTTTCACTTCTTCTACATCTAATTTTGGTAGGCTATATCCTATGCGTCCTTCTTTACTCACTTCAAAGATAAGTGCTTGGTCTTGGTTCTTCATTGGATAGCCCCCATTTCGTTTACAAGTGTGTCAATTTCCTCTTTTGTACGAAGCTCAGTTACTGCTACAAGCATATGGTTCTCATGCTCTTTATAATCACGGCCTAGGTCGTAACCGCCGATAATATTCTTTTGTAATAATGCATCGTTTACTTCTTTCACTGGACGCTTGCAATCTACAACAAACTCATTGAAGAATGGTCCAGCAAATGTTACAGTGAAGCCTTTCGCTTCAAATTGACGTTTTGCATATTGTGCTTTAGAAATGTTTTGACGTGCCATTTCTTTCACACCTTGTTTACCAAGTGCCGTCATTGCAACTGATGCTGCTAATGCATTTAACGCTTGGTTTGAACAAATGTTAGACGTCGCTTTATCACGGCGAATATGCTGTTCACGTGCTTGTAACGTTAATACAAATCCACGTTTACCATCTGAATCTACAGTTTGTCCAACAAGACGTCCTGGAATTTTACGCATAAATGCTTTCGTTGTTGCAAAGTAACCACAGTGTGGTCCACCAAACTGCGTTGGAATACCAAATGGTTGTGCATCACCGATTACAACATCAGCACCAAATTTTCCTGGTGGTGTTAATGCGCCTAATGATAATGGATTTGAAGAAACGATAAATAATGATTTTTGTTGATGAACGATTTTTTCAATATCAGCTAATTTTTCAACTTGTCCGAAGAAGTTTGGATATTGAACGATTACACAAGCAACTGTATCATCTACTTCACTTTGTAATACGTCTAAATCTGTTACACCATCTTTATGATTAATTTCAACAACTTCAAGATGTTGACCTTTTGCATACGTTTCAAGTACTGCTCTTGATTCTGGATGAACTGCACTAGATACAAGGATTTTCTTTTTGCGAGTATGGCCAGCTGCTAGCATTGCCGCTTCAGCTAAAGCTGTACCTCCGTCGTACATAGAAGAGTTTGCTACATCCATTCCTGTTAATTCACAAATCATTGTTTGGAATTCAAAGATCGCTTGTAATTCCCCTTGTGAAATTTCTGGTTGGTATGGCGTGTAAGCTGTATAAAATTCTGAGCGAGAGATAACGTGATCTACAATTACTGGAGCGTAATGATCGTATACACCTGCTCCTAAGAAAGAAGCGTATTCTTTTAAGTTAGCATTTTTACTAGCCATTTGAGTTAACTCTTTTAAAAGCTCCGGCTCTGATTTTGCTTCTTTAATTTTTAAATCCCCTTTAAAACGAACACTCTCTGGAATATCAGAGAATAACTCATCGATCGTTTGAACGCCGATCGTTTGTAACATTTCTTTTTTGTCTTCTTCTGTCATTGGAAGATAACGATGCAACATGAAATCTACCCCTCTCCCCGTTACTTTGAACGTTTATAAAATGGTGTTGGAACAACTACTGCTTTGACGCGTTTATTACGAATTTCAATTTCTACTTCTGTATCAACTGCTGCGTATTTTACATCAATTAGTGCTAAACCAATGCTTTTCTTTAACGTTGGAGATTGTGTACCACTCGTTACTTCCCCGATTTTTTCTTCTCCAATAAATACAGGGTAATGTGTACGAGGAATTCCACGTTCGATTACTTCAATGCCGACTAACTTACGAGACGCACCGTTTTCTTTTTGCTCTTTTAACGTTTCTTTTCCATAGAAGTCTGCTTCTTTATTTGGTTTTACCGCAAAGCCAATGCCAGCTTCAATCGGTGTAATATCTTTTGATAATTCTTGACCATAAAGTGGTAATGTTGCTTCGAAGCGAAGTGTATCGCGAGCACCTAAACCACATGCTTTTAAGCCTTCTTCTGCTCCAACTTCAAGAAGTTTCTCCCAAAGTTTTGCAGCATCTTCACTCTTACAGTAAATTTCAAATCCATCTTCACCTGTGTAACCTGTACGAGATACAAGTGCTGGAATTCCATCTACAAGAATATCGTTTTTAAATTTAAAGAACTTAATTTCTTTCAAATCTTCTGACACAACTTTTTGTAAAATGCCTTCTGCTTTTGGACCTTGAATTGCAAGCTGTGCAACTTCACTAGAAACATTGACTACTGTCGCATCGCCAATTACATGGCTAGCTAACCATTCGTAATCTTTCTCGATATTTGATGCATTGATTACTAATAAATAGTCTTCTTCACCACGTTTGTAGATTAATAAATCATCTACTGTACCACCATTTTCGTAGCACATAGCTGTATATTGTGCGCCTCCTACCTTTAAGGTAGAAACGTCATTTGTAACAACACGTTGTAAAAATGCTAAACTATCTACACCTTTTACCTCAACTTCTCCCATATGAGACACATCGAACAAACCTGCAGCCGTACGTACAGCTTCATGTTCTTCTTTAATGCTTGAAAATTGAACTGGTAATTCCCAACCACCGAAGTCGATTGTTTTTCCACCATACTTCGCGTATACATCAAATAACGGTGTACGTTGTAATGTAATCATGCTCTCTCCCCCTTATGCTTTGACAAATCAATAAAAGTTGCTCGCCATATCTAAACATTTTCACTCTGAAAAGATAGGATATACGGAATCTCATTATATTTTTTTATGAAAGCGTAAATAAAAAATCACTTTCTTGGATAAAATACGAAAGATTCCACACATTTCACACCATTATCCTAACATTATTCGCTATATTTCATCAATATTCTAGCATAAAAAATAATTTAGAATTTTTCATTCTTAATCTTATTAAATACAATTTTCAAAATTTAGCCCTTTATCTTTGCCTATTCTTTAACTTTCAGCAAGTGTAATAGAGCCTTATTACAAGGCTTATATAATAAAGATTTTTTTAATAATTACTTTAGTTTATAAAAGGTGGGAGAGTCGTAATGAATGTCGATATTTCCGTAGATCGAACGTGGCAAAACAATTTTTTAAATAGAATTAACGAAGATGGTCCTTGGACAAATTGGGATTTATATCATTTAGCTTATAAAACAGAAAAATCGTTACTTGTTCCTACTTTCGATGGATTACAAGCACCGAAGCATTTATCTCATTTCACACCACTTCCTCATCAATTAGAAGTCGCTCAAAATGTCATTGAACAAATGAATGGTAAAGCGATACTAGCAGATGAAGTGGGACTTGGGAAAACGATTGAAGCTGGGCTGATTTTAAAAGAATATATGGTCCGCGGCCTTGTGAAAAAAGTACTTATACTCGTCCCTGCCTCTCTCGTATCACAATGGGCATACGAATTAAATACAAAGTTTTTTATTCCAGCTGTAGCCCAAAAGAAAAGCTACTCGTGGGAACAAGCCGATGTGATTGTATCATCAATTGATACTGCAAAACGTTCACCGCATCGCGATATCGTTTTGAATTTAGAATATGACCTTATTATTATCGATGAAGCACATAAACTTAAAAATAATAAAACAAAAAACTATGAATTTGCACAACGATTAAAAAAGAAATTTTGCTTATTATTAACCGCTACGCCTGTTCAAAATAAGATTGATGAAATTTTCAACCTCGTTTCTTTATTAAAGCCAGGACATTTAGGCAATCAATCCAACTTTGAAGAATATTATGCTTCAAAAAATCGTTCCGCCGAATCTGATGAAGATTTAAAATCTCTTATTAACAAAGTGATGGTCCGAAATCGACGTCATAATACCGGAATTGATTGGCCAAAGAGACATGTACGTACAATTTTTGTTGAGTTTAATGAAGAAGAGCAAGCTTTGTATAATGGTATTGAAAATTGGCGAGGACAAGATGCCTTCACATCTGCTTTCTCATCGTTAACTTTAAAACGGGAAGCGTGTAGTAGTCGTGAAGCTGTTTACTATTCATTAAAAAAACATGTGGAAAAAAGGCAGAAAGAAAATGAGCATTACATAAAAGACCCGCATATTGATGTGCTAATGGACAAAATTAATCATATTCCTTTCAACTCAAAAGCGAATAAAGCACTAGAACTTATAAAAGAAATTGACGATAAAGTCATTATTTTCACTGAATATAGAGCTTCACAAATGTATTTACAATGGTTTTTACAACAACACGGTATTTCTTCCGTTCCATTCCGCGGCGGGTTTAAACGTGGGAAGAAAGATTGGATGAAGGAGCTTTTCCAAAACCACGCACAAGTATTAATTGCAACCGAAGCTGGTGGTGAAGGGATTAACTTACAGTTTTGTAGCCATATGATTAATTATGACTTACCGTGGAATCCAATGCGTCTTGAACAAAGAATCGGACGTATTCACCGTCTTGGTCAAAAGAATGATGTTCATATTTATAACTTAGCTACAAAACATACTGTTGAAGAACATATTTTGAAACTGTTATATGAAAAAATCAATTTATTTGAGCGTGTTATCGGTGAACTTGATGAAATTTTAACGAGAATTAATATGAAAAACATCGACGCACATATTCAAGAAATATTTGCGCAATCAAAAAGCGAAGGAGAAATCCGAATTAAGATGGAAAACTTAACATCTATTATCGACTTCGCGAAACGAAATGAAGCTGAGGTGCAAGGCTATGCAGCAACATGAAATTCATAATTACTTATACAATTTTTTTGAGGCGAATAACTGCGAAATTTTAAAGCGCTCCCCTCATCTATTAGATGTGCAGTTAACAATTGAGATGGATAAATTATTAATGAACCGTCCTTTTTATTGGCACTATCTTGAGAAAACAGGAGGCGTACCGAATCCGATGCGCCTTACTCTTCTTACAAATCCAGAAAGTGAAGAAAGCGATGGTGAGCTTATTCACTACGGTTCACCACGTCTTCATCAAATTTTCCAAACGACAAAAGAATTAGGCTCTTACATACGTTTATATGAGGAAGTACGGCATAGCGGAGCGACACATACACCACTCCATCCTTGGCTCGGTGTAAATATTAAAGTTTCCTATCAATGTGATCGAAAAAAAGACATCCTTCACTCCATTGGGATTCATCTCATTTCTGGCACAATGATTGCAAACTTTCATGAAACATTAGCTAAAATTAAACTTACACCGAAAATACCTGACTTTTGCTTTACGCTCTCGCCTATCATTAAACCGCAAAGCGGTTTACAACGTATAGAGGATGCTTTAAAAAATATTATTGCAGAAGATGACCATACGTGGGCGAAAGAAGCAAGAGTGCGCTGGAATCACGATTTAGATCTTTTAAATCGTTTTTATGAAGAAAGTGATGAACTCCCCGAAAGCTATGAAATTGAAAAACAAGCCTTGCAAGAGCAATATGAACCACGCATTACAGTACAAATTATTAACGGCGGACTCTTTTATGTTACCGCGAATCATTTTCTTTCTTAAAAAGCCCCTTCTGTTTTAGAAGGAGCTTTTTTTGAGTTATCCTCTATCGCCATTACGCTCTTGTTGTTTTTGCTTTGCCATACGTTTTTGATGCGCACGATCCTTTGCGCTCACATGATTAGCATCAGTTGGAAGATTTTCTTTTGAACGACCAATTCCATTACTCATCTTTATCACTCCTTTTTATATCTTTCAAAATACATCCTTATTTTCAGCTAGAGATACAATCCTTATACAAAAAAATAAGAGCAGCCATTGGCTACTCTTACTCACTCACATATTTTTGAAACATATCATGGATGCCTTTATTTACGAGGTTCGAGATCTGCTCGTCAGATTTATTCGGATAACGATCACGCAATCTGATAGATGCCTTCACCATTAAATTTTCTAATACAGAACGGCCACCTTCTCCATAAATAATTTCAGCATACTTAACAAGCCTTCCATCCTCTACTGTTGCTGGATTATGATTGAAGAAAAATTTACTCATTGTCTCCACCTCTCTATTTTGATAACGTTTACATTTATATAGATTATTTATGTTATTTATTTCACAATATTGTATGCATGTATATTTAATTAGTTTCATTATAAAGCAACATATCGATAGTAAATATGTGATTTTCCGTCCATTTTGTGAACAAACCAAAAAATGAAAGCGTTTCCTTTATTATATACTAAAAAAACTTACTACGCTAGGGGCAATTTTTTCAATCTACTAATCCCTCAAAAAGTGATATATTTTTTCTTTTCCCATTAAACATTATACAATTTTCAGAAATTATATTATAAAATATATGTATGACTTAAGGAGGATTTATATGAATCAAAATAAAAAAGCTATATTAGATCTTGTCTTTTATCTCGTAATCCCATTCCTCATTTGGAAATTTGCAAAACCTTATATCGATCCTTATTACGCGATGTTACTTTCCTCTGTTCCGGGGATTATTTATACACTGTATACCTTTAAAAAAGAAAAACAGTTTAACGTAACAGGATTCTTTATTTTAATTACACTCATTTCTAATACAACGGTAGACCTATTATCTGGATCAGCTGAACGAATGTTATGGAACGATGCGTATTATCACATCGTGCTCGGTATTATCGTTATATGTACCATTTTTATAAAAAAACCACTTATGTTATATTTCGCAGCAGATATTGCCGCATTGCAAGGCCATGACCGTGATAAAAGTCGTGAACTGTATCGTGATAGTCGTATCTATCCAGCACTAAAATATTTAACGCTATTTTTCGGGCTACAATTCATATTAAAAAGCTTCTTAAAAATTTATTTCATCTCTGTTTTCGGTGTAGATGGCTATGGTGAAATGAGAGCGATTATGACCGCTGTTGGATGGGGCATTTCCATTTGTATCGGAATTGGATTTGTTTGGGTAAACAACAAAATACATGCTGTTACAGAAGAAAAAGAATCTGTACAGTAAATGAAAATCCCCTAGTAGCATCATACTACTAGGGGATTTTCATTTTACTACACATATTAAGAAATCGTTAACTTGATTTTTTTCTTTTATTTTTTACGTTTCGATAAAACAAAGCAGCACTAAGCGGCATAACACCAAACCACTTATTCATAAATGGCTCTTTTTCAGCACGGCGTTGTTCTTTCTTTTGTTTACGATCTTCTTTTGGAGCATCCATATACGACACAAACTGCTGTGTCACAAAGCGAACATAATCATTAGTAGACATATTATCATCACCTCTACTTGATTAGTATGTCCACTTTTTTATTCATTAATCTTTTCTTTTAATTCATTCATGATTTGTTTTACCGATTTATTCGTCGTATCGATATGAATATGAGCCTCTTCATAATAAGCTCGGCGCGATTCAAATTTTGCCACAAATGCCTCTATATCTTTCTTCTGAAATAGTGGACGTGTCGTATCTTCACGAAGCCTTTCTGCAATTACATGTGGATCACAATATAAATACACGACAGTTCCATTTTCCTTCATCCACTTTCGGTTTTCCTCTCGCTCAATGATTCCACCACCAGTTGTAATAATTACATTACAACTGGGTAGTGAACGTAACATTTCACTTTCATATTCCCGAAAAGCGATTTCCCCTTCTTCGGCAAAAATATCACGAATTGCCTTCTCCTGCTTCTCTTCAATCTTTTGGTCGGTATCGACAACATCCATATGAAGTTCTTTACTTAATTCTTTTCCAATTGTTGTTTTCCCAGCTCCCATATAACCGGTTATGTATATAGTTTTCATGTTCGTTCCTCTCAATCATCCGTTATTATTTGTTATTATAACGAAAGATTACATTATTTAATAAAAAAACGTTTTGTTCTCCTTGTACAATGAAGAACAAAACGTCACATACACGTTTTTACTTATAAGTGCCTCTTCTCACCCACTGCGTTGCAATCCATTTCTCACCTTTCGTTACAGGTGCCCCTCCATGTAACGTAAGCTCATTTAGTGATTGATCTTGATAAAAATACTCAAAGTATACTGCCATTCCCTTTCTAGGGTGCACAGAAAGATTTAATTTCGGGAAGAACGTTTCTCCGCCTTCTTCTACATCATTTAAGTACATGATAAGCGTACTGATACGATTATTAGCAGCTGATCTACTATGTTCCGCAAAATAATCATAGTGCGCTTTATATTGTTGATCCACTTCATAATTTAAAATGTGCAATCCTTCTCCATGCGCTACAGGAACATTCATGATAGATGAAATTCGTTTTTCAATCTTTACAGTAAGCTCATTGTCTTCCAAAAATGCACCGCTACTCGTTCGAATATCATTTACATCACGTGATGAACCAACTTTAGAACGTTTCATTTTACTTTTAGACAATTCAATCAATTCGTCGCATTCTTCATCACTTAATACATTTCCTAACACGACAATAAGAGGTTCTTCGAATTTTGAAATAATGTGTATTTCCCTATCTTCCGTCATAATTGCATTTCCTTTATGATCAAAAATAGTTTGTTCCTTATTTTCACCTATTTGATTGTTATTTGTCATTTCCCTATTCTCCCTAAAAAATATGTTTGGATAGCTTGAATATATCATATTCTTTCTACCTTTCTCTTTTTTGAGAAAATTTAAACTTTCAATTGTTTTATTTATCCATTTCCTATAAAAAAATAACCTATTTTAAAATAAGAAATTATGGTTTTCATCCGTATATTTTACATGCTATCCTTCTATCCAATCGAATATTTTCTCATCCTTTTTTCTATACCGGAAACTAACCTTGTAGAAAACTTCTTGTTTTATTTTGCACTGCAACGAAACGAGTATAACATCGTTTTCAAAGACGTAATTCCCACTTGCTTCGCCCTTTTCATATTGAAAGAAAAAAGTATCTTCCTTTTCTTTTTGCTGTAAGTCTTTTTTTATATTTGTAATAGATCGATTTAGTAGTTCCTCCAGTACAAACTTTTGCTCTATTTCAATATAAAATTTTTTATCTATAAGCAACATATTCGTTTCGTATACAAAGAACGAAGTTAATAATACAAGAAAAATGATTGTTCCTGGCATCGTAAATCCATCTTGTTTTCTCATATATTTATTTCCATTTCGCTATACCTGACAGCTACACCTTCATATATTTTCCCACTCATATCTTTCACATTTATAAAGAGCAAATGAGGTGTTACTTCATACGAAACCATTTCAACATTTTGCAATATAACTTCTCTTCCGCGCATATTCACTTTTCTTATAAGATGATTATTCAATTTTTCATACGTCACTTCATCTCCAGTGCGAAGACGGAAGCGCAAAAGATTATCTTTATTTTCAGGGACTATTTTTTCTACAAAAGATACTTTACGAAACTCTAACTGTACTTGTCCTATAAACACATCCCATTCCCAATTATTTAATCCTTTTGATTGGTTGTTTTCCATTCCAATAAAATTTAAACGTGGCAAGAGTAAAAAGAACAGTGATAACAGAAAAAAACATACGATCATTTCTATTAATGTAAACCCAACTTCTAATTTATTTTTTCTCCTGCATAAAAGCATTGTTCCATCATTCTTCCTTTCACATCTTTCCACATAGCACAAACTTCATTTCCTCCCCAATATGTGTAATATACATTTCCGTTTA
This sequence comes from Bacillus sp. 01N45, assembly GCF_056399205.1. Lineage (NCBI taxonomy): Bacteria > Bacillati > Bacillota > Bacilli > Caryophanales > Bacillaceae > Bacillus > Bacillus sp. 01N45. The sequence goes on from NZ_JBFTQW010000001.1 coordinate 514,397, forward strand.
CGACTTTTTCTTGCGGTCGTTTCGCCCCATTCTCATACATATATAAAGCTGCTTCCCTTTTTAATAATACAAATGCTTTATAACGAATTTGTATGTTTTTTCGTTCTTGCATAACGAATACTGTTTGCGGAAGTAGTAAAGATACTGCCATCATTACTATACTTAATGCTACAAGCATCTCAGCCATCACTGACCCTTTTTGACATTTCACGATACGTAAATCTCCCTCTCCCAAGCTGAAATACAATCTCATATTTATAACTTCGATACGAAAGTAAAATAGTGCCACCTCTATTAATATTTCCACTCGGATTATATGTCATCGGATTTGGAAAAGTATTCAAATCAATTTGTATATCGCTATCATATTCTCTTTTAATGATAGTAAGATTCTCACTTAGCTCCCCTATATAATACGTATGTCTATCTTTATACCATCGTAATGTATAGTGTTTTTGACGGTTTATCGCTAATTGTTGCATATACAAAATATCGTTTGAAAACTGTCTTAAAAATTGTTCCACTTTTTGTTTTTCATGTAATGAATGTACGTTAAAATACGTGACCATACTTAGTACAGAAATTGCAAATAGAACGAGTAGCATTTCTAACAGAGTAAAACCTTTTTGTTTCACAGTTTCCCAGTTGTTACTGTGCCATCATTTGAAATATGAATGGCTTCACCATTCGGACACTCATCAGCTGTAATATATTTTTCATCCCTTAGCTCTTTTAGCGAGGGAATTTTATTATGTTGTAAATGGTATGCTTGTATTTGAGCTTCTATAGATTTCACATAGGCTTTACATCCTTTTCCTTCGACGGATGAACGCTGTGTAACTACATTCGGAATAATTAATAGTAATAGTACAGTTATGACGACCATAACTAATAACATTTCTAAAAGGGTAAACCCTTCTTCATTCTGCATGTAAATGCCTCCTAAATAGAATTCATCATTTGAAACATTGGCATAATCATCGCTAAATACATAAGAACGACTATTCCTCCAATACACGTAAATAAAATTGGTTGAATGATCACTAACATACGTTTAACTTTTTGCTCCATCTTTTCCATAATAAGATCGCTATAGTCACCTAATTCAAGCGCCAAATTACCGTTTGCTTGTCCATGCGTAATAATATAAGAAAGTTCTTCATCATAATATCCACTTTTAGCAATAATAGATTGCAACGGTTCTCCTGCAATTAATTGGCGTTCAATTCGACCCGCTTCATATTGAAAGAACGGATGATAATTTTGCTCCATCATTATTGTTAGGGCCTCAAGTACTGATAGTCCACCTTGTAATAAACCGCTCAATTGAGTGGCGAAATAATGTGAATGCTTTAAAATAAGAAATGTTTTTACGAGGGGGATACGAAGCATAATTTTTACCTGCTTCATATGCGGGAGTTTCCGAAAGTAAAACATATATACACTACATCCAATCATAATGATAAAAATAGTGCTAAAAATAAGGCTGGGTAGCAGCTTAATTGCACTTAATATTTGTTCTGTAAGTAACGGTGCTGTAGAACCGAATGAACTATATACCATGTCAACCTGCGGTAATAAAATGCGGTTAAAAACAAAAATCATGATTATTAAAAAGAACGCCAAAAACATAGGATACTGCATTATTTTCATCATATCTTTCCTATACTTATCCTTTTTATAAAGAAGTGCGCTCCCTTGTTGCAACGCAAAAGAAATATCACCATGTTGCTCAGCATAAAATAAATAACTTAACACCTCCTGATGAAACATTAATTGATGAAAAGAATCATGTAGACTTTTTCCATCTTTTAATCCATCAATCATGCGCTGCAATTGTACTTTCTTTTCTAAAGGTAATTGAAACTGTAAAAATTCTAATGCCTGCAAAAGGGAGTATCCTTTTTCTAATAGTTCTCCTAATCGTTTCAGCAATACTACTTGATCACTTAAACTCCATATTTTCTTAAACATACACATCCTCTTCTAAAAATCCTAAAGCGTATCCTTTTCGTATCGAAGATTCTAATGTTTCGTGCTTGTACGTGACACATTCCCCGTTTGCTTCTTTAATTGCTGCTTGTTTTAACTCATATCCATATAACAACTCATAAATACTCGCTTGTCTTACCTGCCTCATTGATTTACATAAAGTTGAGCACTTTCTTTGGCAAAACGGACATTTCAATTCGACAAGTCGCTGTGCAGCTATAGCCAATAAAGATTGTTCAATCTCTTGCCTCGTTATACCGAAATCCATAAATCGGAGTATCGCCCCTTTCGCATCACTAGTATGCAGTGTCGTCATTACTAAATGTCCAGTCAAACTTGCTCTTATAGCGATTTTCGCTGTTTCTTCATCACGAATTTCACCGACTAAAATAATATCTGGATCATGACGTAAAATGGCCTTTAGTCCCGCCTCATATGTGATACCTGCTTTTTCATTTATTTGAATTTGTAATACATCGTCATTTCTTTTTTCAACTGGATCTTCAAGTGTAACGATGCGACGTGTTTTCTTTTTTTTAATTACCTCTAATAATGCATACATTGTTGTTGTCTTCCCCGAACCAGTCGGTCCAGTAAATACGAGTAACCCATGTGAATAGTGTAAAAAAGAGAGTAGTTTTTTCACTGTACTTGGAAATAACGAAAGATGAGATAACGGCTGAATAGATGCTTGTAAATGAAGACGAATAACGAGACTTTCTTGGTATACGGTTGGAAGCGTGGAAAGGCGTAAATACACTTCTTGTCCATCCATTTGTAAATACAGTGAACCATTTTGTGGCTTCCGTCTCTCCCCTATATCCATGGATGCTAAAAATTTAAAGTGTGAAACAAGTTTTTCTCCAAATTCCTTTTCGATACAGTGTTTCGTCATTAAATCTTTTCCTATACGCAGTTGAACCGCTACATCCTTCTTCCGGGGCACAATATGTAAATCCGAAGCTTGTACCCTGCACGCCTCTTTCAAAATCGTATTCGCAAAAATTTCAATTCCATTCATCATTTTTCCCTCCCCACTATGTATATAGCATGAAAAAATTCATAAGAAAAATCGGTATTTTTGTATTTTCAATAGAGGAAAAAGGAAAAATATGTTTGTGAAATTATGAACAATTTCCGAATTATTGTCTGAAATTACCTATACTTATGTTTATCTGTATTATAATGTTATTATCTTGGATAAAGTGATAAAGGTGGAGATCCTCATGGAACAAGCTTTAAAAATTACAGGTGTATTATCTGACCCAACTCGTTATTACATTTATAAATATATTTCTCAAAAACATAGTTACGTAACTGTACAAGAAATTGCAGATGAGTTTGACATTCATCCAAACGTAGCACGTTTACATTTATCTAAATTAGAAGATGTTCATATGCTGAAATCGGAAACGAAGAAAACTGGAAAAGGCGGAAGACCAAGTAGATTATATGTATTATCTGAAGATGTGATTCAATTACAATTTCCATTCCGCGATTATCAATTGTTAGCAAGAATAGCATTTAATTCTTTACTTAGCCTTGGCGCCGCTGGTGAAAAAGCGCTATACGAAACGGGAAAACAATTCGGGGCCGAGTTAATGCAACAACATATGCAGCGTTTACATGTGAACGAAGATGCTTTAACAGTAGAGCAAAAAGTCCAAATTGCAAAAGAAGCTTTCTCAACAGCTGGTTTATCACCTGCATTTGAATTAAGTGCAGATGGAACGAAAATTTTCTATGATGTGCACAATTGTCCATTTAAAGAAGTTGCTGTTCATCACCCAACTGAAATTTGTAATATGCACGGAGATATGATGAAAGGGATTTTTGAAATCCTATTCCCTAACACGGAATTAACTCGAAACGATAGTCTACTAGATGGATGTAAATCTTGTAATTATAAACTAACAATTTAATTTCTCATATAAAAAGAAGCCAATTATAATTGGCTTCTTTTTATATGAATGAATATTTACAATAGTAAGAAAAATAAACTATAATGAGGAGAGGTTTACTTTTTTTAGAAAAGGAGGGAGATGGCATGGAGCGCATGTTTCGCGTTCTCGGCTTTTGGACTGGAATTTTCTCGGTTATGTTTTACGTAGGGGATATGCAACAGGCCGCACTACTATTTTTAGGACAAACAGGTTTCTTCGTACTTTTAAGCTATTTAAATTTAACAGAGCGTATGTATATATACGTATTCGGGGCATATTTAACTGTTTTCTTCATAGGATTTACATACTACACGACGTTTTTACTTGTCCCTGGAGCTGGACATTAAAGATGGCATTTTGCCATCTTTTTTTTAATTCCGCAATTCCCTAGTTGACTTATAGGTTTTATTACCTTATATTCTATATAACAGATTGGAATTAGGGGGAATCAACATGAATACACTGCTTGTCGGAATTAACGTTGCAGTCATGCTCATCTTAGTTGGCGTATTATATTATATGCAACGTAAGCATGTATCTTTTAATAAACGTGTATTTACTGCTTTAGGAGTCGGAATTATATTCGGTCTTATATTACAATTTATTTATGAGCCAACTTCTAAAGTAATTATTGAATCAAATACTTGGTTTAGCTTGATCGGTAACGGTTATGTGAAATTACTTCAAATGATCGTTATGCCACTTATTTTAGTATCTATTATTTCAGCCTTTACAAAATTACAGTTAACGAAAAACCTTGGTAAAATTAGTGGTCTTATTATCGGAATTTTAATTCTTACTACAGGAATCGCTGCAGCTGTCGGTATCGCCGCAAGTGCAGGATTTGATGTATCTGCAACTGGCCTGCAACAAGGTGATGCAGAATCTGCTCGTCTGAAACTAGTTGAAGAAAGATTTACTTCTATTGAAAAAACAACAATTCCAGATAAATTATTAGAGCTGTTACCTACAAATCCGTTTCTTGATTTAACAGGAGCTCGTCCAACATCAACAATTTCTGTTGTAATATTTGCAGCCTTTATCGGTATCGCCTTTATAGGTGTAAAACGAAAATATCCAGAACAAGCAGAACTATTTAAGAAAATGCTTGATGCTGTATATGCAATCGTAATGCGTATGGTAACATTAATTTTACGTCTTACTCCATACGGCGTATTAGCTCTTATGGCAAAAACAGTTGCTGGTAGCGACATTAATGCTATTTTAAAACTTGGTAACTTCGTGTTAGCGTCTTACGTGGCACTTATCGTAATGTTCGTTATCCACTTATTATTAATTGCTCTATCTGGTTTAAATCCAATTCAATATTTAAAAAAGGTGTTCCCTGTATTAACATTTGCATTCACATCTCGCTCTAGTGCTGGTGCAATGCCATTAAATATTGAAGCGCAAAAAGAAAAGCTTGGTATTTCCGAAGGGATTGCAAACTTCGCAGCATCATTTGGAGTATCTATCGGACAAAACGGTTGCGCAGGTATTTATCCAGCAATGCTTGCAATGATGGTCGCTCCAACTGTAGGAATCGATCCATTACAACCACAATTTATTTTAACTTTAATCGCTGTCGTTGCGATTAGCTCATTCGGTGTTGCCGGTGTTGGTGGTGGTGCAACATTCGCAGCGTTAATCGTACTATCTACAATGAACTTACCAATCGGTATTGTCGCTCTTGTTATCTCAGTTGAACCATTAATCGATATGGGTCGTACAGCTCTTAACGTAAGTGGTTCTATGACAGCAGGTCTTATTTCTAGTAAATGGCTTGGTGAATTAGATCAAGATACGTACAATCAAGATGATACAAAAACTGGTGAAATTGCTTCATAATAAAAAGGACGCTAACAAAAACTGTTAGCGTCCTTTTTTAGTTCTTTTCATCTTCCTCTTTGTCTTTTATACATAAGGCATAACATATTGTTTCAAACACTATGTAAAATCTCGTTCTTTATACTTCATTTCTATCTCCTTACACATAGAAAAAGAGAATACAATAACATATTCTCTTTTCTCAAATATACTTCATTATCTCACAGCCCGTCCTTTTCACAAATAACCATTTTGTTCGCACCATTTATGAAATTGTCCTACGTCTACTCCAACTAACACGATATCCTTTAGCTCTACATCAATGATTTGTTCTCCAATTACAATAGCAAACTGCGATTCTAATTTTGTCTCGCTGTTCTTTACAATTCCAATTCGGTTCCGATGCGGTCCATCTTTTATATATGCTTTTTGTCCTACAATATCAAAGTTCAAGTCTCTCACCTCTTTTATTGCGCTTAAATTTGAAATACGAACTCAAATTCGGAAATTTTCCTTTCCTTGCACTATTTCTCTATATATATGACGAAACAATAAAAGAGTCCTCCCTTCTTTACAATTATTTTTTCTTTGTTTCATTTTTGTGATTGAAACGTAAAGTTTATAATAAAATACACTTGGAAGCGCTTTCTATGTAATTTTTTATGTTATAATATATAAGTAGAACTTCGCAAAGAGGGTTAAAAAAAATGAATACAAAAATGATTAAAAAAGTAATTGACGCATTAAAAGTATATGGCTTTCAGAATGTATCATTCTGTGACAAAACGAAACAATTTTTATTTCATAACGAAATGGATATTATGAGCGGCTATGCAGAAATAACATATAGTAGTCAATTTGAAAAATTCAACGTACAAATTCATCCGATTGAAACACATCACCAAGCAGAGTTACAAGAGGTTGAAAGACATATACAGGCCTGTATAAGAAAAGTGGAATATTTAAACGCACTTCTTAGCGGACAAACAAAACTAGATGACAAAATTATTATAATGTAAAAAAAAGAACGTGAGAATATCACGTTCTTTTTTTTACATTATACGTTCATCTTTTCCTTCAGTTGTAATCCTGTAATGGATTCTAATACATCCATTGCTTCTCCAAATGTCATATCAAATATCGTCTTATCCTCTATGTATGGAAATTGTCTAAAGCGCTTTTCTAACATTTTCACGGCGTCCGACGTAAAGTGTACACTATCAATGCCAAATTCTGTTTCAAGAAGAACGATCCAATCTAACACATGAAAACCTAATCCATTTACGAATGAAATAAGTTTTTCTTCTGGCTGTGAAGATAAGAATACGTGTCGTTCCATCTCATCGAAAAGTTCTTCACCTAAAACTTCTGCTAATTCATCATCATGTTCGCGTTCAATAATCTCTTCATATCCATAATCATCCACAAGCTCTTCTACTTCTTCACTATCCTCACAAAGCAATTGACTAAGAACGGCCTCTTTCTTAAATTCACTATTTTGTACAACTTCTAAAAAGCTCGTTTCCCATCCATTTTCTAATTTCATATTATATACTCCTTTATATACGTTTCTTATCATCACTGTTCCCAAAAGATCACTTTTATAACCTTTTAGGTCGTTACTATTATTTCACATGATTCATAACATAAGATGCAAATTCAGTTGCATCTCCTTCAAAAATATTTATTTCTGGCAAATGATAGAACGTTGTTTGAAGCGGGTTTCTTTCATGATATACATATATCTTTTTCTCTAGCGCAATCGCCATTCCAAACTCTGTATGGCTCCCGTTTCCGCCATCTAATATAAGTAAAAAGACATCCGCTTCTTTAATAGCATTCTTTTCTGCCTGCCCAATTTCTCTTAATTGATCTTGATTCACTGCTCTTTCGTTTCTTGTCCAATCATATGTATGGTGCCATCCTGCATGTTTCAGTTCATTTGCTATAGAACGTACAAGATGTTTATTTTGGAATCCTGAGGCGACATAAAAATTCATTTATATACACTCCTTCATTATGTACGGGAAACTCCTTTTAGCGTTACTTGCTATAAACATAATAAAGAACGACTTCAAAAAAAAATCCCCATCTTTAAAACTTATTTGCGTTTAAATGATGGGATTCTTCATGCTCTTCTTTTATTTTCTTCTTTTTATAACTTTCATCAGCTAACATTTCTAGTTCAGCTGTTATTTCTGATTTTTCAAGCTCTCTTTCTTGCGAAAATTTCCTTGAAATATAAACAATAACACTACCAACGTACAACACAAAGCATATAATAAGTGCAGTATTTTCATAGAGACTTAGCTCCAACACAGTCACTCCTAATCCATTCGTATTTTCACGCTTCATTAATTGGAATTTCCCTACTAATCCATTTGTTACCCCGCTATTCGAGGGCAGTAAAACCCCCACCTCAAAATTCAGCAAAAATAAAGAAGTTAGGTGGGGGATTAACCCCTTCCCCACTGATTAAAGTTTCACTTTATTGTAACATAAAAATATCAATCCTTGGAATCTTTCATCCTACTAAAAAAGACATGATTGTTTCATCATGCCTCTGAAATATGTTGAATGATTGTTTGAATTGCTTCTTTTCCATTATATTTTTTTAGTGCTGTTTTATACATCTCATTATTTTGATTTAATTCTTCGACATGCTTTATAAGTGATTTCACAGTCACATCTTCCTCATACAATACGGAAGCATATCCTTGTCTTTCAAAAGACTCTGCATTTAGTATTTGATCTCCACGGCTTGCAAATTTCGATAGCGGAATTAAAACCATCGGCTTTTGCAATGTTAAAAACTCAAAAATGGCATTAGAGCCCGCACGTGAAATAACAAAATCTGTTATCGCTAATATGTCTGGCAGTTCCCCATGTATATATTCAAATTGTTTATATCCTTCTTTATTTTGTAAACTTTCATCAAGATTACCTTTTCCGCAAAGATGAACAATTTGATATTTTTTCAGAAGTTCTGGTAACGCTTCTCGAACCGTTTCATTAATTTTCTTTGCGCCCAAACTTCCTCCCATAATTGTAATAACTGGCTTTTTACGTGAAAAACCTAAAAACACTAAACCTTTTTCACGATTTCCCTTTAGCACTTCTTCACGTACAGGAGATCCTGTATAGATTACTTTTTCTTTCGGTAAATGTTTCGCAGCTTCTTCAAATGTAACAAATATTTTCGAAGCGAAACGGAGCGCAATTTTGTTTGCTAGTCCTGGCGTCATATCAGATTCATGTAATAAAACAGGGACTCTATTTAGCCAGCCTCCAATTACGACTGGTACAGATACGAAACCACCTTTTGAAAAAATCACATCCGGTTTTAGTTTTCGAATCCTTACATACGCATCCATAACACCCTTCATTACAAGAAAAGGATCTTTTATATTTTTTAAATCAAAATAACGACGTAGCTTTCCACTTGAAATACTATAGTACGGAATGCCTTCCTTTTCTATAATCGTTTTCTCAATCCCTTGATGAGAACCAATATACGAGATATCCCAATTCTGTTCTTGTAAATGTGGAATGATGGCTAAATTAGGTGTTACATGCCCTGCCGAACCGCCACCTGTAAAGACTATTTTCTTCATACGTCTCCCCCTTCTACACTATAATACACTAAAATATCTTGCCTCAGGGTGAGAAAATACCATAGCCGTCACAGATGCTTCTGGCTCCATCATAAATCCTTCTGTTAATGAAATACCTATTTCTTCTGGATGAATAAGGCGAAATAACTTTTCTTGATCCGCAAGTTCTGGACATGCTGGATAACCGAAAGACACTCGTATCCCTCTATATTTCGTACGGAAACGTTCTTCCATCGTCAGTTCTAGTGAATCTGGAATACCCCAGCGATCACGAATGAGCATATGTGTTTTTTCAGCAAGACCTTCTGCTAGTTCAAGCGCTAACGATTGGATCGCATGGCTGCGTAAATAATCACCCTTCGCCTTCCACTCTTCAGCAATGTCCCGAACGCCTTCCCCAACCGTAACAGATAGGAAAGCAACATAGTCCATCTCATCTCCAACTGGTCGTAAATAATCACCTAAAGTACGATATGGTGCTTTTCCTTGTCTTGGGAATGTGAAACGCTCTATAACACGCGTATGATCTTCTGGATCATATATTACAATGTTTTGTCCGTCACTTTGCGCTGGGAAAAATTGATACACCGCTTTCGGTTTTAACCAGGATTGTCCTTCCTGCAATAATTCATCTATTAAATCATTTAATTCGTGTGCTCTCTTATCTCCCTCTCGCAAAAGCTTCTTCACATTTCCTTTTAATCCAAGGTGATGTCCAAGTAGCATTTGTCTATTTAAAAATGGAGCGAGATGTGCAACTGGAATATCACGTAATACAATTCGTTTTGTTGAATCAGGTATCATAACCTCTGCCTTCGGTAATGGCTCAATTACTGCTGGAATTTCTACTTTCTTCTCCTCTTTTTTTACGATATGAAGATGACGCTCTTTTTTATCTTGTTTCATCTTCTCACGCTCTTCTTCTTTTTGAAGCTTATTAATAATATCAAGACCAGTCATCGCATCACTCGCATAACATACGAGCCCTTTATATGATGGTGAAATACGATTTTCTGTAAATTTTCTCGTTAACGCTGCCCCGCCTACAACGATTGGAACATCAATATTTGCAGCTTTTAAATCTTCAGCAGTCGTTACCATTTGTTGCGCTGATTTTACTAATAAACCAGAAAGACCAATAATGTCAGGCTTCTTTTCTTGTACTTCTTGAACAATTCGATCCGAACGAACATTGATTCCTAAATTAATAATCTCATATCCGTTATTCGATAAAATAATTTCAACGAGGTTTTTCCCAATATCATGTACGTCACCTTTAACAGTTGCTAATAATACTTTCCCCTTTTTCGCACTCTCGCTAGATTCCATATGTGGCTCTAAATAGCTTACGGCAGCTTTCATACTTTCAGCACTTTGCAATACTTCGGCAACGATAAGCTCATTATTATTAAATAATCGTCCCACCTCATCCATTCCTGTCATAAGTGGGCCATTAATAATATCCAAAGGTTTTCTTCCTTCTGTAAGTGCAAGGCTTAAATCTTCTTGTAGTCCTTGTTTCGTACCTTCTACAATGTAATTTGCCAGCCTTTCATCAAGAGTTAATGTTTCTTGGGTAACGACATCTCTCTTTTTTGCCGCGCGATAAAAATTTGTAAATTCTTCTAACGTCTCTTGCGTCGTTTCAAAAAGTAGTGCATCAGCAAGACGTTTTTCTTCCTCTGGAATTGACGCATACCGTTCTAATTTTTCCGTATTCACAATTGCGTAATCTAATCCTGCTTTCGTTGCATGGTATAAAAAGACGGAATTTAATACTTCTCGGCCAGCTGGTGGTAAACCAAAAGATATGTTACTTACACCTAAAATCGTTAAACACTCTGGCAAGGCTTCTTTAATAAGGCGAATTCCTTCTATCGTCGCTGCCGCTGAACCAATATATTCTTCATCACCTGTACCTACAGGAAATACAAGTGCATCAAAAATAATATCTGACGGGCGTATACCATATTTCGTCGTCAATAACTCATAACTTCTTTTCGCGATTTCGAGTTTTCGTTCTGCACTAACCGCCATACCATCTTCATCAATTGTTCCTACAACAATAGCAGCACCATATTTCCGAAGAAGCGGCGTCACTTTTTTAAATCGTTCTTCTCCATCTTCTAAATTAATTGAATTAATAACAGCTTTTCCTTGAATATAAGTAAGAGCTCGCTCCATCACATTTTCATCTGTTGAATCAATCATAATTGGTACTTTTAACACTTTCGTAACTTCTGCCAAGAAGTTTTCCATATCTTCTATTTCATCGCGATCAGGATCTGCCATACAAATATCAATAATATGAGCATTTTTCTTCACTTGCGCTCTTGCGACTTCAGCAGCCTCTTCAAATTTCCCTTCTGCTACTAATCGTTTAAATTTACGTGACCCAATAACGTTTGTTCTTTCACCAACAAATAATGGTCTCATAGAGTCATCATATTGAAGTGCCTCTAATCCACTAACCCCGTGTCCAGCTCTTTCGTGGTGTTCGCGTGGATTAAGAGAAGCTAACGCGGATTTTATTGCTTTTATATGTTCTGGTGTTGTGCCACAACAACCACCGATAATATTAACCCATCCTTCTTCAGCAAATCGCTTCACTTTTTCAGCGAGAGAAGATGGAGATTCATGATAATGTCCATCTTCATCAGGAAGACCTGCATTTGGATAACAAGAAATGTAACACTCCGACAACTCAGATAGTGAACGAATATGGTCTCTCATAAACTCCGGACCGGTCGCACAGTTTAATCCAACAGATAATGGCTTCATATGTTCTACTGATAAGTAAAAAGCCTCAATTGTTTGCCCGGCCAGAGTCGTTCCCATCGGTTCAATCGTTCCTGAAATCATAATAGGTACAATTTTATTTAGCTCATCAAAAGCTGCTTGAATTCCAATATAAGCAGCCTTCACGTTACGCATATCTTGACTCGTCTCAACGAGTAATACATCTACGTCGCCATTCAATAAGCCTCTAGCCTGCCGTGTATAGGCTTCAATTAATTCTTCAAACGTCACACCACCTGTAACACTAATCGCTTTCGTTGTTGGTCCCATTGCTCCCGCAACATATACTTCCTTCCCGCTTGCTTTGACCGCTTGCTTCGCTAAACGTGCTGCCTTCTCATTTAATTCCTCATCTAAATGAGACAACTCATAATCACTTAATACAATGTTTGTCGCCCCAAATGTATTTGTTTCAATAATATCTGCTCCAGCTTCAATATAAGCTTTATGAATCTTTAAAATGACATCAGGCCTTGTTTCTACTAAATATTCATTACAACCTTCGTACTCTTCTCCTCCGAAATCTTCCGCAGTTAAGTCCTCTTGCTGGATCATTGTTCCCATTGCACCATCTAATATTAAGATGTTATTTTGTAATTTTTCTTCTATACATTTCATCAATTAATACCTTCTTTCACTTCTTGCTTTTCTCTCACATATTTAACAAGATGTTCTGTAATTTCATATTTTAGAAATGGTGTAATAAGATAAATGCCGTTAAAATATTTCATCGCCGCATCGATCAATTCTTGTGAAATGCGAATCCCTTCTTCAATTGCTGCCTCTTTCGTTTCATGTCCATCCATTCTCTCCCTTATTTCTTCAGGTAGAGTAATACCCGGTACCTCAAAATGAAGGAAATCTGCATTCCTTTTACTTATTAATGGCATAATCCCAATAAAAATAGGTTGTTCCAAATGCTTTGTCGCTTCATACACTTCTTCAATTAACGCGATATCATAAATTGGCTGAGTTAAGAAATATTCCGCTCCAGCATCTATTTTCCGTTCCATTCGCTTAACCGCTGCTTTTAAATGTCTTACATGCGGATTAAACGCACCTCCCACTGAAAACCTTGTTGCTGGACCAATTGATTTCCCTAAAATCGAGCGCCCGTCGTTCATTTCTTTAATCATTTTAATGAGCTCAATAGAGGACAAATCATATACAGAAGTGGCACCTGGAAAATCACCAACGCGTGCTGGATCCCCAGTTAAAGCTAACACCTCTTCCATACCTAACGCTGATAGGCCTAGTAAATGAGATTGTAGTCCGATGACGTTATGGTCTCTACACGTTAAGTGCGTCAATACCGGAATATCGTGCTTCGTTAATAATGCCCCCATTGCCATATTCGAGATGCGAGGCGATGCTAATGAATTATCTGCTAGAGTAATAGCATCTGCCCCAGCTCTTTTCAATGCTCTTGCGCCTTCAAAAAATCGCTGCGTATCTAACGTTTTCGGTGGATCTAATTCCACTACTACTGTCGTTTGTTTTTTTGCTTTCTCTGCTAATGTGACATGAGCTTTTGAACGTTTCTCGTGTGTATGAACTACTTTCGGTCTTTGAATCGTATCCTTTTCTATTACAGGTGTAACATTTGCAATTGCACGTTTCATACTTTCAATATGTTCTGGAGTCGTGCCACAACAACCACCTAATAACCGAATACCTTGCTCAATAAATTTCGGTGTCATCGCTTCGAAATAAGCTGGACTTCCCTCATATACGTAACGTCCCTCCACATAATTTGGGAGACCTGCATTCGGATATGCTGACAAGTAGCCATTTTGCGGAATCGATATCATTTTAAAAGCTTCCGTCATGTGAAGTGGCCCTAGTTGACAGTTCAATCCAACGACATTTGCACCGTAATCTAAAAGCTGTTTTAATATTTCATTTACATCATTTCCATTTTGAGTTGTACCTGCCTCATGCAATGCTAATTGAGCTACAATTGGAATATTCGTTTGTTTTCGTAACACCTGAACAGCATGAAGTAATTCAAACTCATCATAGAAAGTTTCTAATAGCAGTCCATCAACCTGTTCTTCTAGTAATGCACTTGCCTGTTCCAGTAACATAAATTCTCTTTCCATATCAGTTGTCGTAACAGCTCCGATATGTTTCATACCACCAATTGTTCCTAAAATTGCATTTCTGTCTGTAACAGATGCTTTCGCCAGTTTTACTGCGGCTCTATTAATTTCAGTAACTTGATTTTCTAAACCATAAATACGTAATTTCGCTTCATTTGCTCCGTACGTATTTGTTTGAATCACATCAGCCCCAGCAGCTACATATTGCTTATGAATCGATATAATTAAATCTGGATCAGATATATTCAATTCTTCAAAACTACTTTGCAAACCATGTGAATGTAATAACGTCCCAACCGCACCATCACCTATTACAATTCCTTTTGATAATAAATCTAGTAATTTCACAAATCTCCCTCATTTCTATCAATATAAAAACCCCCTCTTCACTTTGAAGAGGGGGACATAATTGTTCCTCCTCTTATTATGCAAAACATTCGTTTTGCAGGTATTAGCACCGTTTCAAACATTTCGTTTGAAGGTTGCTGGGTTTCACAGGGCCTTTCCCTCCACCGCTCTCAATAAGAGTTTGTCTTTATTATTTTATTTATGTAGCTAAAAGGAAATACGTTCCCCTTTTAACAATGTTTGTTAATTTTTTAATAAATTTAGCATGCACAAATGCAAAAGTCAATGACACTTGCGGAAAAATAAAAATTATTTAAAATAAAGTTGCAATTCAATTATCTTTTGTTGTAAAGTTAAAAACATAATAAAAATTTCATACGAACATTCTTATCTAGAGAGGTAGAGGGACTGGCCCTATGACGCCTCAGCAACCATTAACATTTGTTAATAAGGTGCTAATTCCAGCAAATTGTGAAAGATTTGACAGATGAGAAGAAGACTCTATTCAAACCGAAAGCCTTCTTCTTTAGAAGGCTTTTTTTATTTTACCCCGATTGGTGAGAGCTAATAATCAGTGGGGGATGCCCCCCTCACTGATTAAAGTTTCACTTTACATTCACTTAATTGTTAATTTAAAAAGGAGGAATTTTCACATGTCAACTATTGAAACAAAACTAGCACAAATCGGAAACCGGAGCGAAACTACAACAGGAACTGTTAACCCACCTGTTTATTTTTCAACTGCTTATCGTCATGAAGGAATTGGTAACTCTACTGGCTTTGACTATTCACGAACTGGCAATCCAACTCGTGGTCTTTTAGAGCAGGCAATCGCAGACTTAGAATATGGTGAACAAGGTTATGCCTGTAGTTCAGGGATGGCAGCTGTTCTCCTCGTCCTCTCCCTATTCCGTTCTGGAGACGAACTTATTGTATCCGAAGATTTATACGGGGGCACTTATCGATTATTTTCTGAGCACGAAAAAAAGTGGAATGTTCGATGTAGATACGTAAATACACAATCTATTAAACAAATTGAGCAAGCTATCACAACTGAAACGAAAGCTATTTTCATAGAAACTCCAACTAATCCGTTAATGCAAGTTACTGATATTGCCGCTGTCGCAACTGTAGCGAAAAGACACGGACTACTTCTTATTGTAGACAACACATTCTATACGCCTTATATACAGCAGCCATTAACAGAAGGTGCCAACATTGTACTTCATAGCGCAACGAAATATTTAGGGGGACATAACGATGTCCTAAGCGGACTTGTCGTTGCAAAAGGAAAGGAACTTTGTGAGGAAATCGCTCATTATCATAATGCCTCTGGTGCGGTCTTAAGTCCATTTGACTCATGGCTATTAATTCGTGGTATGAAAACGTTAGCGCTTCGCATGAGACAACATGAAGAAAATGCAAAAGCAGTTGTTGCTTATTTAAATGATGAAGACGGGGTGACAGATGTATTTTATCCTGGAAGAGGTGGCATGATCTCATTTCGTCTGAAAGATGAAACATGGATTAATCCATTCTTACAATCTTTATCCTTAATTACATTTGCTGAAAGTCTTGGTGGTGTTGAAAGTTTAATGACGTATCCAGCAACGCAAACACACGCTGATATTCCTGAAGAAATCAGAACAGCAAACGGTGTATGTAATCGTCTTCTGCGATTTTCCGTTGGCATTGAAAATAGTAACGATTTAATTCAAGACTTAAAGCAAGCCATTAAACTTGTAAAAGAAGGTGTAAGAATATGAGTTATTCTATAGATACACTCTTACTGCACAACCAATATAAACATGACTCACAAACAGGAGCTGTTAACGTTCCCATCTATAATACATCAACATTCCACCAGTTTGATGTAGATACGTTCGGAAAATATGACTATAGTCGCTCTGGTAATCCAACTCGTGAAGCTCTTGAAGATATCATTGCTTTATTAGAAGGAGGAACAAAGGGATTTGCCTTCGCATCAGGAATTGCAGCGATTTCTACTGCATTCCTCCTTCTTTCACAAGGCGATCACGTACTCATTTCAGAAGACGTATATGGAGGAACTTACCGAATTATAACTGAAGTGCTCTCCCGTTACGGTGTGTCACATACATTTGTTGATATGACAAATGTAGAAGAAATAAAGCAAAACATTAAGCCAAACACAAAACTCTTTTATGTGGAAACACCCTCTAATCCACTTTTAAAAGTGACAGATATTTGTGCTGTTTCTAAACTTGCAAAATCTATTGACGCCCTTACTTTTGTTGATAATACATTTTTGACACCACTATTCCAGAAACCACTTGATCTTGGTGCCGATGTCGTTCTTCATAGTGCCACAAAATTCATTGCCGGTCATAGTGATGTTACTGCCGGATTAGCGGTTGTAAAAGATGCCGAACTCGCTCAAAAACTTGGATTTTTACAAAATGCATTCGGCGCTATTTTAGGTCCTCAAGATTGTTCTCTAGTACTTCGCGGTCTAAAAACATTGCATGTACGTCTTGAGCATTCAGCTGCAAACGCCAATAAAATTGCACATTATTTACAAGAGCACACTAAAGTTAAAAATGTCTATTATCCTGGCTTACAAACACATCTTGGATTTGATATTCAACAATCTCAAGCTACATCAGCCGGAGCTGTCCTATCTTTCACTTTACAATCAGAAGACGCACTCCGCCAATTTTTATCAAAAGTAAAATTACCTGTCTTTGCAGTGAGTTTAGGAGCTGTCGAATCGATTCTTTCCTACCCAGCTAAAATGTCACATGCAGCACTGTCGCAAGAAGCTCGTGATGAAAGAGGGATTTCTAATTCATTACTTCGGTTATCTGTCGGCCTTGAAAATGTTGACGATTTAATATCCGATTTTGAAAATGCCCTTTCTTATGTAGAAGAACCTGTCAATGCATAGAACGAACAGAAGATATGAAATTAATTTTTCATATCTTCTGTTTTATGCCATTAAGTATATTTTTTACTTTTCGTATAGTTCATAAAAAAACGAAAGAGCACCATCTATTTCTAAATAATGAATTAATTGATATATTAAGAAGTAAAAAAGGGGCAAAAATAATGGATACTTGTGCAGATGTTTTAATCGTTATCGATTTACAAAATGGAGTATGTTATAGCGAAGAGCATTTATTCGATTTACAAAATTTACTTACAAAAGTAAATAAAAGAATTTCTTCATACAGAAAATCAAATAAACCAATCATTTTTATTCAACATTGTGATGATGATTTAGTACCCGAAAAAGAACTTTGGGCTATTCATGCTGATCTAGATGTTCAGGAACAAGATTTTTTTGTAAGAAAAACACATGCCAATTCATTTTATAAAACAAACTTGAAAGAGATTTTAGAACAATTATCTGTACACCGTATTGAATTTTGTGGTGCCCAAACAGAGTACTGTATGGATGCTACGATTAAATTTTCCCATGGACTAGAATACGAAAACTTCATGGTACAGAAAGCAACCTCTACGTTAAATAATCCATTTATGTCCGCAAAAGAGACAATTGATTTTTATGAAAATATATGGAACTGCAGATTTTTAAAGCTGATAAAAGATGAAATCTAGAATATATAACTAATGTCTTGGTAATTCTAAAATTTATCAGCTATACTCAAATATTTTGTTATCACCATAAAGAAGCTGACTACATTCAGCTTCTTTTCTTTTAACCTGTTTTATATTCTATATATAACATTATAATTCCTTTTTCTTATTATTTTAAAAATTTTGTATATTCATTTGAAAGAATAAGAAAATCATGATAAAATTGTGTTACAAATATATCTATATCTTTCAATTTTTAAAACGCATTAAAATTTTCACCCAAAAATGTCATTTTACAAAACCATGCAAATTTATCTACTTTATTTACATCAGGGTCTCTTTTCTTACAATTTCTTTACTTTAGGACTTTTTTTCTGCAACAACTGTTTTCTTTTCTTTAATTTTTTGGTATGTATAGTATGGTATAACAGCTCACACGGAGGTGGAAAAGAACATGTTAGAAACCTTTCAAAAAGAAATAGAACTATATGAAAGCAATGCAGAATTATTGAAAGTACTTGCTCATCCTGTTCGCTTATGTATTGTAAAAGGATTAATTGAACGTGGTCCAAGCAACGTTTCTACAATGTACACTGGCTTAAATATGCCACAATCTACAATTTCACAGCATTTAGCAAAATTAAAAAGTGCTAAAATCGTTTCCAGTGAAAGAAAAGGATTAGAAATTTATTACAAAGTAGAAAACGAGACAATCATTCAACTCGTTCGCGTATTATTAGGTTAAGAGCTCATAAACAGAGAAAAAGGGCGTATTTTATATTTTTCATCTCATATCTTTAATATAAATATATATCATGAGAGAAAATATATGATGCTACATAATTAAAAAGTCGTATTAAAAAACAAGACACAGAAATATGCTGTGTCTTGTTTTTTTATATTTTTAAATACTGATCCAAGTGTAACTGTTGCATATGTTTCGTATGTATCACAACATCAAATGCACTCCCTAATCCTCCGCTCAAAATCATAGAACGAACTGCACGATTTTGTTTTTGAGTTTCAGAAAAAGGATTTCGATCTTGGTGACCCGTAAGCTGATCTAATATTCCTGCTGCTAACAAAAACTCAGATTGCTTCTTATGCCATACTATATTCATGCCTTGCAGGCTAAACATCTCTTTCAGCTCGTCCCAATGAATATGAGTAGTAAGATCCATTTCACCTGGATGCGCTAAAGGATTACGGATTAACTTATGCTCGTAATATCCTCGTAAACTTCCTTCTTGATGTGCAGGATGCATCCATTCTTCTTTTGTGTATCCATAATCAACGGTAATACATACACCTCGTTGAAACCATTTCGCAATTTCTTCTATATATTCTTCCATCGCAAGTGGCACTTCAAAACGCTGACCTTCAGCAAGATGAATATTATATTTCAATAAGTATCGACCAATACTTTTCTGTAGCGGTCTACATACTTCTGCGAGTTTCCCTTCCTCTGTGTACGTAACACGTACTTCATACAATATTCCATTTCTCTTCTCAATTACTTCAACAGGAAATGCATCAAATAACTCATTCGAAAAAAGAATCCCTTCGAACGATTCTCCCATTTCACTATGCGACGTATAATACGACACATTAGAAAACGAACAAAGATTTTTCTGCTGTAAGTTTCTATGAAAAGGGCTCATTTCAATCATTGAATAGTTTAAATCAATAAAGGTTTCTGGAGATACTTGCTTCCACTCTTGTAAAACATCATAGGCAAACCTTCCTGTTCCCCCACCAATCTCACAAATATTCGGAGCAACTTCACCATTTTCAACAAGACGAATAAAAAATTTAACAAATGTTTTTGCAAAAACAGAGGATACGTTGCTACTTGTAAAAAAATCCCCTTGTCTTCCAATTTTTTCACGTTCCTTCATATAATAGCCATGTCCCTCTGTGTACAATACGAGGTTCATATACGTACTATATGAAATTGAATAATCCTTCTCTTTCTCCATCCATTCTTTTAAAATGAGCTCCATCTCCATACTAGCTCCTTACTGTAAAAATGGATTATTTTCTTTTTCAAAACCAATGCTTGTTTCTGGACCATGTCCACATAGCACCGCTGTTTCATCTGGTAATACAAATAATTTTTCTTCAATACTTCCAATCAATTCAGCAAAACTTCCACCGGGTAAATCTGTTCTTCCGATGCTCATTTGGAACAATACATCACCAGAAAATACAGCATTCGCCTCTTTACAATAATAAGAAATACTGCCTGGAGAATGTCCTGGCGTCTCAAAAATCTCAAAATTAAATGAACCAATTGCTAATGCACCTTCTGCATCAATAATATGATCTGCTGGTTTTGCTGTAATACTGCGATTCATCATAAAAATTTGAGAGCCATTTACAGTTGCATCGCCTAACCAATCTGCTTCTTCTTTATGTACGTACACTGGAATATGAAAAGCGTCTCTTACCGCGTCAACAGCACCAATATGATCAAAGTGAGCATGTGTTAATAAAACAGCAAGTGGCTTTAATTGTTCTTCTTGTAAATATGTAACGAGCTTCTCTCCTTCGTGACCAGGATCAAAGATAATACACTCATTTTGATCATTCGTTAAAATATAAGCATTCGTTTGTAATGGGCCTAACGGCATTTGTATCCATTTCATATGAAAATCTCCTCCAATTATTAAACTTACTTTCAATGATACAACATTTTTTTCTCTTAGGAAAAGAAAGGATGCTATCTCGACAATCATTTTTAAAACATGTACAATATAAAAGAGTTAATATTCTAAAAACTCATATTGAGGAATGGGTAGACAGAGGAGGATATTGTATGGGCCTTGTTATTATTTTTGCGCTAGTCACTCTGTTAGCTGTATTCGCTACGCTTAGAACTCTTCGCGAAAAAAACTTATTCGCGGGCGGCTTTGCAATTGCAACTGTACTCGTTTTCGGATGGTTTACGATCATGACTGTTCTATATAACGGGTACCCACCAGCAGCTTAATTCATTTACATGTTATTCTTCATCAAGATTTCACACAAAAAGAGGAAGGGTTTCCCCTTCCTCTTTTCATATTTCACAACTTATACCATCTTCGCTTCGTATTTGTGCTTTTTTACAAGCCAAGCTCCTCCGATAACACCTGCATCATTACCAAGTATTGCAATCGCTAACTTTGTGCTCTTTACAGCACGTGAGAAAGCATATTGCTCGAAATAACGTTGAATTGGCTCTAATAGTGCATCTCCAGCTTTAGACACGCCCCCGCCAATAACAATTTTCTCTGGGTTCAACGTACTAGCAAGGTTCGCTACAGCTAACCCTAAATAAGAAGCTACTTTTTCTACTACTTCGCCTGCTAGCTCGTCACCTTGTCCAAGTGCTTCAAACACATCTTTTGATGTAATACGCCCTTCTTCTGCTAACATAGAACGTAGAACACTCTCTTTATTAGTCTCTTGTATTTTTTGCATAGCAACACGCACAATACCCGTTGCAGATGCTACAGTTTCTAAGCAACCAGACTTCCCGCAATTACATGGGAAAGCATTCTCTGTAACTACTGTAATATGTCCAATCTCACCAGCAGCTCCGCTTACGCCGTGTACAATCTCACCATTGGCGATTACACCACCACCAACACCAGTGCCAAGTGTCATACAGATTAAATCTTTTGCTCCTTCACCAGCACCTTTCCACATTTCACCAAGTGCTGCTAAGTTTGCATCATTATCAATAACAACAGGTAATCCTGTTTCTACTTCTAATAAATCTTTTAACGGATAGTTTTTCCATCCTAAATTGACCGCTTCATAAATCATTCCAGACGCCACGTGTACAGGACCAGGAGCTCCCATACCAATACCGATTAACTTGCTTTTCAATTCACCTAACTCTTCTAACTTTTTATCAATAGCTTTCRCTACATCAAGCGTAATATGTTTTCCTTGCTCATTTGTATTCGTAGGGATTTCCCACTTATGTAAAATTTCACCGTACACATTAATAAATGCTAATTTAATTGTTGTACCACCAAGGTCAACCCCAACTAACCATTTCTCTTCCATGTTGCTTACCTACCTTTATCTAATTCTTATTTAGCTCTTTTTGAATTTCTTGCTTCAATAAAAATAAAGCTGTTTGATAGTCTTGTGGATCGATTAACTGTGATTGATTTAATTCACGCAATTCATCTTGCATTAATTGTAAATCTGCAATTCGATCACCCGTATAAATAATCGTACCAAATTTCTTTAGCAATTGCTGAATATCATAAATAGATACCATTTTATCACCCTCTATGCTCACTTACTATAAAAAATTATAATAAGAAAACGTTCACATATTTTATTATAATCAAGAAGAAAAAGTCTCGTCAATTTTTATTTGTCTATACAAGCCCATTTTTAACCACTGTTCCTTTTTCTGTAATAATTTTTTCTACGTTTTTATCAAACGGCTCTACTGGAATATGTTCTACTATTTGAAAACTATAAGCTAATGATAGCGTTTTCCCTTTATAATGCACGAGATAACGATCATAATACCCACCGCCATATCCAATCCGTTCTCCTCGCTCTGTATAAGCTACGCCTGGCACGATTTGAAGATCAATGTCATCTGCATTCACTTCTTCCGTACGCGCTGGAATTGGTTCACGTAAATTCATATACACTATTTCTAATTGATCAAAATTACTAATTTGCCGGAAAGACATTGTTCGTGTTCCTTTGTTACACTTTGGAACAACAACTTTCTTTCCTTCTTCCCAAGCTTTTTCGATAATAGCATATGTATTCACTTCATTTTCCATTGAGAGAGTGATTCCAATTGTTTTAGCTTCAGCCCACTCTTTTTGCGCATACAACGAAAATGCAATTTGCTCTGATAAAGTTGTATACCGTTCTTCTGATAAAGAATTCATGTGCTCTATTATTTGTTTACGTAAACGTACTTTCTCTTCTCTCACACACTTTCCTCCTCACAGTGATACTTTGCTCTACGATGATAGTGTATCACTTTTAACAGAGGAATCGAATAAAAAAAGAAACAGTAGGAAAATATTCCTACTGCTTACTTTGTTTCACGGTGTAACGTAGACTTCTTGTCACGCTTGCAATACTTTTTAAGCTCGATACGCTCAGCGTTGTTACGTTTGTTTTTCTTTGAGATATAGTTACGATCTCCGCATTCTGTACATGCTAGAGTAATATTCACACGCATTCTTATTCCCTCCAGTACTAATAACTTAAATCAGACTATACTATAATACCACTTTTAAAATAAAAATTCTACACCTTTTGATATTGTCTAATTTTTTCTATAAGATTTTTCATGTTTTCCCTTGCTATTACTGGGTTTCTGGCATGCGAATACACTAAAAATTTCGGTTGTTTTGTGTCAGAAACGATATAAGACCACTCTTTTTCGGTATATTTGAACTGTACTCCTTCAAATATACCTTCTTCCTTTCTTTCCATATCAGCCAATAATTTCCTCATTACTTTTCCTTTTTCATTCCATGAACATACAACTTCATCACAAAGTAGATAGAGCGGCGGTGATTGCTCTACTATGCTGAGAAATGTTTTCCCCTGCAATGCTATTAACTCGAATAATTTTCCAATTCGATATAAAATATCTCGCTTCCATCTCGCTTGAAACGACTTTTTTTCATCCTGCGTATAAAATAGAAGGTAACATTCTCCTAATTTCAAAGACATCGGGTAAATATTTCCTGCCGATTCAAGTAATAAATCTGGAATATCCACCTCTTCAAAATCTGTTCCTTGGTAAATATTACTATGATTATCATATAACTCGAAATAATTTCCTTGCTCTGAAAACATAAGTGCCATATTTGCTTTACTTGATTTCATCAAAGCTTTCACATGATCCTTTTGTTCGCCCGCATAAATCCATGTAACTGTGCATCCGAGCCTTTGTAAAAAGAGCATCAATAAATGTTGTAACATATCATTCCTCTTATTAATAAGAAGATGAAACTTTTGTTTTTGTATTTTCTCAATATCAACGCGCTCTAATACAGCCTCTATATAATCATGTAAAGAAACGTGGACTAGCTTATTCCGTCCCATTTCTTTCTCACATACGTAATAAAACGACTCAGACATATATACTTGTTCTATCGCTTTTTGCTGCTTATACGTTAATTGTACCCCATCCTTACCATATAACTTTATAACAACCTCTTTTTCATTTTCTACTTGAATGAAAACCCCACCAGCACATTGTAAATCCTGAATGCTATACTGAAAAAGCGATTCGTTCATTTCTTTGCATTCCATCGTATGAACCCCGATACCATGAATCGCATGAAGAAAGAGATTTTTATAAGAAGTCGTTTCTATATGTTCTTGACTCCCAATTAATATACTTTCTCCTTTGGCAAAAAGAGATCCATACGCCATCGCAACCTTCACAATAAATTGAGGAGTGATTTCAACATTACCTCTTCCTACAATGCGGCTTTTTTGCAACCATCCTGCACTCTTTTCACTTTCTTGAACACCAGCCGATCCTACTACTGAATAGCTGTCAATTGCCTTATATGGCCATAGTTTTCCCTTTTGCTTAATTACCGTACTTTTCCCTATATGACAATGATCCGCTACAATGCTTTTTTGAAACAGTGTAACGTCATCTTCCACCATTGTATGCTCTCCTATGGTCGTTTCTAATAGCTCGCAATACTGACCAATGTGCGCATTTGCAAAAACAATACTTTTTTGAAGATGAGAATAACTTGAAACAACACTATTTTTCCCGATAATAGAGTATGGCTCAATTACAGCTCCAACACCAATCTTTGCTCCTTCTCCAATAAAAGAAGGACCGTGAATTTTCGTTCCTTTTCCAATCGTCACACCTTCCCCCATCCATACCATCGGCAATACTTCCGTGTAAGGAATAGGTACTTGCAATTTTTTCGTTAACAAATCAAATTGTGCTTGTCGATATTGATCAAATGTACCGATATCTAACCAATAACCTTCTGACAAATATGCAAATAACGCGTTCTTATTTGCCAAGAGCGGAAACACATCTTGACTGAAATCAAAAAACTCTCGGGGCGGTATGTAAGAAAAAATTTCTGGCTCCATAATATATATACCTGTATTCACAATATTAGAGACTACTTCATTCCAGCTCGGTTTTTCTATATATCGTGTAACCTCTTGTTCTTTGTTCATTACAACTAAACCGAATGAGAGTGGGTTTTCTACTTCCTTTACAAACATAGTTACCATTCTTTTCTTTTGTTCATGAAACGTAATTCCTTCTGATAATTGAAAATCAGTTAACGCATCCCCGCTTATCACAACAAACGTTTCATCTAAAAATGTTTCCGCTTGTTTAATACTCCCTGCGGTTCCAAGCGGGGGAGAATCTTCAAAGTAGTACAAGTTAACTCCCCATTTGCTACCGTCTCCAAAATATTGCTTAATGGCCGTACTCATATACTGAACAGTAATTGCAATTTCACGAATCCCATGCTGACGTAATAATTCAATATTGTATTCCAAAACTGGCTTTTCTAATAACGGTAACATCGGCTTTGGAGTATTACATGTTAATGGTCTAAGGCGTCGTCCTTTTCCTCCAGCTAAAATAACCCCCTTCATATACTTCAGCCTCCACTTATATAATGATCAGTAACTTCATATACGATATGTATATTATCTCCCCCGCATTAACTAGCAGTATAAAATGAAACTTTAATTAGTAGGGATTTTGTGCATCTCCCACTGATTATTAGCCTTGACCACTCGACTCGGGCTTTTACAGGCAGTAAAACTCCCTATATACATGTACCTTTTCAACACCACAAAAGAAAGCGCTTACCATTAACTTAGTAAAATATCCCTTAATAAGTGAACAACATATATGTCCTATTTTTTCCATTATATTATGATACATCTTATCATCATAAACTAAAGGAAACAACGAGCTTTTTTTGTCATGTTTTGACTAAAAAAAGCAGGTGATGTTTCACCTGCCTTTTTTCTTTATTCATTTAATAAGTAATGCTTTCCTTTTACTAAATAAAAAACATTTTCAGCAATATTTGTAATATGATCTGCTACACGCTCGATATATCTCGCCACAAAGGATAATTGTGTAATTTGTGTAATTGCTTCTGGTTGTTCTGGAACTGAAGATATAAATTCACGAATCGCTTTCCCATATATTTCATCAACTGAATCATCCATTTCGGCAATTTGTTTCGCAAAAGTTAAATTTTCTTGCTCATATGCTTCTAGCGCTAACTGTAGCATCTTATTTGCAATTGCAAACATTTCATCAAGATTGTGCAAACTAACAACCACCTCTTTTTCCCCAAGACGAATTGTTGATTTCGCAATATTAACAGCATGATCTGCAATACGCTCTAAATCTGTCGCTGTTTTAATTGAAATGAAAATCCTTCTTAAATCACTTGCTACAGGTTGCTGCTTCGTAATAAGCATAAGCGCAAGATCATTTATTTCCTCTTCTAAATTATCCATACGATAATCACCATCTATTACCTCTAACGCTTTCTCTACATCCCTTTTATGAAGACCTTCCATAGCAAGCAATAAAGCTTCCCTCGCTAGCTCTCCAAGCTCAATCACCTTTTGCTGTAACATTTTTAAATCACATTGAAACTGTTCTCTTACCATTGTTTCTTCCCCCTCAATATTATGTGCCATTATATATAGATCTCCTACCTAGCCTACTTGTAATAAGCCTTAAGATAGGAGAAGTATTACTTCTCTAATTAAATGAGGTAAAAATAAGAAATACCCTCTGTTAAGAGGGTATTTGCTCTTAGCCTTGCAACGATATCAACCGAATCGGCCTGTAATATAATCTTCTGTACGCTTATCTGAAGGTGTCGTAAATAATTTATTTGTATCTGTATACTCCACAACTTCTCCACTTAAGAAGAAAGCAGTTTTATCTGAAATACGTGCCGCTTGTTGCATGTTATGCGTTACGATCACAATACTAAAGTCTTTCTTTAACTCTTGAATTAATTCTTCTACTTTTAATGTTGAAATTGGATCTAGTGCCGATGTTGGCTCATCCATTAAAATAACGTCTGGTTCAATTGCTAAACAACGTGCGATACATAGACGCTGTTGCTGTCCACCAGATAAACCGTATGCATTATCATGCAAACGATCTTTTAACTCATCCCAAATCGCTGCTCCACGTAAACTTTTTTCAACAATTTCATCCAATGTTTTTTTATCACGAATACCATGGATTTTCGGGCCATATGCTACATTTTCATAAATAGATTTCGGAAATGGGTTTGGCTTTTGGAACACCATTCCCACATGAGTTCTTAATTCTTCAACTGGGTATGATTTTTCAAATATATTGCGCTCTCTATATTCAATTACACCTGTAGTTCGCACGATTGGTACTAACTCTACCATACGATTTAATGTTTTTAAGTACGTTGATTTACCACAACCACTTGGCCCGATAATTGCTGTAACTTCATTCTCATGAATGCTTAAGTTAATATCTTTTAAAGCATGGTCTTCTCCGTACCATAAATTTAAGTTTTTCGTATCAAATACTACTTTCTTTGGTGCAGTCTCGATTTTCTCCTCGTTTTTCACCTGTACATTTACTACTGTTGCTACCATTTGAATTCCCCTTTCATCCATTTCCAACTTATTTTCGATTTCGTAACCATAAGACAAATATATTGATAAAGAGTAATAAACCTAACAAAACAATCATCCCAGCAGCTGCTACATACTGAAATTCTTCTTGCGGTCTACTCATCCAATTAAAAATTTGAATTGGTAAAACTGTAAATCTATCAAACATACTAAATGGAACATAATTTGCAAATGCAAGTGCCCCGATAACTAATAGCGGTGCCGCTTCTCCAATCGCCCTTGATATCGCTAACGTACAACCCGTTATAATTCCTGGGAAAGCAGATGGCAATACAATTTGATACATCGTTTGCCACTTCGTAGCACCTAATCCGTAAGAGGCTTCTAATAATGAACTTGGTACAGATCGTATCGCTTCTTGACTCGCTACAACAACTGTCGGTAAAACGAGTAAACTCATCGTCAGTGCCGCCGCAATAATACTCTCTCCTAAATGAAGAGCATATACAAAAATAGTTAAGCCGAGTAATCCAAATACAACGGAAGGTACTCCTGCTAACGTTTGATTATTAATTTCTATTACCTTTTTAAATATAGATTCCTTCGCATATTGCTCCAAATAAAGAGCAGTTCCAACTCCAAATATAAAGGAGACTGGTATAACAATACTCATAAATAATATTGTTCCTGACAAAGCTGCAGCAATCCCAGCTTCTTTCGGATTACGCGAAGCGAAGTTTGTAAAGAAATCTAACGAAAGGTAACTTATACCTTTTTCAAAAATTTGAAAAAGCAAAATAAGCAGTATTACTATTGAAAACAAAATTGCTATATAAAATAACAACTTGTAAACTCGGTCTTTAAAAAAACGTGATGCCATATTTTCTTGTATTTTTTTATGATTCAACATTCGCATATTATGTCACCCTCCTAAAGCGGCGCATAATAGAGTGTGAAATGATGTTCATTATAAGAGTAAACAAGAATAACGTTGCGCCTACAGCATACATGCTGTAATACGTAATTGTTCCATGCGGAGCATCACCTAAGCTCACTTGCACAATATAGGCTGTTAGCGTTTGAATAGAGTGTGTCGGATCGAGCGATACATTCGGCGTGGATCCCGCTGCAATTACAACTATCATCGTTTCGCCAATTGCTCTGGAAGCAGCTAATAGGATTGCTGCCATAATCCCTGTAAAAGCCGAAGGAAACACGACTTGTTTTACCATCTCAAACCGAGTTGCTCCAAGTGCTAACGAAGCTTCTTTCGTTCCTTTCGCTACAGCTCTCATCGCGTCTTCAGATAGAGATGCAATTGTAGGTATCATCATAAAGCCAATAACAATACCTGGACTAATCGCATTAAAAAACTGTAAATCTGGTATAATCCGTTGTAAAAGTGGTGTGACAACTGTTAATGCAAAAAAACCATATACAATTGTCGGGATACCTGCTAATAGTTCTAACATCGGTTTTAATACTTTCCTTGCACTGCTTGAAGCATATTCGCTTAAAAATACGGCACACGCTAAACCGATAGGAATTGCTACGAACATGGCAATTGCTGTTACAAGGAACGTTCCACATATAAGTGGTAATATACCGAATTTAGGATTTTCAAAAAAAGGTAACCATTCTTTTCCCGTCAAAAAGGAGTGTAATGGTATTTTTTGAAAAAACATCATTGTTTCATTTGCCAATGTAAAAATAATTCCAAGTGTCGTTACAATAGACACGCTAGCAATTATTTTTAGTAATAACGGAACTATTCGATTGATTCGCTGCGTTTTTTTTCTTTGTTTTGTATTTCTTTCAATCAAATTTTGTACAGAAAATGTAATTTGACTTTTGTCATTATGAGCCAAAGATGAAAACCCCTTTCCACCCTGACATTACCTTTTTATTTCTGTTAACATCCGCAGCTGTTCATTATATTTTTC
Source organism: Bacillus sp. 01N45 (assembly GCF_056399205.1). Classification (NCBI taxonomy): domain Bacteria; kingdom Bacillati; phylum Bacillota; class Bacilli; order Caryophanales; family Bacillaceae; genus Bacillus; species Bacillus sp. 01N45. The sequence continues at coordinate 544,180 of NZ_JBFTQW010000001.1, forward strand.
TTTTGGTAATTTTACATATCCAACCTCTTCAGCGAGATTACCAACATGCTGAATCATAAACTCAATATAATTTGCTACATTCATTTTATTTCGGATAGATGCATCATTCACATAAGCAAATAGTGGCCTAGATAATGGCTTATACTTACCTGATTGAATGGTATCTTTCGTCGGAAGTACACCATTCACTTTTATTGCTCTCACCTTATCTCGATTGGCCATATAATAAGCATATCCTACAAAAGCAATGGCATTTTTATCATTCATTACCCCTTGCATAATAACTTGATCATCTTCAGACAAAGAGACTTTTTTTACAATGCGACTATTTTGTAAGATGACATTTTGAAAATAATCATACGTACCAGAGTCTACACCTGGCGCATAAAACTTCACCTGTTCACGTGGCCATGAAGAATGAATTTGTGACCATCGCTTTTCGTTTCCATCTTCACTCCATAATAGACGTAACTCGTCTACCTTCATATTGTTTACCCAAGTATTTTGGCGACTCACAACGATCGTAAGACCATCGTAAGCGACTTCAAACGGTGTAAACTGAATAGAGTTTTTCTTCATTTCATTTTCTTCCACTTGTTTCATTGCTCTCGAAGCATTATTTATATCTACTTCTCCTTTACTGAAACGATTAAATCCTCCTCCTGTTCCAGAAACACTGATAGAAATTTTCACGTTTGGATGCGCCTTTGTATATTCCTCCGCTACTGCTTCTATAATAGGGAAAACTGTTGAGGATCCATCAACTCTCACTTCTCCCATTTCATTCACAGCAAATACAGTAGACGTGCCAACATAAAGAAAACATGTCGACAGCATGAAAACTTTAATCGATGCACTTATCCATTTCACGTGTTCTTCCTCCTAGAAGTAACCGGAAATAACAGGATTACAGATATAAGAATACTGCTAAACTATTAATTCGGTTTTAATTGTTTGTAAAAGTTTTGTAAAGTTCCACAAGAATCAACATAAGGGGAAACTTGAATCCGTAGCCACCGTTCATCTTCACTGATGATTGGTCTATAAAACCGTTCTCCTTCAGAGGAGATACATACATATCATTTGTGAGATTCCTCAATTTTCCGATATGATATGCTTGTCCATTTTATTAAAACGTATGCATGAACCATAAAAAAAAGCACACTATCTTTTCAGATAGTGTGCTTTTTTTACAACTTTTTTATTCGTCATCTTGATCTTGATTTTTCTTTTTCTTTTTATTATCTATTTCCTCTTTTGAAGCTTCGCCATTTTCTATTTTTTTCAAATCAAAGTACGCGTCCATAATATCACGACTAATATATCCGTTAATACCTGATTTATCATCCACCCAAGGTACAACAACAGAAAATGCTACTTCAGGGTCTTCAAGTGGCGCATAACCTACTAACGTTAAGTTATATGTTTCTTTACGCTCACCGTTTGCCTTTCTACCTATCTCTTTATCTCCGCCATACACAGTTTGAGCTGTACCTGTTTTACCAGCAGCTTTATATGGTGCACCTGTAAAGTATTTCGTAGCTGTACCACCAGAATCGTTAAATACTTGTCTAAATCCTTCTTGAACACGTTTAATTTGTGATTCAGGCATATCAATACGATTTAGTACTTTCGGTTCCATTGAATGAACCACTTTTCCAACTTCGTCTGGTTTCACTGCCGGTTGACGAATTTCTTTCACAACTTGCGGCTGCATACGGTAACCACCATTTGCAATTGTTGAAACATATTGCGCTAATTGAAGTGGTGTATACGTATCATACTGTCCAATTGATAAATCTAATAAGAAACCTGGCTGAATTCCTTTACCTGTTTGGCCCGCTGATTCATTCGGTAAATCAATACCTGTTTTCACACCAAGTCCAAACTGTCCGAAATAATAACGCATCGTATCAAATGCTTTTTGTGGTATATCTAACGTACCACCTCTCACATATTGAACACCTGCGAGATTCATCGCCGTTTTAAACATATAAACGTTAGAAGACATTTTTAATGCTGTCAAATCATTAATAGATCCCATCGTCTTCCAAGAAGATTTTTTCGGCGTTCCTTTCAATACGATTGGTTCATCAAGTTGGTAGGAACCTGGTTGAATGGCATTTGTTTGATATCCTGTAAGTACCGTCGCACCTTTTACAGTTGATCCCATCGGATAAGAGCTTGTCATCGTTCCTAATGCGAAATCTTGCACTTTCGTTTCGCCATTTTCTTCCACTAACTGTTTCCCTGCCATAGATAAAACTTCACCATTTTTCGGATTCATCATTACAACAAATGCACGATCTAAAAGAGGTTGTCCCCCTTTATATCTCAATAAATTTTTAGTGATAATTTCTTCTACACGCTTTTGTAATTCCATATCAATTGTTAAATTCAGATTGTTACCACTTTGCCCTTTTGATACATTAATCGTTTCTAAAATATTACCGTTTTTATCTGTAATATTTCTCACTTCCGCTTTATTACCGTGCAAACTATCTTCATATTGCTGCTCAAGATAACTTTTCCCTACGCGGTCATTTCGATTATAATCACGAACAAGATAGTAATCTAGTCTTTCTCTCGGTAAACCTTCATCAGACGTTGACACCCCGCCAAGTACACTTCGGAATAAATCATCATAAATATACTTTCGATCCCAATCAACATTTGTATCTACACCCGGTAATGTTGCTAGATTTTCACTAATAATCGCGTATTCTTTTTCTGTAGCATCCTTTTTAATGACTTGTGGCGTCATCGCATATCCGCCGTCCATTTTGCTTTTAATCGCTAGCACTTCTAAATCTTTTGCGGATAATTGATTCACTTCTTCTTCTGTCACGCGATTTCGTTGACGCTCATCTACTTCTTTATCGTCAATTTTTTTATCTTTTAACTCTTGACGATCTTTATTCGTAATTTTTTCTTTAGCTTCCTCTTTGTGCGTAGCAAGCCAATAGTCTTTTTTATCGCGATCTGTTAATTTATCTGTCGGGACTTCAATCAAATCTGCTAACTTTTCCGCTGTTTCTAAGCGAGCCTCTGCAGTTGACCCTTTCATTTTTGTAAATGTAATCGTACGTACAGCTGCATTATCTACTACAGCTCGCCCATAACGGTCAAATATTTTCCCACGTGGTACAGGATTACTTATCGTCGAGTTCTCTTTCCTCTCCACTTCATTCTTATATTCCTCACCGCGAACAATTTGTACATATCCAAGCCTTACAATAACCGCGGAGAACATTAAAAACACGCAGAAAAACAGCACGTTTAACCGAAAAGGAACGTGAGTCTTTTTCTTTTGTTGTTTCTGCTTCTTGCTCATACAAACCCCCTCTACCAACAGCTATGTAATGTGAAAGGGACACCTTCATACAGGTGTCCTCACTGCTGTCTTACATCTTTTTCTATTCTAGCATAAAACAACCGAGAAGTTAACCTTCTGGTTCTGTTTGATTCTGCGCAGTCCCTTGCCTTACAACACTTGTTTTACTTGCATTTCCCTCATCATATTTGACATTTTTAACTGCAAAATAAATAAGGAAATGTCCTGCACCTAAAATACATAATAAGTAAGGTAAACTTTTTTCAGGCGGAAAGAATAATACAGCACATAAAAAACTTAAAATCGAACAAATTCTTCCTGCATTTAACCATAATTCCCGGACAACTACATACTCTACACGCCACTCTCTCGCATTTTTCGCTCTGCCAATTACATCATATGTCATGGACCCGTACGGAACGAGCAAAATAGGGTATGCAACCGCAATACACGCTGCATAAATAAGTAATTTTGCGTATGTAACGTCGAATATAACTAAAAATACGACAGCATATAAAATAATGCCTCCAAGCAAAATTGCTTTTTTCCGCCACTCTTTCTTTAACATACGAGTGACTAAGTAGTAACATACAAATGATACAGCAGAATTTACTAAGCTATATTTTCCTAAGGCGAGTTCGCTATCCGTCGCTAAATACACGTACACGGAAATCACAAAAATAAACGTTCCCTCTCTCAACCCTTGGAAAAAATGAGCACGTGTAATTCTTCCCCAATTTTTATCAATCTGCCGCTCTTTCAATACTTGTACAATTTCATACCGTCCTTCACATTCTCTCTTAGATACAAAAAAGCTTAAAATAACAGCAATTGCAAATAACACTAACGAAAGAAAGAATATGACCGTATAGCCGCTCCATTTTTCCATACGTGAAATTGTGTATCCAGCTGCTATCGGTCCAATCATGCCAGAGAAGGATGTAAGAAGTCCAAGAAACCCATTAAAGAAATCTCTTGTTTCTGGTTCTGTAATCTCAAATGTTAATAAGTTAAACGCGAGCCAGTAAAAACCATATCCGACTCCTAAAAGAGCCCCCATTAATAAAATATAGTGAGAAGCGCTTTTTCCCGCTACTAAAACAACGATAAAAAAAATAGCTAACGTGCCTACGCCTATTCGTAACAAGATTGAGCGATCAATACGCTTCGCTAATTTCCCACCTATAAGAAATGTGAGAGGCTGTAATACAACGCTGGCCAAATTATACAAGCCAAGATTCACATAATTTTGTGTTTGTTTCCATAAATAAATGTTAACAAACGTATTCGATAAAGAAATTGCGAGCGTGTATAAACCTCCAATAAGGAGCAACAACACTAAATCCCGATTCACTTCAACGTCACCAATTATATGTTTCCACTTCATACACAACTCTCCTTTACTTCATGTTCTAGTCTTCCAAAGACAAGCCCAATTATGTAAAAGGAAGCATAGAAAAAAGCTAGGAGCATTCTCCTAGCTTTTTCTATCGTTATTACAATTATTTTGCTTCTTGGTAACGTTTTTCAGCAGCGTTCCAATCTACAACGTTCCAGAATGCACCGATGTAGTCAGGACGACGGTTTTGGTAATTTAGGTAGTAAGCATGTTCCCAAACATCTAAACCTACAACTGGAGTTTTACCTTCAGTTAGAGGAGAATCTTGGTTTGGCGTGCTTGTTACTTCTAGCTCACCATTGTTTACTACTAACCAAGCCCAACCAGAACCGAAACGAGTTGCGCCAGCTTTTGCGAATTCTTCTTTGAATGCATCGAAGCTACCGAATTTCGCTTCAATTGCAGTTGCAAGTTCGCCTACTGGTTGTCCGCCGCCGTTTGGAGATAAGATTGTCCAGAAGAATGTATGGTTAGCATGTCCGCCACCATTGTTACGTACTGCTGTACGGATTGCTTCTGGTACTTCGTTTAAGTTTGCAACTAATTCTTCTACGCTTTTGTCAGCTAATTCTGCATGACCTTCTAAAGCAGCGTTTAAGTTTGTAATGTAAGTGTTATGATGTTTTGTATGATGGATGTTCATTGTTTCTTTGTCAAAGTGAGGCTCTAAAGCATCATACGCATAAGGTAAATTTGGTAATTCGTGTTTTGCCATTGTTATATTCCTCCCAGTTTATGTATTGCCACTTAAGTGACATACAACTTCATTCTACCCTAATTGCCATAGGGTGCAAACAAATAAATCACATTGTCTTGCTATCATTAACGTAGCAAAAATCCCACTTCTTTTCAATTAAAATGCTCATATATTCCGTAAAAAAAGCTCCCTTCTACAAGGAAGCTTCCCACTGACATAATAAACATGCGAAATGGATATGGACCCTGTAGGACTCGAACCTACGACCGGACGGTTATGAGCCGTCTGCTCTAACCAGCTGAGCTAAGGGTCCACAATTATGTATGTAACAACATATCAAATAAAGGAATTCCTATCGGATATATCCTTTAAGAAATGTAAGATAAATTTACCATATGGCAAAGAAAAGTGTCAATTGTATTTTTCTCATATAAAAGAAGAAAATTAATAAAAAGAAATTTAGTTATCTCCACTATATGTAAATATAATATATCTTGAGATTCTCTAGATTCCTACGTTACAATGATTTTATACATACATAAAGGAAGTGAATCTATGTCCATATTTACCCAATTAGCAAAAAGCGTATATTCGCCTAAAGATATGGCGTTATTCCGTTTTCAAAAAATCGGAAAAACCATTTTGTATATTATGCTACTTTGTCTAATCACTACTATTCCAAGAACATTCTTTTACGGCAGCTTTATTCAAGATAGTGTTACCATGGTAAATCAAGCAATTGAAAAAGATTTACCTGATTTTAAAATCGAAAACGGTGAACTAAAAGCAGATATTGAACAACCTATTCTAAAGGAAGAAGGAGATGCTCTTTTCGTATTTGATCCCAATACAACAGATATAGAAACATATCAAAACAAAACTGGTTTATTTATTTTAAAAGATAAAGTAGTTTCTATAGGAAATGGTCAAACACAAACATACTCCTATAATGATTTATTAGGGACATCTCTTGAGAAGAAAGACTTGCAAGATTTCATTTCTGTATTCGATAGTATTTATCCAATTTTACTAGCTGTTATCGGCGTGTTAGTATATCTATTCCAATTGTTTATTACTTTCTTAGGAATTACTTTACTTGCGTTTATAGGTTCTGCTATGAGCGGTCAACGTAAATTATCTTATAAGCAAGTATGGACGTTAACTGCATACAGCTACACAATTCCAACAATCTTCTTTATGATTATGGATCTATTCAAAATTGTTGTACCTGGTTCAACATTCATTTATATCGCAGTTGTTTTAATTGTTCTTTACTTAACGATTAAAGAAGTTCCAAAACCGAAAGAAAAATAAAAACGAAAAAATGCCTAAATAGGCATTTTTTTTTTGGACAAGCATATATTCCTAGCAAAGGAGTGAAGAATATGAAAAGATTAGGTATATTCTTATTCGTGCTTGTTCTTGGTTATATATTTTATTACGATATAAAAATCGGCACTTTACCGATGTTAAGTTCATATAAAAAAACAACCGCTGCCCAAACGATAAAGCAAGAAAATACAGATACAAAACAAAAGAAAGAGAACAAAGCAGAAAAAGAAACAGATGTAACTTATAAAACAATCGAAGTCAAAACAGGTGAGACAGTTCTTTCTATTACCGAACAAATCAATAAGAAAAAAATCCCTTCCATTGAAAAGGTAATTGATGACTTTAAACAACTAAACAAAAGTACATCTGCTACAAAAATACAAATTGGAAAGTCTTATAAATTCCCGTTATATCAATGAGCAATCACTTAATCCTTGTCAATTACATAAAGGCGCTGATACAATAGTAAAAGTGAAACCGAGCACTTCGGTTTCTATAGCCCTGTATCACGTATACTTTCATTGATATGAGGGACTAAATAAGAAACTTCTTTTATAAGGAGAGCGATCTATTCGTGAATGAAATGACTCATCGTACAAAAACACGTCCAGTTAAAGTCGGTAATTTAACAATTGGCGGTAATAATGAATTAATTATACAAAGTATGACAACAACAAAAACACATGATGTTGAAGCAACAGTTGCTGAAATTAAACGTTTAGAAGAAGCTGGCTGTCAAGTCGTCCGTGTTGCTGTTCCAGACGAACGCGCAGCAAATGCTATTGCTGATATTAAAAAACAAATCAACATTCCACTTGTTGCTGATATTCATTTTGATTATCGTCTTGCTTTAAAAGCAATTGAAGGTGGCATTGATAAAGTACGTATCAATCCAGGTAACATTGGTCGTCGCCATAAAGTAGAAGCTGTTGTAAATGCAGCAAAAGAACGCGGTATTCCAATCCGTATCGGTGTAAACGCAGGTTCATTAGAACGTCACATTTTAGAAAAGTACGGATACCCAACTGCAGATGGTATGGTCGAGAGCGCCCTACATCACATTAAAATTTTAGAGGATTTAGATTTCCACGATATTATCGTATCTATGAAAGCCTCTGATGTTAACTTAGCAATTGAAGCATATGAAAAAGCTGCTCGTGCTTTTGATTACCCATTACATTTAGGTATTACAGAATCCGGAACATTATTTGCCGGAACTGTAAAAAGTGCCGCTGGTCTTGGCGCAATCTTAAATAAAGGCATCGGAAATACACTACGCATTTCATTAAGTGCTGACCCAGTTGAAGAAGTAAAAGTTGCGCGTGAACTATTAAAGTCATTCGGTCTTGCATCTAATGCAGCAACACTTATTTCTTGTCCAACTTGTGGTCGTATTGAAATTGATTTAATTAGCATCGCTAACGAGGTGGAAGAATACATCTCTACACTAAAAGTACCAATTAAAGTTGCAGTACTTGGTTGCGCTGTAAACGGTCCTGGTGAAGCTCGTGAAGCTGATATCGGTATTGCCGGTGCACGTGGAGAAGGATTATTATTCCGTAAAGGGCAAGTTGTTCGTAAAGTACCAGAAGAAATAATGGTAGAAGAACTGAAAAAAGAAATTGATGTAATTGCTGCTGAAATGGCTGCTGAACGAGAAAAAGAAAAAGAAACACAAGAACAATAAAAAGAAGGTTGCCACAATATTTGTGGGCAACCTTCTTTTTTACGTAAAAAAGCTCGTCAGTTATGTAACCGACGAGTTCTTATTTTGCACATTTTGGACAACGGCCATATATTTCAAACTTATGACCGGTTACTTCATAACCGTTAAAATCTTTATTCATAAAATCCATCGGGCAGGAAGTAATCTCTTTCGTTCCCCCGCAATCTAAACAAATAAAATGATGATGATGTTCCATAATAGAACATGTAAAACGAAAATGTTTTTCACCATTTAATTCCGTTTGTTCTAAAACACCGATTTCAGCAAACACCGTTAAGTTACGATAAATCGTATCAAAGCTAAGACCTGGATAATCATCCTTCATATGCTCTAAAACGTCTTTCGCCGTTAAATAACGATTGTGAGCTGCAAATAACCTGAGCATTTCTTCCCTTTTCCCCGTATGTTTGTATCCTTTATCTTTCATTAGGCGTAAAGCTTCTGTTAGATTCATATCTATCCCTACTTTATGCAGTTTTTTTCTTTTTCCATAAAATCGCACCAATTAAAATAAGAACTGCTATCATAACAATTGTACCACCTGGTGCTAGATCAAGTTGATATGAAGCAAACATTCCACCAATTACTGCAATTTCACCAAATAAAATGGAAAAGAAAATTGTTTGTTTAAATCCATTCGCAATACGAATACTTGCTGCAACTGGTAACGTCATTAATGATGATACGAGAAGAACCCCTACTACACGCATTGATACTGCAATAACAAGAGCAACCAATATAATGAAAATAAAGTGAATCCACTTTGCACTCAAACCGGTTGATACAGCATATTCCTCATCAAACGATAGTAAAAATAACTCTTTGTATAATAAAGTGATCGTTACAATAACAACAATTGCTACAATGCCGATGATTATTAAATCCGTACTTGTTACAGCACTTACACTCCCAAATAAATAACTAAATAAATCAGTGTTAAATCCATTTGCAAGTGATATAAAAATAACCCCAATCCCCATTCCTGCTGAAAGAATAATCGGAATTGCTAATTCTTGATAATGTTTATATACAGTACGTAATTTTTCAATTAGTAACGCCCCACCAATAGAAAAAATCATTCCCATATATAACGGATTTAAAAATCCTCCTGTGAAAATTGTTTTTTCTAGTAGTAAACTTGCAGCAATACCCGATAATGTCACGTGACTTAAAGCATCCGCAATAAGCGACATTCGGCGAATGACAACAAATACACCGATAAGCGGCGCAACAAGTCCTATTAAAATCCCTGCATATAAAGAGTTCCGTAAAAAGTCATATTGTAAAAAATCTTGTATCATTATATCCTCCCGTGATGCTCATGCTCGTGTTCTAAACGATGAACATGATGTCCATATAAGACGGACATTTCTGCATCTTCTAACTCTCGGAACTTCTCTACATTTCCATGGAAATGTAGATGTTGGTTTAAGCATGCAACATGTGTTACCTTCTCTGTAACAGCTCCCATATCATGAGTAACGAGAATTAATGTGATTCCTAACCTTTTGTTTAAATCCTCTAATATCTCATAAAAACTTTCTACATTCTTCACATCGATTCCAACAGTGGGCTCGTCCAAAATAAGTAATTCAGGATCACTAACGAGCGCACGAGCAATAAATACACGCTGTTGTTGTCCACCAGAAAGTTCTCCGATATTGCGCCCTTGAAACGCACTCATCCCTACATCAGCAATCGCTTTTTCTACCTTTTCCTTATCGTTTTTCGTGAAAAAGCGAAACAGCCCTTTTTTCGAAACGAGTCCCATTGATACAACTTCAAAAACAGTGGCCGGAAAACCAGAATTAAAGCTATTTGCCTTTTGCGACACATAACCAACTTTGTTCCATTCTTTAAACTTCTTACTGTCAACACCAAACAAACGAATACTTCCCTGTTTTGGCTTTAAAACGCCTAATAAACATTTTAGCAAAGTAGATTTCCCAGAACCATTTGGCCCAACTAAACCTAAAAAAGCTCCCTTCGGAACTTGCAAATTAATATCTTCTAACACATTTCGATCTTCATATCGAAATGACAATCCTTCTATTTCTAATATATTATTCATAGCATCTCACCTATTTTAATTCAGAATGATTCCGATTTATATCTATTTGAATTATAGTACAGCTTATTATAGTTGTAAACCAATCTGCCTAAAATATATCAATTTTTTCAAGAAACCTTACTATTATAACAAAAAGCAGAGAAAAATTCTCTGCTTCCGAAAAATATTCCTATAAAATGAAACCTTAATCAGATGAGGCCATCCCCTAACGATTGGCGAGGGTTTTTACTGGATAAATTTTCTAGTGGATAGCCGATTTAAACTTACCACCATTTGTCTCTTGTGTATTCATAATCGTAACAAACGCATTCGCATCAATTTCATACACAATTGATTTTAACTTCGTCACTTCCAGACGCGTTACAACTGCATAAATAACTTCTTTTTCTTTATCCGTGTAACCGCCTTTCGCTACAAGCTTTGTAGTTCCACGACCAAGACGATGCAAAATCGCATTTGATACTTCCTCATATTGATCTGATACAATTAAAACTGCTTTCGTTTCATCTAAACCTTGAATGACTGTATCAATTGTTTTGAATGCGATATAGTACGTCATAACAGAATACATAGCTTGTTCAACACCAAATACAAATGCTGCCCATGCAAAAATGAATAAGTTCACAAACATTACAAATTCGCCAACAGAGAAAGGTAATTTCTTCGTTAATAAAATACCCATAATTTCTGTTCCGTCCATTGATCCACCATGGCGAATAACGAGCCCTACACCAATACCTAAAATAAGACCACCAAACACTGTTGCTAAAATCGGCTCTGTTGTAAATGGCGGAACAGCATGTAACGTTGATTCAATAAACGCTAAAGCTACAATACCGAACGCCGAAGATAACATGAACGTTTTCCCGATTTGCTTATAACCTGAATACATAAATGGGATATTGAGAATAACGACTAAAGTAGAGAAACTTAACCACCAAATATTAGGAGTAAGATAATCTAATATAAGAGAAATACCAATAATTCCACCATCAATAATTTTATTTGGCATTAAAAATAGTTCAATCGCTACCGCTGCGCATGCTGCCCCAAAAATAATCATAACTAAACGATAAATAAGATGGATAACACTTTCTTTTCGATGTTGCTTTTGTTCCATAGGTCCTCCTTATACTCTTTTTCTATAGTTTTGTCCTTATATTATAACATACGCTTCTTTTTCTCATGGAAAAAGAAACTCTATACGAATATGTACAAGCTACGTACTCATATATTTCGATAGAAGAACGTGTGAAGGAGGATAACTCGATGAACCTCATTAAACAACTTGTAAATAAAAAATTAAATCATATTTCTACAAAAGAGTTATTGAAATATAGTAAAGAATATGAAGTTTCTATTACGACTGCACAAGCGGATCAAATTGTTTTACTTATGAAAGGAAAGAATATTAACATTTACGATAATGACGAACGGCTAGAGCTCTTAAAACAAATAGCAAAAGTAACCTCCCCTGCTACTGCCCAACAAGTAAATACTTTATTTCAGCAACTACTAAAATAAGGAGGGGAAAATCCCCTCCTTATTGCTTATTGCGCTTTAATTTTCTCAAGAATTCCTTCATCAAAAGTACCATTTTTCAGCATTTCGATTTCTAATTTATATGGTGGCTTCTTATCTTTTTTATCTTCACCTACATATGGCGTTTCAAGAATTTTTGGTACGTGCATTAACTGCGGATGATGCACAATATGATGTAACGCTTTATAACCGATATGACCGAAGCCGATATTTTCATGACGGTCCTTTCCTGCGCCGCATACATTTTTACTATCATTAATATGAAGTACTTGCAAACGATCCATACCAACAATCTTATCAAATTTATTTAATACGCCGTCAAAATCATTTACAATATCATATCCTGCATCGTGCGTATGACACGTATCAAAGCATACTGATAATTTTTCATTATATTTTACACCATCAATAATCTTTGCAATTTCTTCAAAGCTACGACCGCATTCTGTTCCTTTTCCTGCCATCGTTTCTAACGCAATGTTAACCGTCTGCTCTGGCATTAATACTTCATTAAGCCCTTTAATAATTTGTTGAATACCAGCATCCGCTCCTGCACCAACGTGCGCACCTGGGTGAAGAACGATTTGTTTCGCTACACCTAATGCCGATGTTCTTTCAATTTCCATGCGAAGGAAGTCTACACCTAATTGGAATGTTTCTGGCTTCGTCGTATTCCCAAGATTAATAATATATGGCGCATGTACGATAATTTCCTCAATACCGTTTAGTTCCATATGTTTTCTTCCTGCTTCTATGTTCAATTCTTCAATTGGTTTTCTTCGTGTATTTTGCGGTGCACCTGTATAAATCATAAACGTCGTTGCACCGTATGAAACAGCCTCTTCACTTGCTGCTAATAACATTTTCTTACCACTCATAGAAACATGAGATCCAATCTTTAACATACAATCACCTCTTCAATATACAATAGATATAATGATAGCATAATTTGTAGAAATATGTAGCGAATTGTTTGTTCCTAAAACACTACGCAAATTGTAACTAGCTACACTGAAACTTTAATCAGTGTTTTTTCATTCCCCACCGATTATTATCCCGCAAATATCCGGATAAAAAAAGATAAGGGGGCTCCCCTTATCTTTTTTTATTGCTATATTTTTTCTTCACTTTATCACGTTCTGTTGCAAGTTTACGTTTATAGTTTGGTTTTACTTTTTTCGGCTTTTTAATAACTTTCGTTGCCATAACATCAAGTTCATCATTTGGTTTTTTACGGCTCTTACGACGACGACGTTCACCTAAATCCGCCCACTCATCTCCGCGTAACTCTACATGCTTGAACTCAATATGACGTTGTTTTTCTAAACTATCTAACGCTTCTTCGTTTGCTGGATCATAAATCGTCACTGCAATACCTGAATGCCCCGCACGTGCTGTTCTTCCAACGCGGTGAACGAAGAAATCTAAATCTGATGGAAGTTCGTAGTTAATAACATGACTAATTCCTTCAATATCAATACCACGTGCTGCTAAATCAGTTGCAACAATATATTGGAATTCAAGATCACGAATTTGTTTCATCATTTTTTTACGATCACGCGGTGATAAATCTCCGTGAATTCGTCCAACTTTTAAGCCACGTTCCATTAATCCGTCAGCAACCTGATCCGCCATCTTCTTCGTATTCGTGAAAACAACTGCTAAATACGGTTTAAATTGTAGCAACATTTTGTTCACTAAATCGATTTTGTTACGATGTTTAGAAGGTACTAAATAATGCTCAATATTCCCAGCCGCAACTTGTTTTGGATTGATATGAATATGCTCTGGATTCTCCATATATTTCTTCAGAAACGGTTTTAGTTTTTGAGGAATTGTTGCAGAGAAAACTAGCATTTGCAGGTTTCTAGGCATGCGTGATGCAATTTTGTCTACATCATGAATGAATCCCATATCAAGCATTAAGTCTGCTTCATCGACAATAATAGTATTTGCTTTATGAACAAATAATGCTTGTGCTTCCACTAAATCTTTAATACGTCCTGGTGTTCCAACTACAATATGAGGTTGTTTTTTCAACTTTTCAATTGATCGTTGTTTATCAGTTCCACCAATTAAACAACGTGCTGTAATCATTTGATCTTCCGCACAAAACTTTGTTAATTTCACGATTTCTTCGTAAATTTGTTGTGCTAACTCACGAGTAGGCGCTGTAATAACAAGTTGTACTTCTTCACGACTTGCATTAATTCTGTTCAATGTAGGAAGTAAGTATGCATGTGTTTTCCCAGAACCTGTTTGGGATTGTCCAATTACACTTACACCTTTTTTCACGACCGGGAAAATTTTCTTTTGAATTCCTGTCGGCTCTGTAAAGCGTAGTTCACGAACTGCATCTATTAAAAATGGTTTAAAATCATACTGTGTAAAAGTTTGTTGTGTCATAAGTTACACCTTCTTTCTAAATTTCTACTGCGCGCACAAATCAGCCAAGTCTACATTATATCGAAATCTACAAGTAAAATCCATCTTTAGTTTAGGTTTTTACTTCAAAAACTAACCTTCTTCCCTCTTATTGCATATTGTATGTGTATATACCTAACTGAAGAAAGGAGGATTTCTCACATGTTTCCAAAATCCCACACAAGGCAAATGTATCCGAATCAAGGACAGCAACCTTATACACCATATCCAATTCCACAACTACCACCGATGGCACAAAAAAAGAAAGGGTTCCTTGCTAAACTCTTTAAAAAACACGATCCAACCGAGCCTTTCATGCAAATGGTTCCACCTTATCGACAAATGGATGGACCGCCGCCAATGATGCACCAGCAACCGCCGCCCCAATACCAACAACAATACCAATACCAACAACAATACCCGCAGCAATACTCACAACAATATCAACCATACATGCAGCAACATCCAGAGCAAATGATTCCCCCTCAAATGTATGAATCAAATGAAACGCGCGGCGGTGCAGCAACTACAGCAGCATCAAGTAGCGGCATCGGCAGTTTTTTTGCAAATTTAATTTCGAATCCAACTAATATGATAAACAATATTGAAAAAGTATCCCAAGTCGTTCAATCTGTAAGCCCTGTCGTCGAACAGTACGGTCCTATTATGCGTAACCTACCAAGCATTGTTAAAATCCTCACCTCTGGAAAAAGTACGGAAGAAGATCCAACTAAAAATCCAACTGAAGACATAACAGAAAAGGTTGAGGTAGCAACTCCGCCTCCTCCACAAAAAAAAAGAAAAAGAAAAAAAATAGTGATTGAGCCTGTCATAGAAAAAGAATTACGAGAGGAGCCTGTTCAAAAAATAGCAACAAAACCAAAACTATATGTGTAACAATCCTTTGTTTTCTATCCATTCCTCCTTTATAATGTAAAAGACTATGCACAAAAGTATCCCTTGTTTAGAAGGAGAGGATTACTCATATGAAAATTGTTAAAATTTCCCCTCGTGGTTATTGCTACGGTGTTGTGGACGCGATGGTTATTGCACGTAACGCCGCATTAGATACATCATTACCAAGACCTATTTATATTTTAGGTATGATTGTTCACAACAAACATGTAACAGATGCATTCGAAGAAGATGGCATCATTACATTAGACGGTCCAAGTCGATTAGAAATTTTAGATAAAATCGATTCTGGTACTGTTATTTTCACTGCACACGGTGTTTCTCCAGAAGTTAAACAACGTGCAAAAGAAAAAGGTTTAACGACAATCGATGCCACTTGTCCAGATGTTACAAAAACACATGACCTTATTGAAGCAAAGAAAGCTGAAGGTTACCATGTCATTTATATCGGCAAAAAAAATCATCCAGAACCAGAAGGTGCAGTTGGTATTGCACCTGACATCGTTCACCTTATCGAAAGAGCTGATGATTTAAAAACATTAGAAATTCCAACAGATAAAATTTTAGTTACAAATCAAACAACGATGAGCCAATGGGATGTTCAACATTTAATGGAGGACATTCAGAAGAAATTCCCAACAGCAGAATTCCATAAGGAAATTTGTTTAGCAACTCAAGTTCGCCAAGAAGCTGTCGCTAAACAAGCTGATGTTGCAGACTTAACAATTGTTGTCGGTGATCCGAAAAGTAACAACTCAAACCGTTTAGCACAAGTATCACAAGAAATCGCTGGTACGAAAGCATACCGCGTTGCAGACGTAAGTGAGATTAAATTAGAGTGGCTACAAGGTGTAGAAAACGTAGCTGTTACAGCAGGTGCTTCTACTCCAACTCCAATTACAAAAGAAGTTATCGCTTTCTTAGATCAATATGATCCAATGAATCCCGCTACATGGGAGAGATTTCGAAAAGTACCATTACAAAAAATATTGCCTCGTGTAAAAGTGAAAAAAGAACAATAATAAAAACCGTTGCCTATAAGCAACGGTTTTTATTTTTCTTATACAAATGTAAATGGATCTGTATGTAATTGCGAAGCATGAATGTGTACATTGAGTTTCTTGTCATCCAATTTTTCTTGTAATTGCTTTTGTACACCTTGCTTCATTACTTTTTCAACGTTATGTCCTGGGTCAACTATATTTAAACCGAGCATCATCGCATCATGAGCAACATGATAATACATGTCACCTGTTACATATACATCCGCTCCTTTAAATTTAGCTTGATTGATGTATTTGTTACCATCGCCACCAAGTACAGCTACTTTGCGCACTTTATCATTTAAATCCCCAACAACTCGTGCACCCTTTACATCTAATGATTTCTTTACATGTTCCGCAAACTGTCCAAGTGTCATTTCTTCTTGTAAATATCCTATTTTTCCAAGCCCTAATGTTTCACCTTTGTTATCAAGTGGATACACATCATATGCTACTTCTTCATATGGATGTGCCGTTACCATTGCTTTAATCACTTTTCGCTGTAGTGAAGCTGGAATTATCGTTTCGATTCGCACTTCTTCTACGCGTTCTAACTGCCCAGTTTCCCCGATATAAGGATTTGTTCCCTCTTGAGGTACAAACGTACCTGTACCCTCGCTATTAAACGTACAGTGGCTATAATTGCCGATATGACCAGCACCTGCGTCTCCTAATGCTTTTCGTACTTCTTCTGCATGAGTTACTGGCACAAACACAACAACTTTTTTCATTTCTTCTGCATATGTCGGTGCCAAAACTTCTGTATTTTGCAATCCTAACGCCTCAGCAAGTAAATCATTTACCCCACCCTTAGCAACATCCACATTTGTATGTGCTGCATAAATGGCAATATCATTTTTAATACACGTTTCAACAATTCTTCCGTACGCTTTATCTGTATGAATCGCTTTTAACGGATTAAAAATTAAAGGGTGATGCGCAATAATGACATTCGCCCCTAATTGAATTGCTTCATCCACAACTTCCTCCGTTACATCTAACGCAATCAATACGTGTTGTACGGGTTTATTAAGCGCTCCAATTTGCAGGCCAATCTTATCTCCTTCCATCGCCAAATGCTTCGGATACATACTTTCAAATAAAGAAATAATTTCATGGCCATTTGGAATTTTACTCATGATAAAACCTCCCGTATCATTTTCATTTTCGCTTCTACTTCCGCACGCTTCGCTTTTGTTTCTTCAGAATCAGCCGCACGTTCTAACTGCTTTAAAATATTTTGGAAGTTTTTCAATTCCCCTTCCCATTTTTCAACGAAAGCTTCACCTTTTTCTTTTATTAAAAATGGTCCCATAAATAATTCCGCTTGTTTATTTTCAGAATAAGGCACCGCAACGTCTCCTCGCTCGCCTACTAAAATCTCGTAAATTTTCCCATCTTCTTTTACGATTTTTTCATGGATAAGCTCCCATCCATTCTCAATAAACCATTCACGAATGTGATACGCTGCAATATTCGGCTGTAAAATTAAACGAGTTACCCCTTCTAATTTTTCTTTACCACTTTCTAAAATGTCACGAATTAACGCTCCGCCCATTCCAGCAACCGTAATTACATCTACTTCTCCTGGCGCGATAACAGCTAATCCATTCCCTTTACGCACATCTACTTTATCTTGTAAGCCACTTTCAGCTACAGTTGCTTGTGCAGAGCGAAATGGTCCATCTACAACCTCTCCAGCAACTGCTTTTGTAGCAATATTATTTATAATTGTATAACACGGTAAATACGCATGATCCGATCCAATATCAGCTACTGTAGATCCTACCGGTATTTCACGCACTACTTCTTCTAATCGTTTTGAAAGCTTTACTTCATTCATGTATTTCCATTACTCCTTCTCTTGTCAGTCTGTCTCCATGATAATGAATTTATAGTCGTTGTTGCAAGCCTATAAAAACAATTCACTTCTCTATCACTCATCGTATTTTAGAAAATATAGAAAAACAAGCCCTTTGCATAAGCAAAAGGCTTGTCATACGGAACTTTATTTTTTCTTCGATAACCAATCAGCTACTTTAGCGGCTTGATCAGCTGGAACTATATTGGCAGGCATATTTCCTTTTCCTTTCGAAAGAATTTCTTTAATTTCATCTTTTGAAAGTTTTCCACCAATTTTTTGTAAATTAGGTCCTACTGCCCCTTGTAACTGATCACCGTGGCAGCTCGTACAGCTTTGCTTCACAATATCCTCTGGTTTTGATGCTGTTTGTGCTGGCTTCCCGCCATTTTTTGCATCAGCTAACTCTTTAGATTTATTTAGCCCCTGAAATGAAAATACAAACATAACGATAATACCTAATGCTGCAATAAGAGCGAACGGAATCAGCGGATTACGTTTCATATCTCTTCTCCCCCCTCTATACCCCTAAATAGTTAGATGATTCAGTCATTTCCATTGTACTTGAAAACGCTCTATCAGAAAAGAGTAAACTACTAATCGTTAAAAATATTCCATACATTCAGTTTATTGTTTTTTATTGTTATATCGCTTATTATTTCGATAATTATTAACGTTTCTCATCATATTTTTCACTTTTCTACATATATTTTTGTATAGAATACACAAAATTAATCGAAAAATCGAAAAATGAGCATTTGCAAATCAAAAGACAATTCTGTAAAATAAATTACAAGAAATTGTAATCGTTGCTGATAGCTAAAGTTTAACAAAAGTTAACAAAATAAAAAAGTTTACTTCACAAAGGTGAAGTAAACTTAAAGGTAGCCTATTCTAAGAAATCCTTAAGACGCTTACTACGGCTTGGATGTCTTAATTTACGAAGTGCTTTTGCTTCAATTT
Source organism: Bacillus sp. 01N45 (assembly GCF_056399205.1). NCBI lineage: Bacteria > Bacillati > Bacillota > Bacilli > Caryophanales > Bacillaceae > Bacillus > Bacillus sp. 01N45. Next base: position 563,487 of record NZ_JBFTQW010000001.1, read on the forward strand.
GACGGATACGTTCTCTCGTTACGCCGAATACTTTCCCAACTTCTTCAAGCGTACGAGTTCGTCCATCATCTAAACCAAAACGAAGACGTAGAACATTTTCTTCACGATCTGTTAGTGTATCTAACACATCTTCTAATTGTTCTTTTAGCAATTCATACGCTGCATGGTCCGCAGGCGATGTTGCTTCTTGGTCTTCAATAAAATCACCTAAATGGGAGTCATCTTCTTCACCGATCGGTGTTTCAAGAGAAACTGGCTCCTGTGCAATTTTTAAGATTTCGCGTACTTTTTCTGGAGCAAGATCCATTTCTTCACCAATCTCTTCAGGAGATGGTTCGCGTCCTAAATCTTGTAGTAATTGACGTTGTACACGAATTAACTTATTAATCGTTTCAACCATATGAACTGGGATACGAATTGTTCGTGCTTGGTCTGCAATCGCACGTGTAATCGCTTGGCGAATCCACCAAGTTGCATACGTACTAAATTTGAAACCTTTACGATAATCGAACTTTTCAACCGCTTTAATTAGACCCATATTCCCTTCTTGGATTAAGTCTAAGAAAAGCATACCACGGCCCACGTAGCGCTTTGCAATACTTACTACAAGACGTAAGTTTGCTTCTGCAAGACGACGTTTCGCTTCTTCATCGCCTTCTTCAATACGCGTTGCAAGTCGAATTTCTTCTTCTGCAGATAGTAAATCTACACGACCAATTTCTTTTAAATACATACGAACGGGATCATTGATTTTAACCCCAGGTGGTACACTTAAATCATTAAGGTCAAATTCTTCTTCCGCTTTTGTAATTTGGCGATTATTAGGACCTTCGTCGTTATCATTGTCACCAACTAAGTCAATCCCTTGTTCACCTAAATATTCATAGTATTCATCCATTTGATCGGATTCAATTTCAAATCCATTCATGCGTTCTGCAATCTCTTCATATGTAAGAACGCCACGTTTTTTTCCGAGCTCAGTGAGTTGTTCTTTCACTTGCTCAAGGGTCATTTCAGTTTCAATTTGTTTAGAACGAGCTGGTTTGTCAGCCATCTGTTCCCCTCCTTACGCGAGATACAAACATTCATTATACTAAAAATTTATCAAAAAAGCTATTTTCTCGCTTTTTGATTTTGTAAATATGCTACATAATATTTAGCAGCCTCTACAGGATCTGTTTTTTCCATTTGTTTTACCTTAAAGATGATTTCCATCTTTTCAAGTTTTTCTTGATGACGGCTGAGCGTCTCCAAATGGCCTTGTAACACTTCTTCTGTGTATTCTGGATTAATAAATTCATCCGTCGAAATATCAGTGATAATATTTTTCAACTTCTCATCAGAGAGCCAACTTAAAAATGTTCCGACTGAAGGTTCATTTCCCTTTTCATAATATGCGTATAGTTCATATAAAATCCCTTTATGTTCTTCTGTATGAAAATCTTCTATGTGGGATTCCATACGAACAGCCACTTCTGGACTTTGCAACATATGATAAATAATTTCTCTTTCTGCCCTTTCAAAACCTGTTAACTTCGGTTTTGTTTGAACAATTTGAGACGGCTTAGAAACCTGCTTTACTTGTTTTTGCTGTACCTTTTGTTCTTTGCGATATTGGTGCAATTGATTCAAAAGAGTTTCCATTGAATACGAAAATTCTTGCGATAATGACTTCAAATATGATTCTGCCTGCATCGCATCCTGTAGCAACGATAACTCTTTTAAAACACTTTTCACATATTCTTCTTTGCCAGACTCATCTTGCAAATTTTTCCCTAAACGCAAATAATTTATTTTAAAACCAACAAAACTTATACTTGATTTCACAAGATTTTCAAAAGCAGTTGTCCCATATTGTTGCACATATTCATCAGGATCAAGCTTATCTGGCAAGGATGTAACTTTCACTTGGCAACCAACTTTTAGCAATAATTGCCCTGCTTTCATCGTTGCTTCTCGCCCTGCTTTATCACCATCATAGCAAAGAACAACAGTTTCAACGTTACGTCGCAGAAGTTTTGCTTGTTCTTCAGTTAAAGCTGTTCCCATTGTCGCGACAGCTTCTTCCACACCACTTTTTACCGCAGCCATTACGTCGGCATACCCTTCAAAAAGGACCACTTGCCCACGCTTTCTAATAAACGGCCTCGCTTGGTGGAAGTTATACAACAATTTACTTTTATGAAAAATCGGTGTTTCAGGGCTATTTAAATATTTTGGAGTGTCATCTCCTAATGCCCTTCCACTAAACGCTATCACTTTACCTTGTAACGTATAGATTGGAAACATAACTCTTCCACGGAAGCGATCATAATGACTACCATCCTTCTCGCTTCTTATGAGAAGACCAGCTTGTTCCATACTAGACAGCGATAAACCTCTTTTTTGTAAAATTTTCGTTGCTGCATCCCAAGCAGGTGACGCATAACCAATTTCAAACTTCTCAATCATCTCTTTCGTAATACCACGTTTTAACAAATACGAAAGTGCTTCATTTCCTTCTTCTGTATTTACTAATAAATGATGATAGTACTTTTTCAAAAGTTCATGAGCCTGTTGCATGATGACAGTGTCATCAGATATGTCTTCTTGTTGTCCTTGCCCTGATGTATACTCTGCAACCGCCATTCCATTTCTTTCACCTAGCTTTTGAACAGCCTCGGTAAAAGCCAATCCTTCCATTTTCATTAGAAAGGAAAATACATTTCCACCTTCTCCACATCCGAAGCAATGAAAAATTTGCTTATCAGATGAAACAGAGAATGAAGGAGAATTCTCACCATGAAATGGACAAAGGCCAAAATAGTTACGCCCCTGTTTTCTAAGTTGAACGTATTCACCAATCACTTCTACAATATCCGATGACGTCCGAATCTGTTCAACAACTTCTTCGGGAATTCTGTTCCCCATAAATCCATCTCCGTGTCGTATTTTGTATTCGATAAAAATTAAAAAATTCCTTTATAATTCGACAATATTTTTTCTAAACTTATTAGAAAGTGTTGTCGATCACGTTATCAAACGATTTTGTAGGCCCTTTTCTGCGTAATTTCGCAGATACGTACCTACTATATAAAATTGTATCCATTTGCTCACCTGTTACAAATGTACCTCCTGGAGACAATACATATACACTTTTTACAAGAAGACTAGCAAGCACCATATCCTATGTGATCACGAGATCTGTTTTTTTTGCATGTTGATACATATAAAAAATCAACTGTAGCTTATTCAGTATCTACGTAGATCCAATTTCCCTTGCTACTTCCTTAAACGATGAGCATACGATGTGACAAACAAAATTTCGACATGAACTTTCGTTCCAACTTGCACAATTTTCAGCATTCACAGGCTATGCATCTGCATCAACTAATACGATATTGATGTTTTGCATATTTCTGTATTCTACATCCCTTCTGCGAATCCTTCCATAATGTGCGTTTTCTTGTATAGATTTTGTCGATTTAACGTAATTACATGTCTTTTCGTAAATCCTATCCCTAGTTTATTCTGAAAAATTAAAGTCTAAACGTAAAATATAGGTTTTTATCACAATTTTTTATTATAATATATTTTCTTCAACTACGCTACATATCCCTTTATTTTTTCATCTTCTATTTCAGGATAACGAAACCCTGCCTTTAGCATAATAAAAAGACAGAAGAATATAAGTATAACCACTCCGCTATAATCTATTACGAAATTAACAGGTATTGTGTTTCTCACGAGCGAAAAAAGCACATTCACCTTTGGTAAATGTGCTAAAACAATTTTTGGTTTTGCACTGCATTCACAATAATGTTGGCTGTTTCTTCAATCGCTTTATTCGATACATCAATTACTTGACAATTTATTTTACCAACTACATTCTCAAAGTGATCAATTTCTTCTTTAATACGATTAATATTGGCATATGTTGCACCATCACTTAGTCCAAGTGATTTCAATCGCTCTTTTCGAATATGATTCAACTTCTCTGGCGTAATTTTCAAACCGAAGCATTTTTCTTTAGCCACTTGATATAACTCTTCAGGCGGATCTACTTCTGGTACGAGCGGTACATTAGCAACTTTCAAACGTTTGTTATGAGCTAAATATTGAGAAAGTGGTGTTTTTGATGTGCGCGAAATCCCAATCAACACGATATCTGCTTTTAAAATACCACGCGCGTCTCTACCATCATCATACTTTACAGCAAACTCAATCGCTTCAATCTTTTTAAAGTATTCTTCATCTAATCTACGAACAACACCCGGCTCATATCTTGGTACTTGCCCTGTAATTTCTTCAATTTGATCGATAAGAGGCCCGATAATATCATATGCCTCTACGCCTTCTTTCGCAGCCTCTGTCACTAAATACTGACGCATGTCAGGCTTTACTAACGTAAAACAAATAAGCGCTTGATTGCTCTTAGCAATCGAAATCACTTCTTTTAATGTCCCTGTATCTTCTACATACGGTACACGTCTAATATCAGGAGCAAATGGGAATTGCCCCATCGCTGCTCGAACAACCAAATCAGCCGTTTCTCCAACAGAGTCAGATACGACATATACGATTTTATTATCCATTATATTACCTCACTTTAAACAAATTACACTTATTCGTTATTTACTAAGTTTACAAACGCACGTGTAATATTTGTTTTTGTAATTCGTCCAATCACTTCTAAACCTTGCTTCGTATCTTTCACAACCGGCATCGCATCAATCTGTCTTTCTATTAATTCCATCGCAATATCATACAAAGAATCCTCTCTACGACACATCGCAATGTTTGGCATCCTTGTCATGATAATATTAACCGGAAGAGAGGTTAAATCCTGCTTTCCAAGGCTAGCTCTTAATAAATCTTTACGAGACACAACACCAACTAATAGAATCGCCTGATCTACAACAAATAAGGTACCTACGTCCTCTAAAAACATTGTACAAATCGCATCGTATACTGATACATTTTTATCAATTACAGCTGGTCTAGATTGATAATCTTGTACTTTAATTTTCTTAACAGCCTCAGATAATAGCTGCCCCCCGGTTTTACCCGTATAAAAATAACCTACGCGTGGACGCGCTTCTAAATAACCAGCCATCGTTAAAATTGCTAAGTCTGGTCTTAGTGTTGCACGTGTTAATCCTAATTGCGCAGCAATTGACTCCCCTGTAATAGGACCGTGATCTTTTACAATCTGAATGATATGTTCTTGCCGTTTATTCAGCTCTATGATAATCACCACCTTTAATGCACAACGAAAAAAGTTATACTATCTCTTAAATATTATATACTAAATATGCTATTTGAAAAAGATAGGATGTAAAAAGGACCGTATACGGCCCCAAATTATATTTGAAACTTATCAAGTTGTTCTAAGAAACGTCTTGACTTCAAATAAATCCCGCAATATTCATCATAATATGTATTCAATACTAAACGCATTTGTTTTTTTGTGCTATCCTTCACCGATACATTACCAAGTCTATGTAAATCGAAGTGGTAGAAAAGACGTAATAATTTATGAACAGCTTCCCCCACTGGTATACGATACTGGTCTTGCTCAGCATGACGCGAGCACAGAAAACCGCCTTCCCGGACAGAGAAGGCGACAAAATCTGTTTCTTGATGACAAATCGCACATGTATCAAAGTACGGGCGCATCCCTAATACCGGAAGCATTTTCGTTTGATAAATTAATGATAATACTTCTGAATCAACACCCTCACACATATAATGCAACGTTTGATATAACATTTCAAATAAATATGGATTATGTTTTTTATCTTCTGTTGCTTTATCAGTTAACTCAACAATAAATGATGCATAAGCAGTTAAAAATATATCCTCGCGAATTTCTTTCATAGTTGAAATAATCTCGCCTTGTTGCAAAGTTCCAAGTCCAGATCCCATTTGAATAAGAAAATTACCATGGGTCATAAGTTGCGAAACAGATGCTAACCGGCTTTTCGGTTTTTTCGCTCCTCTTGCCATTGCACTTACCTTACCCAATTCTCTTGAGAATATTGTAACAATCTTGTTCGTTTCTCCGTAATCTGTCGTACGGATAACGATGCCCTCAACTTTTTGAAACATGTTCGTCACCATCCAAGGTTTGAACAAAACGGGTCAAGAAATTGGAGAGTCTAGATGCGCTAGCTCCTCTTCATGTTGATCCATCTCATCGTTTACGTCTTTTTCCATTTCTTTCAAAAGCAAGTACGTTTCAATGCTTCCTGTTTTGGAGAAAAACTTCCAGGTAAAATCTAGCATAAGAATCCACCTTTCTCAATAAGCGTAGCCTATAAACCAATTTCCTTTGTTGTTATTAAATTGACCCATTTTGTCCATTTTCATGTGAGAAAAATTTTTCCTAATTTATCAAAACTCATAAAAACCAATAATCAGCGGATGAACAAAACATCCGCTGATTACAGATTTACTCTATTTTAGTACTCGTCTTCGCGGAAACCAAGGTCACGAAGCTGAGACATTTTATTACGCCAATCTTTTTGCACTTTTACCCATACTTCTAAAAATACTTTAGAACCAAGTAATGCTTCAATGTCAAAACGAGCTCGCTTACCGACTTCTTTTAACATCTTTCCTTGCTTACCTATAATAATTCCTTTTTGTGATGCACGTTCAACAACAATCGTTGCGTTTATATAAACCGCTCCGCCCTCACGTTTTTGAATTGCATCAATAACAACCGCTACAGAGTGCGGCACTTCTTCACGTGTTAAATGTAATACTTTTTCACGAATAAGCTCTGAAATAATAAATCGCTCTGGATGATCCGTTACTTGATTATCTGGATAGTATTGCGGTCCTTCTGGTAAATACTTTTTAATTGTTCCAATTAAAGCATCCACATTATTGCCGTCTAATGCAGAAATTGGTACAATCTCTGCAAACTCATATAGTTTACGGTATTGATCAATTAACTCTAATAATTGCTCTGGATGAAGTTGGTCAATTTTATTAATTACTAAAAATACTGGTTGTTTCGTTTCTTTTAATTTCTCAATAATGAATTCCTCACCGCGACCAAATCCTTCAACTGCATTGACCATAAACAGAACAATATCAACTTCTTTTAATGTCGTTTGAGCCATCTTCACCATGAAGTCGCCTAATTTATGTTTAGGTTTATGTATTCCTGGTGTATCAATAAAAATTACTTGTGAATCATTTTCTGTATATACGCCTTGAATTTTATTACGAGTTGTTTGTGGCTTATCACTCATAATGGCAATTTTCTGGCCGATAATACGATTTAAAAATGTAGATTTCCCAACATTCGGTCTGCCAATAATAGAGACAAAACCTGATTTATAACCTTTTCTATTCATGTAAATCCTCCGCTAAAAATGCTCCTGGTAACAATTCTCCGACTGTCGTCTCTTGAACGTCACCATGTAAATTTGATAGGTATACTTTCGTATCCTGTTTACATAATTCTACCATAACTTGTCGACATGCTCCACAAGGAGGTACTGGACGCTTTGTATCCGCCACAATCGCGATAGCTACAAACTCTTTATCTCCTTCAGAAACCGCCTTAAATAAAGCTGTTCTTTCTGCACAGTTACATAAGCCATATGATGCATTCTCAACATTACATCCACGATATACTTTTCCATCCTGTGTTAATAATGCTGCACCTACTTGAAATTTAGAATATGGTACGTACGCTTGTTTACGCGCTTCGATTGCTTCTTGAATTAATTGTTTACTATTCATATTCCCGCATCCTTCCTGTCCACAGCTGTGAATAGATACACTCTCTCATTAAAGGCCTTTACGGCACTTTCAAAGCTTCATAAAAGCTTTGGAATGCAACTATACCACATACGGCAAAAAGATAATAGCACCAATTATAACGGCTATTATCGCAAACAATAAAACCGATCCGGCTGCGACATCCTTTGCAATTTTCGCAAACGGATGTATATCGGTAGTCGCTAAATCTACTGTTTTTTCCACAGCCGTATTTACCATCTCTAAACTCATTACAATTCCTATTACAATAAGTAATACCATCCACTCTACTTTCGTAATATGGAAATAAAAGCCGCAGCATATAACAATAACTGCGGCTACATAATGAATTTTCATATTGCGTTCATGACGAAGACAAAAGAATATACCTGCTATAGCATATCCAAAACTATTTATAAGTTTTCCTTTTTTCATCGACCTAATCCAAATGCCTCTAAAATTTCTTTTTGTCTTCCAAACATTTCTTTTTCATCCTCTTCTGTCATGTGGTCATAACCAAGTAAATGTAAAAAGCCATGTAACGCTAAAAAGCCAAGTTCACGATCAAAAGAATGTCCATACTCTTCAGCTTGTTCTCTCGCTCTCGGAATAGAAATAATAAGGTCACCTAACATACGAGGCATCTCTGCACCTACAATTTCCATTTCTCCTTCTCCCATTTCTTCCATAGCAAAGGAAATGACATCAGTAGGCTGATCCTTATCTCGGTAATCACGATTAATCTCGCGAATGCGTTCGTTATCTACAAATGTCACTGATAACTCCGCACCATCCTCTATTTTTTCCATTTGAGCTGCTTTTTCTAATATCTCACGAATTAAATTCACATATTCTTCTTTCACTTCTTCTGTTTCATCAATGAAATCAATTAATAAACTCATTCTTTCTCCTTCTCTTCCGGTGGTTCCGGATATGTAATACGCGAATGGAAAATACCATTTAACGTTTCACATAACGTTTTTCCAACGATTTGTAGTTCCTTAAACGTCAAATCACATTCACTAAATTGCCCATCTTGCAGGCGATCTTTAATAATACTTTGTACTAAATTATTAATTTGATCTGGCGTTGGGTGATTCATAGAACGTACTGCCGCCTCAACACTATCAGCAATACCAACAATTGCCGACTCTTTAGAAGTTGCTTTTGATCCTGGATAGCGAAACATCTCTTCTGTATATTTTTCTTTATCTTCTTTAATCGCCTTATAATAAAAATATTTAAGTAATGTTGTACCATGGTGTTGTCCAGCAATATCGATAATTTCTTGCGGAATATGGTATTCTTCGAGCATTCTGACTCCATCTGTTACATGAGCAATGATAATATCTTTACTCGTCACAGGATCTAATTTATCATGTGGATTTTCAATTCCCATCTGGTTTTCAATAAAGAATTGCGGTTGTACTGTTTTTCCTACATCATGATAATACGCCCCTACACGTGCTAATACACCATTTGCTCCAACCGCTTCACACGCTGCCTCAGAAAGATTCGCTACCATTACACTGTGGTGATACGTTCCTGGCGCTTCTAACAAAATTCTACGTAAAAGCGGATGATTCGGACTTGATAGTTCCATAAGCTTCATGCTTGATACAATTCCAAGTCCACTCTCTAAATATGGTAATATCCCCATAGCCAAAACGGATGAGATAATTCCTGAAACGGAAGCCATCAATAATTGCGTTCCAATTTCAAGAGGTGAAAAATTCCCATTACGTAATAATAATAACGCCGCTAAGACGACCACATTTAAGATAGAAACGAGTATACCAGCTTGCAAAATCATCGTACGACGATTTTTTTCTCTTAAGAAAATGCTTACTGATAATGAACTTAACAACACATAAATACCTACACTATAATTCAGTGTACTTGTTACCCCTTCATTAAACATAATACTTCCGCACACAGAAAAAATCATACTTGTTAAAAATACAAATCGGTCGCCAATCATTAGTTTTACAAGTATTGTTCCCATCGCAACCGGGACAACATACGCAATTCCTGCATATTCAAGCTTTTGAAACAAACTAATCGTTTTCATTAAAACAATCGTGATAGATAAAATTGTAATATACGCTAAAATATACGGTCTATCTTCTCTTTTACGCTGTAAAAATACTTCAAACTGCTTATGCATAAAGTACAGTAACACACCAATGAGCACTGCTAATCCAACATAAGGCTGAAAACTATTACCTTTCTCTAATAAACCGACTAATTTCAACTGATTATACATATCACTTGAAATTGTTTCACCTTCTCTAACAATAACTTGTCCTTGAAGAATATAAACAGGTGGAATTAAATCTTCTTCCGCTTTCTTCTTCTCTTTCGTTACAGCCGGATCATAAAAATAATTTGCTGTAATCGCATATGATCCTAGCGCGTTCACAGCTTCCTTCAATCCACTATTCACATTGAGGCTTTTCATTTCATTAACAAATCGCTCTTTTGCTGCTATTTCTTCGGACATTTTAATATTTCCACCCATAATAACACTAATAGACGTTAGAGCCGCGTTCTTTGCTAATTCTAATTGATCCGGTTCTGCATTAATAAAATATAATAAATTCTCATCAGATAATTCCTTTGTTAAATTAGATGGCAACTTCTTCTTCAATTTTTCTAATTTATTTGCATCGGTCATCTTTTTTTGCTCTTCAGGTCCAGCAGCTTTCATCTCTTGAATTGCTTCATTTACCTTAGCAAAAACATCATTTACAATATCTACTCTATTTTGTTTATATTCACTTCTATATGTATATTGATCTCCAACTTTTTGAGCGGCCTCTTGTTTTTTTCTGTCCGTTATAACCTTATCTTCAATTTTAATAGGAGAATGAATTGTTTTTTTTGCAATAGAATACATATCAACATCTAATTGCTCTGGTTTTACATTATTCATAAGTGCAAAAAACAGCACTGCTCCTAATAAAACGTAAGAAATCCAACTTAGTTTTTTCGAATGTTGTAAATTACGAAACCACTTAGAAATTTCTTCAGATCTTAACATGATTTCAATACCTTCTCCTCTCCAGAAATAAAGTGAAACTATTTATAGCTTTCATTTCTTCTAGCCAACAATACTTTTAAGTAACATTTTGATACACCAGCACCTATAGTTTATTTCTCTTATCTTTTATGATAGTAAAAAATATGCCGTTCGCCAACCTTAATACAAAAAGAAATGATCCTGACAAATAGGATCATTCCATTTTATCATATGCCTCAATAATACGTTGCACCAGCGGATGCCTCACAACGTCCGTTTGTTCTAATGTAATGAATGAAAGACCTGATACACCAGATAAAATGTTAGAAGCTAGCGAAAGCCCTGATTTTACCCCTTTTGGTAAGTCTACTTGTGAAGGGTCCCCCGTAATAACCATTTTAGAACTAAAACCTAATCTAGTTAAAAACATTTTTATTTGTGCACCCGTTGTATTTTGCGCTTCATCTAAAATAACAAATGAATCATCGAGCGTACGCCCTCTCATATAAGCAAGAGGTGCAATTTCAATTACCCCTCGCTCCATCATACGTTGCGTATATTCTTGTCCAAGAATATCGTGCAAAGCATCATACAATGGACGTAAATACGGATCTACCTTCTCTTTCAAATCTCCTGGTAAAAAACCTAAACTTTCTCCAGCTTCTACAGCCGGTCTCGTTAAAATAATTTTCTTTACATACCCTTGCTTTAAAGCTCTCACAGCCATTACTACAGCTAAGTATGTTTTCCCAGTCCCAGCAGGTCCCATTCCAAATACAATATCATTCTTCTTCATTGCATGAATATATCTTCTTTGCCCCATTGTTTTTACACGAATGGATTTACCTTTTGCCGTTTTAAAGATTTCTTCTTCATATAACTCTTCAAATTGAGCAATTTTCCCTTGTTGTGCGAGCTGAATTGCATACGCAACATCTCTTTCAGTAATTGATATACCTTTTCGAATAACAACAAGTAATTGCTGTAAGATTTTTTCTACGAGTGTCACAGTTTCAACTGCTCCAGATGCATGAACAGTTTCACCTCTAGTTACAATCGATACATTCAATTCCCGTTCAATTACTTTCAAATGAGCATCATTGACTCCAAAAAGAGCGATTGCTTCGTTAGCATTTTCCAATTGTTGGTTCATTTCTACTAATTGTTCTGCCATTACTCAGTCTCCTTGAATATCGGATTCGGATATTGGTTGTGGCTCTGCAATATTTTCGATCACAGTATAATGCAATGTGACTTTTAGTTGATCCGCCTCAACCTCTTTACTCAAAATCTTATCACTTACAATCATAGCATGTTCATCCAATTTTTTCTTTAGTTCTTTTTCAGCCATCTCTTTCGCTACTTTCATTGCCTGTTTTTCTGTATATTCCCGATTCGCTTCTTCCTCTTCTCGTACAATATCTTTTTCATACGCGATCGGCAGTGTAAAACCAAATAGTTTCACATCGTGTTTTACACTTTCAGTACGAGAGCGTTTATACTTATCATGTTGAAATCCCCATATTTTTATTTTCGCACTCCCAAATGTAAGGTAATGCTCATTATACGCATTGCCAGTATATACTTGAAATTGCGTCTTTAGTGGTACACTCACCTCAGATGTGTACCACGTTTCTCCATATACAATACCTTTCGCCGAAACAATCGTCGGACTCTCCTCATTACCGTATATCCCTGATACGAGAAGCTGTCCTTTTTCGACATGGTCATTTTTCAAGACAACTGGTTTTCCTACTTCAACAAATGTTTTTGTCACAATCGCTTCTTTTTTTGCAACTAAATTTTGCGGTCTTTGTTCCTTTTCTTTTTTCGGCTCGTTTTTTTCAACAATTTTAAAATGGTACGTCGTTCCTCTTATTTCTAATCCCGCCCAAGTAATCGCATTAATATTGTCTGTCAAATGACGTTGTACATCTTCTACATTAGGCATTTGGAATTGTAATTTTCCTTTTTTAATACCCATTTTGTCCAATTCTTTCATCAATATATATTCTGTTTCAGGTTTCGCTCCTGTAATTTCAATTTTCCAAACCATATTGGATAATGCAATCATGCCAAAAAAGAAAATTAAAAAACCAATTAAGAATCCACTATTTTTAATTAAACGCTTATTCAAAAAAGGAAAACCGTAACGCCCAATAAAATATAATTTACATTCATTTTTTCTATAAATTGGTTTTATTTTCTTCACATCTCGTAATAACATACAAAAAACTAACGTTTCATCAGCAATTTTCTTAACATCCCAAACTAATAATTTTCTACGTACACATTCGTTAACGAACCGTTCTGCACCTCTACCTTCAATTCGTACTTTTACATATCCAAGCCACTTTATAAACCATTTATTTTTCATCTACTATCTCCACTACCTTTCCAAAAGTATACACACTACTTTTTTCACTTTAATTAGCAAAATAGCTCGTACGAAAATGAAATAAAGAGTTCTACCACCCATAAATAGCGAGATAAACTGAATAGTAAGGTCGAATCACGAAAATAACGAAGAAAAACTTCACATATGGAAGTTTCCCTCACTCCTCTTTTTTTTCGTTTTCTAAAAATGTCACTTGCTCAATTATTCCTTCAAGCAAAAGTTCTTCTGGAAGGATTGTTTTAATAATAAAGGATTGCCCTTTAATTAATAATTGACCGTGCTTTAATAACAATCTTACTTCTTTATCTGAAAACACTAATAAACCCCGATGATTTTCTATATAGATATGCACTTGCCCAACAAGCGTGATCCGAGGTAGATCCATTAGCACATCCACTGGCAGGTCTATTTGCTTTGTTAACCAATTCTTCATTTGTTCTAATTTTTTCATCTCAAAAGACCCCCTCTCATCCCATATGTATGAAAAAAGAGCTTGTAATATCACGTCCAAACTGAAAAAAAGCATAAAAAAACGTCTCATACGAAATGAGACGTTTTTTTATGCTAATAGCTGGATAACCAACTTATTCACAAGTGATCCGTCTGTTTTACCTTTTACTTTCGGCATAACAGCAGTCATCACCTTACCCATATCTGCTTTAGAAGTTGCACCAACTTCAGAAATAACTTGCTTAATTACATTCGCTAGTTCTTCTTCTGTTAATTGCTCCGGCAAATATGCGCTTAAAATCTGAATTTCACTTTGCAGTTTATTAACAAGGTCTTCACGACCAGCTTTTTTAAATTCAAGGAGGGAGTCCTTATACTGTTTTACTTCACGAGCTAAAACTGTTAATTCCTCTTCTTCAGTAAGAGTATGTTGCAGTTTAATACCTTCATTTTGTAAAGCAGCCTTAACCATACGAATAACGGTTAATTTTTCTTTTTGTTTATTCTTCATCGCTTGTTTCATATCATCGTTTAAACGACCGAGAAGACTCATCACTTACACCCTCTCTTAGAATTTACGCTTTCTTGCCGCTTCAGATTTCTTCTTACGTTTTACACTTGGTTTTTCATAAAACTCGCGCTTTCTTGCTTCAGCAAGTGTACCAGTTTTAGAAACCGATCTTTTAAAACGGCGAAGTGCATCCTCCAAAGACTCGTTTTTACGAACGACTGTTTTTGACATTCTCTTTCCCTCCCTCCGAAACATCACACTTACATACTAATTTCAGCATGCAAAAAGAAACCCTTCTTCAGCATGTCTTTTACGATTATAATACATTTTATCACTTCAGGTCAACTATTTGGCAGAATAAAAGAAGAATAGATGCCCTTTCCTGTTCAAAAGCTACGTAGATAGCTATTATCCATTTCCCCTGAAGACAACTATATTTTTATCATTACATCTTTTTTAATGCAGGAATGTACGAAACAACTACTCATTCGACGTACCTGCCTTTTTCAGTACTTAACTTCTCCACGAAAAAAGAAAGCATGCAAATCGTTTCCGTTTGCATGCTTTTTTTATTCCGCTATTTGCCGGGCAGTAAGCCCCCCCACCTCAAAATTCAGCACAAGCAAAGAACTTAGGTAGGAATCCGGCTGATAATTAGTGGGGAGGAACAAAAACCCCACTGATTAAAGTTTCATTTTATGCGCTTGCTGATTCCTTTTTTACATCATCTTCAAGAACACGAACAAATTGCGCTTCGTTATATGGATAACCAGCTTTCGTAATTTTCACTTTCACTAGCTTACCAATTAACTCTTCTGATCCTTCAAATACAATTTTTAAGTAGTTATCCGTATAGCCTACATATAACCCTTTACGGTCGCCCTCTTTAAATTGCTCTTCCGGAATGATCTCAAGCACTTCCCCTTCAAACTGTGACGCATACTCTTTCGCTAATTGGTTAGATAATTCAATTAAACGATGAACACGATCATTCTTCACATCTTCAGGAACTTGATCTTCCATACGCGCTGCAGGTGTTCCTGTACGCTTTGAGTAAGGGAATACGTGTAACTCAGAGAAGCGATTCTCTTTAATGAAATTGTATGTTTCCATGAATTCTTCTTCTGTTTCACCTGGGAAACCAACGATTACATCCGATGTAATCGCAAGGCCTGGTAACGCTTCTTTCAATCGATCTAAACGCTCTTGGAAAAATTCCATCGTATACTTACGACGCATACGCTTTAATACAGTATTAGATCCAGATTGCAATGGAATGTGCAAGTGGCGTACAACTACTTCAGACTTATCTAACACTTCAATTACTTCATCTGAAATCTGACTCGCTTCAATAGAAGAAATACGAAGACGTTTTAATCCGCCTACTTCCGCTTCCATATCACGAAGTAATCCAGCTAAGTTATAATCTTTAATATCTTCACCGTACCCACCTGTATGAATACCTGTTAATACGATTTCTTTATAACCTGCATCTACTAATTGCTGCGCTTGTTTAATAACTTCTTTTCCATCACGAGAACGCATTAAACCACGTGCCCAAGGAATAATACAGAATGTACAGAAATTATTACAACCTTCTTGTATTTTTAAAGATGCACGTGTACGATCCGTGAAATAAGGTACATCCAGTTCTTCGTATACACGTGTTTTCATAATGTTGCGGACCGCATTAATTGGTTGACGCTCTTTGCGGAATTCTTCAATGTATCCTAACATCTTTTCACGATCCTGTGTACCAACTACAATATCTACACCTGGAATCGCCATAATTTCCGCTGGAGATGTTTGTGCATAACATCCCGTTACACAAATAACCGCATCCGGATTTTGACGAACAGCACGTCTAATAACTTGACGGCTTTTCTTATCCCCCGTATTCGTTACTGTACACGTATTAATAACATATACATCAGCTTTCTTTTCATATTCAGTTCTTTCATATCCACCTTGTTTAAACAATTGCCAAATGGCCTCTGTTTCATAGTGGTTTACTTTACAACCTAACGTATGGAACGCAACAGTTGACATTGATCATCACCCCATCAATTCAAAATGATACGAAGCAGCACTTAACGCATATAACGGCGCCGTTTCTGTTCTTAAAATTCTTGGTCCTAAACTACATGGTACAAATTTATGTTCACGAAGCGTAGTAATCTCTTCCTCCGCTAAACCACCTTCTGGTCCAAATACAATCAATAGTTTTTGGCCTGGTTTCATCGTCGTTAAAGCTTTAGCAAAATTGGATTTCTCACCTTGTTTTGCTTCCTCTTCGTACGCAACAAGACATACATCATACTCATTGCTCATTGAAAGCAATTGCTTAAATGATGCCGGAGCATGCACTTCTGGAATTTCGCTTCTATGCGATTGTTCCGCAGCTTCTTTCACAATTTTTCTTAAACGCTCAACTTTTTTATCAGCTTTTTTCGCATCCCATTTTACAATAGAGCGAGATGCTTGAAATGGTAAAAATGCGGCCGCCCCAAGCTCAGTTCCTTTTTGGAAAATTAACTCTAGCTTGTCTCCTTTTGGCAGTCCACTTGCAATCGTCACGAAAACAGGAAGTTCACTTGACGCCTCTACCCATTCTACAATAGCCGTATTAATAAATTCACTGGTAATTTCATCAATTGAACATACTGCTGTTTTTCCGTTTACACAGCAATAAATGTGATCACCAGCTGACATACGCATCACTCTTGCGATATGATGTACGTCATCACCTACAATGCGAATACTTGTCTCATTTACATATTTCTCTTCTACAAAATAACGTTGCATATAATCACCTTAGTAGAGTTTCGTTCCTTTCGTAAGTCAACACTTACGAAAAGAACGAAACGTTATCATTTTTTCATATAACAAACGGCAAGTCCCTCACCTTATAGTGAGAGACTCCCCTTTTCATTATAAACTAAAATCTATATTACGCATTTCGTGCAATAATTGCTACCCAATCTTCCATTCGTAATACTTCTTCAATTGTAAATCCAGCTTTTTCTAGCGCTTCAGAAATTATCTTTTCCTTCGCTGCAATAATGCCCGATGTAATAAATAATCCGCCCGACTTCACAACTCTTGCTGCATCCTCAGGGAATAAAAGAATAATTTCTGCTAATAAGTTAGCTACGATTAGATCAACAGGACCTTCAATACCTTCTAAAAGACTATTTTGCCCAACAGACACGATATCATCTGTTTTATTTAAACGTACATTCATTTCTGCACTTTCCACTGCAACCGGATCTAAATCATACGCTTGAACAGAAGACGCACCTAATTTTGCCGCTGCAATACTAAGTACACCAGAACCTGTTCCTACATCAATGACAGTATCACCTGGCTGAACTGTTTTTTCTAAAGCACGAATACACATCGTTGTTGTCGGATGAGTTCCTGTCCCAAACGCCATACCTGGATCTAATTCAATAATTTTTTCTTCCGGAGAAGCTGGTGTATATTCTTCCCACGTCGGCACAATTGTGAATGTATCAGAAATTTGTACTGGATGGTAATATTTTTTCCAAGCAGTAGCCCAATCTTCTTCATTGACTTCGTTAACGGTAATATTTCCAGTACCAATTTCGATGTCGTAAGATGGAAGCATATCAATAGATGATTTTACACCCGCAATCGTTTCCTGTAAAGAATCCGTTTGTGGGAAATATGCTTTTATTAATACACCTTCCGCCGGATATTCATCTGGGTTCAATGCATAAATTTCACCATATTGTTGCTCGCGCTCTTTCGTCAACTCCGCTGGATCCTCAATCGCAACTCCACTAGCACCAGCTTCATGTAAAATATGAGAGACAGCTTCTACTGCTTCTTCTGTTGTATGAATACTAACTTCTGACCATTTCACAATTTACCAACTCCATTTTTTATTTCCATTATTCCCCTTTGAAAGCACGTTTAAGCTTTCCAAATAAACTATCATCCTGCTCTTCTTGTCCCGCAAATTCACGTAATAACTCTTTTTGATGTGAAGTTAATTTCGTCGGTACAACAACACGAACGACTACATATTGATCTCCTTGACCGTATCCACGTACGTTCGGAGCACCTTTTCCTTTTAAGCGGAATTCTGTTCCGGTTTGTGTTCCTGCTGGAATTTTTAGCTTCACTTTCCCATGAACAGTAGGAACTTCCACTTCAGCACCAAGTGCCATTTGCGCAAATGTTAATGGCATTTCACAAATAATGTGATCTCCTTCACGCTCAAAGAATTCATGATTTCTCACATGAACAACAACATATAAATCTCCTGCCGGTCCGCCATTTACGCCCGCTTCACCTTTTCCAGATACACGAATTTGTTGACCATTATCAATACCTGCTGGAATTTTAACATTGATTTTTTTACGTTTACGTACTTTACCAGAACCGTGACACGTCGTACATTTTTCTTTAATCATTTGACCAGTTCCTGAACAATGACCACAAGCTTGACGGTTTACGATACGACCAAATGGTGTATTTTGTTCTACACTTACTTGCCCTGATCCTGAACAATGTTTACATGTTTCTTTTGAAGTTCCTGGTTTCGCTCCGCTACCTTTACAAGTATCACATGGATCTTCTACTGGAATCTCAACATTTAATTCTTTACCAAAAATAGCTTCCTCAAACTCTAAAGTAACTTGATATTGTAAGTCAGCACCTTGACGCGGAGCATTTGGATCACGACGTCTACCGCCACCGCCGCCAAAGAACGAACTAAAGATATCTTCGAAACCGAAGCCACCGCCGAAGTCTCCTCCGCCGCCAAAGCCACCGAAACCTTGATTTGCACCAGCATGACCAAATTGATCATATTGCGCGCGCTTTTGATCGTCGCTTAATACTTCGTATGCTTCTTGTACTTCTTTAAACTTTTCAATTGCATTTTCTTCTTTACTTACGTCTGGATGGTATTTTTTAGCCAAACGACGATACGCTTTTTTTATTTCATCTTTTGAAGCACCCTGGCTAAGTCCAAGGATCTCATAATAGTCTCGTTTACTCATAAATTTACAACCCCCGAATCTTTCACATAAACGTAATTTTAACACCGAAAGAAAGTGCTTTGCAACAAAGTTTCCTCACTTACAGTATGCAAAGTAAAAAACTTAAGAACCTCACACTTTTCTTTTCATTCGTGAAAAAAGCCAAAGTCAAGGCACGCTTGACTTTGACTTTTTGTCATCTTACTTATTTATATTACTTATCTTCTTTTACTTCTTCGAACTCAGCGTCTACTACATTGTCTTTCTTCGCGCCAGCATCTTGTGCTCCTTGTGCACCTTCTGCTTGCCCTGCAGCTGCTTGAGCTTGCTCGTATAATTTAACAGTTAATTGTTGTACGATTTCTTGTAAAGCGTCTTTTTTCGCACGGATTTCCTCAAGCTCGTTCTTCTCGATCGCAGCTTGTAATGCTTCTTTCGCTTCTGTTGCTTTTGCAACTTCAGCCGCATCCACTTTACCTTCTAAATCTTTTACAACTTTATCCGTTTGGAATACAAGTTGGTCAGCTTCGTTACGAAGTTCAACTTCTTCCTTACGTTTTTGGTCAGCGTCAGCATTTGCTTCCGCTTCTTGTACCATACGATCTACTTCTTCATCAGAAAGACCTGAAGAAGATTGGATTGTAATAGTTTGCTCTTTGCTTGTTCCTAAGTCTTTTGCACGTACGTTAACGATACCGTTCGCATCAATATCGAATGTTACTTCGATTTGTGGAATACCACGTGGTGCTGGTGGAAGGTCTGTTAATTGGAAACGACCTAATGTTTTGTTGTCAGCTGACATTGGACGCTCACCTTGTAATACGTGAATGTCTACTGCCGGTTGGTTATCAGCAGCTGTTGAGAATACTTGTGACTTACTTGTTGGAATTGTAGTGTTACGCTCGATTAATTTCGTGAACACACCACCCATAGTTTCAATACCTAAAGAAAGTGGAGTTACGTCTAATAATAGTACGCCTTCTACATCACCAGTAAGTACGCCACCTTGAACTGCAGCACCTAATGCTACAACTTCATCAGGGTTTACACCTTTATATGGTTCTTTACCAGTTTCACGTTTAATAGCTTCTTGTACAGCTGGGATACGAGTAGATCCACCAACAAGGATAACTTTATCTAATTCGCTTGGAGCAAAACCAGCGTCTTTTAATGCACGACGAGTTGGCTCTAACGTTCTTTCAACAAGACCTGCTGAAATCTCTTCGAATTTCGCTCTTGTTAACGTTAATTCTAAGTGTAATGGACCAGCAGCTCCAGCACTAATGAATGGTAATGAAATTTGTGTTTGTGTTACGCCAGAAAGATCTTTTTTCGCTTTTTCAGCTGCATCTTTCAAACGTTGAAGTGCCATTTTATCTTGGCTTAAATCAATGTTATTTTCTTTTTTGAACTCAGCTACTAAGTGGTCAATAATAACTTGGTCAAAGTCATCTCCACCAAGACGGTTGTCACCAGCAGTTGAAATAACTTCGAATGTTCCATCTGCTAACTCAAGGATAGATACGTCAAATGTACCGCCACCTAAGTCATATACTAAGATTTTTTGCTCTTCATCTTGTTTTTCTAAACCGTAAGCAAGCGCTGCTGCTGTTGGTTCGTTAATGATACGCTCAACTTCTAAACCAGCGATACGACCAGCATCTTTTGTTGCTTGACGTTCTGCATCGTTGAAGTATGCAGGTACTGTAATAACAGCTTTCGTTACTGTTTCACCTAAGTATGCTTCAGCAGAAGCTTTTAAGTTTTGTAAAATGATTGCAGAAATTTCTTGAGGTGTATAATCTTTACCTTCAACTTCTACTTTGTAGTCTGTACCCATATGACGTTTAACAGACATGATTGTATTTGGGTTTGTAATTGCTTGACGCTTTGCAACTTCCCCAACTTGACGCTCTTCATTTTTGAAAGCTACAACAGAAGGTGTTGTACGGTTTCCTTCTGGATTTGGGATAACCTTTGGTTCTCCACCTTCCATAACAGCTACACAAGAGTTTGTTGTACCTAAGTCAATACCGATAATTTTACTCATGGCGAATCCTCCTACTTTTATGTAAATTATTGATTTACTTTTACCATTGATGGGCGAATCACACGGTCTTTTAGTTTATAACCTTTTTGGAATTCTTCAACTACCGCGTTTGATTCAAATTCACTATCTTCCACTTGCATAATAGCTTGGTGTTCATTAGGATCAAACTGTTTACCAACAGCTTCAATCGCTTCAACGCCTTCTTTAGTCAACGCTTCTAGCAATTGACGATGCACCATTTCCATACCTTGTAACAAGGGTTTCGTTTGCTCATCAGTTGCTTCCACTTGCATCGCTCTTTCAAAATTATCAAGAGCTGGCAAAATATCTGAAACTAGACTTTGTGCTCTATATTTTTCAGCAGCCTGTTTATCCATTTGGACACGACGCTTATAATTTTCAAAATCAGCTTGTAGACGTAATGTGCGACCTTCCGTTTCCGTTAGCTTCGCTTGTAACTCATCTACTTTTTCTTGTAAAAGAGCAGCCTCACTTTTTTCTTCTACAGTTTTTTCACTGTTTTCTGTCGTGACAGCTTCTTCAACTTGCGCTTCTTTTACTTCTTCTACCACTTGTTCGTTACGCTCTTCCACAATATTCACCTCCTTAAAAGGTATTAGGTATTATGCTGAACACAATTCCTTAAGCATTATATATTACACACAGCAATGAAAATTTCATTACTTGAGCGAATGTATTACTCTCATTTACTTTTTAAGTCCATCAGTAAATTGTCTCGTAAATAACTGTAACAAACTAATTACCCGAGAGTATTGCATTCTTGTCGGACCTAAAATAGCAATTGTTCCAAGCTGTTCTTCTCCAATCGAATATGTTGCAGAAATTAAACTGCAATCTTCCATGGCCGTCGCAGAGTTTTCCCTACCAATGTTCACTTGAATACCTACTTGTTTATGACGCAAAATGTCATAAAACTCGGCTTCATTATCAATCATCGTCAGCAAGGATCTTACTTTGTGAATGTCATGGAACTCTGGTTGCGAAAGCATATTTGCTTTGCCTCCAAAGTATATCTTTTCCGATAAAGGAACTTGAAATGTACCATCTAACATTTTTATTGCACTATCGTAATTATGAACATATCCACGTAAAACTGTAACAATCTCTTTAAAGATTTTGTTATGCAGTTCTGCCATTGGTACACCCGACAGCTTTTCATTTAAAATATTAACCATTTTTTCTAAATCTGATAAATCAACAGATTCCGGAACGGTAATCGTTTTACTTTGTACATGCCCTGTATCAGTTACAATAATAGCGACTGCAGTTTGACGATCAAGCGGTACAATTTGTACGTTTTTAAGTTTATTTGTGCTTAACTTCGGTCCAAGAACAATGGCCGTATAATTCGTAAGCTCTGATAAAATTTGAGCAGATTGCTGTGCAATCTTTTCCGCTTCAAAAATTCTTTCAGCAAATAAATCTTTAATTTGTACAATTTCATCGTTCGGTAAGTTTTGCGGCGCTAAAAGATGGTCTACATAAAAACGATATCCTTTTTCAGAAGGAACACGTCCTGAAGAACTATGCGTTTTCTCAATAAATCCTAGTTCCTCTAAATCAGCCATTTCATTTCGAATAGTAGCTGAACTAAACGTAATTTCATCTTTCTTAGCCAACGTCCTCGACCCAACAGGTTGCGCTGATCCAATAAAGTCATCAATAATTGTTTGTAAAATTAAGAGCTGACGTTCCGTAAGCATCTCATCATCACCTCTGTTAGCACTCTTTGTCTTCGAGTGCTAAATCTATTAATAACTTACCAAAATTGACATTCAATTGTCAACGGAAACGTCACGAAATAATGAAACTTTTTCACGTTTATGGAACATTTAATTAGTCAATCAAAAATGATTGGAATACTTCATTCCCTAATAATTTTCCCTTTCGCGTTAAACGAACATATCCATCTTTCTCTTCAAGCAAGCCTTGTTCTTGATTTTTTTGCAACTGCTTCGCGAAAACTTGATTCATCTCCATATTAAATTTCTTTTGAAACAATATTTTAGATACACCTTGTGTTTTTCGAAGTCCTAAGAACAACTCTTCTTCCATTCTTTCTTTCTCCGTCACCGCGTGAACATCTAAATACGGAAATCCAGTTTCATCGATTTTATTGAAATATTGCTTGAGCGGCCCTACATTTTGGATACGTTCTCCATTTACATAACTATGCGCTCCAGCTCCAAATCCATAATACTCCTCATTATTCCAGTATGTGAGATTGTGTCTACTTTCATTATCACCTTTTGAGAAATTGCTAATTTCATACTGGCTATAGCCGTGTTTCTCCATTTCATCCATTACCATTTCATACATTTTTGCTTCATGATCTTCACCTGGAAGTCTTAATTTCCCTTTATTCATTAAGTTATAAAACACAGTTTTCGGTTCCACAATTAATGAATATGCTGAGAAATGTTGTACACCAAGCGTAAAAGCAATGTCTAATGTTTCTTTTACATCTTCTATCGTCTGCCCTGGCAGAGCATAAATAATATCTACATTTATATTTTTAAAGCCCACTTCCTGCGCTTCTCTAATTGCTACAAATGCATCTTCCCTCGTATGCTTACGCCCAATTTTCTCAAGCAACTCATCCCGAAATGTTTGCACACCAAAACTAATTCGGTTCACTCCACCTTCTAGCAATACATTTAACTTCTCTTTTGGTAAATCACCTGGATTCGCTTCAAATGTTAATTCACAATTTGGAGCAAACGGACGTAAGCGACGGTTTATAATATCTAGTAACTTTTTTGTCTGTTCCATATTTAACGCTGTCGGAGTTCCTCCACCAACAAAAATCGTTTTCATACTATCAAACGGTACTTTTTGAACTGTATTTATTATTTCTTTCTCTAAATACTCTAAATATTGATCGACTGGTTGGCGTTCAATAAACACTTTATTAAAATCACAATAGTGACAAATATGCTGACAAAATGGAATATGAATATATGCAGCTTGAACCAAATATAACTCCTACCTTTCTAAAAAGAAAACCTCCGCACTCCGGAGGAATCTTCACTTCTCTAACGTATTACGAATTTGTTCCATTCGCATTTTTCCCCAATCATACATCATTTCAACGATCGGTAAAAGCGACATGCCTAATTCCGTCATATAATACTCTACTCGCGGAGGAATTTCTGGGTATACTGTTCGGTCAACAATCCCATCTTCCATTAACTCTTTTAATTGGTTCGACAAAACTTTATGAGAAATGCTTGGGAATAATCGTTGTAATTCACTAAAACGATGAGGTCCTTCCACACCAAGATGCCACAGTATCACAACTTTCCACTTCCCGCTAATAATAGAAAGCGTCAATTCCTTTTCACAATTAAAATTGCCATTTTGTATTTTTTCGTGAATATCTTTTCGAATATTTTCGGACATTAATAGTCTCCTAACTCTATATCAATCATTCATAAATATAGCCACCTCACTATTGTAAATGAGAGAAGCTACGTTGTCTAAAAAGTAATTATACATAAAAAAGAAGCCGTATAAACGACTTCTTTTTTTATCTCAATCCGCATGAAATAACAATCAATTATTAGTTGTCATCCATTTTCAGTACAGCCATGAATGCTTCTTGCGGTACTTCTACAGAACCAACAGACTTCATACGTTTTTTACCTTCTTTTTGCTTATCAAGAAGTTTACGCTTACGAGAAATGTCACCACCGTAACATTTCGCAAGTACGTTTTTACGCATCGCCTTAATTGTAGAACGTGCTACAACCTTGTTTCCGATAGTCGCCTGAATTGGTACTTCGAACTGTTGTCTTGGAATTAATTCTTTTAATTTCTCTACGATTACTTTACCACGATCATACGCTGAATCACGGTGTACGATAAATGATAGAGCATCGACTTGTTCGTTATTTAAAAGAATATCCATTTTCACAAGTTTCGATGGTTTGTAGCCAATTAACTCGTAGTCAAACGATGCATATCCTTTCGTATTTGATTTCAACTGATCGAAGAAGTCATATACGATTTCTGATAACGGGATTTCGTATGTTAGTGTAACACGTGTTTCATCTAAATATTGCATATCAATAAACGTTCCACGTTTCCCTTGGCAAATTTCCATTACAGCTCCAACATAGTCATTCGGAACCATAATTGAAGCCTTCACAAACGGCTCTTCTACACGATCAATAGACTGTGGATCTGGCATATTAGATGGATTATCAACAATAACATCTTCACCGTTCGTTAAATAAACTTTATAAATAACGCTTGGTGCTGTTGTAATTAAATCGATTTTAAATTCACGTTCAATACGTTCTTGAATGATTTCCATGTGAAGAAGTCCTAAGAAACCACAACGGAAACCAAATCCTAGCGCTTGAGATGTTTCTGGTTCAAACTCAAGAGCAGAATCGTTTAACTCTAATTTTTCTAACGCATCACGTAAGTCGTTGTAACGTGCAGAATCGATTGGATATAAACCACAGAATACCATTGGGTTTAATTTACGATAACCTGCTAACGCCTCTGCAGCCGGACGTTTTGCATGTGTGATTGTATCACCTACGCGTGTATCACCTACGTTTTTAATAGATGCTGCTAAGAAACCTACATCACCTACTGTTAACTCGTCACGTTGCGTTGTTTTCGGTGTAAACACACCTACTTCTGTTACTTCAAATTCTTTTCCAGTTGCCATCATACGTACTTTATCGCCAACTTTTACCGTTCCATTTACAACACGGATATATGCAATTACACCGCGGTACGGGTCATATAAAGAATCGAAAATCATACATTGTAAAGGCTCTTCTGAATCCCCTGTTGGAGCTGGTACCTTTTCAACGATTTGTTCTAAAATATCTTCAATACCAATACCAGCTTTCGCTGAAGCAAGTACAGCTTCCGATGCATCTAAACCAATTACATCTTCTACCTCTTGACGTACACGTTCTGGGTCCGCACTTGGTAAGTCGATCTTATTAATAACTGGTAATATTTCTAAATTATTATCAAGCGCTAAATATACGTTCGCTAATGTTTGCGCCTCAATCCCTTGTGCTGCATCCACAACAAGAATCGCACCTTCACAAGCCGCTAAACTACGAGATACTTCGTACGTAAAGTCGACGTGTCCTGGAGTATCGATTAAGTGAAGAATATACTCTTCACCGTCTTTCGCTTTATACGTTAGTTGTACTGCATTTAATTTAATTGTAATACCGCGCTCACGCTCTAAATCCATAGAGTCAAGCAATTGAGCTTTCATTTCACGTTGTGTTAACGCGTTTGTTTTCTCTAAAATACGGTCTGCTAACGTTGATTTTCCGTGGTCAATATGAGCAATGATAGAGAAATTACGGATTTTGGACTGTCTTTTTGCTCTTTCTTCTTTGTTCATCTATGTTCTCAACTCCTAATAGTCTCGCCAATATACACTAGCACTGATTATATCAATAGAGCAGCAAAGATTCAATGAAAACTCGTGCTGCTTACAATACAAATCATTCTATCTATATCTTATGCGAACAAACCATAAGAGACAAACTTTTTTCAAATTTAAAAACGGCTGTCGTACAAAATGGTAAGACAACCGTTCTTCCTGCTACCCTTAACTAAAAATCTCTCTCACTTTCCCAACAACTATATCCGTTCCAAACTTTGTTACTTCATAAGTAGCACTTGCTATTGCCATACCAATTCCTTCTACAACATTAAAGCTTTTTAAGCTTTCTAATTGTTTTTGTTTTTCAGCAACGGAAAACGAACTTCCCAAAATTTCTGATTCAGCACCCGCACCCTCTGTTCCTGTCATATGAGCGATTTGTTCATACGACATTTGCTGATAACCTTTCATACTTTTCAAACCATGATTAGCAAGTGCCACCCCTGCTATTATCATAAGTAAACATAAGGCCGCACTACATATACATAAAAGCGAAAAACGGCTTAAACGATTATCGTCTCTTCCCATCAATGTGTATATGCTCCTGTATTATCTTGGTCAATTTGATGATGCAAGGCTGCATTTAAACCACTCGCTATTACATTCGCCATATCCTCTATGAAAGCATCCACTTCTTTCGGAGTCACCATTAAATTATGACCAAGAGGAGATAACACTTCATAAATTAATTTTCTCTTCTCTTCATCTTCCAGTGTACCTACAGCACCTAAAAAC
The DNA here is from genome assembly GCF_056399205.1 of Bacillus sp. 01N45. Lineage (NCBI taxonomy): Bacteria > Bacillati > Bacillota > Bacilli > Caryophanales > Bacillaceae > Bacillus > Bacillus sp. 01N45. Next base: position 590,875 of record NZ_JBFTQW010000001.1, read on the forward strand.
ATATTCCGACTCTTTTCATCCGGCATATCTTCTTCTGTTAATTTTTTCTTTTCTCCAAATGTAAAACCGGCTGGCAACAAAGAACGGGAAGGTTTGTTTCCTTCTTTCATCTCCCGTCCAAAATGTTTCAAAATAAAATCAATTGTATCGCTTGTAATCGAAACTGCATCAACCACAGTCGGAACACCAATCGCGATAACAGGAATACCCAATGTTTCTTTACTAAGTTCCTTACGCTTATTCCCAACACCCGATCCAGGATGAATTCCCGTATCAGAAATTTGTATCGTACTATTTACTCGTTCAATAGAGCGGGCAGCTAATGCATCAATTGCAATGACAAAGTCTGGCTTCGTCTTCTCAATGATTCCATAAATGACATCGCTCGTTTCGATTCCTGTAATTCCCATTACCCCCGGCCGAATTGCACTAACAGGCCTAAACCCTTCTTCTACACTTTCAGGCTGCAATTGAAACAAATGTCTCGTTACCAATACATTTTCTACAACGATTGGTCCAAGCGCATCTGGCGTTACATTCCAATTCCCAAGACCAACAATTAAACAACTCGCTTCTTTCGTAACGCCAACCTCTTCTAAGAAATAAGAAAATTCTTTTGCAAAAATGCGCTCTACTTTTTGTTGCAGTTCCGTATCTTGTTGACGTATGCCTTGTACTTCAAGCGTTAAATAACTCCCAGGTTTTTTACCCATCGATTCAGAGGCAATTTCATCAATCGTTACTTTTGTAATGGTAATACCTTCTTCTTCCCTCTCTTTGACAATAACTCCTTGTATCCCTTTTTGCTCTTCTTGACTCTCTTGCAGCATTTCATGTGCCTCTACAGCAAGGTCCGTTCTAACACTATATTTACTTAAATCTAATGGTTCTTTCATCGTATCTCCTCCGTAATTCATAGTAAATATCGTTAGATTTCCCAAAGTTATATAAGGTCATTCTTTCCTTTACGTGAAATTTCATTGATATACTATTGCAATTCTCTTCACCGTTTGATAGAATATCACTTGTTCTATGTTAAGAATCGAGTCATTCGATTGCACCAGGGAGGTGAAAAGTATGGCAAACATCAAATCTGCTATCAAACGCGCTAAACTTAGCGAAGAGCGTCGTTCACATAACGCTTCTATCAAGTCTGACATGCGTTCTGCTGTTAAAACTGTAGAAGCTTTAGTTACTAATAACGATCTTGAAAATGCTAAAGAAGCTTTCAAAACTGCTTCTAAAAAACTTGACAAAGCAGCTCGTAAAGGTCTTATCCACCAAAACGCTGCAGCTCGTCAAAAATCTCGCTTAGCGAAACAAGTAAACGCGTAAGGCGTTTAAAAAACGATCCATTTGGATCGTTTTTTTATATACAAAAAGTTCACGTGCTAAGCACGTGAACTTTTTGTTTCATCACATATGATTTAACCGCATTAAGAAAAACTCAAGTACAAGTTTCTTATCCATTTTTCCAGTCTTCATACTATAATCAGCTTCCGCTAATTCTATAATCACTTTTTTTAATTCTTCAAAAGAGAAAAACTTCGTTTGATTCATCGCTAACTTTACACGATATGGATGCACACCAATATGAGACGCAATTTGATTTTGTCCATAACCACGTTGCTGTAACTCTTTCACTTGATAGAGCAAGCGGAATTGACTTACTAATAACGCAAGCAGTTTAATTGGTTCCTCTTGCTGCGTAAATAATCCATCCAAAATTTGCATCGCACCCGCGATATCTTTTTTTACCACTTTTTCTGTCAAAGCAAACACATTTTGTTCAACCGATTTTGGCACAAGCTCCCCAACGAGTTTCGGTGTAATCTCTCCGCCCATACCGACGTATAGCGTTAACTTGTCCATTTCCTTCGCCAACATCGTTACATTACTTCCCACAAGCTCTAACAACAAACTAACAGCTGCATTATCTATATGCACATGCACCTCATCTGCACGAGCAACAATCCACTTCTGAACATCCTGCACTTGCATCGCATTCGCTTCTACTACATCCGCTGTTTTCTTTAATAGTTTTGTAATTTTTTTTCGTTCATCAAGTTTTTCGTAAGGCGCAACAAAAACAAGAATAGAAAATGGAGAAGGCTCCCCAATATATTCTTCTAAAATTTTTATATTTTGCTCTAATTTTTCTTTTTGTGAAGTTAAAAATAGTGGTGATTTTATTAATATCACTTTACGTTCCCCGAAAAAAGGAAGTGTACGTGCATCCTCAACCACATCTTCTAAATACGCTTCTTCTAAATCATATGTCACAACATTAAACTCGCGATCTTCCTCTTCAAGCGCTTCTGTTGTAATAAGCTTTATCGTTTCATTTATAAAAAACGCTTCCGTTCCATACAGTAAATACACTGGAGCAAACTGCTTCTTTTTAATCTTTTTATGTATATCACTCATACTTTTTCCTACTCCCTAACTTGGCAATATATATTTATACTAATGCCCTAGCTTTCGTTTTACAAGTACAAAGGAACAGGCTTTATGACCCGTTCCTTTATTTATATTAAACGCCACGCAATAAGCCCCGGGTTTCTTATTGGTGTGCGGTAATCACCTTCCCTTTATTATTCACAATAAAAATTCGAGTATAAGTGCCAACTGTTAACATGCTTGGAAACAAAAAACTCGCGTTCCTTAATGATCTAAAGTAGTAAAAACGCTCGATTTCTCTTCATATGGAAATTGTAGATTTTTTTCTGACAATATTTTATACTAAAGTGGAATGTTGGGGAGGGATTCTAAATGAATGATTTTGAACAGAACGTTCAAAGTAAACGCAATGACGCTATTGATTCAGGGGTAGGATTTATCGTCTCATTTGGTTTTTTCGCAACACTTTTCATCATTGCAACTGTTATTAAATTTATCGGTTCTTAAAGACTGCTGCTTACTGGCAGTCTTCTTTTTTATCTATCATGTGTTTCATCATATGTGATTTTGCTACGAAAGGTTCCGTGTTCCACTTTAAAAACATAGGAAATAGCGCCTTGCTTATCCGTACGCCATATTTCAATCCCCATCTTCTCCAAACGCCCTATCACTTCCTTATGAGGATGCCCATACCTATTACGCTCACCGACAGAAATAATCGCTACATCAGGCTGTACAGCGCTCAAAAAAGGCACTATAGATGACGTATTACTCCCATGATGAGCAACCTTTAAAACATCCGCCCGTAAATCTGGATACGTAGCTATTAAAAATTTCTCTCCTTCTTCTTCTAAATCACCTGTAAACAGCCACGTTGCCCCTCCTAATTTTGCCCATATTACAATTGAAGCATTATTTTCACTTCTCGCTTTTCCTGTTGGAGCTAACACAAAAAATTCCGCTTCATTTACGCTCCAACTCTCTCCTTCCCCCACTTCACTTATTTTCACTTCCTTTTCTAATGCCTGTTTCTTTAATACTTTTTCTAATACCGCATCTTGTTCTTTTCGGCCAAATACAACTTCTTTTACGGTTATATTTGATAATAACTCTTGCGCAGCACCTATATGATCCGCATCTCCATGCGTTACAATTAATTTATCAATTGTTTTAATCCCTTCCTTTTGTAAATAAGGGATTAAAATATCATTTCCAACAGAAAATTCATGCTTTTTCCGTTGCCATTCTTCCTTATTTGCACGCATTGTGCCACCGGTATCAATGAGGTAAATCTCTTTATCGTACGGGAGGCGAATTAAAATTGCGTCTCCCTGTCCAACATCAAGAAATGTAACACTCCCACTTTCTCGAAAATACGGATATACATAATGACATGTACAAACGAAAAGAAATATACCCGAAGCTACGAACATAATTTTCTTCGACACCCGCCTTTCCCAAACCATCAATATACTAACAATACTCGCGTAATATAGAGCTACAAGAAGTATAGATGTTTGCCCGAAAACAAGGCGGATAAACGGTAAATTTTCACAATAACTTAGAAAATCATTAGAAAGATTCAAACCTATTGATAGTACATTCGCAAGTCCTTTCGCAAGAAACGGGACGATCGGTATAAATACCAAAACGATAATACTACACGGCAATACAATAAGAGATAAAAACGGAACGTATAGGATATTAAGAAAAATACTATATGGAGAAAAATAACCGAAGTGATATAACAAAATCGGAGTACTAACGAGTTGTGAAATAAAAGAAATATAAATGGAATTTCCGATTACTCCATTACTACTATCTAGTAAAAGCGGGGCTGACAAAAGCAAGGCGAAACTACCAACGAACGAAAACTGAAAGCCAATATTAAAGACAAGATACGGATCAAATATAAGCATACATATAGCTGTAACGCTTAAAGCATCTAAGCTAGATAAACGAATAGAACATATGAAAGCAATCAACATCAACACTCCTGTTATAGAAGCTCTTATAACAGACGGTGATGCTCCTGCTAAAATCATATATAGAGGAATGCAAAAGATAAGACATACTGTCGCTATCTCCCTCGTCACACCACTTCTTAGCAAAATAAAATACACAATCACCATTAACAATACGATATGCGATCCTGAAATCGCCAACAAATGTACAAGACCAAATTGCTGATATTGCTCTTCAACTTCAAATGTCATTTGTTGTCTATCACCAAATACTAATGCATTCATAAAAGCACCTGATTGCTCCGGAAACATTTCTGTAACGCCCGAGATTGCTTGCTGTCTCAAAAGAAGAATCCATTGCACGAGTGACAACGATGTTTTTTGGCATTCAGAAATATATGTAGCCTCCAATATGAAATGAATATTTTGCTTATACAAATAATCACGATAATTAAAACCATGAAAGTTCCGAGCTATTGGTGGCTCTTTCCTCTCACCTTCGAATACACATGATACTCCTGCGTGTAATTGTCGCAGTTGTTTCTTTTCCAAGGCCGATTTAATTTTGTAACTTAACTGCACTATATTTTTATTCTGATCTTCAACTTGAAATGTTAGGCGATCCCCGTTAATAAGAGGTGTATTTTGTATTAGCCCCCTTGTAACTTCGTAAGACTCTCCTAGAGGCTTGTTTTGCCCTTGAATATACGTAGTGTACATAGCGCCACTAAAACACGCTAACATACAAAAAAAGAAGGTTTTACGCGAAGTACGGTATAAACAATAGAAAACATACAAAACGAGAAAACAAGTCAGCAGTAAAACTGAAGTGGAAAAGGCAATTGCAATCCCTATGATAAATGAGATTGCAACATAACCCCATTGTCCATACAACTATACTCACTCCTTATAGCATCATTTTTGCTTTCGTGAATACATGCTGTAATTCTTCCATTGATAAGTTTTCTTTTTCTAAAGATGCAAATAGTTCTTTTAACTCCATATGACGCTTTTGATCCTCTAATGCTGCAATATTATATTCTAGCGGAACGTGTTTCACTGTTACATTCGCTTTTTCAAATAACTCTACGGCATATGGATGATTTTTATAATCCTGCGCATAATAAACTGCTGTAATACCACTTTGAATAATCGCCTTACAGCATTGTAAACAAGGGAAATGCGTAACATAAATTTCCGCTTCCTCCGTTTTCACACCGAATTTTGCACACTGTAATAAAGCATTCATTTCTGCGTGAATTGTACGAACACAATGATTATCAATAACGTAGCATCCATCATCTATACAATGTACGCCACCTTTAATTGAACCATTATATCCACCAGCAATAATTCGTTTATCACGAACGATTGTCGCTCCTACTGCAAGCCTTGTACATGTACTACGTAAAGATAGCAGATGGCTTTGCGTCATAAAATATTGATCCCATGAAATTCGTTCCATATTTTTCACCTACTTTTTTGTCTACTTGTAGTGTAGCGAATGAAGAAAAACTTCGTCAATCTTTTACGGAATAATAATTTGATCTTTTATTTTTTCCAATGACTTCACACCGATCCCATCAATCTCTAACAAATCTTCTATTTTCTGAAAAGGACCATGTTCTTCTCGATATTTCAAAATACTTTCTGCTTTCCGAGAACCAATGCCTGTAATTTTTTCAAGTTGTTCTTTAGAAGCCGCATTTATTTGAACTTTCCCCTCCCCCTTTGAAATAGCAGCTACCTCTTGCACTTTTTCGTTTTCATTCGGTACATAAAGGATCATTTGGTCTTGTACCATTTGTGCTAAATTCACCTTCTTCCTATCTGCCTCGGGTAAAAAACCACCTGCCTTTTCAATAGCATCCTTGACCCGGTCCCCTTCTTTCATTTCATACACCCCCTCTTTAACAACAGCCCCTTTCATATCAATTACAATTATTTTTTTCTGCTGCTTTGTATCCGATATTTTTGGTTTACTTTTCTTCTCTAGCTCTTTCGCTTGAACATCCGTTGCAATGACCGTTCGCTCTGTATGCTGGTTCGTTTTCCAAAAAAGAAGAAAAAGTACAGTTCCAATAATAGCTACTAATCCTAACCATTTCTTTGGAAAATCCCACATCATTTTACACCTCTAATCATAAATTTATAACATCATTCATATTGTTTAGGAGAAAGCTGTTACGAAGGAGGGATGAAACATTGAACATAGGAATTATAGGGACAGGGAACATGGGGAATATACTAATCGACGCATTTTTAGAAACCCGTGCTGTCAAACCTTCGTGCCTTACAATGATTAATCGAACGCCCGCCAAAGCATATCATATAAAGGAAAAACACCCTTCTGTTCATATAGCCAAAACTATCGATGAGGTAATCAAACGATCACATCTTATTTTTATTTGCGTAAAGCCGATAGATATATACCCGATCCTACAAAAATACGCTGAACATTTTTCTGATGAAAAGTGCTTAGTTTCTATCACAAGTCCAATATCTCCGTCACAATTAGAGACGCTTGTACCTTGCCACATTGCACGTATCATTCCGAGCATTACAAACCGCGCCCTGTCTGGCGCATCACTATTTACATTTGGAAGTAAATGCTCTGAAGAATGGCAACAAAAGCTATTTCGCCTATTCAAAAACATTTCTACTCCTCTTATGATAGAAGAAGATATAACGCGCGTTTCATCTGATATAGCAAGCTGCGGCCCTGCATTCTTTAGTTATTTATTACAATGTTTCATTAACGCTGCTGTAGATAAAACAAATATTACACATGAAGAAGCCACTACTTTAGTAAGTGAAATGGTCGTTGGAATGGGGAAACTACTTGAAAAAGAGATTTTCACATTGCCTACTTTACAAGAAAAAGTATGTGTTAAAGGCGGCGTTACAGGAGAAGGCATTCGTGTTTTAGAAGAACATGTTGGGGATATGTTTCATAAATTAATTGAGCGGACACACGAGAAATTTGATGAAGATTTAAAATGCGTCGATCAGCAATTCAATAAACACACATAATAAATACGTCATCGTCATTCCAAATCCTTTTTATAAATACTTACTTTTTTACATTACATTTTCACTTAAACTAGTATTTTCATACTTCACGTATATCATCTTCTTATTATGCTAGAACTAAAATTACAACTTCTTTACAAAACAAAAGCAACCTTCTCGGTTGCTTTTGTTTTACCCATTTTTCTTCGCCATGAAGAAAATACGCTCTGTTTGTTCTGTAACTTCAAGTCGCTCAAAGTCACCAGTGACGCGAAGCACGGTAAAACCAGCTTCTTCAAGCCATTTCGTTAACTCTTCGACCTGATATGCACGTTGCACGTGACATTCGTCAAAACGATGGTACACATCTTCTTCTGGGTCTTGAACAAAGAATGTTAAATCATGTTCTACACTATTTGATTCTTCACCAGGGAAGCAATTCCAAATAAGAGATATTTCTTCTCCATTCACTGTGTATATTTCGTTTTGAAATACATGATGTATTTTATATAAAGAATGTACATCAAATAAAAACAAACCATCTTGACGTAAATGGTGAAACACTCTTCGAAATGTTTCTTGCACTCCATCTTCTTGCAATACATAGTTTAATGAGTCACAAAAGATCGTTACACAGTCAAACTCACCTGGAACGTCAAGCTCTCGCATGTCTTGTTGGTAAAAAGGAATAAAGTATCCTTCTCCGCCTAGTTTTTGCTGAGCGACCGTTAACATCTCTTCTGAAAGATCGACACCGATTAAATCGTAACCCTTTTGTACAAGCGGAAGTGTTACATTACCAGTACCGCATGCTACATCAAGAATCTTCGCCTCTTTCATATCCGCTTGCTGTAAACTCTCCTCTGTAAATTCCACCCATTTATCATAAGGAACATCATTCATTAGTTCGTCGTACAACAATGCAAATTGTTCGTATTTCATTGGTCTAGCTCGTCTGTAATATCCTCACGTGGCACATCGCCCCAAAGACGCTCTAAATTATAGTGATTACGCTCATCTTTATGGAATACATGAGCAACTACATCTCCAAGGTCAACTAGTACCCAGCGTGCTTCGTCAAAGCCTTCCATACGTTGTACGTCGATTTGGAACTCATGTGCTTTTGATTTAATTTCACGTGCAATTGCTTGCACTTGCTTATCTGAGTTACCGTGACAAATAATGAAATAATCTGCAATTGGTGAAATACCTTGCATATTTAGGACAACCATATCTTCTGCTCTCTTATCATCAGCTGCTTTTGCTGCTAATACTAATAACTCTTTATCTTTCATTTACTAATTTCCTCCTTGATAACTGCGTTGTATGTTTGGAATGTTAATGGATAAATCGTTTGATTTTTTTCCATTAAAAATTGAATTGTTCGCTTTAACGCAAATAATAAAGCTTGATTTATATCCGTATATGCGAGTTTACGAGCTTCCTCCACCCCTGGAAACTTTCGCCCAGGCTCAATGTAATCAGCTACATAAATTACTTTATCTAACATCGTCATTTTCTCATGACCACTTGTATGATATGTAATAGCTTGCAGGATTTCAGGATCCGTAATGCCTACTTCTTTTTCTACTAAGTATGCCCCAACAGGTGCATGCCATAACTCTTTGTTATAACAAAGTAAATCTTTCGGCAAATCTTCACTTTTAATAATCTCTTCCATCTCAGAAATCGCTCTACACTTCGCATAATCATGGAATATAGCTGCAACTTCAGCCTTTTTTTCATCCACACCGTATAACTTAGCAAGTTCAATTGCTGTCTCCATTACACCTATTGTGTGTATATAACGTTTTTCATGCATTTGTTGTTTGACAATATGAAGTGCTTTCTCACGATTCATACAACCCATTCCTCTCGATATACACCTGTACTTTTTCAGGAAGTAAATATTTACATGTTCGCTTCTCTTTATATCTCTCACGCAATAAAGATGAAGAAACTGCAAACTCCGGAATTTCCACAGTGGTGATAGGATAAGGTGTACGCAATGTATAACCAGGTCTTGCAACCCCAACAAACGTCACAAGATCGAGTAACGCTTCAATGTTATACCACTTCGGTAAATACTCAACCATATCTCCACCAATAATAAAGTGAAACTGCACATCCGGATACTTCTTCGTCAATTGTAACATAGTGTCATACGTATACGATGGGCCCTTTCTGCTTAGCTCTTCTAAACAAATAGAAAAATGTTCCTCTGCCTCAGTCGCAAACTCTAACATTTGTAAGCGATTTTCTACACTTGTAATATTCCGCCCTTGTTTATGCGGTGGAATTTGGTTCGGTAAGAACCATACTTCTTCTAAATTCAAAGCATGATATACTTCATTTGCAATTAGCAAATGCCCATAATGTGGCGGATCAAATGTACCGCCAATGATGCCAATTTTTCTCAAAAGAAACGCCCCTTCCTTTTACCTACAGTAACTCTCTTCATTCCTATCCGAAGAGAGTTCACTGTTAATAAAAGTTCAATTGGTTTCGCTCTCTACATCATTACGCACTAACGATAAAAAATAGCATATGCTATTCTTTTGATCGCGGAAGTTTAATTTGTTTATTTTCTCTAGATTCTTTGTATAAAACGATTGTACTTCCAATTACTTGAACGATTTCAGCACGTGCGCCTTTTGCAAGTTCTTCTGCAACTTCACGACGATCGAATTCACAGTTTTGTAGCACACTTACTTTAAATAGTTCACGAACTTCTAAAGTATCTGCGATTTGTTTAATCATATTTTCATTTACTCCGCCTTTTCCTACTTGAAAAATAGGTGTTAAATGATGTGCTTGTGCACGTAAAAATCTTTTTTGTTTTCCTGTTAACATATATGTTAGCCTCCAAGCTTTCTTATAACTAATTGTTTCATTCTATCGATATTCGGTACACGCCCTGTCCACATTTCAAATGCAAGCGCACCTTGATAAACAAACATATCAATACCATTTTGAATCATTGCACCTTGCTCTTTTGCCTCATATAAAATTTTCGTTTCAAATGGATTATAAATTATATCTGATACAATCGTCCCTTTTTTTAACGAAGAAATTTGTAATGGCGTATATTCGACGCGTGGATGCATACCTATTGTTGTCGTCTGAATGATAATATCATAATTCCCTTGTTCTTCTGTTGCTTTTTCTAACGATAAAGCAACAGAATTAACAGTAGCTGTACATGCAGCAATAAGTTCTTTCGCCTTATCTACTGTACGATTAGCTACATCAATCTCTTTCACACCTACATCAGCAAGAGAAAAATAAATAGCTCGACTAGCACCACCTGCGCCAAGCAATAAAATACGTTTCTCCTGAAGTGGTTCACTACTAATTGACTGCAGCGCTCGGACAAAACCAATTCCATCTGTATTGTAACCAATCAATTTCCCATCCTTATGAACCACTGTATTTACTGCACCAATTTGTTTTGCTAGCGGGTCAATCTCATCCAAATAATCCATAATAGCAACTTTGTGCGGCGTTGTTACATTAAATCCTGAAATACCTAATGCTTTTAAACCTCTTACTGCTTCCCCTAGCACTTCCTCTTTAACAAGAAATGCATGATAATGGGCATCCATATTCAAGTGTTCAAATGCATCGTTATGCATAACAGGCGATAATGAATGTCCAATTGGATTTCCGATTACACCATATAATTGTTTCATAAATCCCTCTCCATATTAAATTAAAGATTTACGTAGCGAAACACTTACTCCTTTTGGTACGTGTGCAACAATTTTTGCTCCCGGTTCGTTCACAGTAACCCATCCTAATCCAGAGAATACAACATCCGTTTTTGGTTCACGAATATTAAATTCGTATTTCACTAGATCTGGCATATTTTCTAATTCTTCTGGTGTTGGCGGGCTTAGTAAATCCCCAGCATGATTTTTATACAATTCATCTGCTTTCTCAAGCTTTGTACGATGGATTGTTAAACGATTCGAGAAGTGACAAGTAAATGCACGACGACCACCACTTACATAATCAAAACGTGCCAATCCACTGAAGAATAATGTTTGTTCTTCATTTAATTGGAACACCATTGGCTTAATTTCTTTTGTTGGTGTAATAAGTTTTAAGCTTTCTTTTCCAACATAATGAGCCATTTGATGGTGGTTAATAATACCTGGCGTATCATATAAAGAAGATTCTTCGTCTAACGGAATATCAATTAAATCAAGTGTTGTTCCTGGGAAATGAGATGTTGTAATTACATTTTCAGTCTCATCACTAAATTCTTTAATCATACGATTAATAAATGTTGATTTTCCTACATTCGTACATCCAACAACGTAAACATCTTTTCCGCCGCGGTAATACTCAATAGCATCTGCCAGCTCAGCAATCCCTTGCCCTTTCGCTGCACTAATTAAAAAGACATCTTCTGGCTTTAATCCTAGCTGCTTTGCACTATAGCGCATCCAATGCTTTACTTTATCATGTTTTACTGACTTAGGAATTAAATCAGCTTTATTTCCAACAAGTAATACTTTATTATTTCCCACGAAACGATGTAGGCCAGGTAACCAGCTACCATTAAAATCAAAAATATCTACAATTTTAACTACTAGCGCATCCGATTTTCCAATTCCATTTAGAATACGTAGGAAGTCATCATCTGTTAATGATACATCTTGAATTTCGTTATAATGTTTTAAGCGAAAACAGCGTTGACAAATTACTTGTTCTTTCTCTAAAGATGAGGTAGGAGCATATCCCACTTCGTTTTTATCTTCTGTTTGAATTTCTACACCGCAACCAATACATTTAATTGTTTCAGTCAAACTTTATTCCTCCCAGTTAATTAAACCTTTTTTCTTCATATTTCTCATAATTCTTCGTTCAATTTTTCGATTAAAGCGCGTTACTAATCCGTCCGTTTGTGCTACCGGTACAACTAAAATTGTATGAAGTCCCACTCGGTTTCCACCTAAAACATCCGTTAGTAACTGATCTCCAATTACTACAACTTCATCTGGTTGCAGGTGCATCTCTTGTATCGCACGCTTAAACGCGCGAACAAATGGTTTACGCGCACTATGAATAAATGGAATACCTAATGGATCAGCAAAGTCTTTCACACGTTGCTCATTATTATTTGAAACGACCGTTACTTGAATACCTTGCTCTTTCATTTTCAAAAACCATTCTTCAAGTTGTGGCGTTGCATTTGGACGATCCCATTCAATTAACGTGTTATCTAAATCAGTAATGACACCTTTAATTCCACGTTTTTTCAAATCTTCTGGTTGAACATGATATACATTTTTCACATATTCATTTGGTAAAAATAGCTTCAATTTCTTTCACCTCTTTGAGGAGTTTTCATAAAAATTTTTCGACAACATATTTCGATATATGACCTGTGGATAAAATTGTACACATTTTCCACATTAATTTTTCAGCTAATTTGGAATTTACTAACAATCTATACACATTTTATCCACCTAGGTATGTGGATAACCACTCGTTTGTGACTGTCATATTTTTTTGGTACATTAAATGCAACAACGAATCAATCCTTAAATTATTAGGAGGTGACTCACCTTGAAAACAAAATATATGGAACAGTTGTCTACTGAGTTACTCACTGAGTCTTATTATAAAGCAAAAGAACTAAAATTAAATCCCGACTTCATTTTACTTATAAAACAAGAAATGATTAGACGCTCATTAGAGGACAAGCTTGTCAAATCGTCTTGATTACATATAAAGTGAAATTTTAATGAGCTAACTTGTAAAAAGAGCCATCCTGCGATGGCTCTCGAATAAACAAGTACTCCCATCTAGGGAATTTCATCATTAAGCATCTTTGTCCATAACTCTTGCTTACAGTTATAAAATGTTTTCTTTACTTATGAGCCGAACGAGTAGCAATTTTTTCACCAAGACGAAGCTCTTGTCCACTCTTCAATTCCTGCACTACTTCTATCATATCTTTTTCAAACAATAACACAACTGTTGAGCCAAATGTAAAGTATGCCATTTCTTCACCTTTTTGAACAGTGTCTCTTTCATGCAACAGCTCAATACTATTAACAAACATAGCTCCTACTTTTACAAGTGCCATATGTTTACCGTCACTATTTACTTCTGTAACAGAGCGATAATTTTTTGACAATGGCTCTTTCCCATATTCCATACCAGCTGCATTTACCGGATATGACTTTCTACCAAGTACAAACCTTTCAGTCACAGAACCAGAAAGCGGACTATGAATACGATGATAATGACTTGGGCTTAAATAAATAACCATGTATGTACCACCTGCATATCGCTTTGCACGTTCTTCATTACCTAGCATATCCACGATTGAATAACGCTTACCTTTAATATCAAATGTTTTTGTGTCCTCAATAGGACCGTGATCAGCAAAAACACCATCAACAGGACTAACGATACTCGATGCATCTGTATCAACACTACGCTTTCCTTCTTTTAGCTTACGCGTAAATAATTCATGCAATGTTCTATATTCCTTCAAACCCTTTTCCATCTCATCTTGGTTAATTTGAAAAACTTTCGCATACGATGGAATAATGATAGAGCTCAAACGAGATTGTGCAAATTTACGTAATATATAAGAAGTAAAACGACCATTTGTAAGTTCGATCATAAGTCGATATAATGTACGTCGCAAATTGCGAAACCTCCTAATCAGTCTATAACTTTAGCTTCCCCTTCTTTTCCTTCTATATCATATGTAAAATTGGTTCTTATTCCCACATATCATATAGAACTGTTTCATTATACATGCGGAAAACTAAGTATGGTATTATTCTTAAATTGTTTAGCACCCTCTAATATTACAGATAGAATCCGTCATTTTCAACAGTGAACATAGATTTCTTCTGAACACAACTCTTTTTCTTTCCTTATTTACAAAAAGAAAAGCAGCCCATTTTAAAATATGGCTGCTTGCAATGTACATTATTCTTTCGCTTTTTTCTCTTTCTCAGCTCTTACAAATTCATGGAACATTTTCATTAAAGCGCGCTTTTCAATTCTTGATACGTAGCTTCTGGAAATACCAAGTGCCTTCGCAATCTCTCGTTGCGTTTTCTCCTTATCAAGCCCCAGTCCAAAACGCTTCACGATTACTTCTTTCTCTCGTTCGTCTAAAATATCGATATACTCTTTAATCTTTTCTAACTCCATACTAAGCTGAATCATATCAATTACATCTTCAGACTCTGATTTTAATATATCGATAAGCGATATTTCATTCCCCTCTTTATCTTGCCCGATTGGATCATGAAGTGAAACGTCTTTTTTCGTTTTTTTCAGTACACGTAAATGCATTAAAATTTCATTTTCAATACAGCGTGCTGCATACGTCGCAAGTTTTGTGCCTTTTCCTGCCGAATAGCTCTCGATCGCTTTAATGAGCCCAATTGTACCAATTGAAATTAAATCTTCTGCATCTTCCCCTGTGTTTTCAAATTTTTTAACGATATGAGCTACAAGCCGTAAATTATGTTCAATTAACAGATTTCTCGCTTGAGCATCACCTTGCTCCATTAACTCTAAGTACTTTCTCTCATCGTCTGATGATAACGGCTGCGGAAACGCATTATTCTTCACATAAGAAACAAAGACAAACACTTCTCGAACCATATATCCAATTGCGGCGAATAGACTCAAACCTTTCACCTCCGCCAAAATAGTGGTCTTTACTATGTGTATGTGGGCGTGAGGTTGTTTGTGTCTGTACTAAGCAAATATGGAACCCTTAACTTATTGGAGAACTAAATGAACCCTATCGATTGAATTATATTTTCATTATATTATAATTTACAAAGTGCGAAAAATTAGAAAGAGGTGTTTTCATGCCATACTCAACTGTAAAAATCAGAAACTCTATCGTACTCATTTTATCACTCTTCCTACTTTCAGCCTGTGAACAACAAAATACAAATACACAAACTGATAACAACAAAAAGGAAACTGTGACAACAAAAGATAATACAAACACCGAAAACAAGAACAAACCCGAAGAACAGGAAAAAGCTAAAAATCAAACAAAAACTAAAAACCAAGCAATGCCTGAAGATCCAGTAAAACCTGAAGAACAGACAAAAATTAAAGAAAAACAAGACAACGCTGCAAATATAAACATAACAGCAAGCAAGGCTAAAGAAATCCTCATCCGAAAATTCGGAACATTAGATAAAAATGAAGTTACATACAATCTTCTACCTAGTGAAAGCTCGGCAAAAAATAAAATTAATAATAAACTGGGTACTGATTACTATACTTTCACGCCTCAATTTGATAATTATCGTGCTGATTTCACCTTTTCTGTTCATAAACAAACAGGAGAAATTATTGTTAATGGGAGTGACGGTAGCACATTAACTGAATCAGAATTTAAAAATACACAAGAAAATCAACAAGTTAATAAACAAACTGGGAAACAATCGAATGAACCAATAAACAAACCCGCCGATATTACTACATTCACAAGTGAGGATGCCATAAAAATCTTAGAAAAAACGATGGGACCTCAAACAGCTCAACTACACTATGGCGCCACAACTGAACCTATCGGAATAATCAACGGAATTAAACTATACGATGTTTTCTATGCACGTGGAGAGGGCGAGCGCCAACGCGTTTACAACTTTGCAGTAGGTTCGGATGGAAATATATATGATTGGTATGAAGCTCAAAAAGGCGTACTTAAAATCCACTAATATCTCTTATTCATATAACTAAAAGCCAATCGAGATTCTCGATTGGCTTTTCATAAAACTATTCACTCCAAATCTTTTCCCCCGTATGCGCATCAATATAACGAATTTCTCGACTACAATCAAAGGATTCTTTATAATTTTCATCCGTCGTTTGTTTATACAGTAGTTCGTAGTTCGTTTCCTCTACGTCATTTTCTAAAAACCATTCTAAATTAACTCGCATGGCCCCTCTGTATATTGCTAACGCTTTTTCCTTTTTTACTTTTGGTGTTGTTTCGTATGTAAGCAATTCTTTTATAAGGTTGCTAGACTCTCCGGAATAATGCACCACAGCCCCATTTCCCGCATTGATATTAACCATAAATTGCTTATACTCTGCCGGAATGCCATTCACATATACGGAAAAGGTAAATCTTTCAATCCCATCTTCTGCTTCTTCACGTTCTTCCCAAAGACGTAGATATTGTGTGACATCTGGAATAACTTGTTCCAAAAATTGAAGTGCTTTTTGTAAACATTCCTCTCTAGGAAATATTTGCTTTACTTCTTTATCGTCTGTCAGTTTTATAAAACCAGTTAATTCATTGGTAGATTTATCAACCGTAATGCCAATTAAATTATTATATTTTAACATCGGTAAATGCTTTTTAAAGAATTCATTCATTAAATATGGATTCTTTTCTTCTTTCTGYTTTTGTAATTCCTCTTTCGGAACAAATTTCATTCTTATTTCATCATCATTTTCCGTCTCAGCTACTTTTGTAAAATTTTCTTTATTCCATTCAAACAAATCGAATATATCGTCTGGCCGGCTACCTTTTTTCGGTTTTTCAACAGCTACAGTTGAAGGCAATTTATAATGATCGGGCCCAAATAAATCTTTACCTGTACTTGCATTAATAAACGTATGACTAGGTTCTGGTTCATATACAAGATGATTCCCTGTTACTTCTTCTCCATTTTCATACTCACATGAAGAATGTGTTAAATCTACAAATACAAGTCTCATATCTTGTCTAGCTTTTAAATTCTCTAAAACGACGTTCTCCTCAACAAATTCACTTGGCCATAACGGTTTTTTCTCGATAGCTTTTTGTCCATTATAACGAAAATGCACAACATTCCCTGAAGGATGAACTCGCACAACACACCCTGTATTCGGCAATGGATAGCCATTTACTTCTTGCATATAATTTACTTCTTTCCGACCACGCCTGTCGTCCTTAACCGTTACATATGTATAAAATTCATATCCTTCTTTTGTATATTTTTTTAAGAATGCATTTGCAATCTCTCTTGCTTTATTCTCTCCTATCGCTTCCTTACCACTCGAACTCGAAAAATATTTTTTATCATCTATACTAAATTCGATTAAATTACCAGTATGTCTATTCAGCGTAATTTGTATCGTTCTCTCCTCATCCTCTTTATGTTCCCACCATAATAGATGATATGGGTCATCCACACCTTCTTGATCATCTACGACAAGCCTATAATCATCTGAAATGTCAATAATATGAGCCACTTGCCCTTTTCCTTCTTTATCTTTTTGATTCATCATACCTCTCCTTCATTACAATTTAAGGTAATTATAACAAATAAAACTAAATGGCTATAAACAAAAAAGACTAGAGATATCTCTAGTCTTCTACTTCGTCTCACGATGTAGCGTTACTCGCTTTAATCGTGGACAATATTTTTTTAGTTCGATGCGCTCTGGATTGTTTCGTTTATTTTTTTTAGAAATATAATTACGATCACCGCACTCTGTACAAGCCAATGTAATATTTACACGCATATGTAATTCTCCTTTCTTTCAAAGATCGCAAACTAAAACGTAATGATTACGATTTATATGTTATATAAGTTTATTCTATTTGTCAATTACAAAAAAAAGACAAAAATCTGAAACAATTAGTTCATACGAAATTCACACGAATCTATTACTATAAGAATTGTACATAGTAAATTTATTAACAATCACGTTTATTCATATAGAATCTTACTCGAAAGGAGTTGAAAATATGAAAACTAAATATCGTTTTATGATCTCCTCATTTGCTGCTTGCGCTTATATGCTTTGGTATTTAGTATAATAACAACCTCACTTGTAAATAGGAAAAGGTGTGTATATAAATGGAATATAATCAATCAACAGTTAACTACTGGAAAGCTTTTGTACTACCATATACATTTGCTTTAGAAGAGTTAAAAACTAAATTTGAAATTATGAACCGGGAAGCTCAATTTTTAGAGGATTACAACCCGTTTGAACATATAAAAACAAGATTAAAACAACCTGAAAGTATTATTAAAAAGCTTGAACGTAAAAATTTATTACCGACAGTTGAAAATGCGCAAACACATTTACAAGATATCATCGGCATTCGTATTACATGTTGCTTCGTAGAAGATATTTATCATTTAAAAGAAGTCATTCAAAAGCGTGAGGATATGGAAATCATAGAAGTAAAAGATTATATCGCTAATCCAAAGGGAAACGGATATAAAAGTTTACACATGATCATTAAGTATCCTTTATCACTGAATTCTGGTACAAAAGATGTATTTGCAGAAATCCAGTTACGTACACTTGCTATGGACTTTTGGGCAAGTTTAGAACATAAACTTTATTATAAATATGAAGGGAAAATACCTGAGTATTTAAAAGATGAACTACATGATGCGGCAATGAAGGCTGAAGATCTTGATAATAAAATGGCAACAATTCGCCAAGATATTGATGATATCGAAGCATGTTCAAATCAAATTCTATTACCACTATAAAAAGGTTCTCTCCAATGAGAACCTTTTTTATTTCGCTATTTACGGGCAGTAAGACTCCCTGATTAAAGTTTCACTTTATTTCTTCCCTATCGTGCGAACCTCTTCAATTTTCCAGCCATCTTCTTCTTTTCCAAGCGCATACTGTACATTTTTCTGAAGAGTGACCTCCCCATCTATTTCCTTTTCCTTTGTTTCAACTACAACATACCCTGCTTTACTAGCTTTCATGTCTATATGTTCCAATTCAATTTTCTTATTTCCCTTTTGAAAAGCGGCTTCTTTTTGTGTTTTTAAGTCTTCAGCACTAGGCAGCTTCTTTGAGAATAACTCCATATGTTCAGCAAGATTTTTTTCATTTGTCGTCCGTACAAATTTCTCCATAACATCTTGAATCGATTTTTCTTCTTCTTTCGTTATTTGTACCTTCTCCTCAATTTTTTTAGTAGTAGATTTTTGTTCTATATAATTCTCCTTGGATTGACATCCAACTAGCAATAATACACCTATTAGAAGGGCTCCTATCCCTCTGAAAAAAGTCCTCATCTTTCCCATCTCCTAAAAAGAAAAGTGAGGCATTTCGCCTCACTTTTCTTGATAATTAGCGTCTTCCTTTATTCGGATCGCCACCGCCAACAATATCAAAGACACGTTTAGCGATATTTGTATTCTCTTGAACGCCAGAGAACAAGTATTTACCAGGGCCAAATGCATATACGTTTACATCTTCCCCCGTATGTCCACCTGTTGTCCATCCTGTAACCGAACGCTTATTGAAAATATCCTCAATCGCATTATCAATCTTTGTTACATCTTTTGAAGGAGCAATATCATTTACCGCTTTAATTTCTTCTGGTGTTAATTGTAAATCAATATATTTTTTTAATGTCTCTTCTACATTTGCACCTTTTGCAATCTCATTTGCCATGAAGTCTGGTGTGCGTTTTGCAGCTTTAATTGGATCTACTTTAAAGTTATACTCACCATTCGCACCTAAAGATAATCCGCCAGTAGCGTGGTCTGCCGTTGCAACGACTAACGTATTTTTATCTTTTTTCGCAAACTCAATCGCTGCTTTAAATGCTTCTTCAAAGTCTTCCATTTCACTCATTGCACCTACGATATCATTATCGTGTCCAGCCCAGTCGATTTGACTTCCTTCAACCATTAAGAAGAAACCATTTTTATTTTTGTTCAAACGCTCAATTGCTGCATTTGTCATTTCTTCTAATGAAGGTGTCTTCTCATTACGGTCAATCATTTTATCTAAACCGCCTGGTGCAAATAAACCTAAAATTTGATCGTTTTTATCATTTAACAATTGATCTCGATCTGTTACGTAGCTATAACCAGATTTCTTAAACTCTTCTGTAAGATTGCGATCTTTTCTAACAAAGTTTTTTACACCGCCGCCAAGCATAACATCTACTTTATGCTTCCCTTTAATTTTTTCATCAAAATAATCATTTGCAATTGCATCCATATTTTTACGACTAATGTCATGCGCACCGAAAGCAGCTGGTGTTGCATGTGTAATTTCAGAAGTAGCAACGAGTCCCGTTGATTTCCCTTTTTCTTTCGCTTGTTCAAGAACAGTTTTCACTTCTGCTTTATCATTATCAACTGCAATTGCCGCGTTATATGTTTTAATTCCCGCTGACATAGCTGTTGCTGCTGATGCAGAGTCTGTGATATTTTCATGTTCATCTTCCGGATATGTTTTTTGTGTTCCTACAAGATGCTTATCAAACTCTGTAGATTCCATCTCGAATGTTTTTGGATTATCTTTCATATAACGATGAGCCGTCATGTATGAAGGACCCATACCATCTCCAATTAACACAATAACATTTTTAATCTTTGCATTGCTTCCGCTCTCATCTGCATTCACTTCACTAGAACGTGTAAAATTCCATGTTGCCACCGAAGTAACTGCTAACGACGCCACAACTGCAAATGGCCATGCTTTTTTCACAAACTTTTTCACTGTCTTGTCCCCCTAATTAGGTTATTCATTTCCCACTATCAAATTTAATAGAAGACTATTAAGAGAAAATTAGTTATATGTAAATTTTTTGTTAACTTATGTAAATATCAGTTATAATTTGTATAAGTTTGTCTGTTCGTATCAACCTTCTTCCCCTTTACAATTAAAATATAAACAAGTTGGATTTCATGTAACGTAAATCTCTTATTTAACATTTTCAATCTACTTTTATGAAAATTAATAGAAATGTGGGGCCTATTTATGAAAACAATAAAGCTAGATGAATCTTTTATTTTTGATTTACTCGACCTTTGTAAAGCTATTGGATGGTTACAAGATAAAGAATTTATGAAAAAACAATTCGAAATGTATCTTTCTCTCGGCACACTTATCGGTTATATGCATGAAAATAAACTGATTGCAGCTGGAGGAGTATTTCCTTTTAAAGATAGTTTTTCTACTATTGGCATGTTAATCGTCCATCCTAATTTTCAAGGCCAAGGCATCGGACGTATTTTGCTAAATTGTTGCTTAGAACACACTCATCCAAAACAACCAATTGTACTTATTGCAACAAAAGCTGGCGAGCCTCTTTATACATCATGCGAATTTCAAACAGTAACGACGATTCATCGTTTTGAAAAACAAACTACTAAGACACATATTGCTCATACACAACAAGTAAAAGAACAAGATCTTGTCTCACTTATTTTTCTCGATCAAATTACAACTGGAGCTAATCGTTCCTTACTTTACTCATCGCTATTACCAAGAGCTATACACTCTTTTAAAATTGAGAGAAATAACTGTATAGAAGCTTTTTCCTTATGTATACAAAAAGGTAATATATTATGCGTCACTCCACTTATCGCAAAACAAGAGAAGGATGCTATTCAATTATTCAAGAGAATCTGTGAATGTTGGAATGGCACAGTAAGAATTGATGTCCCACATTCACAATTTTCATTTCGTAAATTTCTTCAAACAGAAAATTCCCAAGAAACGCTCCTTTCACCTCTTATGATGAAAAATGGTAGCCAACTTCCTGGAAATCGTAATATGCTATTTGCTATGATAGACACAGCGTTATGTTAGAAAGGGGACACCTAATTGAAGCGATTTAGCTATTTTATGGTAGGTTGTCTTACTCTTACACTATTAGTAGGATGTAGTGCAGCAGAAAAGCCAGTAGAGCAAGTAAAACAAGTGAAAAATACACTTACAGCGAAACTAGCTACCGAGGAAAAAATGGTAGAAATAGATGGTCAAACCATTTACTTTAAAAAGATTGGTAATGAAAAACCACCTTTACTTATGATCCATGGATTTGGAGGATCGTCAGATGGTTTTCAAAAGATTTACTCAGACTTAGCAAAAGATCATACAATTATTTCTGTAGATGCTTTAGGATTCGGGCGCTCATCTAAGCCAATGGATTTTTACTATTCTTTCCCAACCCATGCAAATTTGTATTATAAATTAATGAAAAAACTAGGTTATGATTCGTTTGCAATACTAGGACACTCAATGGGCGGAGAAATTTCTCTTAATTTAACCTATTTATATCCTGAAGCCGTTACCCACCTTATTTTAACTGATGCTACAGGCGGTCCTCATACATTCGTTAATAAACAAGGTTCACCAAAACCACAGTTGTCGACTGATTTAAATACTGTTTCTACTATTGCAGATTATGATGAAAACAAAGTTAAATCCAAGCGTAATGATGAAGAGCATTACAATAAAATGAAATTATGGCCTAGACGTCTTCAAATCAATGCAAATGAAATTAAACAACCAACCTTAATTATATGGGGAAGAAATGATAGTAGCGTTTCTTGGAAAGAAGGAGAAACGTATCATCAATTCTTAAAAAATAGTACTTTCCATATTATCGAAAAAGGTTATCATGCACCATTTCGTCAAGAGCCACAAGAATTTGTAGGTTATGTAAAAGAATTCTTTAAGAACAATAAAGTTGAAAAATAACATAAGCGGGTATCTCATTTTGAGATACCCGCTTTCATATATTAAGCAGCTTGCTTTTGGCGCTTTTGAGTTTTTGATCCTAATACTTTCGGAATAACGAAACCATCTATTCCAAATTTACCAGCATTCATACCAGAGACTAGAACGAACATTGATAGGATAACCATTTCAGGATTTACACCAATTGACCCACTAAGCATATAGGAAAAGTTCATTACAAGACCGAAAAAGACCGCTGTTTTTGTTAAACAGCCTACAATTAAACCAATTCCGACTAAAATTTCTCCCCACGTTACAAGTGTATTAAATAGATCAACGTTTGGAATTGCGAAATCTTGTAAAAATGATGCCCACCAAGATTGAACAGCCGGTTGTGCTCCTTTAGATTTTTCAATTGTACCTTGTAAATAACCAGTTGCATCGAACCCTTTTCCTTGTAGTTTACCGATTCCAGCCATTAACCATGTATAACCAAGATACACTCGAATTACTGCCAACACAAAAGAAACTGCTTTGTTTTCTCTTAAAAATTGAATAACCATATCTTCCTCCTAAAGTTGTAATTAAGTTAGTTACAGATAATATAATATCATTAGTTACTTATTTTTAAAATGTTAATCATGAATAATTTGTGACATACATAAAAAACATTAAATACTAATATATAGTAACTTCTATTACCTGTAAAAACTTGAACATATCATACCATAGGTGATAATCATTTTCATTGAAGAAAATGTAAAAAAAATGTGAGTTAAGTGTGAAACGCATTTATTCAAATATAGAATAAATGCGTTTTCACTATTTATAGAATTGAAATGTACGTGTCTCCTCATCGATTAATTTCGCCTCTTGAAAAGCATCTTCTAACGTTTTTTCATGGCTAATAAGCCCATAAAATAAGCGTATTGTAAACATAAGTGCTGCATTCCCATCTACATAATCTATCGATCCAATATACGATTTCGCCCCACTATGTAAGAAAGATTCTGCTAGTTTTCGCTCCCCTAACGTACACCCGCTATTTACAATATGTGTATTATGCAATTTTGCATATTTATAAATTTCTGCTGCACCAAAGTATCCCCTCGGTTCATCTTGTTCATATATATCTTCACCTAACTCTTCCATGACAAACTTTCCTTCCTCACCATGAAAGCAAAAAATAACATAATTGATATCATTATATAAACCCTTTCCAGAAAGAATATTAATGAACTCTCTCGGTCTACCAATCCAGTATGTTACAACTTTTGCCCCAAAATATTCAAGCGATGCTCGGATTGATTGCGCCTCTAAATCCGAATTAAAACCAACTACTAATGCAACATTCAACATACACCCTCCATCCTATAATTAGATCTCATCAATCAGACTTTTAAAAGATACATCCATTTCATATATACCTGTTTCTTGCAAAAAATCAGATCTAGTTAAAACGACTTTCTGTACATATTGCCTATACGCTGTAATTGTCCCGTCGTGAGATACAATGCAAATTCTTTCAGCGCCTAGCTCATAGCACCAAAGAAGAAATTCATCTACTATTTGCTGAAAACGATTCTCTGAAATAGTATTTATACCTTCCGTCCATAACTGCTTATTTGTACTTTTCTCTATCGAAAAATGTGGAAATAAATCTGTTATCATTCCCTGATCTACTATGTAATCACATGGTAATGTTTTCGCTCCTTCTCGATAAGGAAAAATACGTGGGGATACATATGGATGGACGATTTTTTGACAAGCTACTTTCGCACTCCATATTGCCGCTGTTTGTAAAGTTCTACGTGTAGGACTGGCAATTAATATATCCGTTTCTTGCAATGGTACATCGAATTGAATGAATTTAGCCTGATTCCTTCCCTCATTCGTCAATGGTGGATGCAACACTTGTAAACTTGACGGTAAATCTTTTGTATGTTCTCCTTCACCGTGCCGAACAAAGACTAGTTTCATACCCAACCTCCTCTCGCTATGAAATCCTTCAACATAATTTCTTCCCTATCTCATCCATTATTCCTGCCATATGAAAAATCAATATGTAAAAAATATTTGATATAACATTTTGGAAAATATTACAATTATATATGTAAAATACTTTTTACAAGAGAGAGAGGGGAATCACAAATATGAAATGGATAACCATCTTAATTGGAATGATTATATGGGGATATATAAATGGATTTTTTAGTAGTGATAAAACTGCTAATCCTTGGATTACAGATGATGAACGTGAAACAAAAATTAAGCAGAAGGCAATTATTGCAAGCTGGTCTGGTGTTTTTATGTTTTGTTTCATTAACCTCTTAAACAAATGGTTAGGTGTAGGAACGAGCAATACATCAGCCTACTTACCATCTTCTGTCGCAACTATTTTAAAAGAAAATGTAGAGTTACAAATTTTATCTATGCTATTTATTACGTATGGCATATTTTACGTATACTATCGAAGAAAATTAAGCGCTTAACTTTTATCTCATGATTATCCTCCTAAATGGTTATAGTAATTAGGACGAAATGAAAGGAGCGATATAAAAATGAGTAACTCGAATGACTTTTTAGATACACTACATGAAAAACAAGCAAAAGATGAACAAAATAGAAAGCGTCAGGGGAACGGAAACCCCGCGAAAAAAAAGCCAAATAAAACACATAAATAACAATAAAAAACGTGCCTAAAATTATCTTTTAGGCACGTTTTTTTATTCTTCTTTCACCGAGATAACATTTCCCCAATTCCATCTCTCATAATACCATTCTGGTACATCTATATTTTCAATCCACTTCTTTTCCTGTTTCCCATCACTATTGGACAGCCATACATTGGCTTTCTTACGGTCTGAGCGTATCCATATTAATTGATTGTTCTTCTTCATAAAGATGGGATGATAGTCACCTTGCTTATGAGGTGGCTTTGTGATTTGCTGTTGTTTATCGCTTGTACTATCGATCTCATATAAGGATGGCAGTGGCCTTTTTTCTGGCGGAGTTTCTATCCCTGCCTCTTTTGCTCGTGAAACGATCATTACTTTATCGTTCTTCCATGCAAAATCCCAATCGACATATCCTTTCGGCGTAAAGGTGTTCTGCTGAAGTGCCGGCAGCTCTTTTACTTTTAAATGTTTATTCTCTAACGCAACTCTTCCGCTTCCTTCAATATAAGCTAAAATATTCTTGGATGGCGCCCATTTGAACCATTGTGTGTTTAATAACATTTGATCTACTTTTTCAAATCGACTGCCATCTGCTCGAACTAAGCAAAGCGTATTACTATCAGCTGACCATGAAGCTGTCGGTACCGCTAAAAATGAAATCCACCTTTGATCTGGCGACCACTCAAACCCACTTGCAACTAGTGCTAAAAAATCATCATGTTCATTTGGTAATGCATACAAATGCTTCATTTTATGAGGATTCATATGTGCATCTTTTTGCACTTCATATAGCTGAGCTCCTGTCCATCCTGTTGGAAGTAAGTGTGCCTCAGAAGATACAAGAAACTTCTTTCCATCAGGATACCATGCATAATCACCTACACCAGCCGATACATTTTCAAAATCTGTATTCTTATTTTTGACATCAAACGTATTTAATGTATTCATAAATACAAATGCAATTATATTCTCTTTCGGTGACCATTGATAATTCGATACTTCAGATTGCAATGGCCTAACTTTCTTTCCATCTTCCAGTTGGTACAACTCCAAGGTGTTTTGCTTCTTTCCTTTAGCATAGGCAAGCCATTCTCCATCATGGGACCATTTTGGCCCTGTTATGTACTCACCTTTTGTTATTTGTTTTTCTTTCCCATCAATTTTAATCCAAAGGTCATGATGACGAATAAAAGCAACCTTCACCCCATTATGTTCCGCACTAGTACTAAAAATTGAAGATAAAAAAATAAACAAAACCACACTACTACTCACGATAATTTTTTTCATACGTCCCTCCATTTTTCTTATAGCATTCCTCATATTCCGCTTACTATATGCTAATTTCGCTCCATATTAATTGCAAAATTGTTGTGGATTTATACTCAGTAAGGATGTGCTTCCCCCCCACTGTGTATGAGCCATTCGACATAATTCCAAAAAATTTCCCAAGAAATTTTTAATTCAAAGAGGATTGGTATGAATTATGTCGAAAGTATAGTTTAGCCAACATTCGATTTCATATTTCAGAACAAAAATGTAAGATAACTTTTCGGAATATTAGCACTTTTTACTAGGGGGAGTTTCAATGAAAAAAACTACATCTGCACTATTAAGTATGGCGCTTGTCTTTTCTAGTTTTGGAGCTTTAAGCGCGCATGCTGAACCGCTGCAAAAGGAGAAGCAATTTAGTCCACAGTTAAAAGCGAATATTGAGCAATGGGGAGAAAACAAAATCGCGCAAAATGTTGAAACAAAAACATCAAAAGAAATTTCAGTCATTGTAGAATTGCAACATGCTCCGCTCGCTTCACAAAGTAACATTCAGCATGCTCCAGATTTAAAAAATGGAAATGTGCAATCATACCATGCACAACTAAAAAAGACGCAAGAGGATACAACAAAGAAAATTAAAGAAAAAGCACCAAAAGCAAAGATAAAAGAAACGTATAGCACGTTATTTTCTGGATTCTCTATTTCTATCCCAGGAGATCAAGTTGCTGCTTTAGCTTCTTTACCCGAAGTAAAAGCTGTTTATCCGAACTTAACATATAAATTGCATGAAACAGCAAAAAGCGCTACTAAAGAAGAAGCGCCAAATATTGGCGGACCGACAATCGGTGCACCTGAAGCATGGAATTTAAAAGATCCATCTGGCAAACCGCTTGATGGAAAAGGTATGAAAGTCGCTATTATTGATTCTGGCGTAGACTATACACACCCCGACTTACAAGCAAACTATATCGGTGGATACGATACAGTCGATGAGGATAACGATCCGATGGATGGTAACGTACACGGTACTCATGTAGCTGGTATTATTGCTGGTAACGGAAAAATTAAAGGCGTTGCTCCAAATGCGTCTATTCTAGCCTATCGTGTAATGAATGATAGCGGTACTGGTACGACCGAAGATATTCTTCAAGGTATTGAGCGCGCTATTCAAGATGGTGCAGATGTTTTAAATCTATCTCTCGGTCAAGATTTGAATGTCCCTGATCAACCTGTAACAATGACGTTAGAACGCGCAGCAAAACTTGGTGTTACTGCAGTCGTTTCAAATGGAAATGATGGACCAAAACCTTGGTCTGTTGATGCTCCTGGTAACGCAAGTAGTGTCATCTCTGTTGGCGCATCGACTGTTTCTATTCCATTCCCAACATTCCAAGTAGCTGGTTCTAATAAATCTTACCAAGGATTACCGTTATCAAAAGCAGATTTCCAAGTAGGAAACGATGCTCAGCTTGTCTATGTTGGCTACGGTAATTCAAGTGATTACGCTAAACAAGATGTGAAAGGGAAGTTCGCCCTTGTTTTACAAGGAACTTCGAGCACGTTAGTAAAGGCAGAACAAGCGAAACAAGCTGGAGCTATCGGAGTGCTACTAATTTCTAATGAAAAAGAAATTAATATTATGCCTGAATATTTTGGCCGTGAAGAGATAGCTCTTCCAGTTATGCAACTATCAAGTACAAATGGCGAAGAATTGAAAAATTTAATTACAAAAAGAAAGAAAAATATAAAGATTGGACAACCGAACAAAACAGAACTTATTGGTAACTTCAGCTCAAGAGGACCATCACAAGGAAGTTGGCTCATAAAACCTGATGTTGTTGCACCTGGCGTACAAATTACTAGTACGGTACCAAGGGGTGGCTATGAATCTCACAACGGAACAAGTATGGCTGCGCCACAAGTAGCAGGAGCTGTTGCCTTACTACGTCAAATGCATCCTGATTGGACGACAGAACAATTGAAATCTGCTCTTGCCAACACTGCAAAAACATTAAAAGATGTCAAGGAAAATACATATCCTGTTATGGCACAAGGATCAGGTTTAATTAACATTCCGAAAGCAGCTCAAACGGATGCGTTAGTAAAACCGAACAATATAAGTTTCGGTCTTATTAAACCGAATAGCGGCAAAGTGAAACTAACACAAAATATTACGTTACAAAATCTTTCTAACAAAAAGAAAAACTTTTCAACTCGTATTGAATTACTAGATACAAAAACAAAAATCCAAACTTCTTTCCCTTCTTCTATTAGTATGAAACCGAATAGTAATATTGAAAAACCTTTTACTATTACTGTAGATAGCTCCTTACCGCAAGGCGTATATACAGGGAATCTGTATGTAAAAGAGCAAGGGAAAACTGAAGAAATGCGTATTCCATTTACATTTAGTATCGATCCGAAAGAATACAAACGTATTGATGGCCTTGAAATCGTTAATTCTACTTTCAGTCCAAATAATGACAAAATATTAGATGACAACCTAATCAATTACTATTTAGTTACACCAGTTGAAGATATAGCGTTTCATGCCAATTTAATCACGAAAGACCGTGTGACATATCAAGGTACGGTATATCAAGGTAAAAACGAAACACCAGGTTATAAATCTTTCAAATGGAATGGTACAAAAACTGATGGATCTCCTCTACCTGATGGCTTATACCAAATCGAAGCTGTCGCTTCTACCTCGGGTGGAGAAACAAAGCAAACAGGAGCTGTATTTATCGACCGAACAGCCCCTAAGTTAACACACGAAATTGATCAAGAAAATCTTGTTATTAGAGGGAAAGTTGACGATATCCTACTAGATTGGATGACAGAATCTGGTTGGGTTGCACCTGGTATTCCAGTGAGAATGCAATATGAAATTAACGGCAATGGTGTGTGGGAAAGTGCGTTCCTGAATCCTTGGGAGAAAAGTTACGACATTTATTTCGATCGTAACCAATTACAAGAAGGAAAAAATACTATTCATATTGTAGCAACTGATGCAGCTGGAAATACATCTAATTTAAATGTTGATTTAGAAGTGAAATAAAGTGAAACTTTAATCAGCCCTCACTAATCGGACGTTTACGGACAGTAAAGCTTCCATCTAACTTCTTTGCTCCGGCCGAATTTTGAGGTAGGAGTTTTACTGCCCACAAATAGCGAGATAAAATTATTGTTGACAATCTTTTAAAAATAGTTTTATAATACGAAACATAGTTTAGTTGAACGAATTATATATCGGCTTTGAAGGAATACTAGTAGCGACTTATATCCCTGTCTCAGAGAACTGATGGTTGGTGCGAATCAGTACATATACAAGCGTGAATTACAATTCTGGAGCTTCTTTCCCGTAGTGCACATAATGCATGAAGAGAAAGACGGATCTTTCCGTTATCTTAAAGTGAGTGGTAAACAATTTTTCTGTTTACAATTAGGGTGGTACCGCGGTTTTTATCGTCCCTATCGGATTTTCCGATAGGGGCTTTTTTGCGTCCTTCCCTTTTGCACAATTTCATATATACGCGTTGAAAGAATCGCAGTAATATCTTATATCCCTGTTACAGAGAGCTAATGGTCGGTGGAAATTAGCACATATATAAATATGAATTACAATTCTGGAGCTTCTTTTTCGTAGTGCTTGTACGCATGAAGGAAAAGACGGAGTTTTTCCGTTATCATTAATTGAGATGTAAGTATTTTTTCACTTACAAATAGGGTGGTACCGCGATTCTTTCGCCCCTATCGGATTTTCCGATAGGGGCTTTTTCTATTTCTCACAGAAACAAATGTTAAATAATTCCGAATCTTATGATAAAATTTTATAAGCGCTTACAATTTTGAAAGGTGGTGGTTTCAGCTATACCCAACCAATATTCAATTTTATAGAAAACAAGGAGGATGTCTAAATGACAAAGAAAACAGAAATTCCATCGCATTTAAAACCATTCGTATCCACGCAGCATTATGATCAATATACACCGGTGAATCACGCTGTTTGGCGTTACATTATGAGACAAAATCATAGTTTCTTAAAAGACGTTGCTCATCCAGCCTATGTGAACGGACTACAATCATCTGGTATAAATATAGATGCAATTCCAAAGGTAGAAGAAATGAATGACTGTTTAGCACCAAGCGGATGGGGAGCTGTAACAATTGATGGACTTATTCCCGGCGTAGCATTCTTTGATTTCCAAGGACATGGATTACTACCAATCGCAACAGATATTCGCAAAGTAGAAAATATCGAGTATACACCAGCTCCAGATATCGTACACGAAGCAGCAGGACACGCACCTATTTTACTGGATCCTACATATGCGAAGTATGTGAAACGCTTTGGACAAATTGGTGCGAAAGCTTTCTCCACAAAAGAAGAACATGATGCTTTTGAAGCTGTTCGTACATTAACAATCGTAAAAGAAAGCCCTACTTCTACTCCTGACGAAGTTGCCGCTGCTGAAAATACTGTAATTGAAAAACAAAAATTAGTTTCTGGTTTATCAGAAGCTGAACAAATTTCACGTCTTTTCTGGTGGACAGTAGAATATGGGTTAATCGGAAATATAGATGCTCCAAAAATATATGGTGCTGGTCTCCTTTCTTCTGTTGGCGAAAGCAAACATTGCTTAACGGACGCTGTAGAAAAGGTTCCATTCTCTATCGAGGCATGTACAGGTACAACTTATGACGTAACAAAAATGCAACCACAACTATTTGTTTGTGAATCATTTGAAGAGCTGACTGAAGCACTTGAGACATTTGCTGAAACGATGGCCTTTAAAACAGGTGGAAAGGAAGGTTTAGAAAAAGCGATTCGCTCTGAAAACTATGCAACTGCTGAACTAACTAGTGGATTACAGATTACAGGTACATTCAGCGAGACAATTGAAAACGATGCAGGTAAAGTGATTTACATGCGAACAAATTCACCAACTGCATTAGCAATTCATAATAAACAACTAGCGAATCATTCTACATCTATACACAGTGACGGCTTTGGAACACCAATTGGATTACTCACTGAAAATATTGCATTAGAAAATTGTACAGATGAACAACTACAATCATTAGGAATTACAATTGGAAATATTGCTGAGTTTACTTTTGCAAGTGGTATTCATGTAAAAGGAAAAGTAACAGATATTATAAAAAACGATAAGAAAATTGCTCTTATTTCCTTTATCGATTGCACAGTTACTTATAACGCCCGCGTATTATTTGATGCTTCATGGGGCGCATTTGATATGGCTGTTGGCTCACAAATCATTTCAGTATTCCCAGGAGCAGCAGATGCAGCATCATTTTTCCCAATTGATGAAGAAACAGAGGAAACTCCAGCACCTCTTGCATTAACTGAGCTGGATCGTATGTATCAAACAGTTCGTGATATTCGAGGTGGAGGTATTTTACACGACGCACATGTCGATCAATTAGTAGCAATTCAAGAGGTATTAAATAAATTTTATCTGAAAGAATGGCTGCTTCGCCTTGAAATATTAGAATTACTTTTAGAGCATAACAAAGGACACGAAACATCAGCAGCATTATTACAACAACTTTCTACTTTCACAACTGACGAAGCTGTAACACGCCTTATTAACAATGGTCTTGCACTACTGCATGTAAAGGATGTGAAAAATGATGCTACGATTAACTGAAGAAGAAGTTCAAGGGGAATTATTAAAGGTGGATAAATGGATGATAAAAGATGAAAAATGGATTGAACGAAAATATATGTTTTCCGACTACTTAAAAGGAGTCGAATTTGTCTCTGAAGCCGCCAAACTATCAGAAGAACGTAATCACCATCCATTTATCCTTATCCAGTATAAAGCAGTCATTATTACTTTGTCATCTTGGAATGCAAAAGGTTTAACGAAACTAGATTTTGAGCTTGCAAAGCAGTTTAATGAACTATTTTTACAAAACGAAAAAGCAATTATAAGAAAGTAAAAAAAGAGAAGCCTTTTTTAGGCTTCTCCTTTAATTTTGAAATGGATACAATGTCCAAATGGATCTTGGGCTTGTAATATTCCATCTTTGTACGTAGCAATCTTTCCAATATTTTTTAAGCTTTCACATACTTGCTCTTTTTGTTTTTCATCTGCTAGTACAATTGTGAAATATTTCAAGCCAACAGAATTTGGCATTTGCGGCGGTATTCCTTCACCTTGCCACGTATTTAAACCGATATGGTGATGATAGCCACCTGCCGATACGAACAACGCGCCATTACGAGCTGGGATTGTTACTTCAAAACCAAGACCATCCACATAGAAACGTTTCGCTTCTTCCAAATCAGCTACATGGAAATGAATATGCCCCATCACAGTACCAGCTGGAAAACCATTCCACGCAATTCCTTGCTGCAATAATTCTTCACCAGCTAACGGGTTACTAACAAATGGTAGTTCTCCATTCTCATCACGCCAAACTTCTTTTTGGCGATCATGATAAATTTCAATCCCGTTTCCATCTGGATCAGCTAAATAGAGGGCCTCACTAAAGTAATGGTCGGCTCCGCCGTGCAGTGGATATACCATTTCTACAAGATGACGAAGAATATTCGCTAAATCCTGTCTACGTGGTAGTAAAATTGCGTAATGATATAACCCCGTTCTCCCTCTTTGCTTTGGTAAAGCTTCTTTCTTTTCTTCAATGATAAGGAGTGGTTCGTTATTTTCATTCCCAAATGTAACGACCATTTCATCTTCTTTTAGTACTTTCATACTTAGTACTTCTGTATAAAACTCTAGTGATTTCTTTATATTTGATACATATAAATGAACAACATCAAGTGTTGTATCGGGATGAAGTTGAAAACTCATCTTGTTAGCCCCCCATTTAATTTAGTTCTTCTTTGACATTTTCTCTTTTAAGAAATTATCTACAAAACCGTCTGCTTTCGCAACAAATAAGTACGCACCCATTGCTAACAATGCAAGTTCTAATTCGAAGCCAGGATTTTTTCCATCCCCTAATAAACCAGCTGACCATTTTACTTTTACAATTGCTCCAACCATTACAAGTGCAAATAATAATCCAATATATCTTACACCTAAACCTAGAATTAACAATATACCACCAACTACTTCCGCTGTTGCTACACCGTATGCAAGACCTCCTGGTAAACCAATGCTTGTAAACCACCCTGCAATATTGTCAATCCCCGATTGGAATTTTGTTAAACCGTGCATAAAGAATGTTACCCCTAACACGATACGAATAATTAAGTTACCGATATGTTGATTCATTTCATTCTCTCCTTTATAGTTTTCTTATACAAAACTTTTATTTACATTACAAAACATACACTAATTTTTTTTATTCGTCAATTCATTTTCACTGGGAAAAAATATATTTTTTTTGCTATGATACAAATAGTTGTTTACAAAAAGGAGCTTGATTTTATGAATATTGGTTCTGCAATACGTGAAATTCGTCAACGTAGAGGCATAACAATCGCACAAATTTGTGAGGGAACAGGTCTTTCTAAAGGATTTATGAGTCAGGTTGAAAATAATAAAACATCACCATCTATCTCAACTTTAGAAACAATCTCCAATTTTTTAAACGTTCCCCTTCCCTATTTATTATTAGAACAAAAAGATCGGTTGAAAGTTGTCAAAAAGGTAGAGCGTAAATACAGTGTATACGGAAAAGATGAACAAAGAATTGAACATGTTGCAGAGCAAGGTGGCCTCCGCCTAAACCTCGTGGAAATTCCTGCTGGGTTTCCGAAAGAAAATATACCAAATGCCCATGAAGGGGAAGAATGTCACCTTGTATTACGCGGAAAACTAGAAGTTCAACATGGAGAAGATATTGCAATAGTAGAAGAAGGTGATTCTTTCTCCTGGAATGCATGTGTTCCTCATATCGTTCGTAATATAGGGGAAGAAACTGCATTATTACTCATCTCTAGTCATGCAGAAAATCGAAAACGTGTTTATTAAATAAAAAAGAAGCCTGTAAATCAGGCTTCTTTTTTATCCCCTTATAACGCCATAACTTGTTCCAACTAGTACAGTCTTTTCATGTTGATTGCGATAAACTGACTCGATTGAAACCTTTTTATATCCTTCCATCTGTTCAATATTTGTTAAAGTTAATTCACAAGTGATCGTATCTCCTGTAAAAACCGGTCTAATAAACTCACTTACTAATTCTCTTGCTATGTAATGTAATTCTTCTCCTACTTTCGTTCCAATACTAGCAGTTAATAAACCATGAACCATTAAACGTCCTTTTTCATCATATTCCATATGATGCCTACCTTTATCTCCTGTAATATTTGCAAATTCAAAAACCTCTTCCTCAGTAAATCTTCTTTCGTATTTAAATACATCCCCAACTTTTACATTCATTTTTATCCCCCGTTTAATAAACAGAATTTTCTTTTATTTTATCATAAAATGAGTCTCAGTTCAGTTTATATTATTAAATAGCATCCTTTTTCTACACTATCTTACTTTTATCGGTGCCCATCTTTTTTTGCTACTTGATACCCGTAGTACGCACATGTTCCATTTCTCGATAATTCTCTCACCTCAAAACCACAACTTCTATAAAAATCAAAATTACTCGCAGATGTATGTGCAAACCAGTCTCCATGTGGCAACTTTTGCAAACAAAGAGCGACAAGTCTCTTACCTAATCCCTTCCCTCTATATTCACATTTCACAACTAAATTTACTATGTTCGCGATCATGATTCCATCAGAAATGACTCTAACCATCGCAATCATCTCTTCTTCATCCCAAATTGTGAATGCCCATGTTGAATTTTCAAATGCTATCGTGAATTTTTCAATTTGCCAAGAAGGGATATCATCATTACTCCAACCAGCATCTTCGAATAAAGTTTTAATTGCATATGCTGGCACACCATTCGTTCCCTCACGAATAATAAGGCCATTATGATAAATATACATGTAATCCCCCCTTTATTTTTATATACCATTCTTCAAAAGATGCAATTTACCTTTTTTCATCCAACGCGTTTAATGGAATAAACAAGAACGTCCATCCCATGAAATGAAGTTGTTTTCTCATAACTAAGCCCTGTTTTTCTAGCAACAAAGATTGAGGCGGGGTGATCCGGATTAATAAGAGAAATTAATTTATTCATTCGTAACGCTTGGAAACCATAGTCTCGAAATGCTGCCGCTGCTTCTTTCGCATACCCTTTTTCCCAATACTGAGGTAATAACCAATAACCAATTTCAATTTCTTCTTTTCCATCTATCTGCTGCTTTACTAACCCTGCATGACCAATTCGTATTCCCGTTTCCTTTTCAATCAATACAAATAAACCAAGACCGTTTTTATAGCTAGGAATCACCCACTCCTCCAAACTTTTTTTACATTGCATATATGTTTTTAACGTCCCATTTCCAATATAGCGCATCACCTTCTCATTTCCCCATAGCGAAGCATAGAACTGCAAATCATCCATTGTATATTTGCGAATTTGTAAACGATCTGTATGAAACATCTCTGCACTCCTTCCCACGAATTTGTACTTAACTACACGATCATGTTTTGTATGTATACTAAATGTTACTATCTATTATAAATGAACCAAGAATAAAATACAGAATATTCAATCCCTCAAGAATCTAAAAAAGACAGTAGACAAATGTTGTCTACTGCATCCATATCATAACTAGCATAAAGAAAACTACAATTGAGGGGGGTGTAGGATTTTCAAATATACTAGATACTTATCCCGTTCTAACGGGCGGTAAACTTTTCAATTATATGAAAGTGAAAAGTTTACCGCACATAAGAACCTTTGCGGTCATTAAGAGATCACCGTTAAGTACTCAAATACACGCTGTGCCTGTTCTCCACCCATTCGTGCATGTTGAAGAAGGGAAATACCATGTGGACCCGATGCACGCAATGCCTCTGGTCGTGCTACTAAAATAGCTTGTACAACTTCTAATTCTCCAAGCATCGCGGCCGCGAAAATGTCCATTCGAGCACCCTTTTCTAGTAAATAGAGAGCAATATCTTTACGACCTACATGTGCCGCCGCTCCTAACGCACTTTCCCAATCTGATCCGCCCCAATTGTAAGAGGCATGAAGTAAGCTTGGCGATTCAGCCAACAGTTCTTGTACTTTTTCTAAATCTCCGTGAGCTGCCATAACAAATTCTCTTACTAACTCAGTGGTAATACATTCTTCTGTTCGCATCTTGCTCCTCCTTTTTTAGAAATTCGTTTTGGTGTAAAAAATGGCTTGTCACTTCCTTGAAAAATATCTACCTCTATACCGAACACACGTTGAAACATTTCATGACATAACACTTCTTCTGGTATACCGTCATACTGAAGCTGCCCTCGCTTTAATACGAGTAAACGATCACTATATTGAGCCGCTTGGTTAATATCATGTAAAACCATTACAATTGTCATGCCAAACTCCTCGTTTAACCGTTTCACAAGTTCCATTACTTCCAACTGATGAACGATATCTAAAAAGGTTGTTGGCTCATCTAATAATAAGACATTTGTACGTTGTGCTAGCGTCATTGCAATCCAGGCACGTTGTCTTTCTCCTCCTGATAAAGATTGCAAAAGGCGATATTCGTACCCTTCAAGATTTGTAACAGACAATGCCCAATCAACAATTTTTTCATCGTCTTTATTTAAGCGACCTCTCCATGATTTATGAGGTCCTCTTCCAAATTCGATTAATTCTTTCACTGTTAAATCTAATTGATGATCATGCATTTGTGGTAACATCGCTAATTGCTTCGCTACATCGGCACTTTTCATCGTATGAATACTTTTTCCATCTAAAATGATATCCCCTTCGCTTTGTTTAAGTAGTCTTGCCATTAAACGAAGCAAAGTAGATTTCCCCGATCCATTTGGCCCAATTAAACTAACGACCTCTCCAGCTTTAATATGTACATTCATATTTTGCATTTGAAACCTTTCAGAATGTGCATAAAACACTTTGTTAACGGAAATCACTCTGTTTCCCTCCTCTATGAATTAAATATAAGAAGAATGGACCGCCTAAGAAGGATAATAGAATACCAACAGGCAATTCAATTGGATCGAACCAACTTCGAGCTATCGCATCCGCGAAAACAAGTAATATCCCTCCGCCAAGACATGATAATGGCAGTAAATATTTATAGTCATTTCCAACTAATAAACGTAACATATGTGGTACGACAAGACCGACAAATCCAATAAGACCAGAAACACTAACTGCAATTCCAGCTAGTAACGTACTTACTACTATTAAATAAAACCGGCTTCTCTCCACGTTATGACCTAATAATTTCGCCATTTCATCTCCAAGCATTAATACTCGAATATGTTTTATACCAAAGAAGGCTAATATAATAGCGAATATTGCATAATAAATAATCATGTTTAAATGTGCCCAACTTACACCACCAATGCCACCTGCTAACCAAGGTAACACCGATTGTACTTTGTCACTATGTAATAACATTAACGCTGACGTCGCTGCACCAATTAATGCATTGATTGATACACCTACTAAGACAATCCTTGAAGGCGGTGCCCCTTTTTGCCACGATAAAGCATAAATGACCATCGCCGTTATGAAAGCTCCTATAAACGCCCCGAGCGGTAAAAATGCCATATGCTGAGGGAATAAAATCATAATTACAATTGCTACAAGGCCTGCTCCAGATGAAACCCCGATAATACCAGGGTCTGCAAGAGGATTTCTCATAACCCCTTGCAGCAGTGCACCAGATGCTGCTAAACATGTTCCTACTATAAATCCAACGAGCACTCTCGGTATACGAAGGTCCCATACAATTCGATGAACCGTCGAACCTTCATCTTGTATCCCTGTTAGAATTTCTCGTAAAGAAAAGGATAGGCTTCCTGCGAAAAGACCGTAAAAAAGACCTAGAATCGTTAATACAACTAAAGTAACTGCTATTATCCATCTTTTTTTCGCAAAAGGATGTTCCTTTTCCCTTACTACTTCACTACTTTCCATACGTATCATTTCCTTACATCTTGTATACTTTTATACATAAAGTCCATTGCTTCTGTAACTTTTGTTCCAGGATTTGATCCAAATAAGTCTGGTGGCAAAATAACTACACGATTTTGTTTTACTGCATCTAAATTTTTCCACGCTTCATTTTTCATCATTTCGCCTTCAAATGCTTTTTTAACGCTATTTGGATCTCCATGTGTAATTAAATAAATCACATCTGGATTTGCCTCAATAATACGTTCTACACTTAGCTGCGCATATTGCGGATATTCCTTCATTTCCGGAAAATCAGCTGCAATATTTTTTCCGCCTGTTTTTTCTAAAATATTACCTGATAAAGATGTTGGTAATGCTGCTAAATAAGTACCTGGTGCTCCGTATACTAACAGTGCTTTCACATCACTCTTTTTCTCATATGTCTTCATTTGATCATTAATTTTTTGATTAAGTTCTTTTGCTTTATCTTCTTTCTTCATTATCGTTCCATATAGTTCAATATTCTTTTGAATATCTTGTACAGAATTCGCAGAAGAAATCATTACTTTCGTTCCTTGTCCTTCAACCGTTGGAACATTCTTTTGAAACCCATTGTTAGCAATAAGTACATCCGGTTTTAAACTAGCGATTTGCTCAAAATTCGGTTGATGTGCATTCCCGATTACTTGTACTTTCTTTACATCCTCTGGAAGAGTTATTTTTGCATCCGGACGACCTACTATTTTTCCGCCTAAAGCATGAATAATATTCATGTCCCCCATACTTAATGTTGCAAAACTCTCTGGCACTTTATCGAATGTTACCTTTCTTCCTGATAGGTCGGTAACTTCGATTTTCTCTTTTCCTTTTTCTGTTTTTGTTGCAGATGCTTTTTCGTCTCCCTTTGCATTGCAACCTATTAACAAGAAAAAAATAGATAAAATCGCTGTGAATAGCGTAATAGATTTTTTCATTCTTTCACCTCTAAATGATAATGATAATCATTAACTACTATTCTACTTTAATTGATAAAGATTATCATTGTCAATATAAACCGCATACATTTTTTACAAAAACAAAAAGCACTACAAAAAGATTCGTTCTTTTCGTAGTGCTCTATTTCATAATATTACTCACATTCGTTTCCCTCTAACTGTTCTCGCATCACTTTCACACGCTGAAAGAAAAAGAATGATAAACTTAAAAATATAACGGTACTCCCCATCATAACAAAAGATTGTATTGCTTCTTTTGCTCCATTCGGAATCAATAAGCCAACCATTAACAATGTACTTACAGCGAGAAGGATTTGTCCGAACCGAGTATAATCTTCTATTTTCCCTTGTAATTCTTTCATTATATTCTCACTCCTCTATTTCACTGTATCATATTCCATTAAACTTAAAGACCAGTAAATACAGCCATTCTGGGAGATGTTTTCCAAATGAAAAAGAGCCGCTTTATTGCGACTCTTTCATACCCATTACTCCCCTTTATATGCTTCCATATAAATTTCTTTCAACTCTGAAATGAGAGGTAATTTCGGATTAGCTGTTGTACATTGATCTTCAAAAGCTCTTTCTGCTAATAATCCAACAACCTCTTCAAATTGGTCTTTAGCAACTCCTTGTCCTGCAATACTCATATTTATATTTAAGCTTTTTCCAAGCTCAATAATTGCTTGGACGAGGGATTCCACACCTTCTGCTGTCGAGCCTGCTGGAAGCCCGAGCATTCTCGCAATATGTGCATAGCGTTCATCAGCCACAAAGTGCTCATATTTTGGGAACAATGCGTGTTTTCTTGGCTTAATAGCATTATAGCGAACTACGTGCGGCATAAGAATTGCATTCGCACGCCCATGCGGAATATGAAATTCCGGTCCAATTTTATGTGCTAAGCTGTGATTAATACCTAAGAAAGCATTTGCAAATGCCATCCCTGCGATTGCAGAAGCATTATGCATTTTTTCTCGTGCTTCTTCGTCATTTCCATCTTTAAATGCTCTTGGTAAATATTTAAATACGAGATCAATGGCCTTTAATGCTAATCCATCTGTATAGTCATTTGCTAGAACAGACACATACGCCTCGATTGCATGCGTTAATACGTCCATACCAGTGTCTGCTGTTACATGTGGTGGTACTGTCATTACAAACTGTGGATCAACAATTGCTACATCTGGTGTTAATTCATAATCCGCGAGCGGATACTTTATATTATTTTTCTTATCTGTAATAACCGCAAATGGTGTTACTTCTGATCCTGTTCCTGATGTTGTTGGAATGGCAACAAACTGCGCCTTACTTCCTAATTCCGGATATTTACATGTACGTTTTCTTATATCTAAAAACTTCTGTTTAATTCCATAGAATGTTGTTTCTGGTTGCTCATAGAAAAGCCACATCCCTTTCGCTGCATCCATAGCTGAACCACCACCAAGTGCGATAATTACATCTGGCTTAAAACTTCTCATCATTTCCGCACCTTTAAACACAGTTTCATCTGATGGATCTGGCTCGACCTCAAAGAAAACTTCGACTTTTACATCATTTGCATGTTTACGTAAATAATGCGTAACCGTATCTACATATCCGTGCTCAACCATTCCTGGATCCGTTACAATAAATGCACGTGAAATGTTAGGCATATTTGCTAAATATGCTGTCGCATGTTTTTCAAAATAAATTTTTGGTGGTAATTTGAACCACTGCATATTCTTTTT
The DNA here is from genome assembly GCF_056399205.1 of Bacillus sp. 01N45. Classification (NCBI taxonomy): domain Bacteria; kingdom Bacillati; phylum Bacillota; class Bacilli; order Caryophanales; family Bacillaceae; genus Bacillus; species Bacillus sp. 01N45. The sequence goes on from NZ_JBFTQW010000001.1 coordinate 632,388, forward strand.
TCTATTTGCCAACCTTTTTATATTTAATAAATGCGTCGCTGTTACGTTTTGAGAAACTGAGTTTTTCCCATACGAGCCGCAACCGAGCGTAAGTGATGGAATAAATCCATTATATATATCACCGATTCCACCTTGTGATGAAGGAGCGTTTACAATAAGACGGCAAGCTTTCATACGTAATCCAAATTGTTTTTGTACTTCTTTATTTGTAGAATGAATGACTGCTGAATGTCCTAAACCACCAAGGTCTAACATGTCTTCGCAATATGTAAGTCCCTCTTCTAGTGAATTTGCTTTTACACAAGCTAATACTGGACTCAGTTTCTCACGAGATAGTGGATATGCTCCTCCGATACCTTGTATTTCAGCTACAAGCATTTTTGTATTTTCAGGCACAGTAATTCCAACTAATGCGGCAATGTACTGTGCTGATTTCCCTACAATATCACTATTTACTGCACATGTATTTTCATTAATAACAAGCTTTTCTAATTTTCTTCTCTCTTCTTCTGTTACAAAGTAACAATTGTTTGCAATCATTTCTTTTTTCACATCATCATAAATTTCCTTGTCTACAATGATTGCTTGTTCTGATGCACAAATCATACCGTTATCAAATGTTTTTGATAAAATTAAATCATTAACAGCTCGTTTTATATGCGCTGATTTCTCTATATAGCATGGTACATTACCAGGACCTACACCTAGCGCTGGTTTTCCAGTAGAATAAGCTGATTTCACCATACCTGCTCCTCCAGTTGCCAAAACAAGCGCAACACCTTCATGGTTCATTAATTGTTTCGTTGCTTCGACAGAAGGTCTTTCAATCCACTGAATACAATGTTTTGGTGCCCCGGCCTTCACCGCTGCATCATATACTGTTTTCGCCGCTGCAATGGAACAGTTTTGTGCTGAAGGATGAAATGCGAAAATAATTGGATTTCTCGTTTTCATCGCGATTAATGCTTTAAACATTGTTGTCGACGTTGGATTCGTTACTGGCGTTACCCCAGCTACTACACCGACAGGTTCCGCAATTTCTATTATTTCTTCATGAGGATCTTCGTGAATAATCCCTACTGTTTTATCTTTTTTTATGCTATGCCAAATATATTCAGTAGCAAAAATATTTTTAATACATTTATCTTCATATACACCACGACCTGTTTCTTCAACAGCCAACTTCGCAAGCGGCATATGTTGATCAACACCTGCTAATGCCATTTCATGAACAATGTTGTCAATTTGCTCTTGTGTAAAACTTTCTAATGCTTGTAAAGCCTTTCGACCGTTATTCACTAACGTATCAATCATCTCTTTTACTTCCTGCATTTCATTTACAACTTTCTCTTTGACTACCATGTAAATTCCTCCTATTCTGCTATCATGGACTAAATAAGACCCTATAGGTCATAATGAGTCCCGATTAGCGCAAAAAAAATAGAGTTGCTTTCCTACATGAACCTCATTGTTTGTGAAATATTTCACAAGTTTGTTCGTGAGTAACACTTCATGAACTTAATATACATGAAATGATTTCATTTGTGTATGTCTATTTTGTGAAGTTTTTCACAAAAAGATGTAATAAAAATGCACTGCCTATATGAGCAGTGCATTTTTACTATGCTAACGCTTGTGCTAGATCTTCAATTAAATCTTCACCGTCTTCAATACCGACAGAAATACGAATTAATGTATCTGTAATTCCTAGCTCTTTACGACGATCTGCTGGGATTGATGCATGTGTCATTTGAGATGGGATAGAAATTAAACTTTCTACTGCCCCTAAACTTTCAGCAAGTGTAAAGTATTGTAAGTTCTCTAGTACTTTATTTAATGTTTCTTCACTATCTACATCAAATGAGATAATAGCACCAAATCCATTTGCTTGTTCTGTCGCTAGTTCATGGTTTTGATGTGATGCAAGACCTGGGTAATATACTTTATTTACTTTTGGATGGTTATTTAAAAACTCAGCAATTGCACGTGAATTCGTTTCATGCTCTTCCATTCGAATTCCTAATGTTTTTAAACCACGAAGTAGTAAGAAGCTATCTTGTGGGCCAAGAATGCCTCCTGTTGAGTTTTGTACAAAGTGAAGGTCTTCTGCTAATTGCGGGCTATTTACAACTACTAGGCCTGCAACTACGTCACTATGACCTCCTAAATATTTCGTTGCACTATGAAGTACAATGTCTGCTCCTAAAGTAATCGGCGACTGCCAATATGGCGTCATGAATGTGTTATCGATAATTGTTAATAAATCTTTCTCTTTAGCAAGAGTAGATATTTTCTTAATATCAGTAATTTTCAGTAATGGGTTCGTTGGTGTTTCCACATAAATCGCTTTCGTATTTGGACGAATCGCTTCTACAACTTCCTCTAGGTTTGTTGTATCTACAAATGTATGCTCAATGCCGAAGCGATTTAATACTTTCGTGATAACGCGGTACGTTCCACCATACACATCATCTGTTAAAATAACGTGGTCACCTTTTGAGAACAACATAATTGTAGCTGTAATAGCAGCCATTCCTGAACCAAATGCAAAACCAGCATGACCGTTTTCTAATACTGCAATCATTTCTTCTAAAGCTGCACGTGTTGGGTTGCCTGTACGTGAATATTCATATCCTTGATGCTTACCAACTGCTTCTTGTTTGTACGTACTTGTTTGATAAATCGGTACATTTACAGATCCAGTTGAAGGTTCTCCTATGCGAATACCATGAATTAACTTTGTCTTTGCTCTCATTTTTTATTCCCATCCTTTGTATATGTCTTTACTTAAATAACGCTCACTACTATCAGGAAAAATCGTTACAATATTTGTACCTGGCGCCGCTTTCTCTGCTTCAAGTAAACTTGCATGAAATGCTGCTCCGGAAGAGCTCCCAACGAGCAGTCCTTCTTTTTGCGCTAATTCCTTCACTCGTAAAAATGCATTTCGATCAGAAATTGTATGAATTTCATCAAAATAAGATGTTTTCAAAAATGGCGGGATAAATTCAAGGCCAATCCCTTCTGTTTCATGCGAACCAGCTTTACCACCATTTAAAATAGATCCTTCTGGTTCGACAATAACCGTTTTTATATCTATATTTTTTTCTTTCAAATAAGATGCAGTTCCCATGAATGTACCACCAGTTCCTGCTCCTGCAACAAATGTGTTAATCTCTCCGTTCAGTGCATCCCACAGTTCAGGACCTAGTGTTTTGAAATAAGCACGCGGGTTTGCTTCATTCGCAAACTGACTTGGAGAGTATGAATTCGGTATTTCATTTACTAATTCTTTTGCTTTTGCAATTGCGCCGGTCATTCCTTGCTCAGTCGGTGTATGCACGACCATTGCGCCTAGTGCTTTCATTAATTCTTGTTTTTCAATACTAAATTTCTCTGGTACACAAACAATAACGCGTAAATCATGTTGTAACGCTGCAAGTGCCAGTCCAATACCAGTATTTCCAGCAGTTGGTTCAATAATTGTTCCACCCTGGGTAACAAGCCCTTTTTCTAGCGCATCTTCGATTAATTCTCTTCCTAAACGGTCCTTAACGCTTCCACCTGGGTTATAAAATTCAAGCTTTGCAAATAAACGGACCCCTTCTGGAAGTGAAAAACGAGTAATTTCTACAATTGGTGTATGACCAATCAACTCATGAACTCCACGATATACATTCATCGTGTTCTCCCCCTTATTTGCCAATAAAGAAAAGGCAACTGTATGTATTTTCTTTATATGAGACAGTTGCCTTTTTGTTACATTACTTTAACTCTTCTAGTACTTTTACGATAAAGTTTGTAGAATGAAGAGCTGCTTGATCTAAAAATTGATCAAATGAAACATTTGATTCTTTACCTGCAATATCAGAAAGCGCACGAATAATAACAAACGGAACTTCATATTGGTGGCATACTTGTGCAACAGCTGCTGCTTCCATTTCTACTGCATAAAGGTCTTCAAATTTATCACGAATTGCTGCAACGCGGTTCGGATCACTCATAAATGAATCACCTGTTGCAATCATACCTTTTACAACTTGAATATTTTCTTCTGCCTGCATACATTTCTCAGCTAATGTAACTAATGCTTCATCAGCCTTGAATCCAGGCGGCATTCCTGGTACTTGACCATACTCATAGTTAAATGCTGTTACATCTACGTCATGATGACGAACTTCTGTTGAAATAACTACATCTCCAACGTTTAGAGAATGATGGAAGCCACCAGCTGAACCAGTATTAATTACTTTTTCAGGCTTATATCTTTCTAATAAAATTGTCGTTGACATCGCTGCATTTACTTTACCAATACCAGACTTTAACAAGATTACTTCGTGTCCTGCTAATTGTCCTTTCGTAAATTCACAACCCGCAACCGTTTCTGTTTCTGCTTGTTCTAATTTGTCACGTAAAATACGTACTTCTTCTTCCATTGCTCCAATTACAGCAATTCTCAATCTAATCCCTCTTTCTATTGCTTAGTTGCCTCCATTACCCAAACGAAATGATTTGATCTCGTAAACGTTACATGGAAGCCATTGTTTTCAAAAATAGACTGCATGACTGGAATACGTGTATAGTATTCCGTTTGCAAATCGTTTGCTAACTGATGGAAACCTCTTTGTTTTGCTGTTTCAACAGTTTTATCATATGCATCTTGATCTGCAAATATCGTATCAGCAAACACTATTTTACCACCTTTGTTTAGCAATTGACTATACTTCGCAATCGCTACATTTTTTTCATCATCTGTTAAATGATGAAATGCGTAGGTGCTTACTATGGTATCAATTGAATTTGGGACTTCAAACGAAAGAAAATCACCTTCTGTAATGGACAATTCTTTTGGCAATTTCTCTTTTGCAATCATGCGCATTTCACGTGACGGTTCTATACCGTAAACTGTGCGTCCAGCAAACAATAATTTATTTGTTAAATTGCCAGTACCAACACCAAATTCTAATACATTACCAAATGACTTGTTAACTACATCCTCTAGAATGTCCTCATAATGGGCGAAAACTTCTTTATATTGTATATCTTCGCCTTGTACAAATGAGTCGTACGTATGAGCCCACTCATCAAATAAACCATTAAATTCTGTACCCATAAAAATCCCCCTTTTTCTTATCGGTTTTATCAGTATAATATGCCCTCTTTCTAAAAATGTCAATTGAAATGTACATGGTATTTCCTTCTTTTCTTTGTTACACTATAGTTGATTAAACAGGAGAGGGGCCGTCTTCATGTCATTTACCTTTGAAATGTTAGAAGATAAAGTAGAATTTTTTGAAGCGGGAGACTTAGCTTCTTTAGAACGAAAAATTAGTGAACAAATTGATAATAATAAAGCACTTATGCTTGAAGTTCATCACATCTCACATCAAATGGTTATGGATCCTGAAAGCAAAAGACCGTATTATAGCGCGGTTGTTCATTTTAAATTAAAAAAATTGCGTTAACAAAAAAGAGAAGCTCCTAAGGAGCCTCTCTTTTTTAGTTTAGAGTTTGAACAAGTACTGGTTTCCAGCCCTCATTCTCTACCCAATCAATATTTACATAATATTTTTTACCTGATTGTTTATCTTGTATGTTACCGTAAGCTTTATTTTTACCGTTATTTCCGATTCGATGAATAACTAATTGCTCTACTGGAACGTCAATTGCAGCTGAAATTGCTTGGTTCATCTCATTCCAATCTGCTGTACCTTTTTTAAACGTCATCGCAGGTGTTGCACCTTGCTCTGTACCTACTGGCTTCCAAGAAGACTTCGTATAAGCGTCAGTTGCCTTTGGCTGTGTTTTTTCAGCTGGTACTTTCTCGTTAGCTTTCGCTTCTTCTTCAGCTTTTTTCTGTTCTTCTTCAGCCTTTTGCTTCTCTTCTTCCTTATTCTTAGCCTCTGCCTTATCTTGCTCGTTCTTCTTCGTCTCTTCTTTGCCTTTAGCTTTCTCAGACTTATTCTCTTTTGTTGTTTGCTGAGCTACTTTTTTATCACTAGAAGACGCTTGTTCTTTTCTTTCAGGAACAAACAATTGATATGATACAATAGCTACTAATATTAATACAATTGCAATTGCAATATTTAAAACACCGTTTTGACGACGTTTTTGTTGTTTCTGTTGGAATCTAGATCCTCCTGCCATTCTTCAAACCTCCATGCAGTTTTTCATACTTGCTATTGTAACATTAAATCTAGAAAGGTTGAACATTTACAATAATATTTTCACGAAATGAAAACATTTCACTATGAATTGCAAGATTACTTTTCATTCTCTAATCGATAGATTGATTCTACGATAGCTTTGAAAATAGGTGTAACTTTATTTACATTGCTATTCGTTTCTATATCCACGACAACTAAAGCATATCTTGGATTTTCATATGGAAAATAACCCGCAAACCAACGATTCACTTTCATCCCTTTTCCTGTTTGCGCTGTCCCAGATTTTCCGGCAACACTTAGTGGTAATGACCTGAATGCTGCTCCTGTTCCTTTCTCCGTTGTTACAACACCCCTTAATAACTCTTGTAATGTTTTCACCGTTTCATAGGAAAGCTGTTTTCCACCTAATGTATGGTCTTCAAATGTATAGAAGTCCGTTCCATTTTTATACATTATTTTTTCCACAGCTTTCACTTCCATCTTTTCTCCACCTCTAGCAATCGTCGCCATCATATTTGCAATCGCTAGAGGTGACATACGTACATCTTTTTGTCCAATTGCTGTTTGCGCTACCGCCTTTTTACTATTCTTATTTCCTTCACTACCCCAAATCGTAACCCTCTTCTCCTCTGGCATTTGCTCAAAATGAGTTGTATGAAATACAGAACCTTTCCATCCAACCTTACTAGCGGCTCCTAACGCTGCTACGTAAGTTTCTAACACCATCTTATCCTTTTGTATTAGCTCATTACCTAACTCTGAAAATGTCCTGTTACAGCTTCTAGCAAAGCTCTCTTTAAAACTAAGTGTACCCATCATAACTTGTGGGTGGTCTTCACCATATAAATCTTGATTACAATTAAATGTACGATTAAACACATTTTCATTTTGATCAATCACTGCCGCTGCAACTATTGTTTTAAAAACAGAACCGGGAAAATGTGGTGTCAACATTTGATTTTCAAGTGTAGTTGTATATAAACGCTCATCCTTCACCTGCACAGATGGTTTACTGACCATCGCTAAAATTTCATTTGTCTTTACATCAAGTAATACTAATCCCCCCTTCTTTATTTCGCTTGCTTCAACCACTTCTTCTGCTTTTTGCTGTAACCTGTTATGTAAAGTTGTTTGAATCGTCACTGGATAAAACGGATTTCCAGGCGCAGTATATTTCGCTTGTTTTCCAAAAATCGGTTCCCCTTGTCGGTCCACTTGATACAATACTTTTGCCTCTCCATCGGTCAAAAGAAATTCATCAAATGATTGCTGCAATCCTGAAATACCAATTGGCGTTTGCCTTGAAATTTTTCTTACTTCTCCGTATCGTTTTTGAAATTCTCGTTCATTCTCCCCCACATCGCCAATTAAATGATTCACCCTGCCAGTTTGCCGTAAACGAACTTCAGCTGCTACAATACCTAATACATTTAATTGATTTACCTTCTCCATCTGCTCTCGTGCCAAGCGAAATGGACCATTTCCCCTTTGCATGATAAATGCACTTTTCTTGTCTTTCATTTGACTTTCAATCTCTTGTCTCGACACACCAATGATATGCGCAATTTTCTCTAACATGTCATTTTTTATTTGTAGAAATGGAAAAACAATTAAAACAGGATACTTTTTCTCACCTATTCCCTTACCGTTCCGATCTATAAAATGGCCTCGTCCATCATCTACCGTAATGGACTGCGTCCGTTGTGTAACACTTTTTTCAATTAAATTTATCTTACGATCTGTAAATGATTCTGTATCTATAATTTGTATTTGAATTAAACGACAAAGTAAAATAAACATGATACATATAAAAAAAATTAAAACAATTGTAATTCTCCGTTTTATTTTCATAAAAAAACACCTCGTCTATTATAGTTTGGACGGAGTGTTTCATCTTTTATACAAATAAAAAAATCACTCGCTTTTACACGAGTGATTTTTTATTATTTTACAGAGATAATCTCTACTTGCATTTCTCCACCTGGAGTTTGGATTGCTACCTTCTCACCAATTTGCTTACCTAATAAGCTTTTTGCAATTGGAGAATCGTTAGAAATTCTTCCTTCAAATGGATCTGCTTCTGCGCTACCTACGATTGTGTAAGATTCTTCATCTCCACCTGGTAACTCTTTAAATGTTACTGTTTTACCTAATGTAACAACTGTAGACTCTTCGCCGTTATCTGTGATGATAACTGCGTTACGAATCATGTTTTCTAATTGTGTAATACGTCCTTCTACGAACGCTTGCTCATCTTTCGCTGCATCATACTCAGAGTTCTCAGAAAGATCTCCGAAGCTACGTGCAATCTTAATTCGCTCTACAACCTCTTTACGTTTTACCGTTTTTAAATCTTCAAGTTCGTTCTCTAGCTTTTGCTTACCCTCTTGCGTCATAGGGTATGTTTTTTCTGTTGCCATATTTTCCACTCCTTTTATATACCAATCCCCCGAAAAAAAAGAGGAGTTCCATATGAAAACTCCCCCACTTATATGTATAGCGGAGGTTTCTAGCACGCCTGTACTAGCGGAGTTGTCACATACAACCCCGTATTCCCAATTCCTCTTTATATAAAGAAGATATGTATGGAAAGTTGATATAAATATGCCCTCACCTATATATAGATGAGGTTGCATGTTTCATTGTATTCGATAGGAAGGGAAAAAATCCCTTCCTATCGTATATCTTTTACTATGCTATTACAAATTTACTTTTTGTTCAAGAATTGTTGCAATTTTTGTCACCATAATATCAATTGCAACATGGTTTTGTCCACCTTCAGGGATAATAATATCCGCAAATTTCTTAGAAGGCTCAATAAATTGATTGTGCATTGGACGTACAACACTTACGTATTGATCAATAACTGAATCCATCGTACGGCCGCGTTCCTTAATATCACGCTGCATGCGGCGTAAAATACGAAGATCTGCATCTGTATCAACGAATAGCTTAATGTCCATTAACTCACAAAGACGTGGGTCTTCTAAAATAAGAATTCCTTCTAAAATGATTACATCTTTCGGCTCAACTGGAATAACTTCTTCTGAACGCGTATGCAATGTATAGTCATATACAGGCTTATCAATTTGCTCATATGCAAGTAACTGCTGCAAATGTTCAATTAACAGATCATTATCAAACGCAAGCGGATGATCATAATTTGTTTTTAAACGCTCTTCCATTGGTAAATGGCTTTGATCTTTGTAATAATAATCTTGCTCTAAGATTAAAATAGAATGACCTTTAAAATGGTCAAAAATCGCTTTCGTTACACTCGTTTTACCTGATCCCGAACCACCAGCAATTCCAATTACAACAGGCTTATTCGTCCCCATTCGACTATCAACTCTTTCTTATTGAAGTATGCTTTTGCGCATCATATTATTCACATACACTGGTTGATCCACTTTGAATTTCACGATTTGCAGCGGATGTCTCGCTGCATCTAATTCGTTTCCATCCTCATCCCAAATTTTCTCCACCGTCTGCGTAAAGTTTTCTATTTCTGGCCCAAAGAACTCCACTTCATGTCCTGGTTTGAAATGATTACGTTGCTCAATCGTTACGATGCCTGTTTCTTCATTATAATCTAACACTAAACCAGCGAAATCATACGTTGTTTTCTTACTATGATTTCCAAACATTTGCTCTTGATGTCCTGGAACCCCTTCAAAGAATGCGGGAGCTGTATCACGATTTGCACATTTATCAAGCTCATCTAACCATTCTTGTTTAAACTCAAAATTATCCGGATCCGCACAATACGCATCAATTACTTTACGGTATACCGTTGCTACAGTTGCTACGTAATGGATTGATTTCATACGTCCTTCAACTTTTAAGCTATCAATTCCAATTTCAATCATTTTGGGAATTGATAAAATTAAATTTAAGTCTTTTGGACTCATTGCAAAGTGAGCATCTTCTTCTTGGAATAGAGGAAGCTCTTTTGCATCTTTATGTTGTGATACTGTTTGAACTAAATCATAGTCCCAACGGCAAGATTGACAACAACCACCACGGTTAGAGTCACGTGCTGTCATATGGTTACTTAACGTACATCTGCCTGAATATGCGATACACATTGCACCATGGACGAACGCTTCAATTTCAATATCCACTTTTTCTTTAATTTCTTTCATTTCTTCATAGCTTGCTTCACGAGCTAATACAAGACGATGTAAACCTTCTTCTTTCCAATACTGTGCTGCTTTCCAGTTGGATAGTGATTGTTGTGTACTTAAATGCACTTCAACAGAAGGCGCTACACGTTTACAAGTCTCAATAATAAGCGGATCAGCAACGATAATTCCCGTTACGCCAGCTTTTTCAATCCCTTTTAAATATTCCTCTAGCCCGTCCATATTTTCATTATGTGCAAAGATATTTGTTGTTACATATATTTTTGCTCCATATTTCTTTGCAAATTCAACACCTTCTGCCATTTCTTCCAGTGTAAAGTTACCTGCATTCGAACGAAGACCAAATTCTTGTCCACCTAAATATACAGCATCTGCCCCATAATGGATAGCTACTTTTAATTTTTCTAAGTTACCCGCAGGGATTAACAGTTCAGGTTTCTTCACAATAACGCGTTTGCCATCGATTACTCGTGAAATTTCTTGTACAGTCATTTCCTACACCCTCCTCGTTTAGTAAACCGTCTCTTTAAAGAAGAATCCTGTATCTAACGGACGATTTACTGGTTGCATTTCTTCTATCTCTTTATATAAATCGTCTTTCACGTCATAATACGCATCACGATCTTCTACACATAAATCAATTGCTTTACGATATTTCTTCGTTACCTCAATAATGTATGCAGAGCTTTTTAGTACACCATCAACTTTTAAGCTAGCGACTTCAGCGTCAATTAGTTCTTCTAACTCATCGATGAAACAAATATCGTTTGGACTCATAATGTGAGTACCATTTTCATCTTCATAAATTGGATATTTATTGTTACGCTCTGGGTCATATAAGAACATATTCTCTTCATATTTTTTCTTTTCAATGTCAAGATTACGTCCTTGATACTCAAAGTAGTTTCCTACTAAGGAACGCTTCGATTGGAACATACAAGTCATACCGTGAATTTGTACTTCAAGTTCCACTTCAGCATTTTCTTTTAATTCAACAATTTCATCTAAGCTAAGCTCACGAGCTAATACAGCGCGTTTTGCTCCTCTTTGTCCCCAGTAGTTACAAGTAAACCAGTTTGTTGCTGTTGTTTCTGTATTCCAGTGCAATTGCATATTTGGCGCTACTTCTCGGACCGCCATTAATACTGCTGGGTCTCCGAAAACAATTGCATCTACACTTACTTCGTTTAAAAATGCAACATAATCTGTTAATTCGTCTACTTTATCATTGTGGAACATAGCGTTCATTGCTACGTATACTTTCACACCATTTTCATGCGCAATCTTCACAGCTTGTTTCACATCTTCACGTGAAAATTCCCCTGCTAAACGTAAACCGAACTTTTGCTCACCGATCATTACCGCATCTGCTCCTGCTTTCGCAAGAGGTTCGATATCCACTACTGCTTTTGGCGTTACTAACAATTCAGGTTTCTTCATACCTTGGTCACCCTCTCTTTTTACTAACAGCTACTCCATCACCAATTGGGAAAATCGTTGTATCATATCCTTCATGGTTCATAAGCCATTCATTGTACGTCTTAATACGACGGATTAAACCACGTGTACGTCTGTTTTCAATTTTCTCTTTTGTCGTTACAAGACCATGGTACATAACATTATCTGAAATAATTACCCCACCAGGGTTTAATAACGGTTCATATAAGTCAAAAAAGCGACGATATTGTCCTTTTGCTGCATCAATAAAAATAACGTCAAACGTTCCATGTTCTTCTACTTGCTCACCTGTTTCTAACGCATCACCGTAAATAACAGAAATACGCTCTTTAACTGATGAACGTTCTATATATTCAAGTGCTTTTTCATATCGCTCACGATTGCGTTCAACTGTCACAATGCGAGAATTTGGAATAGCTTGCATCATACGAATACTAGAATAACCAATTGCTGTACCAAGCTCTAAAATGCTTTTTGGTCCAATTAAACGTAAAAATTGCAACATAAATTCCATTCCAAGTCGATCCATAATCGGCACATGATTTTCTTTCGCATAATCTTCCATTTCAAGAATTAATTTATCTTTCGGATCAATAAATGATAATAGGTACTCGTTAACTGCATCCTCCATAATGGTCCTCCTTATTTACATGGAGAAGTGCCTCTATGACGTCTTTTCACACATAGAATGCAATAAAAATACAAGCCAGCTTCATCCTTAGCTTGTACGTCCCGTTTTGATATTAAAAACGATTCTTCTGCCAGTTTTTAACCCGATATATTTTACCACAAAAAAGAGGGATGTGCGACATTTTTCGCTATCCCTCCCCATTTCACTGTTTTTTCGTAATATATTTTTGCTTTAATGCATTATGCTCTTCCAATGTTTTCGCATAGTACACTTCACCAGTTGGTGCAGCTAAGAAATAATAATAATCTGTTTGTGCAGGCTCTAACGCCGCTTCCACTGAATGTTTACCAGAGTTTGCAATCGGACCAACCGGCAATCCTTTCACAACATACGTATTGTACGGTGAGTTTACCTTTAAATCTTCGTATAATACACGTTGTTTATGCTTTCCAAGTGCATATAATACCGTTGGATCAGTTTGCAGGGGCATACCTTTTTCCAAACGATTATAAAAGACACTAGAGATTTTTTGACGATCTGTAAAGCCTGTTGCCTCTTCTTCAATAAGTGAAGACAATGTTAAAAGCTGATGAACATCCCAGTTTTTCGCTTTCATTTTTGCCTCGTTTTGAACAATGATTGCATTCGTTTTCTCAAGCATTGGAATTACAATTTCTTCTAACGTCGTATCTTTTTTATAGAAAGAGTACGTCGCAGGATATAAATAACCTTCTAATGGATATTTAATATTGCTATCAAAGATTTTATCCGTTAACAACTTCGGATACTTTTGCTGCATTTTTTGAATAAATGCTTTATCGTTTAATTGACGTACGACATCATCTTTATTCCACTTTAATTCGTTTGCAACCGTTTCTGCAATTTCAGTTACTTGTGCACCTTCTTTTATCGTCACTTTATAAAGAGCTGGACGATGTACATTACCAGATGACATTTGTTCAATAACATCTGAGGCACTCATTGAAGGATTTAATAAATATGTACCCGCTTGTAAATTTTTAGATTTAGCCTTTGTATAAAAACTAAAAACTGTACCGTTTTTCACAGCACCTTTTTCTTCTAAAATCTCACCAATTTTACTAGTAGATGATCCTTTTGGAATTTCTACTTCAATCTCTTTTTTATTCCCGCTATCAACTGGTCCTAATGCGGATGAAATATACGCATAGACTGAACCACAAACTAAAAGCAGTGCAATAATCGAAAATAAAAAAAGACGTCTACGCTTTTTTTTCACTTGATTCTCTATCAACACTCTTCCTCCTTAATTAAATTGTAGACCGTATGTATATCTTTCTATACAACACGATATAAAAACACAATAAATTTATTTATCTTTTTTTAGATAGACATTTTATTTTTCTACAATCCGTCTCATTATACTACAAAGGATTACACGGTTTCGACAAAAAATCTTTCATTTTACATATAAAAAAAGGTGGACTATATGTCGTCCACCTTTTCAGTACTTATTATTCAGCTTCTTGCTCATCAGCTAGAGTGTTGAACATTTCTTGTACCATTTCCCACTCTTCTTCAGATTCGATTGGAAGTAAACTTCCGCCCTCTTCTTCATTTTGCTCATAAGCCATTGCATCATAAATTGGGTCTCCATCTTCGTCTACTTCACCGATTGGAGAGAAGACTACGTATGATTTTTTGCCAAATTTTTCAGCATCAAAAGTGAAAATAATTTCACATAAATGTTCGTTACCTTTTTCGTCTACAATTGTAATTTGATTTTCTTCCATTTTGGTCACCTCTTATTTACTATCTAAAAATCCTTGTAAGATTACGACTGCAGCCATCTTATCGATTACCTGTTTTCGCTTCTTACGACTCACATCAGCTGAAATGAGCAGACGTTCCGCTGCCATCGTTGACAAACGCTCGTCCCACATTACAACTTCTAATTGTAACAGATTTCGCAGGTTTTCTGCAAATTGCTGGCACGCTTCACCACGTGGGCCAATTGTACCATTCATATTTTTAGGTAAACCTACTACTATTTTGTCCACATTGTACTGCTTTACTAACTCAGAAATACGGTCAAAACCAAAGTGGCCTCGTTCTTCGTTAATCCTGATTGTTTCCAGCCCTTGCGCTGTCCAGCCCATTTCGTCGCTCATTGCAACTCCGACTGTTTTTGTACCTACATCTAAACCTAATATCCGCATAAACTACTCCTCACGATGATGTTTCAAGTACGACTTCACAAGCTCTTCAATTAACTCATCACGTTCAAGCTTGCGAATGATGCTTCGTGCATCTTTATGGCGAGGTATGTATGCTGGGTCTCCACTTAATAAATAACCGACGATTTGGTTAATCGGATTATAGCCTTTTTCTTGAAGTGCATCATACACAGTTAAAAGTACATCATTTACATGGACACTCTGTTTTTCATCTTGAATGCTAAACTTCATTGTTTTATCAAAACCGTCCATTTCAAGCACCTCACTTATATAGTAAGTATAGGGAGAAGAACTTCTCCTCTCCCTACCATTGTACACTACTATCTCTTTATTTTGAAACAGATTTAACGTACTCTTGTACAAATGCTAAAGCTTCCTCAACTTGCGCTGGGTTTTTACCGCCTGCTTGAGCCATGTCAGGACGGCCACCACCACCGCCGCCACAACGAGAAGCTACTTCTTTCACAAGTTTACCAGCATGGTAACCTTGGCTAATTAAATCTTTCGTTACGCCAGCTAAGATGTTTACTTTATCATCATTTACAGACGCTAATACGACAACTGCAGACTCTAATTTATTTTTCAGGTCATCCATCATCGTACGTAAGTTGTTCATATCTGCAACGTTTACTTTCGCTGCTAATACCTTTACGCCATCAACTGTCATTACTGAATCAGTTAAGTTTCCAGCTTCAATATTGCTTAATTTTGCAGCAAGAGATTCGTTTTCTTTTTGAAGTTGTTTTACTTCAGCAAATAAACCATCCACTCTTGTTAAAATATCTTTCGGGTTTGTTTTCATTTTTCCTGCTGCTTCTTTTAATAAACCTACTTGATCGTTCATTAATTCGTATGCAGATTTACCAGTTACTGCTTCAATACGACGCGTTCCTGCACCGATACCAGACTCAGCAACGATTTTGAAAATACCAATTGAAGCTGTGTTATCAACGTGACAACCACCGCAAAGCTCTAAGCTATAATCGCCTACTTGTACAACGCGTACAACATCACCGTATTTTTCACCGAATAATGCCATTGCGCCCATTTCTTTCGCTTCTTCAATTGCTTTTTGAGAAATCTCAACATCAATACTTTCCCAAATTTTCTCGTTTACCATACGCTCAATTTTTTCTAATTCGTCAGCTTGTACTTGACCGAAGTGAGAGAAATCAAAGCGTAAACGTTCAGAAGTTACAAGAGAACCTGCTTGGTTAACATGCGTTCCAAGTACGTCTTTTAATGCTTGGTGTAGTAAGTGAGTTGCTGTATGGTTTTTCACAACGCTACTACGGTTTTTCGTGTCGATAATAGCTTTCACAGCCGCATCTTTCGTTAATGTACCTTCTTCAACAACAACTTTGTGTAAGTTTTGACCATTTGGTGCTTTTTGTACGTCTTTTACAAGTACTTTCACGCCGTCAGCAAGAAGGTAACCACGGTCTGCAATTTGTCCACCGCTCTCAGCATAGAATGGTGTTACATCAAGCATTAATTGCCCTTCTTCACCAGCTTGTAAGCTATCTGTGTATTCGCCGTTTTTCACAAGTGCAACAACGTTACTTTCTGTTGCAACTGTACCGTAACCAACGAACTCGCTCGCTACTTTCACTTCTCCAAGGACACCGCCTTGAACTTGCATAGAATCAACGTCTTGACGAGCAGCACGTGCGCGCTCACGTTGTTTTTCCATTTCACTTTCAAAGCCTTCCTGATCAACTGTCATACCAGCTTCTTCTGCATATTCTTCTGTTAATTCAATCGGGAAACCATATGTGTCATATAGACGGAACGCATCTACTCCAGAAATAACAGTTGTTTTTTCTTCTTTTGCTTTTGTGATAACTTCAGCTAAAATTGCTTCCCCATCATGAAGTGTTTCATGGAAACGCTCTTCTTCATTTTTCACAACTTTTGCTATGAAATCTTTCTTTTCAAGTACTTCTGGGTAGAAGTCTTTCATTACCTCTCCAACAACCGGCACTAATTCAAACATGAATGGACGGTTGATGTTTAATTTCTTCGAATAACGAACCGCGCGGCGTAATAAACGACGTAATACATAACCACGGCCTTCGTTAGATGGAAGAGCACCGTCACCTACAGCAAATGTTACTGTACGGATATGGTCAGCAATTACTTTAAACGCCATATCTTTTTCTAAGTCACCATTACGATACTTCTCACCAGAAATTGATTCTGTTGCGCCAATCATCGGCATGAATAAGTCTGTATCAAAGTTTGTAGGTACATCTTGAACGATAGATGTCATACGCTCTAGACCCATCCCTGTATCGATATTTTTCTTAGGAAGCGGTGTATATGAACCGTCTGGATTATGGTTAAATTGAGAGAATACAAGGTTCCATACTTCTAAGTAACGCTCGTTTTCTCCGCCTGGATATAATTCTGGGTCACTAAAGTCATTACCATAAGCTTCTCCGCGGTCATAGAAAATCTCTGTATTCGGTCCGCTTGGTCCTTCACCGATATCCCAGAAGTTTTCTTCTAAACGGATGATGCGCTCTTTTGGAACACCCATTTTTTCATTCCAAATTGTGAATGCTTCTTCATCTTCTGGATGGATTGTAACTGATAGTAATTCTTTATCGAATCCGATCCATTTGTCGCTCGTTAAGAATTCCCAAGCCCAAGTAATTGCTTCTTCTTTAAAGTAATCACCGATTGAGAAGTTTCCTAACATTTCAAAGAATGTATGGTGGCGAGCTGTTTTCCCTACGTTTTCAATATCGTTTGTACGAATTGATTTTTGGGCATTTGTAATACGTGGATTTTGCGGGATTACACGTCCATCAAAATATTTTTTTAATGTCGCTACACCACTGTTAATCCATAACAGAGATGGATCTTCATGCGGAACTAGTGATGCACTAGGTTCTACTGCATGTCCTTTTTCTTGGAAAAAGTCTAAAAACATTTGACGAATTTGTGCGCCTGTTAGTTGTTTCATTGTATTTTCCTCCTTAAATATAAAAAACTCCCGCCCCTATAAAAGGGACGAGAGTTAACTCGCGATACCACCCTAATTATGAATTGATTATTATAACAATCAATTCATCACCTCATGGTGCCGTAACGTGGCAAGACGGCAGTGATTAGCTGCTCTCAGGATTAGCTTTCTGTTACCCTTCATTTAAAGCTTCTTTCAGCCATATGGAAGCTTCTCTCTATAAATGGACTGTAACGTACTTTTTCCGTCATTGATTTAATGTATTATATGACTAAATATAATAGAATTCTCTTAAGTTTGTCAATGTAGATAATCATTTATATTGCATTAACCATAGTTATTCTACTATTCATTCTTAACAGCCTTTCAATATATTATGCATTTATTAATAAATTGTACTACCTCTATATTTTTTTCAGAATATTATTTTTTTGTTATAATTAAATTATCAATAATAAAGGAGTGAGCAAAATGACAACTTTATTGAACAAGGCTAAAAACATATTAACGACTGACGAAACGATATTATTTTACACTGCATGTTCATTAGATATATTTATTTATCGTTCCGTTGCAAGACCAGGACTGTTAATTTTAACGAACAAACGGCTCTTCTTTTATGGACCAGATGTAAGTAAGAACCCAATATTTGAAGAGTACTCTTTTGCAAACATTTCTAATCTAAAAGAGCAAAAGCGGCTTTTCAGCAATCAAATTATATTTATGTACGATAATGAATGGAAAAAAATAAAGCATATTCAAACAAATGATGTAAGCTCTCTCGTTCAACAAATACACGAGCAACTCTCTAAATAATGAAAGCCCTCTACTTTTATAAGTAGAGGGCTTTCATATTACACATCTTCTTTTTTCCAAAGAGGTCTTACATGAACAATCACTGTACGAATAACCGCTAAAATTGGAACTGATATTAGTAATCCTACAATCCCAGCTATCTCTCCTCCAACTAGTAATGCAAGCATAATAATAACAGGATGCATACGAAGTGACTTACCAACGATGTAAGGTGATAAAATGTTACTTTCCAAAAACTGCAAAATAGCAATCGTAATTCCCGCCTTAATGAGTAAACTCGTTGATACCGTTGCCGCAATCATCAATGTCGGAATCGCCCCTAAAATAGGACCGAAGTACGGGATTATATCCGTTACCCCAATAATAATGCCGAGTAATAGTGGATATTTCATACCGATAAACCAAAAGGAAAGAACAGATACTCCCCCTAATACTAAGCAAACAAATAACTGTCCTCGAATATAACTTCCGAGTGACTTATCAATTTCTTTCGCCAGCATTTGCCCTGTACTACGCCACTTACTTGGGACTAGTTTCCAAAAGATGTGATAAAATTCACCGTAATCTTTTAATATGTAAAATACAATGAACGGTATTAAGAAAATAATAAGCAACGAATCCAGTACGCCACGAGCCGTACTCATCACTTTATTTAAAAGTGATTGTATCTTCGTTTCTACACCAACAAAAATTTGTTTCACCTTTTCATGAATAAATGATGGGAAATTTGCTGTTTGTTCTGTGACGCCATCCATCCAAGAATCATACATTTTTGTAAACTGCGGAAATTGTTCATTAATCTCTTGTAACTGTTTAATAACAACTGGCGTTCCTTTATAAATCCCATAACCAATTCCGCCAAAGAAAAGGATGTAAATAAGCAAGATAGCAAGTGTACGTGGCATCCCCTCTTTATGAATTTTTTCAATTAAAGGATGCAATAAATACGCAATAAAGCATGCAATAAGAAACGGTGTAATTGCCACTTTAAATACAAAAATAATCGGTGCCCATAGCGGCTTAATTTTTAAAAAGACAAGTAAACAAAGAAATACAAGTAACAATAACCCTAAACGATATATCCAAATGATTTTAAGATTCTTCACACGAAAAACCTCCTCCACCTTTATTTTGAAAATAAACAGGGTAGGTTATGTGCAAAAGTTTTAAAATCTTTTCGTGCAGACCATACTGTTTTGTAAAGACATACATATACATAACATAACAAGGACAACCACCCCTGAGAATGCAGCATGAAACAATATAATCAGGAGGGCTAATAATGGTTTTATTTATGCTCGTATTATCAGCACTTTTTATGATTCTTGAATGGGTTTGTATCGGGTTTGGGATTTGGAAAGGTTTCTTTATTCGTTCCTCCCGAAAAGAAAGGGCGAAGCAGTTATTTCATTACGGAATGCTTGGCGTTGGATGTTACGGCCTATCGTATCTCTTCTCTGAAATTGGACTTTTATATTTACATACAAGTGCATAAAAAAACTCCCTTATTATGAAGGGAGTTTTTTGCGCTTATAAATAAGATTTAATCATCTTACGTGCTTTTTTCATATTGCGTTTTGAAAATACATCTTGCTTGCGAGCATATTGATATGCTGCCGCTCCAACACCTAATGCGATTAATGAATTGCGTAGATTCAAAGTAAATCCCCCTTTTCGTTATCCGATCGTTCTTTCGTTCTCATCAAATAAATCATCAAGAGAGCTTAATGAACCATCTTCCTCTACTTGATGCGTATGGATTTTCCCTTTTGAAACCGATAATTCGATATAACAATTCCAGCAATAAAATTGGTTGACACCTATTTTTCCAATGTCTTTCCCTTTGCAATTTGGACAAATGAACATATGGCTTTCATCTCCTTACAGTCTCCCAGATTCTATTCGCCATTATGTCCAAACCGCATTCATTTATACATTACTGGAGCCTTTCAACGATATACGTTTGAAAGTTTCACTATATAATTTCACCTTGTTACATGAAATCATACGGTGAAATGTTTTCCACGTCCATTTCTTCGCCATTAACTGTTACCATCTGTACTTCTCCTTGTGATTCTTGCAAACGATTCGCTAAAGTCGTTTGACGCATTGCATCATCAAGGCGATTTACACCAGATTGGAAAGCTGCTTCCTCCCCGCAAATAATGAGGAACTTTTTACTTCTTGTAATACCAGTGTAAATTAAATTACGACGTAACATACGATTGTAACTTTTCACTATCGGCATAATCACAATCGGAAACTCACTACCTTGCGATTTATGAATCGAACAGCAATAGGCATGTGTAATTTGATTTAAGTCTGGCTTTGTATACGTTACCTCAATTCCATCAAATGAAACGATAATCATATCTTGTTGTTCAACGTTCTCTTTCGCATAAAACACCGAAACAATTTCTCCGATATCACCATTAAACACTTGGCTCTCCGGTTGATTAACGAGTTGCAGTACTTTATCGCCTCTTCGGTATACAACATCACCGTAAGCAATTTCTTTACTCTTTTCCCTTTTCGGATTAAACACTTCTTGCAACGCTTCGTTTAGTACATTAATACCGGCAGGGCCACGATACATCGGGGCCAGTACTTGTACATCTCTTGCGCTAAACCCTTTTGTCTTAGCATTTTCACAAACCTTCTTAACAACCTCAACAATTTGAGCTCCTGTACAGCCGATAAATGAACGATCTTTTTGATTTTGCGCTAAATCTGGTGGAAGCGTTCCATTTTTTATCGCATGGGCGAGTTGAATAACAGATGAGCCTTCCGCTTGACGATAAATTTCAGTAAGCTTCACTGTTGGAACTGCACCTGCATTCAATAAATCTTTCAACACTTGTCCAGGTCCTACAGATGGTAATTGATCTTCATCACCTACAACGATAACTTGAATGTTAGTCGGCAATGATTTAAACAGCTGATTTGCAAGCCAAATATCAACCATTGAAAATTCATCAATAATAAGCAATTTCCCTTGTACCGGATCCGTTTCATTACGCTGGAAAGACCCTTCTGGGGTCCAGCCAAGTAAACGGTGAATTGTACAAGCTGGAAGCCCCGTTGATTCACTCATTCGCTTCGCTGCTCTTCCTGTTGGGGCCGTTAATAATATCGGAAATGGATTATCGTCACTGTATTCATTCGGATTTAACGATAGCCCGTGAAGTGACGCATACATTTCAACAATTCCTTTAATAACTGTTGTTTTCCCTGTTCCTGGTCCACCTGTCAATAACATCATCGGTTTATGAAGTGCCGTTTGAATCGCTTCTTGTTGAAACGGTGCATACTGTACATTCAGTTGTTCTTCAATTTGACCTAACGTCTTTAACACTTCTGCTTCAGGAAATGAGGGTGTTTCCTCCTGATTCATAAGCCTGTGAATAGACTTTACAACACCTTTTTCTGAGTAGAATAACGATGCTAAATACACTCGTTCTTCTTCTATGATAACTTTCCCTTCACTTTGCATCATTTCAACGCAAGCTACAATGTCTTCCTCGGTCACTCTTCCTTCTTGATTATTTAAAAGTGACATCGTTTCTCTTACAAGTTGATTTTTTCCCATATAAACATGACCAAGTTGCAAAGAAACATTCTCTAACGTATAAAAACAACCCGCACGTACACGGTCATCATGATTACCCGATATACCTAACGCACGTCCTATATCATCCGCTCTTCCAAATCCAATCCCGTCCACTTCTTCAATAAGCTTATACGGATTATTACGAATCACTTCTAATGTCATCTCTTTATATTGCTGGTAAATCTTAATAGAAAGCTTCGTTCCAAAACCGTAACCATTTAAAAAACTCATTACTTTCTCTAGTCCTTGATGTTCAACAATTGTCTCATATATTTCTTGAGCTTTTTGCTTATTGACAACACCATTTAACGCATCCGGATCATCCATAATTTTAGAGATGGCATGTTCCCCAAGATGATCCACAATTTTTTCAGCTGTACGCTTTCCTATCCCTTTAAATAAATCACTCGCTAAATATTGCACCATACCAGCTTTTGTTTGCGGCAATTCTTTCTTAAATGTTTCAACTAAATATTGTTTCCCATACTTCGGATGGTCTTTAAAATGCCCTGTCAATGTAAACACTTCATCTTCATGCATGCGGGGAAAATGACCGTTTATCATCACTTTTTTTTCGTCGTACGTTTCATTCGTCTCAATGACTTTCATACTGACAACGGAATAGAGGTTTTCTTCGTTGTGGAAAATGGTGTGAAGAACTTGCGCTTTTATAAACTTTTTATCTTCCTCAAACAAATCCATTGCATGTTGATTTCCCATCTTTCCTCTCCTTTCCGGTTCGTTTCACTTTAATGAGCAGTACATCCCCCACCTATTTAGATGAGGGATAACTACCCATTAAACTATATTTTCATCTTATTCAGCTTCTTGCTCCAATAAACGAACACCATTACCAGCTAAAAAGTGATCTGGCTGAATTTCAGTTGCTTTCTTAAATAAAGTAAGAGCCTTCTCGTTATTTTCTTCAAATACGTACGCAACACCTAAATTATAATACGCATCTGCATGCTCTTCATCCATTTCTAATACCTTTTCAAAATAAGGTTTCGCCTCTTGAATATGTTCTAAACGTGCAAAGCAAAGTCCGCACTGGAACACAGCCTCTACATCGTTTTCATCTAATTCTGTTGCTCTTTGTAAAAATGGAAGTGCAAGACGATCATTTCCAAGCTGCACATGTGTAATACCTAACATAAATGTTACATCAGCTGATTGTAATCCCGCTTGCATCGCTTGTTCAAATACAGCCTTTGCCTCTGCAAATTGCTCTTGACCGTAATATACATTTCCTAATCCATAATAAGCAGCCGCAGATTTATCATCTAATTCTAATGCACGTTTATAAAATAAAATTGCTCTTTCACTATCACCTAGTACATCTAATAAGTTCGCAAAATTAATGTATCCAAGCGCATCTTTCGGATTTTCTTCGATTGCTTCTGTGAAATTTTTAGCAGCTTCTTCCCAGTTTCCTTCTTGCATATATTGAATACCTGTTTCAAGTTTGTTTGACATGTCCTTCACCTCTACAACAAATTATAACAAAGAATGTATTTTCCAAGCGAACGAAAATTCGCTTTATGTAAAAGAAACCTCTAACCGCTAATCGGCAGAGGCTTCTCATTTTATCCTAAATAATCCAATTTCTTACCACTACGATATACTTCATCAATTGTAGCACCGCCTAAGCACTCATCTCCATCATAGAAAACAACTGCTTGTCCTGGTGTAATTGCACGAATTGGCTCATCACAAAGAATACGAACTGTATTTTCATCAACGATTTGAACCGTTACTTTATTGTCTTCTTGACGATAACGGAATTTCGCTGTGCACTTAAATTCTTTTTCTTTCGCTTCATTACTTACCCAGCCGATATTCGTAGCAATAACTTCATCACCATATAGAAGCTCGTTATGGAATCCTTGATCAACATATAAAATGTTTTCTTTCAAGTTTTTCCCAACAGCAAACCACGGATCACCGTTACCACCAATACCAAGGCCATGACGTTGTCCAATTGTATAGTACATTAAACCGTCATGCTTCCCTTTCACTTCACCAGATAATGTTTGCATCACACCTGGTTGCGCTGGTAAATAGTTGCTTAAGAAATCTTTAAAGTTACGCTCACCGATAAAGCAAATACCAGTACTATCTTTCTTCGCCGCTGTCGCTAAACCAGCTTCTGTCGCCATTTCACGAATTTGCGGTTTCTTTAATTCACCTAATGGGAACATTGTTTTTGATAATTGCTCTTGGCTTAATTGATTCAAGAAATACGTTTGGTCTTTATTATCATCAACGCCGCGAAGCATTTTATATTCGCCGTCCATATAAGCAACGCGTGCATAATGACCTGTCGCTACATAATCAGCACCAAGCGCAATCGCATGCTCTAAAAATGCTTTAAATTTAATTTCTTTGTTACACATTACATCTGGGTTTGGTGTACGACCAGCTCGGTACTCATCTAAGAAGTACGTAAATACTTTATCCCAGTATTGTTTTTCAAAGTTTACTGCATAATATGGAATGCCAATTTGGTTACACACTTCAATTACATCATTGTAATCTTCTGTTGCTGTGCAGACACCATTCTCATCTGTATCATCCCAGTTTTTCATAAAAATTCCGATTACATCATAACCTTGCTCTTTTAATAAAAGAGCTGCTACAGATGAATCGACGCCACCGGACATCCCGATGACAACGCGTGTTTCTTGAGGTAGTTTGTTCATCATGTCACCTCCCATGCTAATTTTGTGTTAATCGCTTCACGATTTTCACTGTTTCGTACGCCGCTTTCTCAATTTGCTCTTTCGTATTTCCAAGTCCGAAACTAAAGCGTACGGATGAACGTATTTGATCGGAGTCTTTTCCGAACATCGCTACTAATACATGTGATGGATCAATCGAACCAGCTGTACACGCCGAGCCACTTGACACTGCAATGCCAGCTATATCTAAGTTCACAAGGAACGGTTCAATGTTCATTCCTGTAAAACTGATATTAAGCACATGTGGTAAGCGATATTCTAAGTTTCCGTTTACCTCGAAAGTAATGTCTTCATTTTTGAAGACAGATACCATTATATCTTTAAACTCTTCATATTGGGCATTTTTTTGCTCACGCGTTTTTTCAGCTAACAAAATTGCATGTTGCAAACCAACGATACTCGGTACATTTTCAGTACCAGCACGGCGTTTTCTTTCTTGCTCCCCGCCTATTAATAACGGTTCAAATTTCACATTTGCACCAGCATATAGGAACCCTACACCTTTTGGTCCATTAATTTTATGAGCTGAAATCGATAATAAATCAATGCCGAACTCTTTCACATCTATTTCTACTAATCCGTAAGCTTGTACCGCATCTGTATGAAAATAAGCTTGATGCTCTTTTAGCAACTTCCCTATTTCCGCGATTGGTTGCATCGTCCCGACTTCATTATTCCCAAACATAACGGATACGAGAATCGTCTCTTCTGTTAATGCATTTTGTATGTCAGAAACTTGAACGCGTCCTGTTTCATCAACAGGTAAATATGTCACTTCAAACCCTTCGCGCTCTAACAATTCACACGTATGCAAAATTGCATGATGTTCAATTCGCGTCGTTATAATATGGTTACCTTTATGACGATTCGCACGTGCTACACCTATAAGCGCTAAATTATCAGCTTCTGTACCACCGCTCGTAAATATAATTTCATTCGGATTCGCATGAATGCTACGTGCTCCCGCGCGTCTCGCCTCATCTACTGCATGGCGCGTTTGACGTCCATAAAAGTGAATACTAGACGGGTTCCCGAATGTTTCTGTCATATATGGAATCATCTTTTCGACCACTTCTGGGTGAGTCGGAGATGTCGCAGCATGATCTAAGTAAATGCGTTCCATTAAATCTCCTTCTTTCCAAATCGTTTCACAAGGAATTAAATGTAAAACATATAGCCCCCGTGATTTTCTTCCTCATAACGTACTAAATCTTCTAACGTTGTACTATCTAACACTTCTTGCACCGCATCACGAACACGCATCCATAATTGGCGTTGTGCCGGTTCCTCTTCTTCTATCATTTCTACAACACTAATCGGACCCTCTAATACACGGATTACATCCCCAGCTGTAATGTTAGCTGGCTGATCAGACAATACATATCCGCCATATGCCCCGCGCGTACTCTTTACTAGACGAGCGTTACGAAGTGGTGAAATTAATTGCTCTAAGTAATGTTCCGATAAATCATGTGCCTGCGCAATTGATTTTAAGGAAATTGGACCTTCACCAAACTTTTTTGCAAGATCGATCATAATTGTTAAGCCGTAGCGGCCTTTCGTTGAAATCTTCATCTATTTTGCACCTCTTTTCAAATTTTCACTTCTATTGGTTATATCTTATTTATAA
This sequence comes from Bacillus sp. 01N45, assembly GCF_056399205.1. Classification (NCBI taxonomy): domain Bacteria; kingdom Bacillati; phylum Bacillota; class Bacilli; order Caryophanales; family Bacillaceae; genus Bacillus; species Bacillus sp. 01N45. Next base: position 658,773 of record NZ_JBFTQW010000001.1, read on the forward strand.
AAGAACACAATTTAAAATCCTATGAAATTATAGCATAATATAGTATTATAAGAAATTTCAACTTGTGTATCAAAATGATAACATAAAATCACATTGAAAAACTCGGAAATTATTACAATTGAAAGAAAAATGAAAATATTTATATTCATTTTTCCCACAAAACAGCATCCTATTTCAAATTCCACTAAAAAAAATGATACGATAGAAAGAGATTATACATTAAGGGAGACGGTAAAAATGAAACAGCCACTCGCACATCGAATGCGCCCTACAAATATTCAAGAAATTATCGGACAACAACATTTAGTTGGTGAAGGAAAAATTTTATGGCGAATGGTCCAAGCAAATCATTTTCAATCTATGATTTTATACGGCCCTCCAGGCACAGGAAAAACATCCATTGCGAGCGCAATTGCAGGAAGTACTGGAACCCCTTTTCGCCTATTAAACGCTGTTACTCATAATAAAAAAGATATGGAAGTTGTTGTACAAGAAGCAAAGATGCATCGACACCTCGTTTTAATTTTAGATGAAGTACACCGTCTAGATAAAGCAAAACAGGATTTTCTATTACCTCATTTAGAAAGCGGACTCCTTACCTTAATCGGTGCAACAACGAGTAATCCGTTCCATGCTATTAATTCTGCTATTCGAAGTCGTTGTCAAATCTTCGAATTACACGCATTAACAGAAGATGATCTTTTAATTGGCTTAAAACGAGCACTTGAAGATAAAGAAAAAGGTCTTGGGGAATATGATGTAACGGTTACGCCGGAAGCATTACATCACTTTGCAAATGCATCTGGTGGAGATATGCGTTCTGCTTATAATGCACTTGAACTAGCTGTTTTATCTAGCTTTACAACGGACGAAAAAGCTGCGGTAATTACGCTAGAAATTGCAGAAGAATGCTTGCAAAAAAAGAGCTTCGTTCACGACAAAGGTGGAGATGCTCATTATGACGTATTATCGGCATTTCAAAAATCGGTGCGCGGAAGTGATGTAAATGCAGCACTTCATTATTTAGCACGTCTTATTGAAGCTGGTGATTTACAAAGCATTGGTAGACGTCTTCTTATTATGGCATATGAAGATATCGGACTTGCTAGCCCACAAGCCGGACCGCGTACACTAGCAGCTATAGAATCAGCGGAACGAGTTGGATTCCCGGAGGCACGCATACCACTTGCAAATGCTGTTATCGAGCTTTGCTTATCACCAAAATCAAACTCAGCTTACAAAGCACTTGATACTGCATTACACGATTTACGTAACGGTCAAACAGGCGACATTCCAAGTCATTTAAAAGATAGTCATTACAAAGGCGCAGAATCACTTGGAAGAGGCATTGGATACTTGTATCCACACGACCATCCAAATGGATGGGTACAACAACAATACTTACCTGATAAAATAAAAAACAAACAATATTATAAACCGAAAACGACAGGGAAATTTGAGCAAGCACTTTCTACTGTATATGAAAGATTACAAAGTTCGAATAAAACGAAAAATAAAGGGTAACCTAAGCGAAAACGTCACCATTATGGAGGCTTCGCTTATGAAAACACGTCAAGATGCATGGACAAAAGAAGACGATCTCCTTTTAGCAGAAACTGTTTTACGACATATTCGCAGCGGTAGCACACAAATAAAAGCATTCGATGAAGTCGGCGATACATTGAACCGCACTTCCGCAGCTTGCGGATTTAGATGGAATGCTGAAGTAAGACCGAATTACGAAGATGCGGTGCAACTTGCAAAAAAACAACGTAAAGAATTAAAACGCTCTGAAGCTAAAATAGAAAAAGAGCATTTCACGCAAACGAAACAACTCGTAATTGATGCCGAGTTTTCAGAAGATATTATGCCAAACAAACAGAATCTTACAATGCAACATGTCATCTCGTTTTTGCAAAACTTAGAGCATACCAACCCTTCACTCGCAAAGTTACAAACTGAAAATGAAGTATTACAAGCTCAGCTCACGACTTTGAAAAAAACGAATCATGAACTGGAAGCAAAATTAGCGGTACTCTCAAAAAAACAACAAGCAATCGAAGAAGATTATGCAATGCTTGTTAGAATTATGGACCGTGCTCGAAAACTCGTTTCGGTTGAAGAACAAGAGGAACAGATCGCTCCAATTTTCAAAACAGATCAAAATGGAAATTTAGATATTATTTATTCTGCAGAAAATTAAAAAGGATGTCACCTAGTCGGGGTTTCTGACTGTGTGGCATCTTTTTTTCTTCGGTAAAAATAATATTTGTGAATATAATTATATAGATTTATAGAAAAAATTGACAACAATAGACCTCAAGTTCACACAAGGAAACACCAGGGAATAATTGGATATTACTTACTTAAATGTTACTATAAAGATATATGTTTGAAAGGAGATGGTTGCTATTTCATTAATAGTCTTCAAAATAACACTCGGTATTCTCGTTCTAATATTAGGCCTTTTTACCATTAAGAGTTTAAAAAAGACTTCCGCCTATAAGTCGGATAAATACGATTATTCTTTATTAGGATTACTTACATTCGAATTATTAGTATTGCAAATATATGCAATTCTTTAAAACATAATAGAAAAAGCATATACCCTTGACGGATATATGCTTTCTTTTTATTCTTGCCCTACACGCTTCACTTCAACGTTTTTAATACGTTCACGTACAACGTGACTTGCCATGATTAGGCCTGCCACAGATGGTACGAATGCATTTGATGAAGGTGGTAATTTCGCTTTACGAATTTTTGCATTTTCGTCTGGTACGATTTCTTTACGTACTTCTTCACGAATTACGATTGGGTTTTCGTCAGAGAAGACAACTTTTACACCTTTTTTAATACCATCTTTACGAAGCTTCGTACGAATTACTTTCGCAATTGGATCTGTATGTGTTTTAGAGATGTCCGCAATACGGAAACGAGTTGGGTCCATTTTATTTGCTGCACCCATGCATGAGATAATTTTAATTTTTCGACGTAAGCATTGTTTAATTAAATGAATTTTGAACGTAATCGTATCAGATGCATCTACTACGAAATCCAATCCATGTTTGAAGAACTCTTCATATGTTTCATCAGTATAAAACATTTCTAGTCCAATTACTTCACACTCTGGATTAATGTCTGCGATACGCTCTTTCATTAATTCTACTTTTGAACGTCCTACAGTAGATACTAACGCGTGAATTTGACGGTTTACGTTTGTAATATCTACAACGTCTTTATCGACTAATACGAGACGTCCTACGCCAGAACGTGCTAACGCCTCTGCCGAAAATGACCCTACGCCGCCAATTCCTAAAATACCGACTGTACTATTTTTTAATATTTCAAGTCCTTCTTTACCAAAGGCTAATTCATTACGTGAAAATTGATGTAACATTCAGCTCTACACTCCTATTACAAAAATGGTCTATCATGTATTCTAGCGTTTTTCCGACTATTTGTATAGAAAAAGTTATAGAATTCCTAAAAATACATATTTCGAGAATAAAAACATAGTGTAAACCGGACTTTTTAAACAACCTCTCAAAAAAAGTCTAGACGGCTATAGTATAACCATCTAGACTTTATTCTTACTTTTCTTCTTTTAAGCTTAATTTTAAGTTTAACTCTTCAAGCTGTGCTTCTGCTACTGGGCTTGGAGCTTCTGTTAATAAGCAGCTTGCGCTTGCTGTTTTCGGAAATGCAATTGTATCACGAAGGTTCGTACGGCCTGCAAGTAACATAACAAGACGGTCTAAACCTAATGCGATACCACCGTGTGGTGGAGTACCGTATTCGAATGCTTCTAATAAGAATCCGAATTGCTCTTGTGCTTCTTCTTGTGAGAATCCAAGTGCTTTGAACATTTTTTCTTGTACGTCACGCTCGTAAATACGAAGTGATCCACCGCCAAGCTCATAACCATTTAATACAAGGTCATATGCTTGTGCACGTGCTTTTTCTGGTGCCGTTTCTAATAACTCAACATCTTCACGGAATGGCATTGTGAATGGGTGGTGAGCTGCGAAGTAACGATCTGCATCTTCATCGTACTCAAGAAGTGGCCAATCCGTTACCCATAGGAAGTTAAATTTACTTTCGTCAATTAACTCAAGCTCTTTACCTAGACGTAAACGAAGTGCACCTAAGCTATCTGCAACAACGCTCTTCTTATCTGCTACGAATAGTAATAAGTCGCCAGCAGTAGCTTCTAATGTAGCCATTAACGCGTTTGCTTCTTCTTCACCGAAGAATTTCGCAATCGGTCCTTTTAAGCCGTCCTCTTCCACTTTAAGCCAAGCTAGACCTTTTGCACCGTATACTTTTACGAATTCAGTTAATGCATCGATATCTTTACGAGAGTATTTGCTCGCAGCACCTTTTGCATTAATTGCTTTTACTTGTCCGCCGCTTTCTACAGCACTTGTAAATACTTTAAAACCACAACCTACTGCAAATTCAGATAGGTCTGTTAGTTCCATTTCAAAGCGTGTATCTGGCTTATCAGAACCGTAACGAGCCATTGCATCAGCATATTTCATACGAGGGAATGGTGCACTCACTTCTACACCTTTTGCATCCTTCATAACTTTCGTCATCATGCGCTCCATCATATCTAAAATTTCATCTTGTGTTAAGAATGAAGCTTCGATATCGATTTGCGTGAATTCTGGTTGACGGTCTGCACGTAAATCTTCGTCACGGAAACAACGTGCTACTTGATAGTAACGCTCAAATCCGCCGACCATAAGAAGCTGTTTAAATAATTGTGGAGACTGTGGTAACGCATAGAATTCACCATCATGTACACGACTTGGTACTAAATAGTCACGAGCTCCTTCTGGTGTACTCTTCGTTAAAATTGGTGTTTCCACTTCTAAGAACTCTTCTGTGTCTAAGAAGTTACGAATTGTTTTCGTTACGTCGTGACGCATTTTGAATGTGTTAAACATTGCAGGACGACGTAAGTCTAAATAACGATATTTTAAACGCACATCTTCTGATGCATCTGTATCATCAGCAATAATGATTGGCGTTGTTTTTGCTGCATTTAATACGTTTACTTTCGTTGCTTGTACTTCAATACGACCCGTTGCCATATTGTCATTAATTGCGCCTTCACCACGCTCAACAACTGTACCTTCTACGTGCAATACGTATTCACTACGAATAGTTTCTGCTATTTCTAACGCTTCTTTTGATGTTTCTGGGTTAAATACAACTTGCACGATACCTGTACGGTCACGTAAGTCGATAAAGATTAATCCACCTAAATCACGGCGTTTTTGTACCCAACCTTTTAATTGAACTGTTTGTCCAACTGCTTCTACTGTTACTTTTCCACATGCATGTGTTCTTTCAGCCACTGTAAGTTCCCCCTATATTAATTTCTCTGCTACGTATGAAGCAAATACATCTAATGCTACTTCTTCTTGTTCCCCTGTTGCCATATCTTTTAAGTTAATGATGCCTTTATCTAGCTCATCTTCCCCTAATACAGCTACAAATTTCGCCTTTAGACGATCTGCTGATTTAAATTGTGCTTTCATTTTACGGTCTAAATAATCTTTTTCAACTGATAATCCAGCTTTACGAAGATCAAACGCAACTTTCGCAGCATGGTCTTTCGCTTTTTCACCAAGCGCTACAACGTAGCAATCAATACTATGTTCAATTGGTAATTCGATGTTTTCAGCTTTTAGCGCCATAATTAAACGTTCGATACTCATCGCAAAACCGATACCTGGCATTTCTGGTCCACCGATTTCTTGTACAAGCCCGTTATAACGTCCACCACCGCTTAATGTAGTGATAGCACCGAAACCTTCTGCCTCACTCATAATTTCAAAAACAGTGTGTTGGTAGTAGTCTAAACCACGTACTAAGTTCGGATCTTTTTCAAATGGAACATCCATCATCGTTAATAGTTCTTGAACTTTGTCGTAGTATACTGCTGAATCTTCGTTTAAGTATTCTGTAATAGATGGTGCTGTTCCCATTAATTCATGGTTACGGTCCTTCTTACAATCTAAAATACGAAGAGGATTCTTTTCTAAACGAGATTGGCAGTCAGAACAGAACTCACCGATACGTGGCTCGAAGTGTGCGATTAACGCATCACGGTGCGCTTGACGGCTCGCCGCATCACCTAAGCTGTTTAATACAACTTTAATATTTTTTAAGCCCATGCCGCGGTAAAACTCTACAGCAAGTGCAATTACTTCTGCATCAATCGCAGGATCGTTACTACCGATTGCTTCAATACCGAATTGTACGAATTGACGATAGCGACCTGCTTGTGGTCTTTCGTAACGGAACATTTGACCAATATAGTATAATTTCGTTGGTTGTGTTGCATCACCGAACATTTTGTTTTCAACGTAAGAACGTACAACAGGTGCAGTACCTTCTGGACGTAATGTTAAACTGCGCTCTCCACGATCTTGGAATGAGTACATTTCTTTTTGTACGATATCTGTCGTATCACCAACACCACGTAAAAATAGCTCAGTGTGTTCAAAAATTGGTGTACGAATTTCTTTATAGTTGTAACGACGGCAAATTTCGCGTGCTTGCCCTTCGATATACTGCCATAACTCAACAGTGCCTGGAAGAATATCTTGCGTTCCGCGTGGGATTTGAATAGACATATTCAGTTCCTCCTCAAATTGTTTTAATCTTAATAAAAATAAAAAAACTCCCGCCTCTACTGTTTGAACAGTAGGGACGAGAGTATTATACCCGTGGTGCCACCCTAATTGAAGCACGTATGCTTCCACTTTTTTAATAACGCTTAAATGTGCGTTCATCCCTACTAAGCATATATGCCGTTCAAGTTGAAACCTCTAGAGTGTCATTCAATCAGTCATCATGCAGAAATGTTTTCAGCCTAAGACATTTCTTCTCTTTCCATGTGTGTCTCATTTACTCTTCTCTATCAACGGTTATATTCATATGTAAATATAAAATTACTATACGTTTGTTGAGTAGGATTGTCAAGTACTCTAAGAGCGTTCAATCTGCTTCTTTAGACGCTTTACATCTTGAAGAGAAATCCCAAACTCAGAAGCAAGTTCCATTGAAGTATTGTTTTGCTCTTTTGAAATAAAATCATGAAAATTTACGTTAAACAGTTGATTTGCACCATTTGTAACAGAATGCCCTTTTTCGTTCATACGCATACGTATATCCCTCACATTCAATATAGATGTTTTACTTTTTATTGTTCCATATTGATGAAAGAGTTATACATAACTGAAACAGCTATTAATTCCAAATAAAGTAAAACTTTAATGAATAAGGGTTTTGTCCATCGCCACTCATTATTAGCCCTCACTAATCAGGCTTCGACGGGCAGTGGATCTCCCACAAATAGCGAGATAAATGAACAAAACATACAACAATGTATAAAAAAGAAGGGATTATATAATCCCCTCTTTTTTAAGCAACACTATTTACTATCCACAATTAAGGTCACCGGACCATCATTGATTAAAGAAACATCCATCATTGCTCCGAACTTCCCTGTTTCTACATGCAATCCTTGCTTACGAACTTCCTCATTAAAGAAATCATATAAACGCTCTGCATAATCAGGTTTGGCAGCATCCATAAAGTTGGGACGTCTTCCCTTGCGACAATCTCCGTATAATGTGAATTGCGAAATTGATAGAACTTGTCCTTCTACATCAAGTACAGAATGGTTCATCTTTCCACTCTCATCTTCAAAAATACGTAAGTTCGCAATTTTTTCTGCAATGTAAGTTGCATCTTTTTCTGTATCTTCATGCGTAATGCCAACTAGTAATGTTAAACCGAACGGAATTTGTCCTACGATCTCACCGTCTACTGTGACAGACGCTTCTTTTGATCGTTGTAAAACAACTCTCATCTTTTCTACACTCCCTATTAATGCATCATGCGTCGTACTGCATAAATTTCTGGAACACGTTTAATGCGTTCTACTACTTTTTTCAAGTGCTGTAAGTTACGAATAGAGATTGACATATTAATTGTCGCCATCTTATTACGGTCACTTCTACCAGAAACTGCCGAAATATACGTTTTCGTCTCTGTAACAGCTTGTAATACTTCATTTAATAAGCCACGGCGATCGTAACCTGAAATTTCAATATCAACGTTATACTCAATTTCTTTTTCAGGACTACCTTCCCACTCTACTTCCAATAAACGTTCTATAGCTTCTTCTGTATGAACATTTACACAATCACGGCGGTGAATCGATACACCTCGGCCTTTCGTAATATACCCAACGATATCATCACCTGGTACTGGGTTACAGCATTTTGATAAACGAATTAATAAATTATCCGCACCACTTACTTTAACGCCAGAATCCCATTTTCGAATTTTCATCGGTTTACGAACTTCTTTAACTTCAACGATTTCTTCTTCTTCACGTTGCTTACGGAATTTGTCCGTTAGTCGCGTAACAATTTGCGACGCTGTAATCCCGCTATATCCAACTGCTGCAAACATATCTTCTTCATTTGCAAAATTGAACTTCTCGGCAACACGTTTTAAATTGTCAGGAGCTAACACTTCTTTCATCTCATACTCTAGGCTACGCACTTCTTTTTCAACAAGTTCACGGCCTTTTTCAATATTTTCATCTCTACGTTGCTTCTTAAAGAATTGACGTATTTTGTTTTTCGCATGAGATGTTTGAGCAAGTTTCACCCAGTCTTGACTTGGCCCATACGAATGTTTCGATGTTAAAATTTCAATGATGTCACCAGTTTTTAATTTATAATCAAGCGTCACCATTTTGCCGTTTACTTTTGCACCAATTGTTTTATTTCCAATCTCCGAATGGACACGATACGAAAAGTCAATCGGAACAGATCCAAGTGGCAATTCCATTACGTCGCCTTTCGGTGTAAAGACGAATACCATGTCAGAGAATAAATCAATTTTTAATGACTCCATAAACTCTTCTGCATTAGAAGCTTCATTTTGCCATTCTAATATTTGACGGAACCATGTAAGTTTCTTCTCTAATGTACCTGTTGTTTCTGCTGTTTTTCCTTCTTTATACGCCCAGTGCGCCGCGATCCCGAATTCTGCAATCTCATGCATTTCTTTCGTACGAATTTGCACTTCAAGCGGATCACCTTTCGGCCCAATTACAGTCGTATGAAGAGATTGATATAGATTTGCTTTCGGCATCGCAATATAATCTTTAAAACGACCTGGCATCGGTTTCCAGCACGTATGAATAATTCCAAGTACCGCATAACAATCTTTAATACTATTTACAACGACACGTACAGCTAATAAATCGTAAATTTCATTGAACTGTTTATTTTGCAGTGCCATTTTACGATAAATACTGTAAATATGCTTTGGTCTTCCAGAAATCTCAGGTTGAATTGCAACTTCTTTTAATTTCTCACGAATACCAGTCATTACTTCGTCTAAATATTCTTCACGCTCTGCACGTTTACGCTTCATTAAATTTACAATACGATAGTATTGCTGTGGATTTAAATAGCGAAGTGACGTATCCTCTAGCTCCCATTTAATAGTACTAATTCCGAGTCTATGTGCTAAAGGTGCAAAGATTTCTAACGTTTCATTTGCAATGCGACGCTGCTTCTCTTGAGGCAAATGTTTCAATGTACGCATGTTATGAAGACGATCAGCTAGTTTAATTAAAATAACTCGAATATCTTGAGCCATTGCAATAAACATTTTGCGATGGTTTTCTGCTTGTTGTTGCTCATGAGATTTATATTTAATCTTTCCGAGCTTTGTTACACCATCGACAAGCATAGCAATTTCTTTATTAAATTCCCGTTCAATATCTTCTAATGTAATTTCTGTATCTTCCACTACATCATGTAAGAAACCTGCTGATACTGTAGCTGGATCCATGTGTAAATCAACTAAAATACCTGCAACTTGAATTGGATGAATAATGTACGGTTCACCCGATTTTCTGTATTGTTCGCTATGCGCATCACGTGCATATTCATAGGCACGTGCCACTAGCTCAATATCTTCATCTGCTAAATATTGACTTGCTTTCTCGAGTACCTGTTCAGCTGTTAGTACCTGCTCATTTGCCATCGAATCACCTTTTATTGAAAATTGACTTTATCTTAATTAAGTAGAATAAATTATATTCTATCATTATAACCTAATGATTGTGAATTGTGAAAAGGAAAAGATTTTACTGACATTTTACCTTATTTTTTTGTGCAATTATACAAAAGTACCCGCTCCTCTCCAAGAGATTCACGGGTACTTTTTATCACCGTAGTTTTACCTATATAGTGATTAGTATTTTTCTAATACTAATACATCGTAACCATCTAACATTTTACGACCATCTAAGTAAGTAAGCTCTACTAAGAATGCAATTCCTGCTACAACTCCGCCAAGTTCTTCAACTAGCTTAATTGTCGCTTCAATTGTTCCACCTGTAGCTAATAGATCATCTGTAATTAATACGCGTTGACCTGGCTTAATTGCATCTTTATGGATTGTTAAAACATCTTTACCATATTCTTTACCGTAATCAACTGTAATTACTTCACGTGGTAATTTCCCTAATTTACGAACTGGTGCAAAACCTACTTCTAACGCATAAGAAACTGGGCAACCGATAATAAAGCCACGTGCTTCTGGCCCTACTACAACGTCAATGTCTCTTTTCTTTGCATACTCAACGATTGCATCTGTTGCTGCTTTGTATGCTTTACCATCGTTCATTAACGGTGTAATGTCTTTAAATACAATACCTTCTTTTGGATAATCCGGTACAATTGCGATATGTTGCTTGAAATCCATATTTCTGAATCCTCCTCAGATCTAAAAGGTTTGTAAATACAAATCCTTTACCCTAACTGTTCTACTTCTTTATGATTACGAATCGTTTCAAACCATGTATATAGTTGCTGATATGTGCTATAAACCAATTCTTTTTCTAATTGTAAGTGGTTCATTTTCTCACGATATGTGTTCGATTCAATTAAATCACGCTTTTGTTTTTTGTCTGCCATAAAAATGACGCCATCTTTTATTGTAACAAATTCTAACTCAAAAAACACCTGTGTCATGAAATTTACTGTATCTTTTGACCAACCTTTATGTCGACATAGTTGTTCTCCATATTGTCTTAAAGAAAATGGTGCTTTTTGGCTCAAGAAAGAATAGTACCATTTAAAATGTTCCCTCGTTGGAACAGTACTAAATAAATGATTATTCTCTTGATAAAATAGCGTATAAATTCGCGACGGGAACCCCACTTTAAATAAATCTCGTAATTCATCTGTTCCTTTTGGCAAATCAAGTAACACGATGTATTGATCGTCTAAATGAGTTACTTCTGATGCATGCATCATATGCTCTTTAAAGTCTTCTAAAGAAAATTTATTCAATACCTCTTCAGAAAAATACACCATCGTTATTTTTTCTTTCGGAAGTTCTGATACATTCGCTTCTACGTTACGCATACTACGCCAATCAAATAATTGCCACGCCTCTACAGCAATATCTTGTACCATTAATTGCGGCTTCTTAAAATTATTCCATTCATTGATAGATGCTTCTCCTATTACAGATACCTTTGCAACTGGAGAAATTTCTTTCGCATACGCACCAAATCCAAATCCGATTGTATCCAGTGTCGCTTGTCCATCGCGAAGAGCCATTTTCAAATGAGAGCCATCTGATCCGATTGCACGAATACTTTCTAACTCTGCATCCTTCACTGCAATACGCGGTTTTGGATTTCCAACACCAAATGGCGCTAACTTTTGCATGTCTTCAATTGCTGCCAGTGTTACATCCTCCACTTTACAAAAGACATCAACAGCTGTAATTGGAATAAAATCTTCTTCTGTTAAAATTACCTCTGCTTGTTCATTTAAGCGGCGGCGCAATTCATCTACATCATTCATATGTAGCGTCATTCCCGCTGCCATCGGATGCCCTCCGAAGTGTGGCAATAACTCTCTACAATCTGACAAGTTTGCAAACAAATCAAATCCTGCAATACTACGTGCTGAACCTTTTGCTGTTTCTTTTACAGGATCAATGCATAATACAATCGTTGGACGATAAAAACGTTCCACTAATTTAGATGCGACAATTCCAATTACACCTGGATTCCAGCCTTCTTTTGCCAGTACTAGTACTTTATTGTCTTCTGGGGGGAAATTATTTTCCACTTCAGCGATAGCTTCTTCTGTAATTTGCTTTACAATATCTTTTCGCAGTTTATTCAGCTCATCAATTTCTTCAGCTAGCTCTTTCGCTTCTTCTGGATCATCTGATAATAAAAGATGTACAGCCGGCGTAGCATCTTCTAAACGGCCAACTGCATTAATACGCGGTGCGAGTGAGAATCCAATGCTCTCTTCTGTAATTTCACTTTGCGAAACGTTAGCAACTTTAAATAGCGCCTTTAGTCCGATATTTTTCGTCATGCGCATATGTTTTAAACCGCGCTTCACTAGCAATCTATTCTCACCATGAAGTGACACTAAATCGGCTACTGTACCAATTACTGCAATTTCTAATAAATGTTCTGGTACACGACCTAGTAGTGCATGTGCAACTTTAAATGCAACACCTACACCAGCTAAATAGTGAAACGGATATACACCGCCATCTAATTTCGGATGAATAATCGCAAGTGCTTCTGGCAATTCTGGTGGTGGCTCATGGTGATCTGTAATAATAAGATCTATTCCAAGCTCCTTCGCTACCTTCGCTTCATGTACTGCTGCGATACCAGTATCGACAGTAATAATTAGTGAGAATCCTGCGCTATGCGCCCAACGAAATGCTTCTTCGTTTGGTCCATAACCTTCTGTGAAACGGTTTGGGATATAAAATTCTACATTTGCACCTAATTCTTGCAAAGCAAGATATAACACAGTCGTACTACTTACTCCGTCCGCATCGTAGTCACCAAATATTAATATTTGCTCTCCATTTTGAATCGCCTTATTGACACGTTCTACCGTTCTATCCATTCCTTCTAATAAAAATGGATCATGAAATTCTTGATTTTCTGTATTTAAAAAATCTAAAATCTTATCTTCTGTATCTAGTCCTCTACCGAGGAATAACGAAACGACAAGTGGTGATAATTTTAATTTACTTGCTAATTCACTCACTCGCTCGTCATTATATTCTTTTTCTTTCCAACGCGTCTTCGGTTGTAACACGAAATCACCCCTTAACCTGTTCATTATACAAGACAGATTAAGGGGTGACAATATAATGCAAACTACGCTGCAATATCTATATACTAAAATGTTAATAATGTTTAATTTGGAGAATACGGATTTATATGTACAAACACATTTTGTACGTTATCTTGTTCCATAAGCGTTTCTTTCACATGCTTTCCAATGCGGTGCCCTTCTTCTACAGTAATGTATGGATCTACAGAAACTTTAATATCGACAATAACGTAATGACCGTGCTCCCTTGCATATAAAGAACCGATTTTTTTCACACCGTCTATTTGAAGTACTGCTTCTCTAAGCGGAACAACATCTTCCTCATGAAGAACATGATCAAGCGTTGCATGAATTGCTTCTGCCCCAATACTCCATGCCATTTTTGCAACAAGAAGTGAAACAAATAATCCTGCAATTGGATCGGCATATACAAGCCAATCTAACCCGAACTTACCACCAATAATCGCTGCACAAATACCGATTAAAGCTGCAATTGAAGAAAATACATCCGAACGATGTTCATATGCATTTGCAATAATTGCATCACTGTTTACCCTCTTCCCTAATCGGAATTTATATTGAAACATTCCTTCTTTCACGATAATTGAAAGAACAACAGCAAAAATCGTAATTCCCTTCGGTGGTTCTAGTTCCTGCGAAAAAGCTTTTATAGACGAAATCGCTATCTCGATTCCCACAATAAATAATAATACTGCAACAATAATTGCTGAAATCGATTCCGCTTTACCATGACCGTACGGATGATCTTCATCGGGCGGTTGCTTCGCTGCTCGCAATCCAAACAATACAGCTAGCGAACCAATTACATCTGATGCAGAATGCACGGCATCCGCTAATAGCGCTTTACTGTTCCCAATATAACCAATTACCGCCTTTACAATCGCTAATATAATATTACCAACGATCCCGACAATAGCACCAAACTCGGCCTGTTTAAAACGTTCATCTTTTTCCATAATTAAAATCCCTTCTTTTCTTAACCTATCTTTTTATTGTAACAAAAACAGTGATAACAACACCAATTTTTTCCATATCCCTTCTATTAAAAAGTTGCTATCTTATTGTATCCACAAACGAAAAAAGAGATGCCTCATAAAGAGACATCATCTTTTTTATACTTGCGGTTCAGATTCTACTTTCTCAACCTTTTTCTTGTTTTTACCCTTTTTCAAACGACGGTTTTCAAGCATTAACCAAATTTGAGAAGCAACGAAAACAGAAGAGTACGTACCTACAACTAATCCAACAAGTAACGCAAACGAGAAGTTACGTAGTGACTCACTACCGAAGATAAGTAACGCAATTACTGGGAATAACACTGTTAATACGGTGTTAATTGAACGACCAAGCGTTTGGCGAATACTTGCATTTACGATTTCTTCTAAGTCTTTTATATCGCGAACTCGTTTTTTCTGTTTGTATAATTCACGGTTTCTATCAAATGTAACAATCGAGTCATTAATAGAATAACCGATGATTGTTAATACCGCAGCGATAAACGTTAAGTCTACCTCTAATTGGAAAATACTAAATATAACAATCATAACGAACGCATCATGTAATAATGCAAGCACTGCAGATAATGCGTACGTAAATCGGAATCGAATACTTACGTATAAAATGATAACCGCAGAAGCAATTAATACTGCGATAAATGCATTTCGTGCAATCTCTTTACCGATTGTCGGTGAAACTGTACTTACGTTTGGATCTGTACCGTATTTATCATGGAAGAATGTTTTTGTTTTCGCAATTTCATCTTTTGATAGAACACCTAAAGTACGAACGGCGAAACCTTTATTGTCATCTCCAGTAGGTACAATATTTTCTTCCTTCACATCAATGTTCAATTCTTTAAAATCTTTATGAACATCTGATACAGTAACTGATTGTTTTGATTGCAAGTCGATACGTGTACCACTCGCAAAATCAATACCAAGATTCAATTTGAAAATTGGTAAAATAATTGCACCTGCAATTACAACTACAATCGAGAAAACAAGGAATTTATGACCGATATTTACGAAGTTAATACGATCAAATCTTGTCGGTGGATGTACTACACCTTTTGTTAATGGAATAATATCCTTTTGTTTCACACCAAAGTATGCTGGTTTTTTATCGAAGTAACGGCTCTTTACAAGTAATCCTAGTAAGAAACGAGTACCGAATACGTTCGTAACGAAACCAACTAAAATACTTACGATTAAACTTGTTGCGAATCCTTTTACAGAGCTATTACCATAAACAAATAACACACCAGCTGCTGCAAGTGTCGTAATGTTCGCATCTAGAATTGTTGCTAATGAACGATGGTTACCCGCACGAAATGCTGACATCATTGACTTACCAATTTTCAGCTCTTCTTTCAGTCTCTCGTACGTAATAATATTCGCATCAACTGCGATACCTACCCCGAGCACTAACGCCGCAATACCTGGCAACGTAAGAACTGCATGCATCCAGTTAAAGACAAGTAATGTAACGAAAATGTATAAACCTAACATAATAACCGCTACAATTCCTGGTAAACGGTAGAATACAAGCATAAATAAGAAAATAAGAGCGATACCAATCGCACTAGCGAAAATTGTTTGCTCTAACGCTTGTTGACCAAACTTCGCTCCAACAGATGTTGAATACATTTCTTTTAAATCAACAGGAAGTGCACCTGCATTTAATAAAGATGAAAGTTGTTTCGCACTTTCAACTGTGAAGTTTCCACCTACGATAGATACTTCAGCTTGGTTAAATACTTGGTCTACTGTTGCTGCTGATAAGAACTTTGGATTCGGTTTTGCAGATTCTGCTTTGTACGAATCTTTTCCTTCTTCAAAATCAAGCCAAATTACCATTAAATTCGTTGGTGGTGGCATTTTTGAAATTTTTTCAGTTACTTCACGGAATTTTTCAGCGCTCTTTAGTGTAAGACCTACGCTCGCACGGCCTTGGTCATCAAATGTTTGCTTCGCTCCGCCGCCTTTTAAATCCGTTCCGTCCATAAGAAGGTTGTCATCTACATCACGGAATGTTAATTTCGCTTGTGTTGATAACATTTCACGTGCTTTTTGCTGATCTTGTACACCAGCAAGTTGTACGCGAATTCGATCTTGCCCTTCGATTTGAATGTTCGGCTCACTTACACCGAGAACATTGACACGATTTTCAAGAGCGCCTACTGTACTTACAAGTACGTCTCGATCGATTTTATCACCTTTTTTGGCTGGTTTTACTTCATATAGAATTTCAAAACCACCGCGAAGGTCTAGTCCTAGACTAATTCCTTTTGCTATGTCTTTTCCTGCCGCACCAATTACTCCACCGATTAATAAAACGATGAGGAAAAAGGCGGCAATTCTCGTACCACGCTTTGCCATATGTACCCTCTTTCTGCTACTAACACTTTAAATAAATCTCTTACGATTTACTTTTACACGTGTGCATACGCCTAGTTAGTAGACTTCCTTTCTATAATTTTGCTAGTTCATCACTAGCTGTGTCGGTAAGTTTTTCACAATACCTACACTTTCATTATTTATTTTTTCTCTTCACTACCCCCTTTATATATAATCTTAGACATAATTATTTCCTCATTATCAATACCTATCATTATACTGCAAAAGGAAGAACAAACCAATTGCAGTCGGTTATTTATTTTCATATTCATCAAATGACCAAAGTGGCGCTTGATATGCTTCAACAGTTAAATAATTCATATATTCATTAGTACTTACTCTTAATACATCATTTACTAATTCATATAATCTAACATCACCGTTTATTTTTTTCCACTTCTTCACTTTAAGAAACTTCCAAATATCATCATCTGTTACTCGGTCATAACCGAACATGTGAAACTCTTCTACTTTGCTTTCTAAAACGACTTGTAACTGTCCGCGGTATGATTCTACCAAAGCCTCTTTTTCTAACATACATAAACATCTCCTTCTTATTTCAGCACGAAAAGTCGCTTTTAATCCCGCTCTAATGGACAGCAATAACTACTTTCAAGAGCACTCTCATACTTCACTCTCTTAAATGCTTGTCATTCTTGTCTCATACGTGCATATAAATTATTGTAAATCATTCCACTGATTTTGAGAAGGTAGGAGAAGACCATGACGAGACAAAGCTTTTTAAAAGGCGCATTTATTTTAATGATAGCCGGATTTATTACCAAAATCCTTGGATTTATTAACCGGATTGTAATGGCACGTATTTTAGGGGAAGAAGGTGTTGGCCTTTATATGATGGCCGTTCCTACATTCATTCTAGCAATTACATTAACACAAATCGGCCTTCCTGTCGCAATCGCAAAATTTGTAGCAGAAGCGGAAGCTGTGAACGATAAACAAAGAGTTAAAAAAATATTAACAGTATCATTAGCTGTTACATCCGTTATTAGTATCATTTTAACAATTGGAATTATGCTCCTCACACCTATTTTAGCAAAAACATTATTAACTGATGAACGAACGTACTATCCATTAATGGCCATTTTACCTGTCGTTCCTGTTATTGCTGTTTCTTCTGTTTTACGCGGTTATTTCCAAGGGAAACAAAATATGAAACCTAGCGCTTATGCTCAAGTTATAGAACAAGTTGTCCGCATTACAATTATCGCTATATGCATTCAGTTATTTTTACCTTACGGTGTAGAATATGCTGCAGCTGGCGCTATGTTATCAGCCGTTCTCGGTGAAGTTGCATCGTTATTATTTTTACTCACTTTATTCCAGCGCGAAAAACATTTATCTATACGCTCTGGATTTTTCACTACTGTAAAGGAGAGCAAGGGTACATTTTATTCTCTTATGGATATTGCTCTTCCAACTACAGGAAGTCGTTTAATCGGTTCCGTTTCATATTTTTTTGAACCTATCGTTGTTATGCAAAGCTTAGCGATTGCCGGAGTTGCTGCCTCTGTCGCAACCCAGCAATACGGTATATTAAACGGTTATGCATTCCCACTTCTATCACTGCCAGCCTTTATTACATACGCTCTTTCTACAGCACTCGTTCCATCTATTAGTGAAGCGATGGCTAAAAGACAGCATAAATTAGTGGAACACCGCCTCCAACAAGCTCTTCGGATCTCATTAATTACTGGTGGGTGGTCAGTCGTTATATTATACGTATTCGCTTCTCCTATTTTAACTCTTATGTATGGATCGGATAGTGCAACAGCATTTATCCAGCTTCTTGCACCTTGCTTTTTATTTCATTACTTTCAAAGTCCACTTACCTCTGTTTTACAAGCTTTAAACTTAGCAAGAGCTGCAATGATGAATACATTTATTGGCGCCATCGTGAAATTAATCGTTATTTTTGTACTAGCTTCAAGGCCAGATTTTCAAATGATGGGGGTTGCCCTTGCAATTGCAGCAAATATAGTGACGGTAACATTCCTTCATTACGCTACTGTTTTAAAGAAAATTACATTTACCATTTACGCAAAAGACTACATTTTCGGCGGACTTGCTATCGGTATTGCAGGCGCTTTCGGTTTTTACCTTCATAAATATATAATTTTCTCTCATTCACTCGGCGTACAAACATTATGGGAAATCACTTTAACAACAATCGTTTATATTATCCTCCTCTTCACTTTCAAACTCATTCGAAAAGAAGAGTTAAGTCGACTTCCAATCATTCGAAAACTTTCATTTTTGAAGTAAACGGGCTTACTATTTCATATAGTAAGCCTCTAGTTTTCTTTCAAATCAACAAAAAATTGTCCGTTTTGAAAGCTGCAGTATAAAATTTGTGTGATATCGTTATAACCTAAGTTTTTTAATTTTCCAATGAGCCATTCGTCTGTATGTTCAATCATTTGTAAATGATTCAATTGAATTTCTCCATCAATAATAAGAGGAAGAGTAAACTGCAATGTATCCTGTTTACCTTTTTGTTTTTGAAAGACAGATAACTTCCCAGATGGTTCTAAAATAGCGTATTCTACATCTCGGATATCTCCAACTCCTTGCTCCCTTAATTGCATCAATAAATCATCTATATTATAACGCTGCTTTCTCATCTTCTTTTCATCAATTTTCCCCGCATTTACAAGAATAGCCGGCTCACCTTCTATTAAATGCCGAAATCGTTGAAACTTTAATGAAATGACTGACAAAATAATCTGTATACACATAAGAAAAGTCATCGGAACTAATTGGTGCCAAAGTGATTTATCGGTATTTTCAATTGCGACTACAGCCATTTCCCCAAGCATAATGAATACGACTAAATCTAATACACTTAACTCTCCAATTTCACGTTTACCCATAAGACGAAAAATAATTAATATGATGATATACAAAAGCATCGTCCGGCCAATGATTGATACCCATTCCATTTCTACATCTCCTTTTTTACGTATAGACTCCCCTATAAAAAATAAACTAGTCTAACTTGGGCAAAAAGAAAATATGCTTGTATTAAAAAGGGGGAATGTATAAATGGATGGAACGAAAAAATTATCAACCGCAATCGGCTTTGGTATCATTACCTTATTAATTTTTGCATCAATTATTAGCATGGTTATGGCTCTTTTATTAAAGTTTACAGATATGACTGAAGAGACATTAGCCGTTACTATTTTTATACTAGCTCTTTTATCTATGCTTATATCCGGATTTACTGCCGGCAAAAAAGCACAAGGGAAAGGTTGGCTAGTAGGTTTCACAACAGGTCTTACATTCGCTATACTTGTTTTTCTAGTTAACTATTTAGGCTTCTCTCAAACTTTATCGAACTCCCAGTTACTTTATCAATTAGCATTAATGGGCGCGAGTACACTCGGTGGTATTTTCGGGGTAAATATGTCAAAACAAAACAACTAAAAAAGGCCCTGCACATTTCATGCAGGGCCTTTCTCATTAGTTTTTCACAACTTCACGAATCGCATTACGATCGAAAGTTAAGTGTGAACCACCAGATTTAATAACGATTTTCGTCTCATCTACTGATTCGATTGTACCGTGTAAACCACCGATTGTTACGATAGCATCACCTTTTGCTAACTCATTTTGCATTTGAGCAACTGCTTTTTGACGCTTTTGTTGCGGGCGAATTAATAAGAAATAGAAAATCGCAAACATCGCAACGATCATAACGATATTCATCATACCTGGATTCATCTTTTGTTCCTCCTTTTAAATTATGTATTAGAAGTTTTTAGCATTCGGTTTATTAAAGCCATACTGTTCAAAGAATTCTTCGCGGAAATCGCCAAGACGGTCTTCACGAATAGCTTGTCTCACCTGCTCCATTAAGTTTAACAGAAAATGAAGGTTGTGATAAGACGTTAAACGAATTCCAAACGTTTCATCACATTTCATTAAGTGACGAATGTACGCACGAGAGTAATTTTTACATGTATAGCAATCACAATTTGGATCAAGCGGACCGAAGTCTCTTGCAAATTTCGCATTTTTTACAACTAGACGGCCTTCACTTGTCATACATGTACCATTTCGAGCGATACGAGTTGGAAGTACGCAGTCAAACATATCAATACCACGAATTGCACCATCGATTAACGAGTCAGGAGAACCTACTCCCATTAAGTAACGTGGCTTATTATCTGGAAGAAGTGGTGTTGTAAACTCAAGTACACGGTTCATAATATCTTTCGGTTCACCTACAGATAAACCACCTACAGCGTAACCAGGGAAGTCCATTGAAACAAGGTCTTTTGCACTTTGACGACGAAGCTCTTCGAACTCTCCGCCTTGTACAATACCGAATAAACCTTGATCTTGTGGACGTTCATGCGCTTTTAAACAACGTTCTGCCCAGCGGCTTGTACGTTCTACAGATTTCTTCATATATTCAAAAGTAGCCGGGAAAGGTGGACACTCATCAAATGCCATCATAATATCCGATCCTAATGCATTTTGAATTTCCATCGCTTTTTCTGGTGATAAGAATAATTTATCTCCATTTAAGTGGTTACGGAAGTGAACGCCTTCCTCTTCAATACGACGGAAGTCACTTAAACTGAATACTTGGAAACCACCAGAGTCCGTTAAGATCGCACGATCCCAGTTCATAAATTTATGTAAACCACCTGCTTCACGAATAATTTCGTGACCTGGGCGTAGCCATAAATGATACGTATTACTTAAAATAATGCCAGAATCCATTGCTTTTAATTCTTCTGGTGACATTGTCTTAACTGTTGCAAGTGTACCAACTGGCATAAATGTTGGTGTATCAAATGAACCGTGCGGCGTATGTACACGTCCTAAACGGGCACCTGTTTGTTTACAAGTTTTAATAAATTCATAACGAATTGCTGTCATAATTTACTCCTTTTATTTGTTTCCCATTTTAGCGTGAGATGCAACGAACATTGCATCACCGAAGCTAAAGAAACGATATTTTTCTTTTACTGCTTCATTATAAGCATGAAGTACATTATCTCTATTTGCAAATGCACTTACAAGCATAATTAATGTTGATTTCGGTAAATGGAAGTTTGTAATTAAACCATCAATTGCTTTAAATTCATAACCTGGGTACATAAAAATGTCTGTCCATCCAGAAGCAGCACAAAGCTTACCGTTATGATCTGTCGCAATTGTTTCTAACGTACGAGTTGAAGTCGTACCTACCGTAATAATACGTCCACCATTCTCTTTCACGCGATTTAATAACGCAGCTGTCTCTTCAGACATATGGTAATATTCTGCGTGCATATGGTGTTCTTCAATCGTATCTGCAGAAACTGGTCTAAATGTTCCAAGTCCTACGTGAAGTGTAATGAAAGCTAACCCGACGCCTTTTTGTTTTAACTTCTCCAGTAACTCTTCTGTAAAGTGAAGTCCCGCAGTCGGCGCTGCTGCTGAACCGATTTCTTTCGCATATACTGTTTGATAGCGATCGCGATCTTCTAGCGTCTCTTTAATATATGGAGGAAGTGGCATTTCCCCAAGTTCATCTAAAATTTCATAGAAGATGCCGTCATATGAAAATTCAAGATGACGTCCACCTTGATCTGCAGTTCCTATGCAAGTTGCTTTTAATTTCCCTTCGCCAAAAGAGATAACAGTTCCTTCTTTTACACGTTTCGCTGGCTTAACAAGCGTTTCCCACTTATCGCCTTCTTCTTGTTTTAGAAGAAGTACTTCAATGTGCGCGCCTGTATCTTCTTTCACACCGTGCAAACGAGCAGGCATAACTTTCGTTTCATTTAAAACTAAGCAATCCCCCTCATGTAAGTAAGAAAGAATGTCTGTAAAATGTTTATGCTCAATATCGCCTGTTTCACGATCTAACACCATTAATCTTGATGTCTCACGATCTTCTAATGGGATTTGTGCAATAAGTTCTTCTGGTAAATGAAAATCAAACAGATTAATATCCATAACTATATCCACCTATTTCTTATTTAAATCGATTTATTATATACATAATAAAAGATAATACAATACTTAACACAATACATGTAATGATAGGAAAATAAAAGGTAACGTTACCTTTTTTCACAAAAATATCGCCTGGAAGCCTTCCTATGAACTTCCAAGCTAATCCAACAACAATGAGCAAAATACCAGCTGTAATAAGCAGCTTTGGCATCTCCGTCATACTTTTGGCATCTCCATTCCGAAATGCTCATATGCAAGCGGCGTTACGATTCGGCCTCTTGGCGTTCGTTGTAAAAAGCCAATTTGTAATAAATATGGCTCATATACATCTTCAATCGTATGAGATTCTTCTCCAATCGTTGCCGAAACCGTTTCTAACCCGACTGGGCCACCACGGAATTTCTCAATAATACCAAGCAGTAATTTATGATCGATATGATCTAGACCTAATTTATCTACTTGCAGTAGTTCTAACGCCATTTGTGTAATTTCCATCGTAACCGTTCCGTTACCACGAACTTGTGCGAAATCTCGTACACGTCGTAATAAACGATTCGCAATACGAGGTGTACCACGAGCACGTCTTGCAATTTCTAGTGCGGCTAACGAATCAATTTCAACTTCGAATACTTCTGCTGTACGTTCAACAATCTCAGAAAGCTGATCTACTGTGTAATACTCTAATCTTGAAAGTACACCGAAACGGTCACGAAGCGGCGCTGATAATGCCCCCGCACGGGTCGTTGCTCCAACTAATGTAAATGGCGGTAAATCTAAACGTACAGACCGTGCTGATGGCCCTTTTCCAATTACGATATCAAGGCAAAAATCTTCCATCGCAGGATATAACACTTCTTCAATTGACCTATGCAAACGATGAATTTCATCAATAAATAATACATCACCCGGCTGAAGTGCTGTTAATACAGCTGCTAAATCTCCCGGCCTTTCAATTGCTGGACCTGAAGTTGTTCTAACATTTACGCACATTTCATTGGCAATAATATTGGCAAGCGTCGTTTTACCAAGTCCTGGTGGTCCATATAGAAGCACATGATCTAACGTTTCTTCACGCATTTTCGCTGCTTCAATAAACACTTCTAAATTATGTTTCGCTTTATCTTGGCCAATATACTGACGGAGCGTCTGTGGCCGTAATGAATATTCTAAATCCGAATCTTCATATGCAGATTCCCCTGAAAGGAGACGTTCGTCCATTATACTCACCTCTTACCATTTAGTAAAAGACTAAGTGCCTTTTTAATATACTGATCCGTCGTTAATGATTCTTTTAATAACTCTGGTACAACGCGAGAAACTTCTCGTTCTGCGTATCCAAGTGCGCGCAGAGCTTCCAGCGCCTCATCAAGCTCAACTGATGAACCTTTCTTCTCATCAAAACGTTCTGTGTCTGAGAATAAATCAACAAATGCATCTGGCACGACATCAGCTAGTTTTCCTTTTAAATCTAAAATCATTTGGCGTGCTGTTTTCTTTCCGACGCCCGGGAACTTCACTAAAAACTTCTCGTCTTCGTGTTCAATCGCTTGAACGACCTGTCCTGTTTGACCAGACGCTAAAATTGCAAGAGCGCCTTTTGGTCCAATACCAGACACACCTAACAACTTTGTAAATAATAAACGCTCTTCACGTGTTTTAAACCCGTAAAGTGCCATAATATCTTCTCTCACATAATGATATGTATAGACACGGATTTCTTGCTTATTTCTTTGAAATACATACGGATTTGGTGTGAAAATTTGATAACCAATTCCATTATGGTCAATTACGACATATTCCGGTCCTACATACTCCACGTAACCTGTAACATATTCAAACAAAATACGATCTCTCCCTCTTAAATCATGTATTCCATTTTAACATATTTAATGATAGAAAAGCGAGACTACCCCAACAAATGTTCCCTATTTGAAACTTCTGTTATTTTCCATTGACAGAAAGTATGAAGCACCTTAATATACAGAAGTCGATAATGATTATCAATATTAATTAAAGGGGTTACATCAGGATGAAACAGAAGCTATTTATTTTATTTACTATTATGCTAGTTGTTCTTTCTATCGTTGGCTGTTCTTCTCAAAAAGAAGAATCGAAAGCGAAAGAACAACTGAAAACAAAAGTTGTAAAACACACTAAAGGGGAGGCTACAATTCCAGTAAATCCAAAGAGAATTGTTGACCTGTCTGGATCAACAGAAGAATTATTACTTCTTGGACACAAACCTGTTGGTACAGCAAACACATATAAAGATAAAATCCAAAATCATTTAACAGAAAAATTAGACGGAGTAAAAGCAGTAGGGTGGTACTGGGCACCTAAAGTTGATCTAGAAGCTGTTACTGCATTAAAACCAGACTTAATTATTTTAAATAATCGTCAATTGAAGATCTATGATCAATTAGAAAAGGTTGCACCAACAGTTGTTTTAGAAACAAACTTAGAAGACTGGCGCGGTAAGTTTAAAGAAGTAGGTAAACTATTTGACGAAGAAAAGAAAGCAGACAAATGGATTGCAGACTACGATAAAAAAGCAGACTCTTTATCTAAAAAAATTAAAGAAAAAACAAAAGATGAGAACTTTATGTTCGTCGCAGTTACACCACAAAACTTCCGTGTATACGGTAGCTTCGGATACGGTGACATCATCTTTAATGACTTAAAACTTCCAGCAACAAAAGGTACAGATTTAAAACAAACGATGGCACAAGTATCGTTAGAAGGTCTTGTTGCATTCCAACCTGATCAAATGTTTATTGTAAACTTTGGCGGCGAAGCTGATAAAGTTTACGAAGACTACAAAAACAGTGCCGTTTGGAAAGACAATAAAGCAGTTAAAAACAATCACGTATATGAAGTATCAAATGAACTCTTCAATACGAAAGCTTTCAATCCAATCGGAAAAGATATGCTAATTGATGAAATCGCAAAACAAATTTTAGATAAAAACAAGTAAAAAAAGCAGCTCACCATGAGCTGCTTTTTTTCTTATTTTGCACTGCGTATTGCTTCATTTTTTCAATCGTCTTCACAAAACCTTCTTTTGATTTAATACGAATACCACGCTTCAACTTCGCACGCTCATAGCTCTCAAGCTTTTTCATATCAATTTGAAAGAAGGAATGAATCGCATTATCACTTTTCGGTACACCTTTGAAAATTTGTAATATCCCTTCCTCTGACACACCAAAATAACCGCTCGTCTTTAATAACGGAGAAATATCATCAACTTTCTTTTGTAATACAATTTGTACATCATCACGATCAACGAGCTGCCATTCTTTATACTGCTGTAAAAACTTTTCTAAGTCCGCTACTTTTTCTGTAAAGATTTCCTCACTTACTTCTCCATCAACATACATTCGCTCTAATAAAATTGTAACTTCAGGCTCTTTTTCTGTTACTTCTGGTACTGGCCCTTCCGCCTTCACATTCGTTTCATAAACGAAACAAAACATCATAACGAAAGCTTGCATCGTAATCAGTATCCATTTCATTTCCGTTCACCTCTTTTAGGCAAGATCAAACTTTCATTAGTAGTTTTTCCGGAAATGGAGGTTTTATCCATATAAATGACCATATTACATTTCTCTCGAAAATAAAAAAATGCAGATAAAGTTTTATCTTTATCTGCATTAGCATTTGTTTTTATATAAAATGAAAGACGCCTGCAAAGCAGGCGTCTTGATGCGTTTACGGCGAGAGACCAGGCGACCACATTCGCGTGTTTAGCACTTAAGCATATCTCTCGTCTTACGTAAATTAGCTCATCGCTTTGCTAATATAACATTAATAAAGTATAAGTGCAACATGTTTATAAAAATATTTTATTTCCTCTTTTACTCAAACGAAATTCGTGTAAATTATAAATTGATAAATGCAATATATATGTTACAATTAATATAATAGCGAAATCATAATAAACAGGAGATGGATATTGTGAAAAAAATAAAGGATGAACGTCTCATTCTGAAAACATTAAAAAACATACGTATTGCCTTTCTTTTTCAATCGCTTGGTATAATTGGCATTTTAGGATATATCGGATTCACTGAAGGAATGGATCAAGCTACGAAATCTCCATTATGGTTATTATTTATCCTTACAAGTATCGTACTTAGTTATTTACAGTTAAGCGTTTCTATCGATGTAGAAGAAGGCGAAAAGGATATAAAGTTAACTCCTTATTACAAAATTATTGTACGCTCTCTTATTGCAGGAACTATTATAGCCATTATTTATATCATTTTCAGTCCAGAAAGACCTCTCTTTGAGGCTATTCTAACAGGTAGTATTTTCTTTATATGCTTTTTAATTTCTTATTCCATTAGTTATTTCATTAAAAAACGTCGTTTACACGACAACGATGAATAAAGAGGAAGGGCTACCCCTTCCTCTTTTGTTTCGCTATCGCATAGTACCAGTTAAACCGTAACGAATGTCTCGGAACATATTCCCTATATCACGATTAAAATCGTTTGTAACTGTACCATTACGTAGGCGTGTACTCATTGCATCGACACGAGTAAACATATCATTTCTTACAGAAACATATACGTTTCTGTTTCCAACTTCATTTGAAACCGCTTGACGAATTTCGTTCGCCATCGCCGTTTCATTTGTCACTGTATTACGTGGTTTTACTGCAATCGCTACATCGTTTCCATATACAACTGTAGACACGCGGTCTACGTTATTCATACGTTTCACACGATTCGTTATTCTTTCAGCTGTTTTACCATCATTGTTAATGTATGAATTGTTCATTGTAATATTACGAGTTGGATGCGGATTAGCAATTTGTCCGTTGTAATTTACATCGCGGTAATAATTGTTATATCCTGTATCGTTACGACCATTTCTATATGTTACATAATCTGTATAGCGATCATTACGCGCTACATTATCACGATACTGGTGTGTATCATTATAAGATGTATGCTTATAGTTGTAGTTACGTCCATCCATTGCATTGTTATCTTTTGGTGTACCACATGCAGCTAATGCACTGGTAACTAACAAAGAAGCAGCAATCACTTTTACTTTCGTATTCAATACAAAAACCCCCTCTGTTAGAATGAACTTCTCTTCTGAAAAGCTCCCTCTTATGATGAGTAACAGAGAAGGTTTTTACACTGTTAATATTTCACTGGGGATTTTCTAACATTTGATGTAAATCTTCCATTTTCAGAACGACTCTACATACAAAAAAGGCGGGAATAATCCCGCCTTTTTTAAACTTCCTCTTCGTCCTCTTCTTCTGAAACCGGCTCCCCAAATACATTTGGTGGATCTGGTTGATAATACATCGTTCCTGGCTGTGGCGCATATGCCGATTGAGTTGGTTGATAATATAAAGGATTCGCGTATTGTGGTCCTCCAGGTTGCGGACTATATAGCCTACTCTCTCCTCCGCATCCACAATCTTCCTCTCCTTGCACGAGCGGTGGCATATTATTATCCATTGGCATCATATTTAGATTTGGCATAGACGTATATTGCGGTCCAAACGGTGCCCCTTGCTGATATGGCATTTGATATGGATTTTGTTGTTGATAATACGGATTTGGCGGCATCATAGGCTGTTGGTATGGTATTTGATATGGCATCATATTCGGTGGTTGATTATTATCCATTATCGGCATCATATTCGGCATTTGATTGTTATCCATGATTGGCATCATATTTGGCATTTGATTGTTATCCATGATTGGCATCATGTTTGGCATTTGATTGTTATCCATGATTGGCATCATATTTGGCATTTGATTGTTATCCATGATTGGCATCATATTTGGCATTTGATTGTTATCCATGATTGGCATCATATTTGGCATTTGATTGTTATCCATTATCGGCATCATATTTGGCATTTGATTGTTATCCATTATCGGCATCATATTCGGCATTTGATTATTATCCATGATTGGCATCATATTTGGCATTTGGTTGTTATCCATGATTGGCATCATATTCGGCATTTGATTGTTATCCATGATCGGCATGATGTTTGGTATTGGGTTATTATCCATGATTGGCATTATATTTGGTGGTTGATTATTATCCAACATTGGCATGATGTTTGGCATTTGAATATTTGGCGGTATTACTTGTGGAATAACTACATTCTCTTTCGTTACATTTGGTGACACGATATTCCCTACATTTTCTTTCTTCACTTGCGGTGACACGATATTTCCTACATTTTCTTTCTTTACTTGCGGTGACACGATATTTCCTACATTTTCTTTCTTTACTTGCGGTGACACGATATTTCCTATATTTTCTTTCTTTACTTGCGGTGACACGATATTTCCTATGTTTTCTTTCTTTACTTGCGGTGACACGATATTTCCTATGTTTTCTTTCTTTACTTGTGGTGACACGATATTTCCTACATTTTCTTTCTTTACTTGCGGTGACACGATATTATCTTTTTTCGTTTGCGGAGAAATGATGTTATTAGGTTTCATTTTAGTAATTTGAGGAGCAATTAACTCACTTCCTTTTTTAATTACATCTGAAATTTTATATTCTTTTTTTGCTTTTATTGGTGGTTGCGGCGGCTGTGGTAATACATTTACCGAAAACTTTGTGTTTTCTTTTTCTGCTGGTTTTTGTTTTTCTATAACAGTTGGTTTTTGAATAACAGACGGTTTTTCAACTGGTTTTTCTATTTGAATTGGCTTTTCTTTTTGCACCTCTTTTTGTGGCTTTACCTGCACTTCTTTTTGCGGTTTCACTTGCATTTCCTTCTGTGGTTTTACCTGTACCTCTTTTTGTGGTTTCACTTGCATTTCCTTCTGTGGTTTTACCTGTACCTCTTTTTGTGGTTTCACTTGCATTTCCTTCTGTGGTTTTACTTGCACTTCTTTTTGTGTTTGTTGCATAGCAGGTTGCTGTGTAATCGGCGCTGATTGATACGTAACTTCTTCCTCATCCTCTATTCCAAGCGGAGTTGGCGTTGCTGCAAATTCTTTTTGTTGTACTTCTTTTACGTATTGTTTTGGAGGTGATGAACCTGCTCCAGCATGTTGTTTCACGTGAACGCTGTTTGATGGTACTTTAATTTTCATACCTGGCATGATTAAATCTGGATTACTAAGTTGTGTATTTGTATTTTTCAACGTATCAAAATCTACTCCGTACTTTTTCGCAATTTTCCAAAGGGTATCCCCTTTTTGCACGATATGAATTTTCAAATTTTCCCCCTCCTGTATAACTTATCTATAAGTAACAAATCTCATGAAGTAACCCTTTCTAAATAACGCTAACTTCTTTTCACTTGTATCACTTCTTCGATTTTCAATATCATTAGAAGTGGAATAAGCATAAGAAAATCACAATGATTTCTTCAAAACAATGTATGCCCATTTTGTTCTTGTTATGATTATATGCATGAAAAAAAGCAACAGAAATACCGTTGCTTTACACACGCTCTAACATACGATTTAATGCAAGAACCGCTTCTTCAGTCACTTGTTTATCTACGCTAATAACGTTAATTTCTTCTCCTCTTTCTACCGTTTCAAGCACCCATAATAAGTGCGGCAGATCAATTCGATTCATCGTTAAACACGGACACATAAATGGATTAAGTGAAACAATCTCTTTATCTGGATGTTGCTGAATAATTCGGTTCACTAAATTCATCTCTGTACCAATTGCCCATTTACTTCCAGGTGGCGCTGCTTCAATCATATCAATAATATATTTCGTTGATCCTGCGTAATCCGAAGCATCAACGACCTCATAGCAACATTCTGGATGTACAATAATATTCATATCCGGATGATTTTTCCGTACGTTCTCAATGTTTTTCACTGTAAAGTTTTGATGAACCGAACAATGCCCTTTCCATAAAATCACTTGAATTTCTTCTATATCTCCATCGTACTCTAATGAATCTGTATGTGGGTCCCATACTGCCATTTTATCTAATGGGATACCTAAATCGTAAGCTGTATTTCTTCCTAAATGTTGATCCGGTAAAAAGACAAGACGCTCTTTTTGTGTAAACGCCCAAGACACCATTTGTTTTGCATTAGAAGAAGTTACTGTTGCTCCGCCATTACGACCACAAAACGCTTTAATTGCAGCTGTAGAGTTAACATATGTTAACGGAATCATCGTATCTCCAAATAATTTTGCGAGCTCTTTCCATGCCCTTTCTGTTTGTTCAATATCTGCCATATCTGCCATCGAACAACCTGCACGCATATCTGGCAAAATAACGATTTGATCATCTGTCGTTAACATATCTGCTGTTTCTGCCATAAAGTGTACACCGCAAAATACAATATATTTCGCTTCTTTATTGCTCGCTGCAACTTGTGCAAGCTGAAGTGAATCTCCTGCTGCATCAGAAAATTGTACCACTTCATCTTTTTGGTAATGATGTCCTGGAATAAATAGTGTTTTCCCCATTTTTTCTTTAATTTCACGAACACGCTTTTCCATTTCTTCTGTTGTCATCGTGTAATAACGCTCTGGTAACATCGTTTCAATCGGTTGCACTTTTTCTAAAATACTCATATTCCTTTCTCCCCCTCTAAGCCACTTTCCTTACGCCTCAATATTGAAACTAATATCAAGTGCTTTCACTGAATGTGTTAACGCTCCAAGTGAAATATAATCGACCCCTGTTTTTCCATATTTCGATAAATCTTCAATTGTAATGCCTCCTGATGCTTCCGTAACGATGGCACTTGGTACAATCTTTGAAAACTCCCGGATCTCATCTGGCGTACGGTTATCAAACATAATAATATCTGCACCAGCAGCTACAGCCTCTCTCACTTGCTCCTCCGTTTCTGTTTCCACTTCTACTTTCACCATATGTCCTAATTTTTCTTTCACCGATGTAACAGCTTTCGTAATAGAACCAGCAAAAGTAATATGATTGTCTTTAATCATGACACCGTCATATAAACCGAAACGGTGATTAAATCCGCCTCCGCACACGACTGCATACTTATCAAACATGCGTAGCCCTGGCATCGTTTTTCGCGTATCGCAAATACGTGTATGGCCGCTATCTAAAGCAAGAACAGCTTTATGTGTCATCGTAGCTATCCCGCTCATACGCTGGATAACGTTTAATATAACGCGCTCTGCCGTCAATAACGAAGCAATTGGTCCTTGCGCAGTTGCTATTATTTCGCCCTTTTCTACAAGATCTCCATCTTTTTTATGAAGCTCCACTTCAATTTTTTCATCAATTAATTTAAATCCTTCTTCAATTACTAAACGCCCCGCAAAGACACCTGTATCCTTCGCAAGAAACGTTCCTTTTGAAAGTAAATTGTCTGGAAAAATAAGCTGAGATGTTACATCTCTTTCTCCTATATCTTCTAGAAAAAATCGATTTAATGCTTCTTTCACTTTTATCGTGTTCATAGAGCCCCTCTTCCCTTCATCACACAAGTTGTAGTTTTCTTTTCACTCGAACGATCTCTTTTTTTACGCTATTTCTATCTGGATAGTCACTTCGATAATGGCCACCAATACTTTCTTCTCTTTGCAAAGCTGACACGACTATAAGCTCACAGGCTGTTAACATATTAATAAGCGTTATCTCTTCATTTGTAAGAGCATCATGTTGTAATATCATATTTCGAACACCGTACTTACTAAGCCATCTCTTTGCATAAGATAAACTTTTCTCTGTTCGCACAATCCCAACATATTTCATCATGCATTCTTGTATTTCTTCTTTCGCCGGCAAATGATTCAGAACGATAAACTTCTTTTCCTTCCCAGCCACGTTGTTCCAGCTTTCTTTTGTCGCTTTCGTTAAAATATGTTGTCCTATTCTTTTTCCAAACACAAGACCTTCTAATAATGAATTACTTGCTAATCTATTTGCTCCATGAACACCATTACAAGCTACTTCACCGACCGCATATAAATTTGGAATGGACGTCTCCCCATCACAGTTCGTTTTCACGCCGCCCATATGAAAATGAGCACCGGGTACGACTGGAATGCGTTTTTCATTTATATCGACACCATTCTTTTCACACAATGATGATACAGTCGGAAAACGTCCTTCGAAATTTTGAATAGACTCGATATTCAAATACACTTGTTCACCCGCCAAAAGCTGCTCATGAATCGCTCTTGCTACTACATCACGTGGTGCGAGATCGTGATCAGGGTGTATATTCATCATAAAACGCTGCCCTTTTCCATTCATAAGGACAGCTCCTTCACCACGGACAGCTTCAGAGACGAGGCCGCAGCATCGCCCGTTCGCGTATAACATTGTTGGATGAAACTGTACAAACTCTAAATCTACGAGCTCCCCGCCTGCGCGGTACACCATCGCAAGTCCATCACCCGTAATTGTCTTATCGTTAGAAGTAAAGGCGTATAAACCGCCAATCCCACCTGTTGCTAACACCGTATAATCTGCAACGTAACGCTTCAACTTCCCTTCACTAGTTCTTGTTAAAACTCCAACACATTTATCATTTTCTATAATAAAATCGAGCACCATTTCCTGTTCCACTACCGTAACGTGCGGAGCTACTTCTTGAATGAAATGCTCTAATAAATTCTTTCCTGTTGCATCGCCACCTGCATGTAAAATACGACGCTTTCGATGTGCGCCTTCTTTTCCAAGATGAGGACCCGTTTCATCTCCATCAAATTTCATTCCATTTTCAATGAGATTATTCATTTCTTTCGGTCCTTCCTCGACTAAATAACGGACCACATCTTCATTGTTATAATGACATCCTGCTACTAACGTATCTTCAAAATGATCATTTGGATTGTCATATGTTGCAACTGCTGCGGCAATTCCACCTTGCGCTAAATATGTATTATTATTACGATTTGTTTCCTTTGTGATAATAATCACATTCTTTTCGTGACAAATCTCTTTCGCAACACGAAGTGCCGCAACGCCACTTCCAATAATTAAGACATCTGCACTTGGCATAATTGTTGCCTCCTACTTTACACTTTTCAACTGTCTTGACACCTATATTTACATAGTTTTAAAATAATGACAAGAGTTTTTTTATAATTCTTATTTTCAATACCATTTAAAAAATACAAGAAATGTAACTCTTACTAGGGAGAGGAACTTACATGATGATATATCTTGACTATGCAGCTACTACACCTATGAGTGAAGAAGCATTACACACATATATGAAAGCAGCATCGCAATACTTCGGAAATGAACAAAGTTTACATGATATTGGAGGAACAGCCTCTTCTTTATTACAAGTTTGCCGAAAAACATTTGCTGAAATGATTGGCGGAAAGGAACAAGGGGTATTCTTCACAAGCGGCGGCTCGGAATCCAACTACCTTGCGATTCAATCCCTTCTCAATGCTCGAAATAAAAAGCACATTATTACGACACCTATGGAACATGCATCCATTCGAAGTTATTTTCAATCCTTACAATCAGAAGGGTATACAATTACTGAAATTCCTGTTGATGAAGGTGGGCTAATTCATTTAGATGATTTAGAAACAGCCATTACAGAAAATACTGTTCTAGCAAGCATACAACATGGAAACTCTGAAATTGGAACCGTTCAAAACATCACAGAGATCGGGGCACTTTTAAAAAAATATAACGTTTTATTTCATTCAGATTGTGTACAAACATTTGGTAAACTTCCTATCAATGTTTTTGAGATGGGAATTGATAGTCTCTCTGTTTCAGCACATAAAATATACGGACCAAAGGGTGTTGGCGCTTGCTATATAAATCCCCAAGTTCGCTGGGCACAAATATTTCCGGGAACTTCTCATGAAAAAGGATTTCGCCCAGGTACAGTAAACGTTCCTGGCATCGCATCTTTTTTAACAGCTGCTGAGAATATATTAAAAAATCAACAAGAAGAGAGCTTACGTTTTAAAGAGTTACGATCCTACTTTTTAAGACATTTACAAGCGCTTCCTCTAGAAATTCAAGTAGAAGGTCATTCTACTTCTTGTTTACCACATATTGTTGGGGTTACAATAAAAGGAATAGAAGGTCAATATACAATGCTAGAATGTAATCGCCATGGTATTGCCATTTCCACTGGAAGTGCTTGCCAAGTCGGTAAACAAGAACCTTCGAAAACAATGCTTGCAATTGGAAAAACGTATGAAGAGGCAAAACAATATGTTCGCTTCTCTTTCGGACAACAAACAACGAAAGATCAAATTGATACTACTATTCATGCACTACACACAATTGGAAATCAATTTTATAGAGGTGTTAAATCATAATGAAACAAAATGAACAAAAAAAGATTTTAGGTGAAGAAAGACGACAACTTATCCTTCAGTGGCTTCTCGCTGCAAATGAACCGTTATCTGGGAATGAACTATCGAAAAAGACAAATGTAAGTAGACAAGTTATCGTGCAAGATATTTCCTTGCTTAAAGCACGAAACGAACCAATTATTGCGACTGCTCAAGGGTATTTATATTTAAAACCACAAGAGAAACAACAAGCTTTCGAACGCGTAATTGTATGCCAACATAAACCAGCGGAAGTACGTCAAGAACTTACAATGCTTGTTGACCACGGCGTTACGATTAAAGATGTAAAAGTTGAGCATCCTGTATACGGTGACTTAACAGCGTCCATCATGGTAAGTAATCGCTTTGATGTAGAGCAATATTTACAAAAAATTGAAAACACGAATGCTTCCTATCTTTCGCAACTAACAGATGGTATTCACTTACATACAATTGAGGCAGATTCAAAAGAGAAATTAGACGCTGCTTGCGAGGCACTAGATAAAGCAGGATTTCTCGTTTATTAATTCATGTAAAGCACAGAGTTTTTATCATTCTCTGTGCTTTTTTAGTGATATAATATTGTAATCAATTGTAAAGGGGATCAAACATGGGAATTGAACTCGTTCACTTTAGCATTGGCAAACCAAAACAAATGAAATATAGCGAAGATAAAGAAATGATTACTGGTATATGTAAAGAACTTGCAGAAGAAGCTTTTCTCTCAAAAGATGGATTTCGTGGTGATGATGTAGCGGATTTAAAACACCACGGGGGACCTGACCGCGCAGTTTGTGTGTACCCACACGAACATTACGCACTATGGGAAGAAGAATTTCAAACTACGCTTCCAGCTTCCACATTTGGCGAAAACATTACCGTAACAAATATGTTAGAGCGTGATGTTTGCATCGGAGATACATATCAACTAGGTGAAGCAATCATTCAAGTGACACAAGCGAGAGTACCTTGTAGCACAATTTCAAAACGCCTTGGTATTCCTGGCATACTGCCGCGCATTGTAGCAACTGGATTTACTGGTTATCTATGTCGCGTTCTTCAAGAAGGTACTGTACGTAAAGATTCTAAAATTACATTACTAGAACGTCAACCGCGCAATGTTTCTGTTTTGTTCTCTAACGAAATTTATTTTCATAATAGAAAAGATAAAGATGGCATCGAAAAGATTCTTGCTGTTCCAGAACTAGCCGATATTTGGCGTGGGCAGTTAGAGGATCGTCTTGCGAAGTTAAAATAAATAGAATCCCACCATTTATAGGTGGGATTCTATTTATCTATCACAAAATGTATTATCCGATGAAATTATACCAGCAATTAGAAGGGAAATGTCGACAGTTCATCCACCTCTCTTACAACCAATAAGAACAATAACTCCCCAGCACAGTAACAGAAAAACCGAGCGCTTCAAGTTCCATCGTTACGCCTGGCAATAATACATCATCATATGCTTTATCGACATCAATTAAGAAAAAGTAATTTCCTAGTCCTGTTTTCATCGGACGCGATTCGATTTTTGATAGATTTAATTTTCTCCATGCGAAAGCTGATAACACTTGATATAGTGCCCCTGCATAATCAGCAGGTAACGTTATCATAAGCGTCGTTTTCTCTCCGCGGTTTTCTCCGTTATTTGGGAGTATGGCTTTCTTTTTCTTATGGAGCACTAGGAAGCGTGTATGATTGTTTTTGTGCGTATGAATATCACGCCTTACAATTGTTAAACTGTATTTTTCTGCGGCCGCTTCATTTGCAATGGCAGCGATTTTTTCTTCAGGATGTTCTTTCACATATTGCGCAGCTGCACTTGTTGATGTCATATCTCGGACGGTTACCCCTTTTAATTCTTCATTTAAAAACTTATGACATTGTGCAATAGCGTGTGGATGAGAGTGCACTGCATATACTTCTTCCCAAACTTCTGCATACTGCGGATGTACAAGTAAATGTTGCTGAATTGGTACTGTAATTTCTCCTACAATAGAAAGTGGTTGTTCATGTACGAGGTAATCAACTGTTATATTCACTGAACCTTCTATCGCATTTTCTAGTGGTACCACTGCATAATCTACATTTCCATTTGCAGCTGCATCCATACAATCTGGAATCGTTCGATACGGTACATGCTCTGCTTCCGGAAAAAAACGACTCACCGCCATATTTGTAAATGTTGCTTCTGGTCCTAAATATCCTACTCGAATCATCGTCTTTTCCCCTCTTTTTCGTTTTCTTACTGTTATACCATACTTTTTTATATTCTTCTATGTAAATTTCGAATATTAAAAAAAGACTAGCATTCGCTAGTCTAAATGTTTCCTATATTCTCTTTGAGCGAAAAAGAAATACATGATGCATGCAGCGATATAATACAGAATAAACAAACCTACTTTTCTTAATGAACCATCCATAAAAAGCGTATTATGAAACGTATATAACGCAACTGCACTATGCATACTCCCAACTAGAATTGGCGCAAAAAATAACATACATAATTGCCAACGAGAAATTTTCCACACTTCTTCCTTCGTCATTCCAAGCTTAGCAAGTGCCCCGTACTGCTTTCGATCAGATGCAATATTATGAAACCATTTAAAATATACGATACTACATGAAGTAAGAAAGAATAATATACTAATGAATGATCCTATAAATAGAGTAATATCACCGAACGATTTCATATTCACATATAACTCCATATTACTTCGAAATGCATTATCTTTATCTTGTTTCATATGTTTCCGTAAATCTTCATTTAATTCTTTCGTATTTTCGATATTTGGTAATGTATAGCCTCTATATATCATTTTTTCAGAATCAGGAACCTTATTTGCTATACTGTCAAAGTCTTCATCATGCATGACGAAGAACAGACCATTAATGTGCAAAGGATGATGGTTAAATTGAACCCCTTCTTTCTGACCGTTAAATACGAATTGATATGGTTGATTCGTTACTTGCAATTGAATCTCTTTTTGATTATATACATTCGAATTATTGTATTTATTATAATAAACGAGTGTAACTGTTCCTTTTTTAGGATGATACGTTTTCTGTTTTTGTTTTCTTGCCTCTTGATTGTATTCACTTTCTTTAATGAGCGGCGCTACTTCTGTTTCTTCCTTATTGGACTGAAAAGATGCATACACTCCAACAAAACTCATAGATTGAAAGTTATCATACCCATATTGGTGCAATAATTGTTCAACCGTTCCTTCCGCAAAGACTTCGTGAGAAGAAGTACCTTTTTCTATGTAAGAAAATGAGTGCACGCCCCCGTCCCTCCACATATCTTGCATACCAGAAAAATATAAGAACACCGTACCTGTTGCCGTAACTACAAACGTCGTTGCCATTGACATTAGAAAGAAAAAACGACCATTTTCCTTCATTCGATGTGACAATTGATTCACTATAAATAAATACGGATATGTATACATAATCTTTTTATTTCGTTTTATTATTTCTAATATTTGAGCAGTGCCGTGTGTAAAAGAAAAATACGTTCCGAAAAAGACAAGTATAGACACAGGAAAAAAATAGAATGCTATCGTTGGTATAGTCGCTTGTAACGCTAACGCATATCCTATACCTAAGCAAATAAATCCGAATATACAAAGCCGCATTGATGTTTTCTTCTCTTTTCTATCCTTGCGAAATTCTTTTAATAACCGAATGATTTTTATATTCCATATACGCAAAGCACTTATAAAAGATAAGACAACAAATACGACCATATATACAATAAACGTTCCCCCGATTGCTCTCACGTCAAATATGACAGGGAGTTCTTTCGGAAGCCCCAGTAACATACTAAACACCATGAAGAAGAGCTTTAAAAAGATCATACCAAGCCCAATACCGAAAATATTAGCAAATACCCCGATCAATATTTGCTCGGTCATAATTACTCCTATTACGTTAGATTTCGTTGCTCCCATTAACATGTATAATCCTAATTCTTTCTTACGTGCCTCTATGAAAATAGAAGTAGAGTACAAAATAAATATGACAAAAAAAGAAATAATTATAACATTACATATGATAAGTCCCCAGCGTACGTTTTGATACCACATCGTCTCTTGCATATACGGATGTACAATGACAGACATGTATGCAAAAGACGCGAATATTGCAAAGCAACTACTTAAGAAAAACACTTTATAATTACGCCAATTTCCTTTTATATTTTGTAGCGCTAGTTGCCGAATGTTCATCTATCGTCCCCCTATAACTTACTACATAGGCAAAAAGCTAGAGGTTTCTCTAGCTTTGCACGTGTTTCAAATATCCTCTTTGTGCAATCATAAAGTAAATCGCAGAAGCTACAACGTACGTCCCAATTACAATCGCTCCTGATTTCCACAAATCGATATAAAGCATTTTCCCTAACGTATGAAGAGCAAATCCACTATGAATTGCACCGATTAAAATTGGGATAAAGAAGATAACGCCCATTTGTCGAATTGCAATTTTGCGAATTTCTTTATCTGTCATACCTATTCTCTTTAACGATTTAAATTGAATACGATCTTGTTCTTTATCGTTAAACCATTTAAAGTATGTCATACTACAAGCGAAGAAAAAGAACAGCACAGCTACGAAGAAACCGATAAACATCGTAATTGCTCCTGATTCCCTTATATCTTTATAAGCAAGCACTGAGTTGTTTAGTTCCATTTGCTTATCTGGTGCAATTTCATTTTTCAAATCTAACACAAGGTCTTCCGTACTTTTCCAGTCTTCTATATAATAACCGTAATATTTCGTCTTTTCTTCATCCTGTACAAGCTTTGCGTATTTCTCAAAATCTTGATCATTCACAATGAGATATTCACTATCATTAAAAACAGAAAATGGAGTTGGCTCATTTAATTGAACAGACTGCGTTTGGCCGTTCATTTTAAATTCATACGGTTTTGAACGATCTATCTTCATCATGTCGTTCGCTATATCCATTATGACCATCGTTGCACTACCTGGTGCATTATGAACTTCTCTAACTTGCTCTCTCTTTTGTTTACGTACTTCAGCGTTATATTCTTTTTCTGAAACAATCGCCATTGGCACTTCATGTTCACCGTTAAACATCGTGATTTTTTGACTTCCAGGAAGTTTTACGTACGTTACTTCTCGTGCATCTTCAAATCCGTGTTTTTTTATTAATTCTTTTGTTTTCCCTTCTTTTATGACATTATGCGTATTTATTCCCTTTTCCTCATACGAAATAGCATGCGGGGTACTAGTTGCTGCCTTATAACTCATATCCTCAAAAAATACGTACAGTGTACCAACTGCTGAAGATACAACCGCCGTAATAATAGAAATTACAAATAGAAAACGAGCGTTATCTTTCATTTTATAAATAAGATTGCTAAGTACGAACATATTTGGGTATGTATAAAAAGATTTTTTTCTTTTTTGCAATGCTTTTAATACGACTGTACTACCTTGTGTAAACAGTAAATAAGTTCCGCCTATCGTCAGCCCTACAATCGGTAAAAACAGAATGATAAAATTCATAAATGTCACTTGGAAGCTAAGTACATATGCAACAATAATACATCCTATACCAACTACACATAACGATGTAAATGCAAAAGGTTCTACTTTTTGTTTTCTTGCTTCTCTTAATAAATCAATAATTTGCAAGCGTCCTACTGTCCAAACACTAAACAATGATAGGATTAAAAATAGAATAAAGTATACACCTGCTGTCATAAGAATTGCTTTACTATTCCATACGAGTGGAAGTGTTTTATCTATTTTCAATATTACGCTTAATGCTTGGAAAAATAATTTCGAACAAAGCATACCAAGCCCAATACCTACTACAATTGCAATACTACCTAACATAAGCTGTTCTAATATAATCATTCGGCCAAGTTGAGATTTTGTTCCACCTATTAATGTTAATAGACCAAACTCTTTTTTTCTTGCTCGTAAAAATGTTGAATTTGCATATAAAATAAAGAGTGCTGAGAAGATGACTACAATATAATTCATCGATTCTAGCCCTTTTGAAATCATCTCTCTCATAATAATATTACCACTTACGACATCTGGATGATAAATAAAGGAAGCATACATGAAAAATACGACAATCGATAAACAGCTACTAATAAGGAAAGCTTTATAATTACGCCAATTTCCTTTTACGTTATTAAGCGCGAGCTGGCGAAAGTTCATGATATTCTCCTCCTAGCATCGCAAGTACGTCCAGAATTTCTTGGAAAAAGGCTTGTTTCGTTCTTCCTTTATGTATTTCTGAGAAAATTTCTCCGTCGCGAATGAAAAGAATACGTTCGCAATAACTCGCTGCTACTGGATCATGCGTTACCATTGCAATTGTCACTTTCTTTTGTTCATGTAAATCTTGCAATGCACTCATTAATGATTTTGCTGACTTCGAATCTAAGTTTCCAGTTGGCTCATCCGCTAAAATTAGCGTAGGTTCATGAATGATCGCTCTCGCTGCTGCTGCACGTTGTTGTTGTCCGCCTGACACTTCATATACTTTTTTATTTAAAATTTCTTCGATGTTTAAAAACTTTGCAATCTCAAGCACTTTCGCATCGATTTCATTTACAGATTTCTTCGCCATTACAAGTGGTAAAATGATATTTTCTTTAATCGATAACGTATCAAGTAAGTTAAAATCCTGGAAGATGAATCCTAAATGTGTACGACGAAACTCCGCTAATTTTGCAGCACGCATTTGATTAATTTCTTCACCATTTACAAGCACATGACCTGAAGTTTGCTTATCAATTGTTGCTAATAAGTTTAAAAGCGTTGTTTTCCCGCTCCCTGAAGGCCCCATAATTCCTACAAATTCGCCTTCTTCTATTTTAAAATTTATATCGTTTAAAGCAGTCGTCGCTACTGAACCTTTTGATTGGTACACTTTTGTTAATCCTTTTACTTCAAGAACACTCATTTCTAGTCCCCCTATGTGTTTTCTTCTTACACTTACTATAAGAAAAATAAGAAAAAGAAACGAGTGATTTCCCTTACAAAACGTTTTGTTATCTTACAGTTTTGTCATTTTTCTCATTAATGTATGATATTCTTCATCTTTTGCAAATTGGAACGTGAATGTTGTCCCTTCCCCTTCAGCCGATTGCACATACATTCCATGATGTAAATTATCGCAAATTTCCTTCGTAATATATAAACCCATTCCAGTCGCTTCTCTCGTTTTACGGCCATTTATTCCCGTAAAGAATGGATCAAATATACGTTTTACATCTTGCTCTGGAATACCAATTCCATTGTCCTTAATATGTAGTAACACCTTTTGATCTTTCTCTTCAATTTGAAATTGAATTTCCTTTTTCTCTGCTTCTGAAATTTTCGTATACTTAATTGCATTTACAACAATTTGCCCTATAGCAATACTGAGCCATTTTCTATCAGATGCAACCATACAGGTATCTTCATCAAACATTACTTTCGGAAATACCGACGATTGAATGAAAGATTTTCGATTTTCATTAATAATACCCCTGATGATATCTATCACATTTACTACTTCTACTTTATAATCTTTCGCAAATTGCTCTAACCTTGCCATATGTAACGCTAAATCTAAACCATTTAGTATACGATTATTTTCTTCACGAATACTTTCAACTGTTGCTCTTGCTTCACGATGCTCTTTACCAAACTTTTGCAATAGCAATTCTATAACCGATACTGGTGTTTTCATTTGATGAATCCATTGGTTCATAAATATCATTTGCTGTTGTTCTTTCGCATGTTGTTTATGAACTTCATTCATATATTGCTGTCTTAATAGCGTAAACGATTCAACAACCATCTCTTGCTCTGACGTATAAGAAGTATCAATAAGTAAAGAGTCGTGTAATGTATTTCCGCTAGCAACATATTTTTCGATTCTTTTTAAAAATACACTTCGTTTTCGATAATCGTAAATGAGGTATACAGTAAATACAACTGTCCCTAATAAAAGCCCATATAACCACGTACTCCAATCAATGGATCTTTTTTCTAAAAGACTTTGCAACTGCAAAACGAGCCCAAATAAACAAAGGCTAATAATATAAGAAAGAAGTAAAGAAAAACGGTCCATGAGGTAATTTTTAACCTTCATGCCCTTCGCCCCACTCTGTAAGAAGCGCATAACCATATCCGCGTTTCGTTACAAT
The DNA here is from genome assembly GCF_056399205.1 of Bacillus sp. 01N45. Lineage (NCBI taxonomy): Bacteria > Bacillati > Bacillota > Bacilli > Caryophanales > Bacillaceae > Bacillus > Bacillus sp. 01N45. The sequence goes on from NZ_JBFTQW010000001.1 coordinate 701,850, forward strand.
TGCATTTTGAATGCCTAGCTCCTCTAGTTTCTTCCTTACGCGTTTTACATTTACGGTTAATGTATTATCATCAACAAAAGCTACCTCGTCCCACAGGGCTTCTAACAGTTCTTCACGCGTTACATATTGATTTGCTTGTTTCATTAAACATTCTAATAAGTAAAATTCATTTTTTGTCAGCTCCGTTTGTTGCCCCTGCCACTCAACAATGTGCTGGGACGGAAATAACAACAGTCCATTTACACCTAAACAATCACTCTCAGCAACAGAGGCATACTCACCATAGCCACGGCGAAGTGCACTTTTCACCTTAGCCATTACAATATCTAAATGGAATGGCTTCGTAATGTAATCATCTCCGCCATTCTCGATCGCCATTACTTGATCCATTTCCCCTGTTCTTGCAGAAACAAAAATAATCGGCGCATTCGATACAGTACGAATTTGACGACACCAATAAAAACCATCAAAATATGGTAAATTAATATCCAGTAATACGAGATGAGGATTTATTTTCACGAACTCATCTTTTATATGACGTAAATCACTTGCTCTAAATGATTGATAGCCATACCTTTCTAAATGCTCCTCTAATATTCCCGCTATTTTTTCATCGTCTTCTACAATTAATATTTTATACATGTTCGTTTTCTCCCCATAAAAAATTCTTCCAAAGCCACTCCTTGTTCTATTATAAATTGAAAATTTAATTAGTGGGTATTTTTTCCTATATGAATCAGACATTTACAATAAAAAAAAACTGCCATATTTCGGCAGTCTTAATCGATAAATTCAAATTGATATTCAAGAATTTTTACAATATCTCCGTCTACTGCACCACGTGCACGAAGGGCTTCATCAATACCCATTCCACGCATTTGACGAGCAAATCGGCGTACAGATTCATCACGTGAGAAGTCTGTCATTTTGAATGTTTTCTCAATATCATAACCAGAAATAACAAATGTGCCATCACTTTCGCGTGTAATTTCAAAATTAGATTCAGATTCAAATTTGTACATTACACTTGCTTCAGATTCTTCTACATCATCGTACATTGGGAATTCTGGTGTTGTTTCTAATAAGTTCGCTACTTCAAATAGTAAGTCACGAACACCTTGTTTCGTTACAGCTGAGATTGGGAAAATTTTCACTTCGTCTCCCAATTTTTCTTTAAATGCTTGTAAGTTTTCTTCTGCACCTGGCATATCCATTTTGTTTGCAACAACAACTTGTGGACGCTCAGTTAAACGCATATTGTATTCTTTTAGTTCACTATTGATTGTTACATAATCTTCATATGGCTCACGGCCTTCTAAACCAGACATATCGATAACGTGCACGATTACACGTGTACGCTCAATATGACGTAAGAATTGGTGTCCAAGTCCGACGCCGGCATGTGCACCTTCAATTAGTCCAGGAAGGTCAGCCATAACGAAGCTGCGGTTATCACCAGTTTCAACAACACCAAGATTCGGAACGATTGTTGTAAAGTGATACTCTGCAATTTTCGGACGCGCTGATGATACAACAGATAATAATGTAGATTTACCTACACTTGGGAATCCAACAAGTCCAACATCTGCTAGCACTTTAAGTTCTAGCGTGACATCACGTTCTTGACCTGGTTCACCGTTCTCAGCGATTTCTGGCGCTGGGTTCGTCGGTGTTGCGAAACGTGAGTTACCACGACCACCGCGGCCACCCTTTGCGATTACAGCTGTTTGTCCATGCGTTACTAAATCGGCAAGAATTTCACCTGTTTTTTCATCTTTTACTATTGTTCCCGGTGGAACCTTTACGATTAAATCTTCAGATTTACGACCATGCTGACCTTTACTCATTCCATGCTGACCACGATCAGCTTTGAAATGACGTTGGTAGCGGAAGTCCATTAATGTACGTAAGCCTTCCTCAACAACAAAAACAACATCTGCACCTTTACCACCGTCGCCACCTGCTGGGCCACCTTTAGGTACATACTTCTCACGACGATACGCAACCATTCCGTTACCACCGTCGCCGCCTTTTACATATATCTTGACCTGATCTACAAACATTATTTCACCACACTTTTTTCGATTGGTTGTAATATAACTGAGACTTCTTCGTCTCGTACTGTATAAGAAATGGAATACCATTTATTGTTTTGGTTCGCAAGCCAATTCTGTAGTTCTTCTACACTCGTTAGCTTACCACGAAAATCAAAAAAGAAACGAGCATTATCCGCGTCACATTCAATTGTGATACAAACATAATTTTCAACATATACGTCTAAACTATGCTGAAGTATTGAGAAAAATTGATTCGTCCATATACATACAGTCTCATCTAAGTGAGATAAGTTATGTAATTTCCCTAATACTTCGTACTCCAATAAGCACGGCTGCTGTTTCCAATTATATGTTAAAATCCACTCTGAAAATAAAGGCATTGATAGCCCTATCAGATTGGATTCTTGTCTCGCTTCTTGGACAAAACGATCGATGAGACTATGAATCTCTTCCACTTTTCCAAGGGAAAGGTTTCCTTTCACCATCTGCATACGATTGAGCCAATCATGTCTTGAATGACGCAATGCATCTATAATTGTCCATTTTTCATTCATTTAGATACCCCTTAATATAGAAAAACTCTAACCTGCACTCAGGTTAGAGTTTTCCGTGAGTTCTTATGCTTCTTGAGCAACAGGATATACGCTCACTTGTTTGCGGTCACGGCCAAGACGCTCAAAGCGTACTACGCCGTCAACTTTCGCGTATAAAGTGTCATCGCCACCACGACCAACGTTAACACCTGGATAAATTTTTGTACCGCGTTGACGGTAAAGAATTGAACCACCTGAAACCGTTTGACCATCTGCGCGTTTAGCACCAAGACGTTTTGACTGAGAGTCACGACCGTTCTTTGTACTACCTACACCTTTCTTAGATGCGAAAAACTGAAGATCTAATCTTAACATACGTTACACCTCCTGCACTTTTTCTATTAAACGGATATACTTTCCGTAATCAAGTTCGATCGTCTTAAGCGAAACAACCAATCCTTCTAAAAGCGTTTGTGCTTTTTCTGCTGCATGAACGTCTAAATCATTAGGCAATTCATACGTTAAGAATCCGCCATCACTTCCGAGTTCAATAGTTGCCTGCACATTACAAAGTTCTTCCACTGCATTTATAGAACCAAACACAACCGCTGTAGTTCCAGCACAGACAAGATCTTGTCCATGTGGCGCATAATCGGCATGCCCAGTCATTTTAAATGATTGGATACTTCCTAATTTCGTGCGACTTATCGTAATTTTAATCATGTTAACCTGGATTAAGCGTTGATAGCTTCAACAACTAGCTTAGTGTAAGGTTGACGATGACCTTGTTTCTTACGATTGTTCTTTTTCGCTTTGTATTTGAAAACGATGATTTTCTTAGCGCGACCTTGTTTTTCAACTTTCGCAGTAACTGTTGCACCTTCTACAACTGGGCTACCAACTTTAACGTTTTCGCCACCAACGAAAAGAACTTTGTCAAAAGTAACAGTTTCACCAGCTTCAACATCTAATTTTTCAATGTAGATTGCTTGACCAGCTTCAACTTTAATTTGTTTTCCACCTGTTTCGATAATTGCGTACATACTTGCACCTCCTCTTAATTACTAAGACTCGCCAAAAACGAGGTAGACATAAATGTCTTTAGGGAACCTGTCTTGTGCGGTTGTAGCATATAGCCGTTTAGGTGCTATAAACTATAACATAAAGATGTTATCATGAATCATAGACGGTTGTCAATAAATGTTCTGCTAACTATTTTTTCCGTTCTACAATTTCTGTTTTACTTCCAAAACGAATAATTGCGTACTTTTCGATCATATCATCTTTGAAATAAATTTCAAATGGAATATTTTTTTGTAATTCTTTTTGCAAAAATTGTTTTTGCAAATTTTTAGGCGCAGCGATTAATACTGCCTCATCCTCTATATTTCCATATGTGATTAGCTCTCTCTCTAACTCATACGCAATTGTTTCATATGACATTACATACCCCGTCGCTTTGCAAGGTACACACTCTTCTAGTAATACGTCGCGTAAAGAATGTTTCTTACGTTTACGTGTCATCTCCAAAATCCCTAACTCTGTAAAACCGAGCACTCTTGTATATGTGCGATCATTTTGCATAGCAGCCATCAGACATTCTCTTACCTTTTCTTTATCTTCTCTTCTTTTCATATTAATAAAATCAATTAATATCATACCACCGATATCACGCAGTCTTAATTGACGTGCAATCTCTTCAGCTGCCACTTCATTTGTACGAAGGACTGTATCTTGTAAATTCTGTTTTCCAGTAAACTTGCCCGTATTCACATCAATTACAGTCATCGTCTCCATTTGTTCCACAATTAAATAAGCACCATTCGGGAGCCACACAATTTTTTGAAGTGCTTTCTCGATCTCACGCTCTATTCCAAAATGGTTAAACATTGAAGATTTTTCATTATAAAAAGATACTTTTTCTTTTCCGACCTTTTCTTCTAATTCTTTTACTATACTTCTTGTATCTACAACTACTTTTTCAATCGTTTCAATCGGATTCTCTTGGAATACACGATCTAAAAAGGTCGCCGGTCGATGAAGTAGTAACGGTGCCTTTCCTTGCCCCTCTTTTCTTTTTAGCTCTTCATATAACTGCTGTAACCTTTGCATTTCAGCTTGTATTTCTTCAATTTCTCCTTTTTCAGAAGCAGAGCGGAAAATATAACCTCCTGTCCCTTCTACCTCAATTTGGAGTAGCTGTTGCCTTCTTTTATTATTTTTTATTTTTCGAGAAATCGCACGCATTTCATCATATGGCATATAAACGACATATTTCCCGGTAAATTCTATGTTTGCCGTTAATTTCGGCCCTTTCGTATCAATTGCCTCTTTCACAACTTGCACGAGTACCGCTTGCCCTTCATGTATACGATAAGAAGATGGTACATCATCGTATGAAAGGTACGCATGTTTTTCTAAACCGATGTTTACAAAAGCTGCGTTCATTCCAGCAATCGTTCTTACGATACGTCCAACATAAATATGCCCAACAATCTCTTGTTCTTCATTTCGTTTCCATAAAAACTCAACAATTTTTTTCTTCTCTTCAATTGCAACGCGTTTTTCCGATCCTGCATAGTTCATATATAACGTTTTCAAAATTCTTTCCTCACTTTATAATCTTCTTTGCTTTTACAATAATAAAAGGTTAGTGCTATCGTCAACACTAACCGATTAATTCTTCAACAGATGAAGTTGTTCGTTTTTCAGTAAAATACGCATAGAGTAATTCATTTTCATCCAATGTGTAATGTTCTTTATATTTTCCATGGACGATAATAGAGTGCTTATACCCTCTACGAAATTTTGTGAATATCTTATATAAATGATCTTCTGATTGCACTTCAATAGGTGCAATCTTTTCAATTCCTCTTTTGTTCCCATAATAACGTTCCAATAAAAAACGCATAAAAGAATACTGTCTTTGTTTCCACTCTTGATATAACGACACCGCTAAAAATATGAGTAGTACCCACATCATAATATTGTTACTATTCCAAAGTAACTGCCACACTAGTATTACACTAAAAAAAACACATGATAATTTCATCATCTTTTCATGTGCTTGTAAATAAGGAAAACGATATGATAATACGTTAAACAATACTTTCCCACCGTCAAGCGGCCAAATAGGTAGTAAATTAAATGCTAAAATAATTATATTATTCCATATAAAGAAATAATATAAATCCGCACCCAGCCAACCAGCTTCAAACACTATATAACCTACCACCATCATCCAAATATGTTGTATAGGCCCTGCAATTACAACAACAAGTTCCTCTTTCAATGACTTATTCCCGTGTTCCTCAAGCTCAGCCACACCACCAAACGGTAAAAGTTGAATCTTTTTAATACGCCAATTGTAGTGTGCCGCCGCAAAGGCATGCCCAAGTTCATGGATAAGAACGATACAAAATAACAGTATTAACTCTTTAAAACGAGCCGTAAAAATACCAATAACAATAATAACCCAAAACAACGGATGCACTGAAATCTTCGTTAAAACTTCTCTATATTTAATCAAATGAAATCACCTGAATCGGGTCAATAAATTTTTCATTCTTTTTTATCGCGAAATAAAACTTACCATTTTTATTATTTGCATCATTATTCACCGTTCCAATTTTTTGTTTCTTTGAAACGTAATCATATAATTTCACTGTCATGTCATTTAAATTCGCATACCACGATTCTGTTCCATCTGCATGCTGAATTTGAACCGTATTACCAAGTTCCTCTTTCTTACCTGCAAAAACAACTAGCCCTTCATTCACTGACTCAACAGTTGCATTTGTAGCTGTTTGAACAAATACACCTTGGCCATTTTTTTGAAACCCTTGCATTACCTTTCCAGAAGCAGGGATGGCATAATCTTTTTGCTGAATCGTTCCTTCTTTTTTCTCAGTAGGTGAATAAAATACGAGTGGTTTTCCAAACTGCTTTTCGTACCATTTCGCTACAGTAGCAAACTGAAATTCTTCTTTCATCACTTTTTCTGTAACAGCTTTAGCACCGTCGAAAGAAGAGGGTGCATTCTTATATAAAATAGCGACAGAAAGAACTAATATTGCTGATAACAAAAATTTGAAGAAAAATACTTCTTTTCGAAATAAAGGATGAATTTCCTTTTCTCCTTCTTCAATAAATACTGTTTCACTATCAAAATTCCCTCCAGCAAAATACTGCTCTTCCTCCATCCTTTCTTGCTCTGCCTTCCTTTTCGCAATCCGTTTTTTAATTTCTTCTACACGTCTATTCTTCATACTGTCTCCTTTCTTTCGTTAAGCTAATTTACATAGAAACAGTTGTATACAGTTTGTACATATGTATGAGCTAGGAAAGGAAGATATTCGTGTGAAGAAAAAAGAAAGCACTTCGCATATGTGCGAAGTGCTTTTAACGGATTCCAAAGAAGTTTTTCATCTTTGTAAATACCGATACCTTTTCTTGTCCAAATGCTTGCAATGGTACATTCTCACCCAACAAGCGTCTTGCAATATTACGATAAGCTAACGCTGCTTTTCCGCTCGGTTGCAACGCTACAGGTTCACCTGTATTTGTAGCACGAATAACTTCATCATCATCCTCGACAACACCAAGAAGCTCGATTGACAATGTACGTACGATTTCATCAACATCTAACATATCCTGCTCATGAAGCATATGACTACGCACACGATTAATAACAAGTTTTGGTGGTTCAATATCCTCTTTTTCTAAAAGCCCGATAATACGATCCGCATCGCGCATTGAGGATACTTCTGGCGTCGTAACAACGATTGCTTTATCCGCACCAGCTACCGCATTTTTAAATCCCTGCTCAATCCCCGCAGGACAATCAATTAATATGTAATCATAATCTTGACGTAATACTTGTATTAATTCATCCATTTGTTCAGGTGTTACCGCTGATTTATCACTCGTTTGTGCTGCAGGTAATAAATAAAGATCATCAAAACGCTTATCTTTAATAAGCGCCTGAGGTAAACGGCAACGCCCTTCAACGACATCAACAAGATCAAATACAATACGATTTTCCAGCCCCATTACTACGTCTAAGTTTCGAAGACCGATATCTGTGTCAATTAAGCACACTTTCTTTCCAGATAACGCCAGGGCTGTACCAATGTTCGCAGACGTTGTAGTTTTACCTACTCCGCCTTTTCCAGATGTAATTACTATTGCCTCTCCCACAGCTATACAATTCCCCTTTCTAACTTTGTTAAATTAGGTCTAAGATGAGTGAGAAGTTGCAGTCGATCGACAACAATGTGATTGTTCTCATTAATATACGCACATTCTGCCGCCTCCGCTCCGTCTTCTTTCTCTTCCGGAGCCCGCATTGCCACATCACTAATTCGAAGTTGCATCGGGTTCATATCAGATGCAGCGATTACAGCATCCGAATCCCCATAATACCCAGCATGCGCAATTCCTCTTAATGATCCTACGACAAAAATATTCCCCCCAGCGATAACCGTTCCGCCTGGATTAACATCTCCAATTAACAATAAATTTCCTTTTACATGTAAAACTTGTCCAGAGCGAACAATTTTGGAAATAGGGACAATTTCTGTTTCTTCTTTCCAAGCTATTGCTTCTGCTTTCGTTATAACATCACTTTCAATTGAATCCACAACAAGATTCTTTTTATTACGAATTAACGTACGAATCTCTTCTTGTTGGACTTCTGTTAAATAACGATTTCCCACTTTCACATGCACTTCAATTAAAGAGCGCCCATCACCATCATAGTAATGTGTAGAAAGCTTTTCATCCAGTTCCTCCAGTAATTCAGAGAATGAACAACAATCATCTAAATGAAGCGTTATTCCGTCTTTTGTCCCTTTTATTGTTACATTTTGTTGCTTTTTTTCTTCCACTAAAGTTCACCCCACCGATTCAATTCGACATAAAATTAGAAAATCCTTTTTTCTTTTTCTTCCATCGCTTTTGAAAGACGCACTAAATATCGTCTCAGTGGGAAACAAACTATCAATAAGAAAATTGCATTTAGCAATAAAGTAGACAGGAGACGATCTGTGAAAAAGACATACGCTGACATATGAGTACGTCCTAACAAAGTTAAAAATCCATACACATAATACTCTAGTGCTACAATACTAGCTAGTACAATAGAAGCAACAATAAATAAATTCAATTGTAGTATCTTCATCACACTATAAACTAAATAAGCTAAAATCGGATACGCAAATATATATATACCGACAAGTTCTGTGTATACGGTATCAAATAAGAAACCAAATAAGAGTCCGTAATAAATCCCTTGGACCGGACTATAGTACACAGTAATAAAACATAACACAATTATAAAGAAATGAGGTGCTGCTATACTGTCTTTCCAAAAAACCTCTGTTGGAACAATAGTAGCAAACATATTTTCAAATAGAAAAACAAAAAGGAGCAAAAGAGGAAGAGCTGCTCTTTTTAGAATCTTCATCATCTCTTCTCCCCCTCCTATTCTAATGGCGCTGAAGGCGTTGCACGTTTAGCAACCATAATATGCTCTACGTCATTCAAGTCAGCGGCCGGTTTTACATAAGCTGTTTTTGTTAAGCCGTATGGATCTGGCTGAACATCAACGATTGTTCCAATTACAAGACCTTTCGGGAAAATATCACCAAGTCCAGATGTTACTACTAGTTGATCTTTTTTCACGTCTGCATCAGAGCCGATCTTTGTGAAAAGAAGTAAGTGCTTTTCTTTGTCGTAACCTTCAATCAATCCGAAGATTTTCTCATCACCTTGTACGATAGCAGAAACACGATTTGTTCGGCTCATAGAACTTAGCAACTCTACTGATGATGTAAACTGAGATACACTTTTCACTCGTCCAACTAAACCTTGTGAAGTTACTACAGCCATATCTTTTTTAATTCCTTGCTGTGCTCCTTTATCAATTCCGATTAAATCGTACCATTTATCTGGATTACGAGAAACAACAGTAGATGGAATTTCAGTATATTGGCTATTCAACTCTTTTTTACCCGTTAACTCTTGTAACTTCTTGTTATCATCTTCTAATTGTTTTACTTTCCCTGATAGACCTGCATAATTATCTAATTTTGCTTTTAATTCTTTATTCTCTTCATACGTGCGCTTTACATCCTCTACATTTTCGAAGAATCCAGCTACGTATTTCGCTGGCTTTTGGAATACACGTTCTACAACACCGACAGTGTCTTTAACAAACTGCTCTGGCCATGTTAAACTGTTCCGTTCTTTCAATGAGATTCCAATCAATGCCACGAGAAGAATAATACTAACTAACAAAACAATTAATCTTTTGTTTAAGAAAAACTGTGGCACGTTCACACCCTCTTAATTTCATTGATTTTTATTTTGCAATATTATCGAGCAGCAGTTTTGAAAAGATCGATATTGTCTAATGCTTTACCTGTTCCAATTGCTACGCAATCTAATGGATCTTCTGCAACAAGGACTGGCATATTTGTTTCTTCACTAATCACTTTATCTAAGTTACGTAGTAATGCTCCGCCACCTGTTAATACGATACCACGGTCCATGATGTCTGCCGCTAATTCAGGTGGAGTTTTCTCTAACGTATTTTTAACAGATTCTACAATTGCATCTACTGTATCTTTTAATGCATCTGCAATTTCTTCTGGTTGAATTAGTACTGTTTTTGGTAAACCACTTACTAAATCACGACCACGAATTTCCATAGGCTCAATACCTTCTGGCTCGCCTGCAGAACCGATTTCTAATTTCAATGCTTCAGCTGTTCTTTCACCAATCATTAAGTTGTAGCTTTTCTTAATGTACTGAATGATTGAATCGTCCATATCATCACCAGCAACACGAACTGATTGACTTGTTACAATACCACCTAAAGAAATAATTGCAACTTCTGTTGTACCGCCACCGATATCAACAACCATGCTACCAGTTGGTTCCCAAACAGGTAAGTTTGCACCAATTGCTGCTGCAAATGGTTCTTCAATTGGATAAGCGTCACGAGCACCAGCTTGACGAGTCGCGTCAATTACTGCACGTCTTTCGACAGCTGTAATACCAGATGGTACACATACCATTACGTATGGTTTACGTGAGAAAAATCCATTTGATTTTTGAGCTTGTTGAATGTAATATTTCATCATTGTTGCTGTCGTTTCGTAATCAGCAATTACACCGTCTTTCATCGGGCGAAGTGCCACAACGTTTCCTGGTGTACGACCAATCATTTGTTTTGCATCGCTACCTACAGCAACGATTTGTTTCGTATCAGTTTGTAACGCTACTACTGAAGGTTCACGTAAAACTACACCTTTTCCTTTTACATATACAAGCGTGTTCGCAGTTCCTAAATCTATTCCAAGATCGCGAGTAAATCCACCAAATCCAAACATATTATTTATCTTCCTTTCTTGTTTTCACGGACTCATTTTTTCTTAATTTATATTATAAAAACAGTACGTTTTTTATATCTTTATCCTTTTTGTAGATAAATTTCTACAAAAAACTCATAAATCACATTATAAAACAAAATAAGTAAAAAGCATAGTCTTAAATATGACCTTTTTCCTTTAAACTCACGAATTTATGGTCGCCTATTATAATATGGTCAAGCACTTCAATTCCGATAATTCGGCCGCATTCTACTAAGCGTTTTGTTACTTCAATATCTTCTCGGCTCGGCGTGGGGTCTCCTGAGGGATGGTTATGAAGACATATGATAGAGGCTGCTGCACGGCGGAACGCTTCTTTAAATACTTCCCTTGGATGTACAATTGATGTGTTTAAGCTTCCAATGAAAATTGTTTGCCTATGTATAACTTGATTTTTTGTATTTAAATATAAACATACAAAATGCTCCTGCTGCAGGAAACGCATTTCTTCCATCATATATCTCGCGCAATCTTCTGGGCTTCGAATGCTATATCTATTTTGATATTCTAAACGCACCATTCTTCTACCGAGTTCAAAAGCAGCTATAAGCTGGGTTGCCTTCGCAACCCCAACACCATGTATACTGACAAGCTCTTCTAACGTTGCATCTTTCAACATACGTAAACCGTCAAAGTGATGTAAAATTTTATCTGATAACTTTAAAACTGTTTCTTCTTTAGAACCTGTTCTGAGTAACACTGCAAGAAGCTCCCGATTCGATAAACTTCCAGCTCCTTCTAACAATAAACGCTCCCGTGGCTGTTCTTCTTTGACAACATCACGAATACCGTTCATTTCTCCACCCCTTTTATTTGTTCTCTCAAAGAAAATCCCATGCAATTTTACGCATGGGTTACATCAATATTGAATTGTTTTAATTCCCGAACAAGACGGGAAATTGGTAACCCGACTACACTATAGTAGTCCCCTTGAATATGTTGAACAAAAATAGACCCTTTACCTTGAATCCCATAACTTCCTGCTTTATCAAGAGGCTCTTTCGATGCAACATATGCGTCAATTTCTTCTTCTGTTAATTCCCAAAACGTAACTTCTGTACGCTCGTAAAAAGTGACTGTTTTGTCTTTCGCTATAATTGCAACACCCGTATACACCTCATGTGTTTTCCCTGATAATAATTGCAACATTTCTTTCGCCTCAGCCTCATTAGAAGGCTTTCCAAGTATACGCAACTCATATGTAACAATTGTGTCTGCACCTAACACAATGTGATCACTATTCGTTTCTGCTACCGCAGATGCTTTTTGCAAAGCAAGTGACATAACAATATCAGAAGGTGAGGAATACGCACCAATCTTTTCCTCTACTTCACTTACAATAATTTCAAATGGCACACCAGCTAACTCAAGTAATTCCTTCCTGCGAGGTGACCCTGAAGCTAAAATAATTTTTTTCATATTTTCTCCTTCCTTTCTCACATGAAGCAGACTCATTTACAACAATCGTATCAAAGGAATAGTTTGTCCACAAATGAAAGAAATATTATCTTCTCTATATAAAATAATACCTCTTTACTAACATACAATTATATTTCTGCCATAGAGAAAGCACTTTACTATAAATTCAAAAGAAAAGAAAGAAGTACCTACACTTCTTCCCTCATCATTTCATTATCCTATTATTTCGCCTTTTGTGAAACAATTTTTTCATACGAAAGCATACCATCAATAATAACTTGATTTAGTTTCGCCAAAGATTCCTTATCATCTTTTCCGTCCTTCACTGTTTGCACAGCTACTGACGTATACATATACAATTTCTTCGCTTCTTCTTGCTTCATACTTTTCCCTTCTTTTTCAATCGCTTTCCACTCTTTTTCAATCGCCCCTATATCTTTCGCATTACTTTTTCCACTAGCTTGTACGCTGGAAGCATATTTTGCTAAATGAGTATATAATGGCTGTACTTTTGTTAAAAATGCCCCAACTTCTTTATCATCTTTAAGTAACGCTTTATCTGTTATATCCCAGTTCTTTTTCAATACGGAGACATTATCATTTTTATACTGCGTCATTAATTGATTTATGCCTTGTTCATCGCTAGCAATACCAACAACTAATGCATACTTATCACCGCTCGATTTTAAAGCTGCAACGCCTCCATTACCTTTCCACTCTTCAAGAGCGGCCTGTCCCTTTTCTTCGGAAGAATAAATCCCTCCTTGCACAAAAAATAATTTCATTGGATCTAATGACGTTCCTGTCTGTGCTTTTTGTTTTTCCTCTTTTGGTGCCGGTGTTTGTTCTGCCGTTCCGCCCACCTTTGATTCTTCATTTCGCATCTGCTTCGAAGCTGTTACTTCGCTTCCCCCTGTCGCACCTTGTCCTTTAAGTAACTGTAGCATTCCCATCCCAAAAGCCGTACCAATAACAATCGCAGTGGCAACGATTGCAATTAACGTATTGCTCCACTTCTTTCGTTTTTTTTCCTTAGACACCAATTTCGCTTTTTGAAACGGAACAACGTTTTTCGGTCTTTCACTTTCTACTACCATCCATTCAAATTCATCTTTCTTCTTCTCCTCATACTTCGCTTCTGTTCCATTCACTTTCACTGAGATCGTTCGTGATTGCTTGTCCATACACTCACACCTCACCTCTTATCGTTGTCCGCATCATATCATATTCATTTCACAAAAAAACGAGATATTTGTCAGAGGAATTCGCCAAATAACCCTATATATTTATCTTATATGTATGCATTTGACTTCATTTGTAGAACAAAAAAACTAGATAGCAAAGACTATCTAGTTTTTCTCGCGAATATATTTTCGAACTTCCGAAATGAAATAAAGAGAACCTGTTATGATAAAAACATCATTTTCTCCAATCATTTCAACCTTCGTATCAATTGCCTCTTTCCAATTTTCAAAAACTAGTTTTGACTCTTTCTTTGAATACGATGCAAGCTTGTCAGCAGAAATAGCACGATCAAAGGCGAATGTTGTAAAAATAATTTCATCGGCAATGGTTTCTAATTGATCTACCATATTATGCAATTGTTTATCACCTAGGGCAGTAAATAAAACTATTACATTTTTATCTTTGTAATATGATTCTACTGTTTTCACAAGACTTTCGATACCTTCTGGGTTATGGGCACCATCTATAATAATATCTGGATTGCTTTGCAGTTTTTCAAATCGACCAATCCAATACGCTTCCTGTAATCCAGTTCTTATTTCTACTTCCTCAATTAAAAATGATAAGTATGTTTTGACATACATGACTGCCATAAGTGCAAGTGCTGCGTTTCCTACTTGGTGAACACCTTTCATTGAGATTCGCACATCTTCAAAAGTGGCGAAAGGACAAGTGAAATCGAACCGTTCTCCATCTTCGCCAGACTGTTTATGTAACGCTGTAAAATGCTTGCCCATCTCGTATAAGTTTGCATGATTTTCCTTTGCAACTTTTTGAATGACTTGCAATGCTTCCTCATCTTGTACACCAGTAATAACCGGAACACCAGACTTAATAATCCCCGCCTTTTCATATGCAATTTCTCCTAGTGTATTCCCTAAAATATGCATATGATCGTGGCCGATATTTGTAATAATCGTGAGAACAGGATGAATAACATTCGTAGAATCAAAGCGCCCTCCAAGCCCTGTTTCAAATAAAACAACATCACAGAAATTAACTTTACCGAAATAACAAATTGCCATAACAGTAATAATTTCAAACTCAGTCGCTTCCCCTAAATCCGTCCCATCTAGTTTTTCAACGACTGGCTTTACCATCTTTACAAGTTCAGTAATCTCTTCATCTGCAATTGGTGTCCCGTTCACACTAATACGTTCGTTAAATGTTTCAATATATGGAGAGGTAAATGTTCCTATCTTATATTTTGCATCTTCTAACATGTAGCGCATATATGTTAACGTTGAACCTTTTCCATTTGTACCAGCAAGATGAACACATTTTATGTGACGCTCTGGATTTCCGAGCTCTTCTAGCATCCATTTCATTCTTTCTAATCCCGGTTTAATACCAAACTTCAATCGGCTATGAATCCACCCTATCGCTTCTTCGTATGTATGTATCACGTATGCTTTCCCCTTTCAAAAGACAACCTTCATACCCCTATTATACGCAAAGAAAAGAGACTCACCAATATAGTGAGCCTCTAAAAAATATTTTACTTTTCAAGATCTGCTAGACGTTGGCGAACTGCTTCACGTTTTTCTAGGTAGTCTTGCTCTTTCGCACGCTCTCCATCAATAACTGCTGCAGGAGCTTTCGCTACGAAACCTTGGTTTGAAAGTTTCTTCTGTACACGTTCTACTTCTTTGTCGAACTTCTCAAATTCTTTCTCAAGACGTGCTCTCTCTTCATCAAGATTGATAAGATCAGCTAACGGTAAGAATAACTCTGCACCTGATACGATTGCAGTCATTGCTTTTTCTGGTGCTTGTAAATCCGTTTGAATTATTAATTCGCTTGGGTTACAGAAACGCTCAATGTAAGAGCTGTTTTTCGTAAGTTGAGCAAGTACAGCCTCATCTTTTGCTTTAATTTGCATTTGAACTTTTTTGCTCATTGGCGTATTAACTTCTGCACGGATGTTACGAACAGAGCGAATGATATCAACTAGAAGGTGCATTTCTGCCGCAGCTTCTGTATCTTGTAAATCTTCACGAACTGTTGGCCATGCTGCTACTGTAATAGATTCGCCTTCATGCGGTAAATGTTGCCAAATCTTCTCTGTTACGAATGGCATGAATGGGTGTAATAGACGCATTGTTTGGTCTAATACGTAAGCTAAAATAGAACGAGTTGTTTTCTTAGCTGCTTCATCTTCACCGTATAGTGGAAGTTTCGCCATTTCAATGTACCAGTCACAGAAATCGTCCCAAATGAAGTTGTATAATGAACGACCAGCTTCACCGAACTCATATTTATCCATGTTACGCGTTACGCTTTCGATTGTTTCGTTTAAGCGAGTTAAAATCCACTTATCCGCAACTGATTTTTCACCAGTTAAATCGATTTCTTCATACTTCATATCATCCATGTTCATTAATACGAAACGTGATGCGTTCCAAATTTTATTAATGAAGTTCCAAGTAGACTCTACTTTTTCCATACTGAAACGTAGATCTTGACCTGGTGCGCTTCCTGTTGATAAGAAATAGCGCATTGCATCTGCACCGTACTTCTCGATAACATCCATTGGATCAATACCGTTACCAAGAGATTTACTCATTTTACGTCCTTGCTCATCACGAACTAAACCGTGAATTAATACATCTTTAAATGGACGCTCGCCTGTAAACTCTAAACCTTGGAAAATCATACGAGATACCCAGAAGAAGATGATGTCATAACCCGTTACTAATGCATCTGTTGAATAGTAACGTTTGAAGTCTGCTGCATCTTCATTAGGCCAACCAAGTGTTGAGAATGGCCATAACGCTGAACTGAACCATGTATCAAGTACATCGTTATCTTGATTCCAGTTTTCAATATCTGCTGGTGCATCTGTACCTACGTATACTTCACCAGTTTCTTTATGATACCAAGCTGGAATACGGTGTCCCCACCATAATTGACGAGAAATACACCAGTCGTGAATGTTTTCCATCCAGCGTAAGTATGTGTTTTCAAAACGTTCTGGTACGAACGTTACTTTCTCTTCTTCTTTTTGTTGAAGCTCTACTGCCTTCTCAGCAAGTGGAGCCATTTTTACGAACCATTGTGTTGATAAGTAAGGCTCAACAACTGCACCACTACGCTCACTATGACCTACTGAATGCATATGAGGCTCGATTTCTACTAATACGCCCGCTTCTTGTAAGTCCTTCACTAACGCTTTACGGCATTCGAAACGATCCATACCGTTATACTTACCAGCTTTTTCGTTCATTGATCCATCTTCGTTCATTACTAAGATACGTGGTAAGTCATGACGGTTACCTACTTCAAAGTCATTCGGGTCATGAGCTGGTGTAATTTTTACAACGCCTGTTCCGAAATCTTTTTCTACGTACTCATCAGCAATAATCGGAATCTCACGGCCTACGATTGGAAGTGTAACTGTTTTCCCGATTAAATGTTTGTAACGATCGTCTTCTGGATGAACTGCTACTGCTGTATCACCAAGCATCGTTTCTGGACGAGTAGTAGCAAGACGAATATGACCAGAACCATCTGTTAACGGATAGTTCATATGGTAGAATGCACCTTGAACTTCTTTATGAATTACTTCAATATCAGAAAGAGCTGTGCGTGTTGCTGGGTCCCAGTTGATAATATATTCACCGCGGTAAATTAAGCCTTTTTCGTATAATTGAACGAATACTTTATTAACCGCATCAGATAAACCTTCGTCTAATGTGAAACGTTCACGAGAATAGTCTAATCCTAAACCAACTTTCCCCCATTGTTGACGAATGTGAGACGCGTATTCCTCTTTCCATTCCCAAGCTTTTTCAAGGAATTTCTCACGGCCAAGATCGTAACGTGAAATACCTTCTTCACGAAGTTTCCCTTCTACTTTCGCTTGTGTTGCGATACCCGCATGGTCCATTCCTGGAAGCCATAATACATCGTAACCTTGCATACGCTTCGTACGAGTTAAAATATCTTGAAGAGTTGTATCCCAAGCATGACCTAAGTGTAACTTACCAGTTACGTTCGGAGGTGGAATTACAATTGTGTATGGTTGTTTCTTCTCATCTCCTGTTGCTTCGAAATATTTGCCTTCAAGCCACCATTGATAAAGGCCTTCTTCAACGGACATATGATCATATTTAGTTGGTAAATTCTTTTCCGTGTTTGACATTATTTTCCCTCCTTAAAATAAAAAATGCCCCTCATCCAAAAAAGGACGAGGGACATCGCGGTACCACCTTTATTTACAAACAAATTCAGGAATTTGCTTATACTCTTAATTTGATAACGGACAAATCCGTCTTTTCCTAATGAGAACTATTCCGTTCAGAAAAGATGCTCCAGGGCTACCTTCTAACATAACTATCTAGAGAATCTCCCAGCTAATGATTCTCCTCTCTGAAGACGTTTCTTGTTATACTCTTCCCCTTCAAGGCATTTATATGATTGTTAATTATTATATACAATAGTGTAAAAAACGAAACCCTATTCGTCAAGATAAATTTAATACTACGGCTTTTTGGGCAAAAAAAGAAGATAAGTAGCATCCTCTACTTATCTTCTTTCTCCCGCTATTTGCGGGCAGTAAGACCCCATCACTTTATCCGCTCCCTTGCTGAGCAGCTTGTAATTGCGAAAGGAAATATTCTATATTGCTAACGAGCCAATGCGATTGTTGTAAGCTCTTTACTCCGAGCAGTTCATTTTCCTCATTGCGACTCTCTCTTCTTTTCTTATAAGACTGGATTTGCCGAATAAATTGCGATGGATACGTCATATATGCAAACATGAGTAGTTGCTCTTCTTTCGTAAAAGGGAAATTTTTTTGGTACATTTGATACCATTCAAACCGATCACTTCGCGCAATTGGATACGTATTTAAAGACCGAGAATAAAACCCTACTATATCTTGCACCGGTGTGGCAAACTTAGATTTTTCTAAACTAATAAAATAGCCATTCCGTTCATAATCAAATAAGAAATGATTAAGCGATACGTTACCATGTACAAAAGTAATACGTGTTTTTTCTTTTTCTTTCATCGCATCGTTCCACTCAGTTAATTGCTTCATTGCAAACTCACGCGCCCTCATTACATGATGATAGTACGTACAATATTGCAATTCAAACGGAGACATATACCACTTCGCTTCAGATTCTACGAGAAACTCTTCTAACATCTCACCATCATTCTCCCAGCGATCGGATATATTTGTATAATGTTTTTCTAAATCTTCTTCTGTATACGTTTCTTCTTTCACCGTTTTTTGATGTAACGTCCCGAGAGTTTGAAACATTTTATGGTATTGATCATTATCCTCGCCGTTGCCTTCCGCACGTTCTAACCAAGGCATTAAATAATAATTATACGTCCCGTCACTTAAAATATAATTTCCATCCGTCGCATGGTATATAGGTACATAATTTGAAAAACCGTTCTCCTTCAAATATTGAATATGGTGCAAAAAGTTATTCCTCTCTAACTTTCCGTCTTCTATTTTCTTGAGCGCATACGGACCTTGATTCGTGTAAATTTTCGTTACACTTCCGTGCTCTTCCATATGCTGTGTATCCAATCTATATTGCCTTACAATGGGTTCATAGCGATTTCGTAATTCAATATCCATACGAATAACCCTTTCTATTCAAAACATTGCCTTTAGGAAAATAAGTGAGTGAAAACACTCACTTATTTCGCTTTTGCCCTTGAAACAGGAATATAAATAATTTGTCCCGCAGTTAAATATATATCTTCTGTTTGATTGACACGATATAAGTTTTGTACAGACGTTTCATAACGGTCTGCAACAGATTCGATTGTATCCCCTTCTTGCACGAAATACATTCTTAACTTTGTAAATTCTTCTTCCGGTTCTTTCGTAAATATTTTCGTTAAATAAAGTGCATTTTCATCTCGCTGTGAATACGTTTCTTCTTCTTGCTCTTCTTGTTTTTTCGCTTTTTCTTTCTTGAAATCTTTTCTTCCGAACAATTCAAATTGTGGCGTTGATTCTTTCTCCTCTTCACGCTCCACAAATTCATGTTCTTCTATTTCCTCTTCCTCTACTTCCTGCTCTTTTCTTTCCTCTAGTTGAAACGGTTCAAATGCGTAATCTTCCCACTCATCTGATTCCTTATAGACTGGTTCTTCTACGTGCATGGCGGGTCTATTTTCATCTTCTTGTGCGGAATCAGCCTCTAACTCAGCATACGCTGTTTCTTCCTCTTCATCCTCGATCCTTTCTTCATCACATAAACCAGTGATAGATATATCCGCTAATAATTGTAAGCAACCATTTTCCTTTAATTCATAATCAAATTCCTCAATAGATACATATAGTTCTTCAATTACTTTCACACGGTTTCTCGGAATTGATATTTCAAGCGGAAAGGAATGAACAAGTTCATTAACCCCATCTTCCCTTGTTTCTACATAATCAATCGACTTCGCTGGCGATAAATCTCTTAATGAATAAGCCGAATCATCTTGCCGCGCAACATACTCTCCCGTTAAATCTAATTGCCCTCTCACGATAACTTCATGATCAAGCTCTTCTATCTCAACGTCTGGATCTAACGAAATTGACAAAAGTTCTTCGACTTCCTGTCCTTTTTGGAACCAAACAGATTCTTTTAATGAAAAACGTAATGAATGATCTGTTGCCACTTCTTTTCCCCCTCCCAAACTATATGTCATTACAGATTTATGTATGGAAAGCTGACTTTATGAATAAAAAAAATCGCTCCCCTTATGGAGAGCGATTTTCTTTCAACAATTAAGCTTTTAATTTTGATATTGCAATTTCAGCTGCTGCAATCGTCGCTTCAATATCTGCATCACTATGTGCTGTCGATAAGAATAGACCTTCGAATTGAGATGGTGGCAAGAATACACCTTGTTCTACCATTTCACGATAGTAAGCCGCAAAGAATTCTAAGTTTGAAGATTTTGCTGCATCGTAATTAATAACTTGTTCATCTGTAAAGAAGATACCAATCATAGAACCCGCACGGTTAATATGATGCGGAATGCCATGTTTTTCAGCCGCTTTACGTAAGCCAGCTTCTAACATTTCAGCTTTACGCTCAAATTCTACATATGATTCTGGCGTTAACTGTACTAACGTTTCATAACCTGCTGCCATTGCAAGTGGGTTACCTGATAAAGTACCTGCTTGGTAAATCGGTCCGCTCGGTGCAACTTGGCGCATAATTTCTGCTTTACCACCGTATGCTCCTACTGGTAAGCCACCACCGATTACTTTACCTAAACAAGTTAAATCAGGTGTTACACCGTAATAACCTTGTCCGCAATTATAAGCAACTCGGAATCCTGTCATGACTTCATCAAAAATAAGCAATGCACCATTTTGCTCTGTTACTTCACGAAGACCTTCTAAAAATCCTGGTTGCGGAGGAACAACACCCATATTTCCTGCTACTGGTTCTACAATTATACAAGCAATATCATCACCAAATTGTTCGAAAGCATATTTCACACTTTCTAAATCGTTATACGCTACGGTAATCGTATTTTTCGCTACACCTTCTGGTACACCTGGGCTATCTGGTAAACCTAGCGTCGCCACACCAGAACCCGCTTTAATTAATAACGAATCACCATGACCGTGGTAACAACCGATGAATTTCAAAATTTTATTACGTCCTGTATAACCACGAGCTAAACGTAGCGCACTCATTGTCGCTTCTGTTCCAGAGTTAACCATACGTACAATCTCAATTGATGGTACGCGCTCAATAACAAGTTTCGCTAATTTATTCTCAATTTCCGTTGGGGCACCGAAGCTTGTTCCTCTTTCAGCAACAGATTTTAAAGCTTCAACAACACGATCATTCGCATGACCATGAATTAAAGGACCCCATGATAATACGTAATCGATGTATTCATTTCCATCGATATCATATACTTTAGAGCCTTTTCCGCGCTCCATAAACAACGGATTCATACCAACAGACTTAAAAGCACGAACGGGGCTATTTACGCCACCAGGCATTAAATCTTGCGCCTCTTCAAACGCCGCAATCGACTTATCAAACTTTTTCATTATTTAGCGCCTCCTTCTTGTAACCATCTTGCTGCATCTTTTGCATGATACGTAATAATTAAATCTGCTCCTGCACGTTTCATGCTAATTAATTTTTCAAGTACAACTTCTTTTTCATTAATCCAACCATTTTGCGCTGCTGCTTTAATCATCGAATATTCACCACTTACGTTATAAGCAACGACTGGTAAATTAAAGTTATTTTTCACATCACGAACGATATCTAAGTAAGAAAGAGCTGGCTTTACAATTAAGAAATCTGCCCCTTCCATTACATCTGATTCTGCTTCACGGAATGCTTCCATACGGTTCGCTGGATCCATTTGATATGTTTTACGATCACCAAATTGCGGGGCACCGTGCGCCGCTTCACGGAATGGTCCGTAAAATGCTGATGAATATTTCACAGCGTACGACATTACTGGTACGTGTCCAAAACCATTTTCATCTAATGCATGGCGAATTGCTGTTACGAATCCGTCCATCATGTTTGATGGCGCAATAATGTCCGCTCCTGCTTTCGCTTGGCTTACAGCTGTTTTCGCAAGAACTGCAAGAGACTCGTCATTTAAAATAATACCATCTTCAATTACACCGCAATGACCATGGCTTGTGAATTGACATAAACATGTATCTGCAACTACTACTAGCTCAGGGAATTCACCTTTAATTTGCTTAATTGCACGTTGCACAATTCCATGATCACAGTATGCTGATGATCCAACTTCATCTTTTTCAGCAGGTAAACCAAATACAATAACAGAACGAATACCTAAATCAACAACCTCTTGCATTTCAGCTTGCAATAAATCTAAAGATATTTGATATACGCCTGGCATAGAAGGCACTTCATTACGAACATTTTCTCCTTCTAATACAAAAATAGGGTAAATAAAATCTTCCGTATGTAAAAACGTTTCACGCACAAGCGCACGCATATTACCGCTTTGTCTTAAGCGACGATGACGATTAAATTGTAAAGAGTTCATAGATTTCTATCCCCATTCTTTTATTTTATAGATTCACAAATGCATTGTAGTAATGCTTCTACAGTGTACTCTTTCGGCATAATAACATGTGGAAAATAAAGGATCGCCTCTTTTTCCGTAATAGGCCCTATACAAGCAATTGTACAGTTTTTTGTCCATTCTCTCCAGTTTGTACCCTCAAGTAAACGAACAAAACTAGTAACAGTTGAAGGGCTTGTAAATGTAATAATGTCTACTTTCCCTACTTCTAACGCTACTATAAGCTCTTGCCTTTTCCCTACATTCTCTTTCGTACCATATACGATTAGCTCATCTAGAGAAACACCAATTTCGCGAAGTGCAACTGGAATTACATCTCTTGCTAAATTCCCTTTCGGAAATAAAATGCACTCGTTTCCACTTAGTCTTTTTACAAACTCTTCTGCAAATACTTCTGCAACAAATGCAGTTGGAACGAAGTCCACTTGATAGCCCCGCTTTTCTAACTCTAACCTTGTTTTCACGCCTACTGCAGCAATTTTAGTCTTTGCGGGTAGCTTCTTTCTCAAACTATCTAGAAAAAAAGCTACTCCATTTTTACTCGTAAAAATAACCCAGTCATACGAATGCAGGTGCCCTGCTATATGTTGAATTTGCCTAYGAGACATACCTTCCATACGCAAAAGCGGAATTTCCAATGGAATTCCGCTCTTTTCTTTCACCGCTACACTCATTTGTTTCGCTTGATGCTGGGCACGTGTAATTAATACCGTTTTGCCAGCGAGAGCGTTCATATTTATTGTTGCCCCTTATTTGCAGCAAGAATGAGTTCTTTGGCGCCTTGTTTAATTAAACGGTCCGCAGCCTCTAATCCTACTTCCTCTGGATTAGTTCCTACTACTGTCTCTTTCAATAAAATAGAACCGTCCATAGAACCGACAAGAGCTGTTAATTCGATTGCATCATTTTCTGTAAGAGTTGCATATCCAGCGATCGGAACTTGGCAGCCACCTTCAAGTTTATGAAGAAATACTCGTTCTGCCGCCACTGTTCTTTCTGTTACTGCATCATTCATATGCGCTAACAACTGTAGTAAATCCTTATCATCCTCACGGCATTCAATCGCTAATGCACCTTGTCCTACAGCAGGTACACATAACGTCTCATCTAAATGTTCTGTAATAACTTCATTATCCCAGCCCATTCTTTGTAACCCAGCTGTTGCTAAAATGATTGCATCGTAATCTTCTTCTTGTAATTTACGTAAACGTGTATCGATATTTCCTCGAATCCACTTCACTTGTAAATCTGGTCTCGCAGCTAATAATTGTGCACTGCGTCTTAAACTACTCGTACCTAAAATAGCGCCTTCTGCTAACTCTTTAAACGCTGCTCCGCTTTTTGAGATAAAAGCATCACGAGGGTCAACACGCTTCGGTGTACAACCAATCATTAATCCTTCTGGAAGTACGGCCGGCATATCTTTCATACTATGTACAGCCATATCAATTTCTTTCGTAAGTAACGCATGTTCAATCTCTTTAACAAACAAGCCTTTTCCGCCTACTTTTGAAAGAGTAACATCTAAAATAACATCACCTTTTGTGACGATTTCTTTCACTTCAAATTCATATGGTAAACCTAGTGCTTTTAACTGATCAATAAACCAGTTTGTTTGCGTTAATGCTAATTTACTCTTTCGTGACCCTACAATAATTTTGCGCATAATTCTCTCTCCTCATTATAAATACCAAAAGTGGAAATTGGATAAACTGCTTAATAGAAAAATATTGATTAGCATTACGAGAAATGCTCCGATGTTCCACTGCACGATTTTCTTCCCTTGCAACACATCTGCCACTCGTAAATACAGGCCAGCACAATATACAAATAGAACGACAAAAGATCCGATTACTTTCGTATCATACCAATGGAAATTGTCCAATTTCGTATATCCCCATATGCATCCTAATAAAATAGCTAATAAGAAAAATGGAACAGAAAATAAATTTAATCCGTAAGACATCGATTCTAGCTTCGGTAAATTCCCTAACCTTCTTAATCTCGCATTCCATTTTTTCTTTTTTAATAGGCGATATTGCAATAAATACATAATAGAAAAAATGAACGATACAGTGAAAGTTGCATAAGAAATAATAGCCATACCGACATGTACATATACAAGTTCTGAAACTAATTGCTCTGCCAGTACCGGCGACATCTTTCCGAGCGGTGTAAAAATAGAAAAAGCGCTTACGCCAAATGCGACAACATTTGTAAAAAAGACTAGAAAGTCAATTCTCATAAATCGATTAATGACTAACGACATCGTAATCAATAGCCAAACATAAAAATAAATCCCTGATAATAAAGTTAATATAGGGTTCGTTTCTGAATCTGTAGCCCTAAGTAACATAAAGATAGACTGCAGAACCCATACAATCGAAAGTAACCAAAAAGCAAATCGGTTCGCCTTTCGGTTACTTTGGAAATAATCTATAAAATATAAACTAATGCTACAAGCATATAAAATAATTGCAATATGATAAATAATACTGTTATTTAAAAAACTCATCCGATCATCCTTCCAAATTATAAAGATGGAACGGATGGTGTCCACGCTCTTTTATGTTCTACTTCTTCCGCACAACTCTCTACATCTTCCATTTCTAAGTCGAAAATCTTTGCAAATAACGCTAATTTTTCGTCTGCTCCCTCTTCAGCAGCAATTTCTTTCGCTACTAAAATTGGGTCTTTTAATAATTGATTAATAATACTTTTCGTATGCTTACTAATTACTTTTCTCTCACGATCACTAAGATTCGGTATTTTTCGTTCCAAGCTTTCCATCGTTTCACTTTGGATAGCAAGTGCCTTATCACGAAGAGCTGCTATTAACGGAACAACACCAAGTGTACTTAACCACGTTTTAAATAAAACAATTTCCTCTTCAATCATAAATTGAATTTTCTCTGCTTCTTTCAAACGCTCAGCACGATTTGCTTCCACTACTCCTTGCAAATCATCAATGTCATATAAGAAAGAACCTTCTAGTTCATCAATCGCTGGATCAATATCACGTGGCACTGCAATATCCACCATAAATAACGGACGACCAGAGCGCATTTTCTCTACCTTTGTCATCATCTCTTTCGTAATGACATATTCAGATGCACCAGTTGAACTAATTAAAATATCTGCTTCTAATAATGCACATTGCAATTCACTTAAAGGCTTTGCATGTCCCATATATTTCTCAGCCATTACTTCCGCTTTCGTAAACGTCCTATTCATGACGGTTACTTTTCGAGCACCGCTTCCATATAAGTTTTGCAGTGCCAGCTCACCCATCTTACCAGCACCAAGAATAAGCACATGACAATCTGTTAACTCACCAAATATTTTCTTTCCGAGCTCAACAGCAGCATAGCTAACAGACATCGCACTTTCACCAATCGTCGTTTCTGAGTGCGCACGTTTCGCTAACGTAACCACCTGCTTAAACAACTCATTAAAAATTGTGCCTGTCGCTTTTACTTGTTGCGCTTCTAAAAAGCTATCTTTTATTTGGCCTAAAATCTGTGTTTCTCCAACTACCATAGAATCTAAACCGCACGTCACGCGGAATAAATGATCTATTGCACCGTCTTGTTCAAAAATAGTTAAATATGGTGCGACTTCTTCTATTTCAAGCTGAAACCAATCAGCTAAAAACTTCTTAATATAATACCGTCCCGTGTGTAATTGATCGACAACAGCGTAAATCTCAGTGCGATTACAAGTTGATACAATGACATTCTCTAACACGCTCTTTTGATTTTGTAATGTAGTCATTGCTTGCTCTAGCTCTGCTGCCTGAAATGTGAGTTTCTCACGAAATTCTACAGGGGCTGTTCGATAATTTACACTAACAACAAGAATATGCACGCAGCATGTCCCCCTTCACCCGTTTTATCACTTTATCTACTATCATAATACAACTTTCCTCTTATGAATCTGACAATCGTGTGAACAACCGATTATTTTTTATTTATTCTCCGTATGTAATAAAGGAGATTCAGTAAAACTAATAAAGACTTTCTACTTTATAATGATTATAAATTAATAACTCTATTTGTACGTTACCAAAAAAAGCCCTCATAATCAAGTGATGGAAACTATTCCATATGAATTATAACATCATCTTTCCTATCTTCTTTCATCATGAAGAAAAATATGTATGATTGTTCCAAATTGTAGCACAAACTTTCTCAATACAATGTATTTGACATTGTATTTCTTTTTCGTTATATTGATTTTATAAAATTAAATTGTGCACAACTTAATTAGAAAGGAGTTATGTATGACAGAGAATTCTTTACATCTAGATAACCAACTTTGTTTTTCTATTTACGCCTGTTCTAAAGAAGTTACCCGCTTTTATCGACCATATTTAGAAGATATGGGTATTACGTATCCCCAGTACATTACTTTACTCGTACTATGGGAGCAAGATGGACTAACAGTAAAAGAAATTGGAGAACGTCTATTTTTAGATTCCGGTACGTTAACACCTATGTTAAAACGAATGGAATCATTAAAACTTGTAAAACGCGTTCGTTCCAAAGAAGATGAGCGCAAAGTTTGTATTAAATTAACAGAACAAGGTAAAGATTTAAAAGAAAAGGCTTGTTCATTGCCGACAACAATGGCAACAAATTTAGGAATTACAGAACAAGAATATCGTTCTTTATTAATTCAATTAAATAAACTAATTGAAACAATGAAAACAATTAATGATAGAAAAGGGGAATAAACATGGATAAATTATATACTGCTTCAGTAACTGCTACAGGTGGACGAAACGGAAAAGTAATTTCAGATGATGGCATATTAAATCTTGATGTAAAAATGCCGAAAGCACTAGGTGGTGCAGGCGGAGAGGCAACGAATCCAGAACAACTATTTGCTGCTGGTTATGCCGCTTGTTTTGATAGTGCATTACAACTTGTCATTCGTACAAAACGTGTGAAAGTAGAAAGTACAGAAGTAACTGCTCACGTTTCTATCGGAAAAGATACAGATGGTGGTTTCGGCCTATCTGCTGTACTTGATGTACATGTTGCTGGCGTCTCTCATGACGAAGCACAAGAACTTGTAGAAGCCGCTCACGGTGTATGTCCTTATTCGAAAGCAACAAGAGGTAATATTGAGGTTACATTAAACGTACGATAAAAAAATTTAGTAAATAAAAAAAACGCGCGACATTCGTCACGCGTTTTTTGTTTTTGTCATTCTATGAATTGCCTTCCACGCTTCTTCTTTTCCAAGTCCTGTTTCAGAAGAGAATAGAACGATTTCATCGCCAATTTCAACAGCAAGCGTTTCTTTTACAACTTTTAAATGCTTTTGCCATTTCCCTTTCGGAATTTTATCGGCTTTCGTCGCAATAATAATTGTTGGGATTTCATAATGCTTTAAGAAATCATACATCATCACGTCATCATTTGTTGGTTGGTGACGTAAATCAACTACTAATACAGCTGCGTCTAATTGCTCACGTGTTGTAAAGTAAGTCTCAATCATCTTGCCCCATGCTGCGCGCTCTGTTTTAGATACTTTCGCATATCCATAACCTGGAACGTCAACAAAATGCATCATCTCATTGATCAAGAAGAAGTTCAACGTTTGCGTTTTCCCTGGTTTAGAAGAAATACGTACTAACTTTTTACGATTTAAAATTTTATTAATAAAGGAAGACTTCCCGACATTTGAACGACCTGCTAATGCAATTTCTGGTAAATCACTGTCTGGATATTGTTCTGGTTTAACAGCACTAATTACAATATCTGCTTTTGTTACTTTCATTGTTTCACTCCTACTAATGCGTGCTCCAATACTTCATCTAAATGAGATGCAAGCACAAACGTAAGGTTTTCTTTTACGCTTTCTGGAATATCATCTAAATCTTTCTCGTTTTCTGCTGGCAAAATAATTTTTGTTAAGCCTGCGCGGTGAGCACTTAATGTTTTTTCTTTTAAACCACCAATTGGTAATACACGACCACGAAGTGTAATTTCACCTGTCATCCCCACTTCTTTACTAACAGGAATACCTGTTAGTGCAGAAATAAGTGCCGTTGCCATCGTAATACCTGCTGACGGTCCATCTTTTGGAACTGCTCCTTCTGGAACATGAATATGAATATCATTTTTCTCATGGAAATTCGGATCAATCTGAAGTTCTTCTGCACGAGAACGAATATAGCTAAACGCTGCTTGTGCGGATTCTTTCATAACATCCCCAAGTTTCCCTGTTAAAATTAATTTCCCTTTACCTGGCGCTACAGACACTTCAATCGCAAGTGTATCACCGCCTGCTGCTGTATACGCTAACCCTGTTGCCATACCAACTTGGTCTGTTTTTTCAGCTTGCCCATAACGGAATATGTGCTTACCAAGTAAATCAACAATGTTTTTCTCTGTTACTACAATACGCTTACGTTCTGCTGTAACGATAATTTTTGCTGCTTTACGACAAACTTTTGCAATTTGACGCTCTAGCGTACGAACACCGGCCTCACGTGTATAATAACGAATAATTTCAAGAAGCGCTTCATCACGTACTTGTAAATTACCTTTTCGTAAGCCATGCTCTTTTAATTGTTTCGGCAATAAATGTTCACGGGCAATGTGAACTTTTTCAAGTTCTGTATAGCCAGCAATTGAAATAATTTCCATACGGTCAAGCAACGGACCTGGAACACTTGAAAGTGTATTCGCAGTTGCTACAAACATAACTTTCGATAGATCATACGGTTCTTCAATGTAATGATCACTGAAGTTATGGTTTTGTTCTGGGTCTAACACTTCAAGTAATGCCGCTGATGGATCTCCACGGAAGTCGTTAGACATTTTATCAATCTCATCTAATAAAAAGACTGGATTAACTGTTTTCGCCTTTTTCATACCTTGAATAATGCGTCCTGGCATCGCTCCAACATACGTACGACGGTGACCACGGATTTCAGATTCATCACGTACACCACCAAGGGATACACGGACAAAATTACGATTTAATGATGTTGCAATCGAACGCGCTAACGATGTTTTCCCGACCCCAGGAGGTCCTACTAAGCAAAGGATAGGTCCTTTTAATGAATTCGTTAACTTCTGCACAGCTAAATATTCAAGTACGCGCTCTTTTACCTTCTCAAGCCCGTAATGATCTTTGTTCAAAATCTCTTCAGAATGAGCAAGATCAATCATATCTTCTGTCGCTTCTGTCCACGGAAGTGCTAATAACCAATCCATATAATTACGAATAACACCGCTCTCCGCAGAACTTGCTGGTAACTTTTCATAACGGTCTAATTCTTTCAGTGCAGCCTTCATTGTTTCTTCAGGCATTCCTGATTGTTCAATTTTCTCACGAAGTTCTTCAACTTCCCCGCCCTTACCTTCTTTATCACCAAGTTCAGTTTGAATCGCCTTCATTTGCTCACGTAAGAAATATTCTTTTTGCGTGCGCTCCATTGAACGTTTCACTTTTTGTCCAATTTTCTTTTCTAAACTAAGTAACTCTTGTTCATCTTGAATAATTGAAATAAGTGTATGTAATCGTTCCTTCACAGATACAATCTCTAAGATTTCTTGTTTCTGCTTCGTTTTAATCGGCAAGTGAGAAGCAATTAAATCAGCTAATCTTCCTGGCTCTTCCACATCAGCTACCGTTGCAAATGTTTCATTTGAAACTTTTTTCGAAACTTTAATATATTGTTCGAAATGCTCCAGTAATGTACGCATAAGAGCTTTCTCTTCTAGATCATCTTCCACTTCTTCAGTTACCGTTTTGATAGAAACCTGCACTACATTCTCTTCTTCGATAAACTCTACTACTTCAGCTCTATGTAAACCCTCTACAAGGACACGAAGCGTACCGTTCGGCAATTTTAACATTTGCTTCACTTTCGCCACTGTACCTACACTATATATGTCATCTTCTTTCGGATCATCGATATTCATTTCTTTTTGCATCGCTAAAAAGATGATATTTTCATCCATTGCCGCCTGCTCTAGTGCTTGTATCGATTTATCACGTCCTACATCAAGATGCAGAACCATCGTTGGATATACGAGAACGCCTCTTAATGGTAGGAGGGGTACGATTCTTTCATTCGTATTCATACTAGACATAGCACCTCCATAATAAATTAAACTCCTGTTCAACTATTTTATATTACAATACATCTAGATGCAATTGCAGAGATTTTCCGCAATTGTAAATCCCTCGTTTTTTCTCCCTTTTAAAAAGGAAAAAAGACTCCGCTTAAGCATACAAACTTAAACGAAGTCTGGCAAATTTTATTATCGTTCATTCTCACATTGATTGTGCATCTGTTTCGTCTACAGTAGTATGTATATCAAGGTCTCGATGCATATTTTCCTGCATAAATGTTAGCTCAAATACTTCTTTTAACTTACGAACAGGAATGATTTCAATTCCTTTTATTGTATACAAAAACGGTTGCATGTTTTCAGCAGGAATGATGACTTTCTTAGCACCTGCTTTTTTCGCAGCTTTTATTTTTGCGTACACACCACCAATAGGTTTCACTTCCCCGTGTATACTTATCTCACCGGTCATCGCTACTTCATTACTCACATACGTACGATGCACTGCTGAATATACACCTGTTGCCATAGCAATACCTGCCGAAGGCCCATCAATTGGGATACCACCTGGAAAATTAATATGTATATCGTACCCTTCTGGCAACACATCTAGAGAACGAAGTACTGTTAATACATTATCTACAGAACCTTTCGCCATACTTTTACGGCGAATGGATTTCGTTTGACTACCAATACTTTCCTCTTCCACAATCCCGGTAACATTTACCGACCCTTTATCTTTCGCCTTGATTGCTGTTACTTCAATTTCTAATAACGCGCCTGTATTTGGTCCGTATACAGCAAGTCCATTTACAAGACCGATTCTCGGAATAGGATAAATACGTTTTTCATATTTCGGTGTAAGTTGGCTAGAGTGAACAACCCACTCTATATCTTCATCTTTAATGAAAGAACGTTCTTCATTTATTGCCATACCAGCAGAAATTTGTACAAGGTTAATTGCTTCTCGTCCATTTCTTGCATACATCCCGATCATTTCAACACCATTTTTACCTATTTGCATTTCCACTTTATCAGCTGCATTCTTCGCTACTTTTTGAATCTCTTCTGTATCTAACTCACGGAAAAACACTTCTAAACAGCGTGACCGAATAGCAGGAGGAATCTCCTCTGGCGAACGTGTCGTCGCCCCAACTAAGCGAAAATCGGCTGGCAAACCTTTTTGAAAAATATCATGTATATACGTTGGAATCATCGAATTTTCTTCACTATAGTACGCACTTTCCAAAAATACTTTCCGATCTTCTAACACCTTTAACATTTTGTTCATTTGAATTGGATGTAATTCACCAATCTCATCAATGAACAAAATACCACCATGCGCATCTGTTACAGCCCCTTTTTTCGGCTGTGGGATACCCGCTTGCCCCATTGCACCTGCCCCTTGATAAATCGGATCATGGACTGAACCAATTAATGGGTCTGCAATACCGCGTTCATCAAATCTTGCTGTCGTCGCATCAAGTTCGATAAATGTTGCATTCGTACGAAATGGAGATTTCGGATTGCGTTTCGCTTCTTCCAATACAAGGCGTGCTGCCGCTGTCTTCCCGACACCTGGCGGACCATATATAATTACATGTTGCGGATTCGGACCACAAAGAGCCGCTTTCAACGACTTAATCCCGTCCTCTTGCCCTACAATATCTAAAAAGGATGTAGGACGTACCTTCTCCGCAAGCGGCTCTGTTAAAGAAATCTCACGCATTTTACGAAGCTGTTCTAATTCTTTTTTCGATTCTCGATCAATTGAAACTTTTTGTGTTCGCTGATTTCGAAGTAAATGCCAAAAATACAATCCGACAATTACACCAAAAACAAGTTGAACAAGTAAAAATATATTTGTCCAGCTCATAATTTATTTCCTCCCGCAATGTTTTACCATTTAGTATTTCCGCGGAGGAACATAGCTAAACATAAAGAAAAACAGCAATTATAAAAATTGCTGTTTCTTCTTCGCACTATGCAGATGTTTTTGTATCAAGTACAGTACCGTCTTGTAACACCAATTTCGGCGGTTCATTATCAGCTACTGTTTCTTTCGTCAGAATACACTTCTCGATATCTTTGCGAGATGGAAGTTCGAACATTACATCAAGCATTAAGCCTTCAATAATAGAACGAAGTCCACGAGCACCTGTTTTACGTTCAATTGCTTTTTTCGCAATCTCAACTAGTGCACCTTCTTCAAACTCTAACTCAACATCGTCAAGCTCCAATAATTTTTGGAATTGCTTAACAAGTGCATTTTTCGGTTTCGTTAAAATATCTACAAGAGCATCTTCATCAAGCGGCTCTAGGTTCGCAATAACTGGAAGACGACCGATAAACTCCGGAATTAAACCGAATCTTAAAAGATCCTCTGGTAAAACGTGAGATAAAACATGCTTCTCATTTACATCAGCATTTTTCTTCTCAGCACCAAATCCAATTACTTTCTCACCAAGGCGACGTTTAATAATTGGCTCAATGCCATCAAACGCTCCACCACAAATGAATAGGATGTTCGTTGTATCAATTTGAATGAACTCTTGATGCGGATGCTTACGACCACCTTGAGGTGGAACGCTCGCTACAGTACCTTCTAAAATTTTCAGAAGTGCCTGCTGTACACCTTCACCAGATACATCACGTGTAATTGATGGATTTTCGGACTTACGTGCCACTTTATCAATCTCATCAATATAAATGATTCCTTTTTCCGCTTTCTCTACATCATAATCAGCTGCTTGGATTAATTTTAGTAAGATGTTTTCTACATCTTCCCCTACATATCCAGCTTCTGTTAAAGATGTTGCGTCCGCGATTGCAAATGGAACATTTAAAATACGCGCTAATGTTTGTGCCAATAATGTTTTACCACTACCAGTTGGCCCAATAAGTGAAATATTACTCTTCGCTAATTCTACATCATCAATTTTACTGTTAGAATTAATGCGTTTGTAATGGTTATATACCGCTACCGCTAGTGCTTTTTTCGCGTTATCTTGTCCGATGACATACTCATCTAAGATTTCACGAATTTCTACCGGTTTCGGTACATCTTTGAATTCTACTTCTTCGTCCTTCGCAAGCTCCTCTTGTACAATTTCAGTACAAAGTTCGATACACTCGTCACAAATGTAAACACCTGGACCTGCAACTAACTTTCGAACTTGCGTTTGTGTTTTACCACAGAAAGAACATTTTAATTGACCTTTTTCATCATTAAATTTAAACATATTTTCACACCCCTTACAAAGTGCTAACCTCTTGCCTTCGTATGTACACGATAAATGTATCGTATGTAAATACATATTATGTCACTACGTGGCGAGAAATACAAATAATATGACTAGTTATGTACAAATAAAAAAATTTTAAAACTTTTGAAATATGTATATTCGACTTGTAAAGGAAGTTTTCCTTCTTCATCGAAAAGTTTTATAAATATATTTCTATATTTATAAAACAAGGCACGATTAAAATCGCGCCTTGTTATTTTATTATGCAGCGTTGTCTACTAAGAAGTCTACAGCTTTACGCACTTTAAGGTCTTCAGATAAAGCGTCTACGCTTCCAAGAGCTTGCTTGATAGCGTCTACTGGCATACCGTACATTTCAGCCATTTTTTCAACTTCTGCAGTTACTTCTTCTTCAGTAACTTCGATGTTTTCAGCTTCAATGATAGCTTCAAGAACAAGATTGATTCTTACGCGTTTTTGAGCGTCTTCTTTCATTTGCTCTTTTAACTTGTCAGCGTCAGTACCTGTGAATTGGTAGTAAAGCTCAAGGTTCATACCTTGTTGGCTTAAACGTTGCTCGAATTCACGAACCATACGATCTAACTCAGTGTCGATCATAGCTTCTGGAATCTCGATTTCAGCGTTAGCAGCAGCTAATTCTACTACTTCGTCACGTACTTTGTGCTCAGCTTCGTGCTTTTTGCCTTCTTCTAAGTTTGTACGAAGTTTTGTTTTTAATTCATCAAGAGTTGCAACTTCTTCGTCAGCTTCTTTAGCGAACTCGTCGTTTAACTCAGGAAGTTCTTTTGTTTTGATTTCGTGAATTGTTACTTTGAATGTAGCTGGTTTACCAGCTAATTCAGCAGCGTGGTACTCTTCTGGGAATGATACTTCAACTTCTTTAGAATCACCAGATTTAAGACCAATTACTTGCTCTTCGAAACCAGGGATGAAAGTACCAGAACCGATTGCAAGAGAATAGTTTTCGCCTTTTCCGCCTTCAAATGCTTCGCCATCAACGAAACCTTCGAAGTCGATTACAGCTGTATCACCGTTTTCAACAGTTCCTTCTTCTTTAACAACTAGTTCAGCTTGACGCTCTTGTAAAGATTTTAATTCGTTCTCTACATCTTCGTCAGTTACAGTTGTTTCAACTTTTTCTACTGCTAAACCTTTGTACTCGCCTAATTTAACTTCAGGCTTCACTGTAACTTTTGCAGTGAAGATAAGGTTAGCATTTTTTTCGAACTTCTCGATGTTGATTTCAGGATGATCAACTGGGAAGATACCAGCTTCATCGATCGCTTCACCGTATGCTTTTGGTAAGATGATATCTAAAGCATCTTGGTATAAAGATTCGATACCAAAGCGTTGTTCGAATAACGGACGAGGCATTTTCCCTTTACGGAAACCTGGTACGTTAATTGTTTGTACTACTTTTTTGAACGCAGCGTCGATAGAGTTGTTTACTTCTTTAGCATCAACTTCGATTGTTAAAACGCCTACGTTACCTTCTAATTTTTCCCATTTTGCAGCCATTTATTCTTTCCCTCCAACTATAATAATGTATGCACATACCTCTATAGATTAAAATCTTCATTATCTCTTTTTTGAAATAACAAAAGTACAAATAATCCTCTAGCAAAAGCTTTCAGATATAATGTTCCAATCTACTAATTGTCTAAAAGACAACTACGGTATATTTTGTTCGAGAATAATATGAAACATATTAAGTAAGAGATTTACACTTCTCTTCTCTTACAAACAGGCAGATTTCTGCCTTTTGCAACCCTTACATTATAACATAGAATATGCTCGTTTCAAGAACCGAACGATTCTTTTTCATAATTATACGGGCAAATATCCTTCTCTTTCAACACGTAATAACCATTGATAGGCAATATGAAACTCTTCTAATTCAATATTATACGCTGTCATAAGCTCTTCTTCATCAATAGTCAATCCGAAACGCTTTCTTCCAATTCTCTCTAAAACAGCAGCCCAAATCTCCACTTTATCCATTAATAGAGCGAATGGGAAAACGCTAATTCGCAATTCTTTCCAATATGTAACCATCGCATCAAATATATCGGGATAATTTTGCTCTAATCGGCTTGATAATGTATGTATAATGTTATCGGATTGCTCCTCATTATGACCTGTAAATGCTGGAATCACCTTAATCGTATTCCCAAACTTTTCTACCTCTATCTCTTCTTCTATTTGATTTTCTATCATTTTATATAAAATAGAAGTTTTCAAATAAGGGTGCTGTTTTTCGTCTATTAAAAATTTCTTTAAAATAGGTAATGCAAGATCCAAGTCTTTTAACGAAAGTTGCTGAATCGCTCTTAGCTTTTGTCCAAAGTTTTCTCCAAACATTTCATTAGTAAACTCATCCAATTCAAAATTCGAATCGACTAGTGACGTATCTACTTCACTTAACATACCTTCTGCAAATAAAGCGAGCTGTGCTAATTTTTCCTTTTGCTCAGGCATTACATCTTTCGTTTGCAAAACCTTTTCAACGATTTCAATGACACCTTCATAATCATTTGTTTGAACTAAAATCGTCACATATGTTTCAAGAATATCACCAAATAATACAGCTCCTGTTTCAAGTAACTGTTCACATTTGTCTTTCGCTTCTTCCATATGTTTTAATTCTAACAAACAAATAACAGAAGCGAGTTCCGTTTGTTCCGTTTCTGCATTATACTGACGTAATATTTCAAAGCAGCGCAATGCATCTTCGAATTTCCGCTCTTTCAGTGCTAAAAAACCTTCATCAATATATCGCTCTGATAGTTGTGGAAACAATACGACCGTATTTTCTTTTTTATCCATACGTCCGCCTCTTTTTCTAGATTTTAATTATCTTTAAAGTAAATATATCAAATGAGTAATAAGAACACAACATCCCAAAACCCTTTGTTTGAAATATGGAAATATTTAATTTTTATATTTCGATATAAACAAATCCTTACTAAAAATTAAAAATGTACAAATAAAAATCCTCAGCAATTAAAGCAGAGGATTCATCATTAATGGAAAGCTTTTATAATAGTGGGGTATATAACAAGGGTAATAATTTGGAGAACAATAATTGCCATAACAATCATGCTAAAATAGAAGATTGGTTTACTTCGCTTCATTAAAAACATAATAATAAGCATCGTACAAGCAAACAAACTTAAGAAGAACAAACTCGTTGTCGAACTAAGTATACCACTCGGGACAAAGAACAATAACACTACACTACAAGTACCTATAATTCCAAATAACCATTCCATTCATTCACTCATTCCCTTTCCCTCTCATGGCAGTTTTTTTACTAAGCGATTAAATGTTTTACAACATCAACTACATACGTTAATTTCTCATACGCTACAAATCCAAAAGCAACTGTTAAACCCGTTACAATTAATCCTTTCATCATTTCTTCCTCCTCGTTTTATCGTTGTTACCTTTATTATAGAGGATTAGCAATTTGTTACCATCGAACTTCCTTACAGTTACCTTACAGAATTGTAAGATTTCAAAATGGATAGAAAAAAACCTCATATTACTTGAGAGGTTTTCACGGAATTTCTCTATAATTACTTGCAAAATTAACTTTTTCTCCTGGTTATTTTTCGGAGAATCCACTCTTAAACTGATAGATTTACTAAATAACTTAGGGTTGAAATAATTATTTGTTACTTTTCTTAACTTACCTTCAAATGTTTTTAATTATAAGAAAACACTTTATTGAAATCGTGTTAATATATTTTTATACAATTAAGAATTTAATTTAAAAGGGGGATTATGTATGTTTAAAAAAATGGCTGCAGATGTATTAGGGCTAAGCGATGTAGGTTCTGTCATTACACCGAAAGATTACGATAAAGTTGATGCTGATGATTACGTGATGCATGAAGATGGGGAGAAAATTTATTTTTTAATCAAATCAAAATCAGATGAATATTGTTTCACAAACAAAGGATTAATCCACCTAGATGGTACAAGTGCAACAAGTAAAAAACGTACACTACGCCGCTTTAGTTATAGTAAGTATCAAATTAAAAACGTAGCACTTGAAACTGCAGGAACGATTGATTTAGACGTAGAAATTAAGTTCCAGATGGGGGATGAGCATTATTCAATTGATGTTCATAAAAAACATATTGAAGAATTAAAAGATTTATATAAGGCTTTACTTAAAATAGAAGAAATTTCATACGACAACGATATTACATTACAGTATGCACATAAAAGTCTAGATATGGCATCTAACGCTTTCAGCCGTATTTCAAACGCACAAGTAAATTTAGCAGAACAATTTAAAGAAATGAACGAGATCGCCTTTAACTGGCTCGTTGATACGAAGAAACAATATAACGTGAAAGATTATGGTTTTGTATTTGAGAAGTTTATTAATAACTAAACAAGAAACCCTTGTTATCAAAAGATAACAAGGGTTTCTTAGCGTCCCAGGAGAGATTTGAACTCCTACTCCGCCCATTTCCGTACTATTTTATATATTTTGATCGCAGTCTTAATATATCTTCTCCTTCACGAATGCCTGCCGATCCCTTCCTCACATTTTTTACGACAGTCCAATCTGGGTTAGTTTCATCACCGATGTTCTGTACTGTAAAGTTGCCATCACCATATTTCCGGTGACCTTCTGCCAATTTCTCTGTTAAATCATTCTCATTTGATCTAGCCATCTTTGCGCCATCTCCCTTTTTTATACAACCTTCTTAAACTGTCCAACCAATCACACGTCCAGTCAATTGGAGATTCTCGTTTTCCGCTTCTATTAATTGTAACACACTGTCGGGGATAAGTTCCGATAACGGCTGCTTAATCGTACTAGAATGGTAAAAAGTTTTATAACATTCTAAGTGAACAATTGGGATAATATAGATATGGATTTAAGTTTCATCATAAGCCTATTGATTCTTTAAATTAAACAAGAGAAATAGGGCGCATAAATAGCGCTCTTTTCTTAATGCACTTTAATCTATTGTATATAATAATTATCATATGTTACTTTATATTTTTTACACCTCTTGCACATACATCAATTTTTAAACAAACAAAAAACCTTGTTATCAAAAGATAACAAGGTTTTTTTAGCGTCCCAGGAGAGATTCGAACTCCCGACCGTACGCTTAGAAGGCGTATGCTCTATCCGGCTGAGCTACTGGGACATGGAGCGGGTGAAGAGAATCGAACTCTCGACCAGAGCTTGGAAGGCTCTTGTTTTACCACTAAACTACACCCGCATATGTTATTTTATTTTTCTTCGTTAGCGCTGTTGCCCTATCGACAATATTTATTATATGTATAACCATACATAAAGTCAACACCTTTTTTAAAAGAGGATAATTTTTCTTATCCTCTTTTAAAAACTGCTTGTTCAACTAGTTGTCCGTCTAATGTTTCAAAACGAACTTCCATTTGATTTTCATCCATTTCTAATAAAGCAAATGTCTTTTCTACACGCTGACGTGGCAATAAAATACTGCCTGGATTAATAAATAAAACGCCATCGATTAATTCTGCACCTAATACGTGAGAGTGTCCGAAGCATGCAACTTGCGCCCCTACCTCTTCCGCATGGTACGCTAATGTTTGTAATGTCATTTTCACGTTATGACGATGTCCGTGCACAACTACGAAACGAATGCCATCTACATCAGTTACAATTTCATCTTGAAAGTTAGCATAATCACAGTTCCCTTTTACAACATGGAAACCTTGCAGCTCTTCATGAGCAGGCGTTAGCTCTGAATCACCGCAATGAATCATGACATCTACTTTTCCTTCATAGTTCTCTTTCAACTGCTGTAATTCCTTCACGGAGCTATGACTATCGCTTAAGATTAAAGCTTTCATCAATCTCTCTCCCTTATTCTCCTAAAAACCATTCAGGGATTTTTTCTTCTAGCTTACGAAGAGCACGTCCACGGTGGCTAATGGCATTTTTCTCATCTGAACTTAGTTCCGCCATCGCTCTTTTATATTCTTCCACATAAAAAATCGGATCATATCCAAAGCCATTTTCCCCGCGGCGCTGCTCTAAAATATACCCTTCGCACGTCCCGTTTACAATGACAGGCTTTTTATCCCCTTCAGGGAAAGCCACTGCTAATGCACAGTAGAAACGAGCTTTACGCTTTTCAAACGCTATTTCATTTAATTCTTGTAACACTTTATCAATATTCGCTTGATCATCTTTCGGCTCTCCAGCAAAACGAGCTGAATACACGCCTGGTTTTCCATTTAAAGCATCTACAATAAGACCTGAATCATCCGCGATTACGATCGCATTCAGCTGTCTACTCAGACTATCCGCTTTTAAGATCGCATTTTCTTCAAATGTTTCACCAGTTTCTTCGACTTCTTCAATATGAGGAAAATCGTGCAATGATTTTACTTCTAAATCAAATCGCTCAAATAACTCAGCAAATTCACGTACTTTCCCCATATTTTTTGTCGCTACAACAACTTGTTTCATACTTTCCACCTCTACTCTATATGAGATACGATGTCACCTAACGCTTCTTTTTGCATGTCGATTAGTTGGAAGATACCTTGTTCCGCAGCATCAAGTAATTCATTTAACTGCGCTCTGCTAAACGTCGCCTCTTCTCCAGTTCCTTGCACTTCAACAAACTGACCTTTTCCAGTCATAATTACGTTCATATCAACGTCTGCTTTAGAATCTTCTGCGTAGTTTAAATCTAAAACAACACCTTGCTCTTCAACAATTCCTACTGACGTTGCTGCTAAATAATCTTTTACTGGAATTTTAGATACTTTTTCTGCTTGTAATAACTTCTCAAACGCTAATACCATTGCTACATATGCACCTGTAATAGAAGCAGTTCTCGTTCCACCATCCGCTTGAATAACATCACAATCAATCCAAACCGTTCTCTCACCAAGTGCTTCTAAGTCAACTACCGCACGTAAT
This sequence comes from Bacillus sp. 01N45, assembly GCF_056399205.1. Classification (NCBI taxonomy): domain Bacteria; kingdom Bacillati; phylum Bacillota; class Bacilli; order Caryophanales; family Bacillaceae; genus Bacillus; species Bacillus sp. 01N45. The sequence goes on from NZ_JBFTQW010000001.1 coordinate 742,910, forward strand.
GCTCGTCCAATTAAGCGCTGGATTTCCATTGTACGTCCTGTTACTTTCCCTTTACTTGATTCCCTAATTGTACGTTGTTCTGTTGCACGTGGAATCATCGCATATTCAGCTGTTACCCAGCCCTTTCCTTCTCCACGCATAAACGGTGGGACACGCTCTTCAATTGTCGCTGAGCAAATTACCTTTGTATCCCCAACCTCAATTAATACTGATCCCTCTGGATGTTTTAAATAATTCGTATGAATATGTATATGGCGTAATTCTGTTTTCTCTCTACCATCTACTCGCATAAAAATAACCTCCTCATAACTACTTGTTAGTATAGCCAAATTTAAATGTATGATATGTATACAATAAAAGAAGAGGAACCCAAAAAGCAATTCCCCTTTCTTACTTAAGTATATCAAATTATTGAAGATTAAAAACTACCTGTATTCACGTTTTCTGGACGATCGACAGGTTTTATTAACTTTCCGCCCTTTTCATCTATAAGATTCGCTTTACCATTTACTTCAATAGAAACACTTTTCACGCCTTTCTTTTCTGTTAAAGATAAAACTAACGACTTCAATACGTAATTTGAAATCATATTTTTATCTGGGTTTATAAATATATTTTCATTAAAGTTTAATGTAAGATTTCCATCTTGTAACTTCGGATTCGTAATCAACTTAACTCCTGGATTAAAATCATTCAGAAGCGATTGATGAATCGGTCCTTTTACAAGTTCATCTATAATTGCTGCATAATCATTTTCTTTTCCTTCTACAACGCGGCGTGTTACTGGTACGTAGTATTGCTGCTTATTATTATTTTGTGCCATAAAATAAAGTGTAACCGGTTTTGTATTTGTTACATCCGCTACTTGTTCATCATCGAAGTTGATACCATTAGCACGGCTCACCCCTTCACCAATCGGTGTACCACCAACAGGCATCTTTGCCAATTTCTCACCATTTATTTGGAACTGCACTTGTTTTATTTCTTTAAATTGCGTCAACGTCCAGGCTATTGACTCAACCATCTGACGCTCTTCCTCTTTTGCATAGTTTTTCATTTCTTTAGAGAAATCAATGACTGCCGTCCCATCTTTTTTCAAATCTAGTGTCATCGATGTATTCGCTGGAATGACTGCACGGAACCCATTCGGTAATAAATTCGTTACCGGTCCATCTTTCACAAGGTACTCTAACGTTTGCTGAATGACCTCATTCACTTTCGGAGTAGGTATAGCTAACGTTTGCGGTACAACATAACCATTTTTATCAACAAGGTATAGTTCTCTATTCACCGTTTGTCCTTGCTTATCTTTCTTAGCTACTTCTTTCTTTCCACCCTCTGTATACGTAACTTGTTTTGGCGGATCAATTTGTTCCGTTGCTTTCTCCTGATTTATAAAGCCACACCCTGTTAGTAAAACAGCGCTCACAGTAGCACCAACAACCCATTTAAAAGTGGATTTAGGCATGCCATTCCCCCCTAAAATCTAAGTTTGTACTATTATGTATACGAGCTGTTTCACTTTTTAGAACAAGCTGTGCTTCCTATAAACAAAAAAACTCCTGATTTCTCAGGAGCTCAATTATATGGATTCTACTATTATTCTTTTTCTAAATGAATATGTTTCACATTTTCAATCGGTTGACCGAACCATTTTGATGCAATTTCTTTAAATAGGCCTATTTTTCCTGTCGTTAAGAAGAGATGATCACTTTGTTCCTCTCCCTCATTCAACATTTTACTATGGTATAAAATTGTACTTACTTCGCGCGCTGTTTCATCACCTGAACTAATGAGTTGTACTTTATCTCCCATTACTTTTTTAATAACAGGACCTAAAATTGGATAATGTGTACAACCTAAAATAAGTGTATCAATATCAGTATTTTTCAGCGGTTGCAATGTTTCTCGTACAACTTCATACGCCATTTCACTTTCAAAATTCCCACTCTCTACAAGCTCAACGAAAGGCGGACACGCTAAACTTTCTACCATAACACGGTTATTAATAGACTTTAGCGCTTCTTCGTATGCACCACTTTTCACCGTTCCAATCGTTCCGATAACCCCAACATGATACGTGTTTGTCACTTTTAAAGCTGTACGTGATCCTGGGTGAATAACTCCTACCACTGGAATTGGTAATTGTTTCTGCATCTCTTCTAATACAACCGCAGTTGCTGTATTACACGCAATAACTAACATTTTGATATTTAAATCTAGTAAATGCTCCGTCATTTCCCACGTAAATTGACGCACTTCTTCTCGAGAACGTGGACCATAAGGGCAACGTGCCGTATCCCCTAAATATATAATACGCTCTTTCGGCAACTGACGAATTAATTCCTTCGCTACTGTTAAACCGCCAACTCCTGAATCGATAACACCGATTGCTCTATTCAACTTCATCACCCGTTTTCTCATTCATCATCTTTTTTTATCATTATATTTTACACACTTTAAGTTCGCTAACTTAAACTGCTTCTGTATGAAAATTTTCATTTGTACCTGTATAGACTAGGACCTTTTTTATTTTGCTCCTTTTTTTCATAATTTGCAAGACAGAAAAATAACCGACCTTCTATATGAAAGTCGGTTTCTTCTATATAAAATGCGTATTTATCGCTCCATCTTTTTTTGGAAAGAAGACATTCCTATTAATAAGAAGAAATGAGAAGAAATTAAAATGACAATTAAAATAAAATTCAAACGATAACTATTTGTAGATTCCATAATTTTGCTCGCTACAGCTGGTCCAAATGCCATACCGAAAAAGTTAATTAAATTATATAAACCAAGACCGACTCCAACTTTAGTTGGATGTAATGTTTTCGGTATAAATGTGTTTAATGATACTTGAATAGCTGAATAACTCATAAATGTTAAAATAATCGCCACTACAATAACGACTATGTTCCCATTCGGAATAAACCCTAAAATTAAAAAGCCAACGATCATAATGACAGACGCTACATAAATCATATTCACATTTCCAAAGGAAGGGACAATTTTTCCAGTAATAAAACTAGATACAATACCAAAGAGTGATGCAATAAACAATGCAATTCCGATAACGAATGGAGACAATCCGTGCTCTCTTCCTAACAGCAATGGTAATAATAAACTAGCACATAACGCCACATTCATTATAAATCCGACCGCTATTAAACGAAGAAATGGTTTATTTGCAAACAACTCAATATCAATAAATGGATGCTCCGCGTTCTTCATACGAACCGTGAATAAAAATAAGAAAACTACCGATAACACAAATAGCCAACTATTAATATTTACACCTAATAAAACAGTCGTAATGAACGCAAATAATAACACCGCTCCAATGTAATCAAAATGAAACGCTTCATCCGTATGCTGTGCTTCTTCTGGCATAAATTTTATAAGTAAGAAAATCCCAACTACTGAAATAACCATAAATAAAAATAAATATGGCCAACCCAATGTATTTGTAATAGCCCCGCCAACTAAAGGACCAATACCTATTGCTAATGCAATAGAAGAACTGATCATCGCTAATGCATCAGGCTTCTTATCAGGAACAAATAATTTTGCCACTGCAATCATACTAAGCGCAATAAACGCCGCTCCTCCACTCGCCTGCACTAATCTTGCAAGAATGGTAATCGTATAAGATTGATTCATAAATCCAATAATAGAACCCGCTACAAATATGATGATTGAAATAATTAATAGTTTTTTTACACTATAACGATCAGCCAGCTTCCCATAGATCATCGAACCAATACCGACAACCAAGGAATAACCTACTACAACCCAGCTTACTTTCGATTGGCTAATGGATAAATCATTAGCAATATCTTCTAACGCTACATTAAATAAAACCGCATTCATCGGTCCTAATAAAACGATAAAACATAATGTAAGAACAAACCATTTTGAATGGTTACTTATATCTTTCCCCATGTGTAACACCTCTCCTGATTGTAGTAACTGTAAATGAAAAATAAAGTGAAACTTTAATCAGCGGGTGGTCTTCATCCTCCGCTATCACCACTAAACAACTTCATCAAATGTATAAATTTATCGCGCGACAAACTGAATTCGAAACGAAGCATGTATGTTGTTCGATATTCATGGAACTATCATAGTTTCAGCATTACAGTTTGTCAACGAAAAATATACAAAGTAAACTAAATCAGTGTTTTTAGTTTACTTTGTTCAAGAATTGTTATACACTAATTTCGAATCCGATATAAGGAGGACTGACGTGGTTATTCAAGTTTGCAATTTCTAACTTAATAAAATTAAGTAAATAAAGAGCTTTTATATAGAAGAAACATTATAGGAGGATTATGATGAAGAAAAAAATGTTAGTCGTATTAACGAGCGTAGAAAAATATCCAAATTTAAATAGAGCTACTGGTCTTTGGCTTGGTGAAGCTGTCCATTTCGTTAAAAAAGTAGAAGAAGCTGGTTACGAAGTAGATTATGTCAGCCCACAAGGCGGTTATACACCAATTGATCCGCATAGTTTAGCAATGGCGGAGAGCATCGATTGGGAATGGTATCAAAAGAAAGAATTTATGAATCGTCTCGGTTCTACAATGAAACCGAGTGAAGTGAATCCAGCAGACTACTCCGTCATTTATTACGCAGGCGGTCACGGTGTAATTTGGGACTTCCCAGAAAATAAAGAACTTCAAATGATTAGCCGCAACATTTATGAAAATGGCGGAATCGTTTCCTCTGTTTGTCACGGAGCTGCTGGTTTATTTCATATCACATTAAGTAATGGGGAACGTTTAATTAGTGGTAAAAAAGTAACAGGTTTTTCAAACGAAGAAGAAAAACTAGCTGAATTAGATCAATTTGTTCCATTTTTAACAGAAGATGAACTCATTAAAAATGGAGGACTTTACGAAAAAGCTGCGCAACCTTGGGAAGCTTATGCTATAGAAGATAATCGTGTTATCACTGGTCAAAACCCAGCTTCAGGTGGTTCAGTAGCTAAATTAGTATTACAACACGTAAACAAATAACAGGTGATAAAAAAAGCAGGTTTTCCATTATCATAGGAAAACCTGCTTTTTTACGAAATCATTTGCAAAATAGCAATAACTTCTTTTTCAATTTCGGAATCATCAATTGTATCTATATACTCTGGTTTAAAAAGTTGATACTTCTTCAATTGATAAAAATCAAGTATCGCTTTCTTTAACGTAATATCGTACTGAATACAAAAAGAATGATCTATAATACGTCTTAACATCACATCATCTTGCACCATAAATAATTGTGCGTTCATTTTATTAAAGTAGCCTTGTTCCATACCCGCTTCAAAAAACATTTGCAAATTATGATTACGATTTTGTTGTGCAGTGACTAGCTGATCAGATAAATGCGGATATGCCTCTTTCAAATCTTGTAAAAAGACATCAGAAATATATGTCACACATTTTAAAGAGTGGATAAACGTCTTTTGGAAACGTTCTGCAAAAGACATACTTTCATCTTGATTATCCGCATCTCCTTCAAGAAGATAGTTCATAAAATCTTCTACCACCGCTTCAATAATCTCATCTTTTGAAGAAAAACGTTTATATAAAGTAGCTTTACTAATATCCATATATTTCGCAATTTCATCTATTTTCAATTGGCTAAAACTCGTTTTTCTAATAACGGGCTTTATTTTATTAATATAAGTATTTGCACACGCAACTTTTCTCATTAAAAGAGCCTCCCCTTTTGTCCATACAAAATAGTATAGCAAATTCACGATTAATTATAAATGAAGTCACTATACTCAATACATCTTTTTAGTTTAAATCTTTTTCATTTACACTACTGAAAAAATGCCCGCTACCTTTATGAGTAGCGAGCACCTTTTCTATAATTTATTTACAGCTCTTCTTATAGCTTTCCCTATTTCCATACTAGACTGCGGGTTTTGCCCTGTAATTAAACGCCCATCTACTACTACATGCGGTGTGAAATTTGGAGCAACATAAAACAAAGCTCCTTCTTCTTTCAATTTACTTTCTAATAAAAACGGCACTCGCTTTTCTAAATGCACAGCTTTTTCCTCATCGTTTGTATAACCTGTTATACGCTTACCGGCAACAAAAAACGAGCCATCTTTATTTTTCACACCGACTAAAGAACTTACTCCGTGACAAACAGCCGCTACAATCCGATTATTGTTGTACATATTCTCAATCAAATTTGCAACATATGGATTACCTGGAAAATCTACAATTGCCCCGTGCCCACCACCAAATAAAACCGCATCATAATCCGAAAAATGAACATTTGAGATCGGCTTCGTATTTTGCAATAAAGAAGCGACATACTTAAATTCACGAGGTATCCCGTTCGGAATAGACACTCTATCAATAGGTACTTTACCGCCCTTTATCGACACAATATCAACATCGAACTTAGCTTTTTTAAATACATTATAAGGAGCTGCGAGCTCTTCCAGCCACAAACCAGTCGGGTGTCCATTCATATCATGAGCGCTTGTTGAAACTAACAATATCCTTTTCAACATATCCCCCCTCCTTACTACCTATTTATGTATGGAATGTTCTTATCATTCATATAGCAAGCGGAAAAAACGATAACAACAAGTTGACTTTTATACAAAAGGTCAGCTTGTTGTTATCGTTTGAATTCTTTCGTACGAAGATTTTCACAACCTTATAACTTTTATCTCCAACGCCACGCAATCGTGTTATCCTCCATATGAATAGCAGGTATATCAATCCCTAAATACCGCTGATTATCCTCATCAAAAACAGACCAATTTCCTTCATATAAAAATTCAGGATCTATGCTTTCAAAATCAAATCCACTATCTTCGTCTACCATCTCACGAAAATATTTTTGGAACGGTTTACTATTTTCATATAGACGAATTGTTCCATACATCCATGGCATGTCTCCAAAAACATCTTTAATTTCACCTATCTCCATATCCTTAAAATACAACTTCATATTTGCACCTTCTTATTTGTAAATGACACAGATACCTACCCTGAATGCCTCATCATGTTCTAAAGTAGTTATTTTTAACGTTTCTTTCTTAAACATATCTTCCTTCTCAAAGTCTGAAATACCTTTTTAAGTTCAAAATATAAACAGAAAAATAGCCGACTCTTCATATAAAAGTCGGCTTTCTTTTTATAGTTCGAGCTCTCCCATGCGAAGAAGCTCAACAACTGCTTGTGAACGTCCTTTAACTCCTAGCTTTTGCATTGCGTTTGAGATGTGGTTGCGTACTGTTTTTTCACTGATAAAAAGTTCACCTGCAATTTCCTTCGTTGTTTTATCTTGAACCAGTAATTCAAATACTTCTCTCTCTCTCTTTGTGAGTAACGGTTTAGATTGATACGCTTTTTCCTTCAACTGGTATAAACCTCCTTGCTTAAGCCAGAGCCGTGTATGTGTAAGTTGGGTGTTTATTTAGTCAAGATATTGTATGAACGAAATGTGCGGGTGGTGAATGAAAATAGGCTTTATTTCACATGTTATTTTAGACTTTTATACAGTGCAGACACTCTTTGTATCCACTCACTTTTCATTACGCCATATTTGTTCTAGTAATATGCTGACAACTGTACCTACGAACAAACCATTTCCGAATATATATTGCATAACAGATGGCAGTGATTGGAGTGCTCCAGACGGTAAAAACATAACACCGCTTCCAAATAATACAGAAACTCCTAAAACCGTTACATTCCTTTCGCTCATTGGCACTTGTTTTATATTATGAAACCCAATTCCAATTAACTGTACGAACGAAGCCATTAAAACCGCAGATGCGACAGCGGGTGGTAACGATGCTAAGTAACGAATAATATTTGGAAACAACGACATTACGACTAGTAACAAACATGCTAGTAAGAACGATCGTATATATTTTTGTTTCGTTAAACGTATAAATCCTGCCGTTGCTGGTAACGGCACGACACCTACAGTTGAAAATACAGAAGAAATGATATGCGAAATCCCTCCAACCCACGTACCACCCTTCAACTGTTTTTGTTCAATAGTCCCCTTTTGAATGGTAGCTTGATTAATTGCTATAATAGCTGCCACTGTATTTGAAACTAAAATACATACCATAACGAAACTGGATACAGCCATACCTGTATTCCACTTTGGAAGTCCCCAAGCAAATATTTGCGGAAGTTGCACAAAATGAGTTACTTGAGATGGAATCGTCATTTTTCCTGCAATGAGAAAAAGAATCCACCCACTAATTAATCCTATTAAAACCGCATAACTTTTGACAAAACCTTTTCCGAAGTTAGATAGTATAATAACGAAAAGAAATATGCTAAACGCAATTATCGCTGTAAATCCATCGATTTGAGAAACAGTAGCAGTAATTCCTAGCATTCCTTTTAGAAATACACCGCTTAATTGTAAACATAATAAAAGTAAAAACGTCCCTGTCACAAGCGGCGTGAATAAAAATAAAATACGTCCGATAAAACCAGTGACTCCTAATCCTATTAAAATAACACCGGAAATTATCATTCCTAATTCTAAAATTTGCAACGTACTATGTAATTGATCTTGCCCGGCCGTTGCATAAGCAAGTACGGTAAATACTCCAACCCACGATCCAGCTGGTCCATCCGCAATTGGTAGTCTATGTCCAAGCCACCCTTGTAAAAAAGAAGATATACCAACTACCAAAAACGTACGCTGCATTAAATAAAATATTTCTTCCGTTGTAAGATGAAATAATCCGCCAACGACAATTGGTAGTGCGATTGAATTCGCTAATAAAAATATAAACCATTGCAAAGTTCCCATAATATGATTTTGGTTATGTTGATTGTCCAAATTTTTCATCCTTTCTAGCTTCCCTATAAGAAATATATTGCAAGCATAACAAAGAAGGGTTCTACACTCACAATTAGAACCCTCCTCAAAACATTTACACGATTCTTTTACACAAGATTATTTAATTCCACCTCATTTAAACTTCCAACAACAATATTCCCTTTATGCACGACTAAACGTTTCTCTGTTTGACGCGCTACCGCTTCAGCAGTACATGTTGCATTCGTCAAAACAAAACTCGCTTCATCTCCTACATTCGGCCATGCTCGCTTCCCTTCATTGTTTAACGTTTCTTTTCCTCCCGTAATAAAGTGAAGGGCTTTTCCTAAAGACCTTTCGTCACTCCACCCAAAACGTTCCGCTAATCGATTTGCCTTTTGCAGCATATCACCTGTGCCAAACGGTGACCAATGATCAGTAATACTATCATTTCCTAATGAAACTTTCACACCTTTTTTATCTAATAACGGAATTGGGATTACTTGTTTCCCAATTGGCACCGTTGAAGTAATATCAATATTTAAAGCAGCTAGTCTTTCCGCCACTTCTTCAACTTCTTTATCCGTAACACCACCAAGTCCAAGTGCATGACTAATTGTTACGCGACCTTGCCATCCCGCTTCTTCTGTTAAACTTGCCAATCGCTTCATCGTAAACGTCCCAAGATTATTCGCATCATGCAGATGAATATCAACATCCGCATTAAATTCTACTGCGATATCCATAATGGTATGTAATGATTTTTCAATATCATTATCCACTGTAGCTGGATCCACTCCACCGACTAGATGCGCACCCATACGCATCGCATCTTTCACAAGTTGTACAGAATTACTGCGCAATAATCCATGTTGCGGAAAAGCAACAATTCTACCAGAAACCTGATTTTTATATGTTTCCAACGCCGCTAACGTCGCCTCCAAATTACCAAGTCCAATAATCGGATCAACATTACAATGCGTTCTTATATTCGTTGCACCATTTCGAAGCAATAACGCTAACATATTTTCCGCCCTATCTTGAGCAGTTGCTAATTGCTTCGGCAGAATTTTTTCTTCTTCATTAAAACGCGTAAAAATATTCTCTGCTGGCATACAAGCTTTCCAAGGGCCACTATAATATGTCTTATCAATATGAATATGCATCTCTTCGAAAGCTGGCAAAATCAATAAACGATTAGCATCAAGAATTAATACTCCTTCCTCTTGAACAGCCCCTGCTATCATTTTTTTAATTCGTCCATCTTCAATGAGTAAACTACATAACTCTGTTTCTGTTTGGGAAATTCTCCCCTCTTCATATGTATACCCCGATTCAAGCATTACATTAGTCAGCCAATATACTGTCATCTCTATTTCCCCCACCCTTTATTAAAAGTTACCTCTTACTATAATTTTAATATCAACTGAAAATTAAGACAATTAATACGACTGTTCCCTAAAAAAATGTAATACAACCGCATAGTCTTCTCATAAATTTCCATATAGAATAGAAGTATATAGCTTGCTATAAAGTGAAACTTTGATCAGTGGGGGTTGTTCATCCCCCCACTGATCATTAGTTAAACCAATCGGGCTTTTACAGGCAGTTAATCCCCACCTAACTTCTTTGCTTTCGCTGAATTTTTAGGTGGAGTTCTTACTACCCGTTAAAGCGGGATAAAAAGGAGTGGATTGGAAGATGTCAAAAAGGTTATGTAAATCCGAAACTGATAAAATGCTATTTGGTATATGTGGTGGTTTAGGGGAATATTTTGATATTAGCTCTACTCTCATTCGCATACTTTGGGTCATTGCTATTTTATGTTTTGGGACGGGGTTTTTAGTTTATTTTATTTGTTTATTACTTATGCCACGTTCGTACTAGTGGCATCCTGCATATACTTAATCGAAATATAAAAAATCACCTATAGAATTCTATAGGTGATTTTTTTATGAAGAATATTTCATCGTTAAATGTAATACTGCTACTTCATCTTCTTCATTTCTATAACTATGTTTTTTATTCGCTTCAAATTGAATAGAGTCAAACTCATTTAATTCGTATACATCGCTTTCTACTTGAATCGATACTTTCCCTTTCATTACTGTTACAAGCTCAATAGCACCTTCATGATGAGCTTCTGGTTCATATATACTATTCGATCTTAAACAAGCACGGTGCATTTCCATCCCCGTTTCTTTCGTATAGCGGAACATCGTTTCTAAATGCCATGCTTGTCCTACATCTACTGCAAATCCTTCTCCGCAGCGCGCCACAGCTACAGGTTCTCCAACAACCATCAATCTCGATAAAGGAATCGATAACCCTTTCGTTATTTTCCAAATGACAGCTAACGTCGGATTCGTTTCGCCTCTTTCAATCTTTCCTAATGTTAATTTACTAACCCCTGTTTTTTGGGCTAATTCTTCTAAACTTAATTTTTGTTCATTTCGAATTTGTCTTAACAGCTGACCTACTTGCTGAATGACTTCTTTCGTTTGCATATCTTCATGTTCTTTCATCTATAAAACCACCTTAAAGTATAAAATAGTTTACTTTTATTATTTTTAAGTATATTATACTATACATAATTATCAAATTCCGAAAGGAGTGCTATACTTCATGCGCGCAATTTTATTAGGCCTTTTATCATCAGCCTTTTTTTCCGCAACCTTTATTATTAATCGAGCGATGAATGTATCTGGAACGAGCTGGGCCTGGACAGCTTCCTTCCGTTTTTTATTTGCTCTCCCTATTTTATTCCTTATCGTTTTATTTCGCAAAAACTTAAGGGGTTTATGGGAAGAATTAAAGAAACATCCATTAGCGTGGATCGGATGGGGTTCCGTTGCTGGTATTGGTTTCTATTCTTTATTAAGTTTCGCAGCTGTCTTTTCTCCAGCTTGGCTCGTTGCTGGAACTTGGCAAGTTACTATATTAGCAGGTTTACTTTTATCACCATTATTCTTCGTTAAATTAGAAACGAAATCAGGCACAAAACTTGTACGCGGAAAAATTCCACTTCGTAGTTTATATGTCGCATTATTTATTTTACTTGGTGTAATTTGTATGCAAGCGACTGCAGCAGGTCATATTACAATGACTCAGTTCATTTCAGGTTTTTTACCTGTCGTAGTAGCAGCCTTCTTATATCCATTCGGCAACCGAAAAATGATGGAACTTGTTGGCGGACGTCTTGATACGTTCCAACGTGTATTAGGAATGGCAATAGGAAGTCTACCTATAACAATTTTACTTGGTATATATGGATTTTCTACTACCGGTATTCCAACATCCAGCCAAATGTTGCAAGGATTTTTGTTAGCCTTATGTTCTGGCGTGATTGCGACGATGACATTTTTCTTTGCTACTGACTTAGCCAAAGATAACCTCTCTCTACTTGGAGCTGTTGAAGCAACGCAAGCTGGAACGATGGTCTTTACCGTGCTTGGCGAAATTGTTTTCTTGAATGGTTCATTTCCTGGTGGTCTTTCCCTACTAGGAATGATTATTATTATGTTAGGAATGGTTGCAAATAGCGTTTTAAACCGTTCTGCTCCAGTCGTTAAGCAGAAAAAAACTGCATAAAAAAGAGTATAGTTCTCTAACAAAGAACTATACTCTTTTTTATTGTCCCCCTATTTCGCCTTATCAGAATAGTATTTCATTAGCTGTTTATACTAAAACCTATGTTATAATACGTTTCATGCGCAATATTAGGAGGTAAATTATGTTAAAAAAAGCAATCGCTGAATTTATTGGTACATTTGTACTTGTATTATTCGGAACTGGAGTAGCTGTCATTGGCGGCGGAATTGAAGGAATTGGAACATTAGGAATCGCTATGGCTTTCGGTCTATCTATTGTGGCTATGGCATATAGCATCGGAACAATTTCTGGATGTCACATTAACCCAGCAGTATCAGTAGCTATGTTCATCAACAAAAGAATGAACGCTATGGAACTTTGTTATTATGTATTAGCTCAAATTTTAGGTGGTTTATTAGGAACTGCAACGTTAGTAACGATTTTACGCTCTGCTAAAACACCTTTAGATAATTTAGGACAAAATGGTTTTGGAACTCTTGGTTTATCTGGAGCATTTCTAGTTGAATTTATTTTAACTTTCGTATTCATTTTAGTTATCGTTGCTGTAACAGGTAAAAAAGGAAGTTCTTCTCTAGCAGGATTAGTAATTGGTTTCACATTAGTTTTAGTTCACTTATTAGGAATTCCGTTAACTGGAACTTCTGTTAACCCAGCTCGTAGTATCGCACCAGCTCTATTCGCTGGCGGAGAAGCACTTTCTCAACTATGGGTATTCATCGTAGCACCAATTCTTGGTGGTATCGTAGCAGCTATTGTTGGTAAATTCATTTTAAATACTGAAAAATAGAATTTTCAATATTTCTGAATAAAAAAAGGCGAGCCCTCATTATGAGGTTGCTCGCTTTTTTTACTCTTTCATTTTAGACTTTAAGTTTGTAACTAATTGATCTACCGTTACATTTGCAAGTACGTTTTCCATCGCTTCTTGCGCTTGCATTAAAATAATTTCTAATACTGATTGAATATTAGCTCCTACTGGACATTCAATGTTGGGATTTTCATGGAAGGAAAATAGTTGTCCTTCTTCTACAACTTCCACTGCTTTATATACATCAAGTAATGTAATTTCTTCTAAATCACGAGCAAGTGTCGTACCACCTTTACCAGCTTGTACATCAACAAGTCCTGCTCTCTTCAACATTCCTGTAATGCGACGAATCACAACTGGATTTGTATTCACACTACCAGCAATCCATTCAGAGGTACAGCGAGAGTTTCGATCTATCGCAAGTAACGTTAACATATGAACACCTACTGTAAAACGACTACTAATCCCCATCTGCACACCCTCCTTTGTATTCATTCTATTAAAAGACGACTCTTATTATTATATACTATTTTTAATTTATACATAAAGAAAAAGCATGATTCCAATAGGAAATCATACTTTTCTCTCATTATTGACGCTTTATAAACTTCGCTAAATCTTTAAATTTCACTTTATCTGAGTAATTCATTACGCCATTTACGTAAATGCGGCTTGTAACAGCACTTAAAATACCGATTGTCGCTAAAAGCCCCGCCAATGTTATCATAATTTCTAACATACCAGTTTCACCAGCTACAAAGCGTGAGAATGTAACCATCGGGGTAAAGAACGGAACATAAGAGCTTATAACAACGATAGTACTATTTGGGTCACCTAACGATTTAAGACTTATAAAGAATGCTGCAATTATTAAAATTGAAATTGGTAGCATTACACCTTGCAAATCCTCCGTCTTAGAAACAACCGCACCAGCAGCTGCATACATCATCGCATACAGGAAATATCCTGTAACAAAATAAATTAGGAACATACCGATTATTTTTGCATCTAACTTTGTAACATCAATTACGCCAAATAATGAACCATTTTCTAAATCTACCCACCCTAGTAAATAAGGAACTAAATAACCACATGCCAATATGACAAGTTGTAATAACGCCGTTGAAACAACCGCTAAAATTTTTGCATACATCATCGTAAGAGGTTTTACTTTCGGAATCATAACTTCCATAACGCGAGAAGCTTTTTCAGAAGCAATATTCATCGCAATTGTGCTTCCGAACGCAACAATAAACATATATAAAGCGAATATGAAGAAATATGCAATTCCGGCAGAGGCAGAACGATCTTTTATTGCTTCTTGTTTCACAGAAATTTCGGTTTGCAATTGTTGTGCAATTTCTGGTGAAACATTATGTTTAGCAACTGTTACCGCCATATATTTTCCCTTTAAATAACTAGCTATAATTGTAGAATTTGTTTCACTAGCGAACCCATTAAACATATACGTGACTTCTGGAACTCCATTCTTTTCAGTTACACGAAACAAACCGTCTAACTCGCCTTCTTCTACTTGTTTATGCAGTTTATTGAAATCTTCTTTTGAACCAATTGTTAATTTAGCTGATGGTAATAACTTAGTTAACTCTTCTTTTTGTATTTTATATGTAGAACTCTCTGTCACAACTGCAATTTTATCTTTATCCTTATTTTTATCATTACTTGAAGTAAAATGATTGAACGCAAAAATCCCAAAAACAATTAAAAATAAAATCGCGCTCATGATTAATGATTTTTTAGATAAAAATGCTTCCCTGAAATAAAATGAAAATACGTGAGAAAATTTACGCATCGTTATTTCGCCCTCTCTACAAAGATTTCGTTTAACGTCGGCTCTAACATTTTAAATTGTCGTAAGGTAACACCTTGTTCTTGCAACTGTTGTAAAATCTTTAGAGCTTCTGCATCATCTTGTACTTGCACATAAAGAAGGCCTTGTTGTTTTTCATACGATACATGAATAGCTTCTAATCCCTTCGCATTCTCTTCTGTATCTTCAATCGTTAAATTACGGAAACCGTACTCTTTTTTAATATCACTTAACTGGCCTTTTACGACTGCTTCGCCTTTTTTCAAAATACATACATGTTGGCAAAAAGCCTCTACTTGTTCCATACGATGACTAGATAAAATAATTGTCTTTCCGCTCTGTACTTGTTCTTCAATAATGCTAGCTAACATTCCAGCATTAACTGGATCCAGTCCACTAAATGGTTCATCTAAAATGAGAAGTTCAGGATTATGAAGAAGAGCAGCAATTAATTGGATTTTTTGCTGATTTCCTTTTGAAAGCTCTCCTGCCGTTTTAAATTTATATTCCGGTATTGCTAATCGCTCTAACCAGTGATCAATAGCAAGATCTACTTCTTTTTTCGACATTCCTTCTAATCTACCAAAATATCGCAACTGGTCTATTACTCTACTTTTTGTATATAAACCTCTTTCTTCTGGTAAATACCCAATCGTTACCCCACTAGTCCCAAATGATTTTCCATCCCATGTAATAGATCCTTCATTAGGCGTTAATAATCCGAGAAGCATTTTGATTGTCGTTGTTTTTCCTGCACCATTTCGTCCAAGTAATCCTAGCACTTCACCTTTTGGTAACGAAATTTGCAAACCGTTCACTGCTTTTGATTCCCCAAATAGTTTCGTTAAGTTCTGAATTTGTAAACTCAAAGTATAAAGCCTCCCCTTTAATATCATTCATACTCTCTCTCAAAGACTATGTTTATTCAGGATAAAATATAGCACTACACTTCATCCTCTTAGTATGTAACATCTCCTTAATCCATCATTTGTTCTATTTAGTTAAAATTGTAAATAATATCATGTCATTTGTCAATTATAATTGTCATTTAGACAATAAAAGTTGTCAAAATGATTTCCATTATTTTTCTCATCTTTCTAATATAGGACATACTACTATATATACAAAAGACAATATGCAAATGTTCATAAAAAATTTTTATATTTTAATATATAATATAAGATGATTTTCTAACATCAAGGAGGATACATATGAAGATGAAGAGGGGTATTACCACTTTATTATCTGTAGCGGTTCTATCTACATCGCTTGTAGCATGTTCAGGAACACCAGAGAAAACAGTGGCAAAAGAAGAAAAAGTAAAATTAACAGAACAGCAATTAATGGCTGATTTATGGTATCAAACAGCCGGTGAAACGAAAGCACTTTACTACCAAGGATACAATATCGGTCAATTGAAGCTTGATGCAGCTCTTGCAAAAGGGACAGAGAAAAAACCTGCTATCGTACTTGATTTAGATGAAACGGTTTTAGACAACAGTCCTCATCAAGCAATGAGCGTAAAAACAGGAAAAGGCTATCCGTATAAATGGGATGACTGGATTAATAAGGCTGAAGCTGAAGCCCTTCCAGGCGCAATTGATTTCTTAAAATATACAGAATCTAAAGGTGTAGATATTTATTACATCTCAAATCGTAAAACGAACCAACTAGATGCAACAATTAAAAATCTTGAGCGTGTAGGTGCTCCTCAAGCAACGAAAGAACATATATTACTACAAGATCCGAAAGAAAAAGGAAAAGAAAAACGCCGTGAACTCGTTTCGCAAACACATGATATCGTCTTATTCTTCGGTGATAACTTATCTGATTTCACTGGTTTTGATGGGAAATCTGTAAAAGATCGCAATCAAACAGTTGCAGATTCAAAAGAACAATTTGGTGAGAAATTTATTATTTTCCCGAATCCGATGTATGGCGATTGGGAAGGCGCTTTATATGATTATGATTTCAAAAAATCAGATGCTGAAAAAGATAAAATCCGTCGCGACAACTTAAAATCATTTGATGCAAAATAAAGAGGATGGCATTCGCCATCCTCTTTATTTTCCCTTCTCTGTTAAAGGCAAGATAAACACTTCCACACGCCTATTCTTCGCCTTTCCTTCTTGTGTATCGTTTGGAGCAATTGAACGGTATTCTCCGTAACCAATCGCACTAAATTTTTCTGGTTGTAATTCTTTATTTTGGAGTAATACTTGCATAAAATTAACTGCACGCTGCGTACTTAATTCCCAGTTCGATGCAAACTGCGCATTGGCAATAGGGACATTATCCGTATGACCAGATACTGTAATCTCACGAGGTGACGCTGAAACAAGTAAGCTAGACATCTCTTTTGCAATCCCTAGTGATTCTAACTTCACATCTGCTTTCCCCGAATCAAACAGCACATTCTCTAATATTGTCACCATTAATCCCTTTTCAGTTAATTTAGTTTGAAAAGAAGAGGATAATTGTTTCTCATTAATATATTGATCAATCTTTTTTTGTAATGCTTTCAATTCATCCATTTCTTTTTTTTCTTTTTCTCTAGCTTCTTCTTGTTTTTTTGCTTGTTCTGCCTCAAGGCTACTTGCTGATAATTCCTTTTCATCATTTGGCTTCTGATCACTTAAAAACTCTTTATTTCCTGTTCCACCTGCTAATTCGCTTCGAAATGCTACTGCCATCTGTTTGAACTTCGCAGCATCTATACTACTCATCGCAAATAAAACGATGAACAATGCAAATAACAACGTTAACATATCAGAATAAGGGATTAACCAAGTTTCATCGATATGTTCTTCGTGTTTTTTCTTTTTACCTCTTCTATTTTTTTTACTCCGCATTTTTTTCTGCTCCTTTTTCTAGCTTTTTACGTTCAGTTGCAGAAAGTGCACCTAAAATGCGGTTCTTCATAATAAACGGATATGTACCCTCTTGTAACATTAATAAACAATCAATAATTAAACGTTTTTTCTCTAATTCAGCTGCAGATTTTTGCTTTAGTTTATTTGCAAATGGATGCCATAATACATAGCCTGAAAAAATACCGAAAATCGTTGCAATAAAAGCACCCGAAATAGCGTGACCTAACTTTTCAATATCAGTTAAATTGCCAAGTGCAGCTACAAGACCAATAACAGCACCTAAAACCCCTAATGTCGGTGCATATGTACCAGCTTGAGAAAAAATTGCCGCTCCTTTTGCATGCCTTTCTTCAATTGCTTCTAATTCAGCTTCTAAAATCTGTTCTAGATCTTCTGCGGATACGCCATCAATCACAAATTTCATACCACGCAAAAGAAATTCATCTTGAATTTTGTCTAATTGTTGCTCTAAAGACAAAATACCGTATTTTCTACTTTCTGATGTCCAATGAACAAATAATTCTAGCAACTGTTCATAACTTAAATCCTTTTTATTTGAACCAAAAAGAACTTTAAATAATTTTGGAACCCTTTTTAGTTGATTCATCGGAAATGCTATACATACTGCAGCAAATGTACCGATAAAAATAATTAATGCTGCGGCAGGATTCAATAAGGCATTTATGTCAGCGCCCTTGACGACCATCCCTACTACTACCGCTACAAATCCTAAAATAAGTCCAATAATTGTTGCAAAATCCATTCCCATTCACTCCTAGTCTATACAAGAAGTTCTTTATTCTCGATAATCGCTACATCTTCTTATGTATATATATTACATAAAAAATTCATTTCATGAAAGATAAGAAATGAATTAAATGAAAAAATACTACAATTTCACACATTTTCTGACATTTTCTTTGCATTTCTATTACGTTACGACTCTTATATTTCTTTTTCAGTAAACTAGACTTATAATAAAAAACGATACATATTTTATTAAGAAAGGACTGTGATTACAAGGTATCATGAAAAAGATAATCATTATTTCTGCCACTACTATTGTAATCGGTATCACTTCTTTCGCTTACTTTAGTTCTAAATCACCACTACAAAATGAGGCGAAAGCTGTCGAAAGTCAACAGCATAGTAATCACCAAAAAGAAGAGATTCCTGCTTTTCCAAAAGCTGATCATACTGCAAAGAAGCTAGAAAATGATTTTTCCGTTGTAACAAATCCAGAGTCTAATCTTGTCTTAGTTAATAAACATCGAAAACTACCAGACGGATACATACCTGAAGACTTAACAAGACCAAACGTACCATTTACTAGTCCAAAAGATAAAGAAAAAACATTGCTGCGTAAAGATGCTGCAGATGCGCTTGAAAATATGTTTGAAGCGGCAAAGAAAGAAGGACTTGAACTTACAGCTGTATCTGGTTATCGTTCATACAAACGCCAAAAATCATTACATGATACATACGTTAGACGTCAAGGAAAAGCTGAAGCTGATTCAGTAAGTGCCATTCCTGGTACGAGTGAACATCAAACTGGTTTAGCAATGGATATTAGTTCAAAATCTGCTAAATTCCAATTAGAACCTATTTTTGGAGAGACAGCCGAAGGAAAATGGGTTGCAAAACATGCCCATGAATTTGGCTTTGTAATTCGTTATTTAGAAGATAAAACAGAAACAACAGAATATTCATATGAACCGTGGCATTTGCGCTACGTTGGTAATCCATACGCTACATACATATATAAACATCATTTAACATTAGAAGAAGCAATGAAAGACAAAAAATAAGAGAGCAAATTGCTCTCTTATTTTTCTTTCACTCTATCATTGTAGTAATTTTTTCTTCCATTCTTCAGGCCACGGTTCGCCTTTTCCCGTTTTTTTCGATGCTTGAACCATCATTCCACGGCCGACTAAACATGCTTCTCCTTCTGCATTCTTCACCATGTAATGCAAATCTAAAGAAGAATTCCCAACCGATCCCGCTTTTACATACACCTTCAACTGTTCATCAAAATATATTTGCTTAATAAAATTACATTGTAAATCTGCAACAACGATCATCGTTTCTGAAGATTCATGCGTCCATTCTTGCATAAATCCAAGTTCTTTAAACAATGCGATACGTGCTTCTTCAAAATAGGTAAAGGCAACGACATTATTTACATGCCCAAACATATCTACTTCACCAAAACGAACTTTTACAGGATTGTAAAATGAAAAACCACTTTCCCATCGCTCAAAGTCTTCAATATAAGAAATCCTCTTCATTGTTTCCTCTCCTTTTCGCCTTCAAAATAAACAGAATAAACAGAAAAATAAAGTTATAAATATTGCCTCTTCAACATGAAGAGGCAATATTTATTAATAGTTATTGTCGCTACCAAAGAAATCTTTAAACGATTGAATTGTTGTATCACGGTTTAATGCCGCAATTGAAGTTGTTAATGGAATACCCTTCGGACATGATTGCACACAGTTTTGAGAGTTACCACAGTTTGCAAGTCCTCCATCTCCCATAATTGCACGTAAGCGATCTGCTTTATGCATTTCACCCGTTGGATGTGAGTTGAATAAACGAGCTTGTGATAACGGTGCTGGTCCAATAAAGTCAGATTTACTATTTACGTTTGGACATGATTCTAAGCAAACACCACATGTCATACATTTTGAAAGCTCATAAGCCCATTGACGTTTCTTCTCAGGCATTCTTGGTCCTGGTCCTAAGTCATACGTACCATCAATTGGAATCCAAGCTTTAACGCGTTTTAGAGCGTTAAACATGCGACTACGGTCAACTTGTAAGTCACGTACAACTGGGAATGTCTTCATCGGCTTTAAGCGAATTGGTTGTTCTAACTGATCAATAAGAGCTGTACATGATTGACGTGGTTTTCCGTTAATCACCATCGAACATGCGCCACATACTTCCTCTAAACAGTTCATATCCCATGCAATCGGAGTCGTTTGGTTTCCTTTTGAATCAACAGGATTACGACGAATTTCCATCAGTGCCGAAATAATGTTCATATTTGGACGATATGGAATTTCAAACTCTTGGTCAAACGCTTGAGCGTCTGGTCCATCTTGTCTCGTAATGATGAGGCGGATTGTTTTCTCAGACATGTTGCTTATCCCCCTTCTCTTCACCCTTAGCAGCTACATCATGTTTTGAGGAATAGTCACGTTTACGTGGTTTAATTAATGAAACATCCACTTCTTCGTAATGGAATGCTGGTGCATTTCCTTCTCCTTCAAATTTCGCCATCGTAGTTTTTAAGAAGTTTGCATCATCACGATTTGGGAATTCAGGTTTGTAATGCGCCCCGCGGCTCTCATTACGGTTATATGCGCCAATTGTAATAACACGTGCTAACTCAAACATATTTGCAAGTTGGCGTGTAAATGAAGCACCTTGGTTACTCCATCTCGCTGTATCGTTAATGTTAATGCGTTTGTAACGCGCCATTAACTCTTCAATTTTCGCATCAGTTTCTAGTAGCTTTTTATTTTCACGAACTACTGTAACGTTATCTGTCATCCATTCTCCAAGCTCTTTATGAAGAACATATGCATTTTCGTTACCATCAAGCGTTAAAATATTGTTAAATTTCTCTGTTTCGATTAATTCATTTTGCTCATATACAGTAGATGAAACAGCATCAGACGATTTAGAAAGACCTTTCATATACTCAATCGCGTTCGGTCCTGCTACCATACCACCGTAAATTGCTGATAATAGTGAGTTCGCACCTAGACGGTTACCACCGTGCATAGAATAATCACACTCACCTGCTGCAAATAAACCTGGAATACTTGTCATCTGCTTATAATCAACCCATAGTCCGCCCATTGAATAGTGAACTGCTGGGAAGATTTTCATTGGTAGTTTACGAGGATCATCACCTGTAAACTTCTCATAGATTTCAATAATTCCACCAAGTTTAATATCTAGTTCTTTCGGATCTTTATGAGAAAGATCTAAGTACACCATGTTTTCACCGTTAATACCTAGTTTTTGCTCTACGCAAACGTCAAAGATTTCACGCGTTGCAATATCACGAGGTACAAGGTTTCCGTAAGCCGGATATTTTTCTTCTAGGAAGTACCATGGTTTACCATCTTTATATGTCCAAACTCGGCCACCTTCACCACGTGCAGATTCACTCATAAGACGTAATTTATCGTCTCCAGGAATTGCCGTTGGATGAATTTGAATGAACTCGCCGTTTGCATAATATGCACCTTGTTGATATACAGCAGAAGCTGCTGTACCTGTATTAATAATAGAGTTAGTTGATTTTCCAAAGATGATACCAGGGCCCCCTGTTGCCATAATCACGGCATCAGCTTGGAAACTTTTAATCTCCATTGTTTGTAAGTCTTGTGCAACGATTCCTCGGCACACACCTTCGTCATCAACAACAGCTCGTAAGAAATCCCAACCTTCATATTTCGTTACAAGTCCTGCTACTTCGTGACGACGTACTTGCTCATCTAATGCGTATAGTAATTGCTGTCCAGTTGTTGCACCAGCAAATGCTGTACGGTGATGTTGTGTTCCACCAAAACGACGGAAATCAAGAAGCCCTTCTTCCGTACGGTTGAACATAACACCCATACGGTCCATTAAATGAATGATACCAGGTGCTGCTTCACACATTGCTTTAACTGGCGGTTGGTTCGCTAAGAAGTCCCCACCATAAATTGTATCGTCAAAGTGGATCCATGGAGAATCCCCTTCACCTTTCGTATTTACGGCACCGTTAATTCCACCTTGGGCACATACAGAATGTGAACGTTTTACTGGTACTAAAGAAAATAGTTCAACATTTACTCCTGCTTCCGCCGCTTTAATCGTTGCCATTAAGCCGGCCAAGCCACCGCCGACTACTATAAGTTTCCCTTTCATGCTCTCCCACTCCTTACTGGTTTGCTAGCTGTGGATCGATGAACGCTAATAATGCACTCACACCTACATAAGATAGACCTAAGAAAATAGCTAATGTTACATAAGTAGAGATTCTTTGTGAACGTGGAGATACTGTAATTCCCCAGCTTATGCAGAATGTCCATAGTCCATTTGCAAAGTGGAAAATTGTTGAAACAACACCAACTAAGTAGAATGCAAACATAGCTGGATTGTTTAAAATATCTGCCATCATATCATAGTTTACCTCTTTACCTAGCATTGCTTGAATACGAGTTTCCCAGACGTGCCAAGAAATGAAAATCAGTGTAACGATACCTGAAATTCTTTGGAAGACGAACATCCAGTTACGGAAATAACCGTAAGAAACCGCATTGTTCTTAGCTGTAAATGCAATATATAAGCCATATATAGCATGGTACAGTATCGGTAAAAAGATGATGAAAATCTCTAGCGCATACCGGAATGGAAGGAGCTCCATAAAGCCTGCAGCTTTGTTAAAAGCCTCTGCTCCTCTTGTTGCAAAGTTGTTTACAATTAGATGTTGCGTCAAAAAGACACCAACCGGGATGACCCCCATTAATGAGTGCCACTTACGAAACGTATACTCGCGGCCTTTCATGTCCCCATTACCCCCTTGAATGTTTGACTGCTGTTTTCAGATTAATTTACAACAATAATGTTTTTTCACTATTGGCATAAGAAAAACTGAAAAAATTATTCGAAATATTTCAGCATAATTTGATAACAAGTTCATTTTACCCCTATTTTTGTCGAAGCGTCAAGAAAACGTATACATAATTTGCATATAATTTGCCAATTCTTTTTCCCTTCTTATATATTCAGATTTTCCCAAAGAAAAATCTGTTTTTATAAATGAGAAATGTTATATAATAATCCCTATAGAAAGAGGGGAATATTGTGAGTAAAAATACAATCGATACAACATCTTTAGAAGATGTTTCATTGAACGCCTTCGCTTATGAATTGCTACGTGAAGAATTACTACCTGATTTAATCGGTAACGATTTAGATGGTATTTTATACTGGTCTGGTAGAAACCTTGCAAGAAAATATCCACTAGAAACAATTGAAGAAGTCATTCAGTTCTTTGAAAAAGCTGGCTGGGGCACTTTAAGCATTATTGAACATAAGCGTCGTGAAATGCAGTTCCAACTTAAAGGCACACTCATCGCTGAACGTCAAAAACAAAACAGACATTCTTCTTATCAATTAGAAGCTGGATTCATCGCTGAACAAATTCAAAAGCAACGAAACGTAGTTGCAGAGTCCTATGAAGAAAAGAAAAAACGTTCAGACTCTATTACATTTCTTGTGAAATGGGATATAAAAGATCTCATTGAAGTGTAGCATTACCTACAGTCAACTAGACATATAAGTTTAGTTGACTTTTTTTGTATTTTCATTCAGTTAGGTTTATTTTAAATCTTCAGAAATTATACCAAAAAATAGAAGACGTTGTAAACTACAACGTCTTCTTATCCGCTAAATAAGTATAAATCGTCTCTGCGACATTTTTCGGCATACCCGCTTCGACAAATTCCGTTACAGAAGCTTCTTTCATCTTTTTTAGCGACCCAAAATGTTTCAATAATATCTTTTTCCGTTTATCTCCAATTCCGGGAATATCATCCAGTGCTGATTGAATGACAGATTTCCCGTGTAATTGACGATGGAATGTAATCGCAAATCGATGCACTTCATCTTGAATGCGCTGCAATAAATAAAATTCTTGGCTATTTCGCTCAAGCATCACAGGTTCAGGTGGATCTCCAATAATTAAATGGGAAGTTTTATGTTTGTCATCTTTTACAAGCCCTGCCATCGGAATATATAAACCGAGTTCGTTTTCTAGAACATCACTTACAGCTGCCAGATGCCCTTTTCCACCATCAATAATGATTAAATCTGGTAAAGGCAAACTCTCTTTCAGCGCCCTTGTATAACGGCGTCTCACAACTTCTCTCATAGACTCATAATCATCTGGTCCTTGAACCGTTTTAATTTTATATTTCCTATATTCTTTTTTAGCTGGTTTCCCATCGATAAAAGCAATCATTGCAGAAACAGGATTTGTCCCTTGAATATTTGAGTTATCAAACGCCTCAATACGATAAGGTGTTTCAATCCCGAGCTGCTTCCCTAAATGATCTACCGCCTTAATCGTTCGCTCTTCATCACGTTCAATTAAGTAGAATTTCTCTTCAAGAGCAATCTTCGCATTTTTATTTGCTAATTCTACAAGATCTTTTTTCTTACCACGTTTCGGCTGTGTCGCTTCAACTTCTAAAAAGCGCTCTACTAAATCTGAGTCTATACTTCCTGGAACGACAATTTCCTTCGGCTTAAAATGACTGCTGTTCTCATAAAATTGACCGATAAACGTTAAAAATCCCTCTTCTGGTTCATCGTAGATTGGAAACATAGAAACATCACGTTCAATTAGCTTTCCTTTTCGAACGAAGAAAACTTGAACACACATCCATCCTTTATCAACTGCATACCCAAACACATCACGATCCACTAAGTCACTCATAATCATCTTTTGTTTTTCCATAATCGCATCGATATGAGCAATTTGATCCCGCAACTCTTTTGCACGTTCAAATTCTAGTTTCTCTGAAGCTTCATACATCTTTGTTTCTAATTCTGAACGAACTTCTTTATGCCCACCATTTAGAAACTTAATAATTTCATCTACAATTTCTTTGTTTTGTTCTTCCGTCACTTCTTTCACACAAGGCGCTAAACATTGACCCATATGATAATATAAACAAACTTTATCTGGCATATTTGAGCACTTACGAAGCGGATACATACGATCTAGCAGCTTTTTCGTTTCATGAGCTGATTGTGCATTCGGATAAGGACCAAAATACTTTCCCTTATCCTTTTTTACATTTCGCGTAATAAGTAATCGCGGCTGTTTCTCAGCTGTAATTTTAATAAAAGGATATGTTTTATCATCTTTTAATTGAATATTATATTTTGGATCATGTTTTTTTATTAAGTTTAACTCTAAAATGAGAGCCTCTAGATTTGAGGAGGTTACAATATATTCAAAATCTACAATTTCTCCTACAAGCCGCAGTGTTTTTCCATCATGCGAACCAGTAAAGTACGAGCGCACACGATTTTTAAGCACTTTTGCCTTTCCGACATATATAACCGTTCCTTGCTTATCTTTCATTAAATAACAACCAGGTTGATCTGGTAAAATAGCCAATTTTTCTTTTAAATGTTCGTGCACTCGTTACCCTCCATTTCTACATGCTTAGCATCTTTATTTTCACATGAAAACATACTATGCCAAAACACCCAACATACGTTCCTTTATTGTAACGGAAAGGTGTAAAAAAGGAAAATAAAAAAGGCTACCAAATGGTAGCCCTTTATTTTAGAAGTGTTTAGAAACTAATTCTACTAACGCTTCTTTCGGTTTGTAACCTAACGCTTGATCAACTACTTTACCGTCTTTTAATACGAAAAGAGCTGGAATGCTCATTACTTCGAATTGACGAGCAGTTTCTTGGTTTTCATCCACGTCTACTTTTACTACTTTTACTTTTTCGCCTAGTTCTGCATCAATTTCCTCTAATACAGGAGCGATCATTTTACAAGGTCCACACCAAGGTGCCCAGAAATCTAATAATACAACACCTTCGCTAGTTTCAGCTGCGAAGCTTTGGTCATTTGCATTTACAATTGCCATTTTATTTCCTCCTTCAAGTATATTCTACCAAGAGTATATCATTAACTTATATACGTGGCGAATAATATGTATCGTTATGTATTGTAACAAAAAAGTGTTCCTTTATACTATATAAAAATACGGATTAAATACTAAAAAGATGAGAGACAGGGGATCTCTCACCTTTTCTATATATAGGGGTACTTCACTTGGAACTCAAGGGTACTCAAATCATGAATGTACTTTTAACTTTTTAAACTCTTCTGTTAAAAGAGGTAAGACTTCAAATAGATCGCCAACAATACCATAGTCAGCTACTTTAAAGATACTTGCTTCTGGGTCTTTATTAATCGCAACGATTATTTTTGAGTTAGACATACCAGCTAAATGCTGAATCGCACCAGAAATACCGCATGCAATGTATAAGTCTGGCGTAACAACTTTACCAGTTTGACCAATTTGTAATGAGTAATCGCAATACTCAGCGTCACAAGCACCACGAGATGCTCCAACAGCGCCGCCTAATACGTCAGCTAACTCTTTTAATGGCTTGAATCCTTCTTCACTCTTCACACCGCGTCCACCAGCGATAATAACTTTCGCTTCAGAAAGGTCAACACCTTCTGCCGTCTTACGGACGACATCTTGAATAATTGTACGTAAATCTTTCACATCTACTGTAATAGAAGACACGTCACCACTGCGAGACTCATCTTTTTCAAGCGTCGCAATGTTATTTGGACGCACTGTCGCAAATAAGATACCGTCTGTTACAATCTTCTTCTCAAACGCTTTACCAGAGTAAATCGGACGAGTAAAGATAACATTTCCACCTTCAACATCTAAAGCAGTTACGTCAGAAACTAGACCAGCTTCAAGCTTCGCTGCTAATTTTGGTGATAAATCTTTACCCAGTGCTGTATGTCCAAATACAATACCTTCTGGCTTTTCTTCAGCATATACAGCTGAAAATGCTTGTGCATAACCATCAGATGTATATGATTTTAATTTATCATTTTCAACTGTCACAACGCGATCTGCACCGTAATGAATCAATTCATTTGCAAAAGAGGCAACGCTGTCTCCAACTAGAAGACCTACTACTTCACCGCCTTCTGCAATTGTTTTTGCTGCTGCTACCGCTTCAAACGAAACGTTACGTAGCGATCCATCACGAACTTCACCCATTACTAATACTTTACGAGCCATAGATTTTCCCTCCTGCATATATAATTTCGTATTTTATTAGATTACTTTCGCTTCTGTATGGAGCAACGATACAAGTTCTTTTACTTGATCTTGCAGCTCGCCTTGTAACACTTTTCCTGCATCTTTCTTAGGAGGCAAATAGATTTCAATTGTTTTTGTCTTTGCTTCCACATCATCTTCTTCTAAATCTAAATCATCTAATTCTACTTCTTCTAGTGGCTTTTTCTTCGCTTTCATAATACCTGGAAGCGATGGATAACGAGGTTCATTTAAACCTTGTTGTGCTGTTACTAAAACTGGTAATGAAGTTTCAATCACTTCCGTATCACCTTCAACATCACGCTCAATCTTCACGTTTGTACCGTCAATTTCAAGTTTTGTAATTGTCGTTACGTACGGAATATTTAACGCTTCTGCTACGCGTGGACCAACTTGTCCAGATGCACCATCAATTGCAACGTTCCCGCCTAAAATTAAATCTACATCTTTATCTTTTAAATATTCAGCAAGTACTTTTGCTGTCGTGAACTGGTCACCATTTTCCACATCATCTTCAATATTAATTAATACAGCTTTATCGCAGCCCATCGCTAATGCCGTACGAAGTTCTTTCTCACTATCTTCGCCACCGACTGTTACAACAGTAACTTCGCCACCTTGTGCGTCTCTTACTTGAATTGCTTCTTCAATCGCATATTCGTCGTAAGGGTTGATGATGAATTCCGCTTCGCCATCGTAAATTGCACCGTTTTTAATTACGATTTTTTCTTCTGTATCAAATGTTCGTTTCATGAGTACGTAGATGTTCATTCCATTTACCCCCTTGTTTTTCAGAAAGATTCTATCAATTTTAATTTTCTGTTAATTTATATTAAAAAAATAATTGAACTACCTGCCACTAAATGAAGGCTTACGTTTTTCTAAAAACGCTGCTACACCTTCTCTTCCATCTTCACCCGTAAATACTTCACCAAAGATTTGAGCTTCGCGTTGTACACCTTCATAATAATGAGACGATTTCGTCGTTTGCAATAACTCTAGTACAGCACGAGTCGTCGCTGGGCTTTTTCCAGCAATCTGTTTTGCAACTTTAAGCGTATCATCTAAAAATGTTTCTTCAGCAAAAACTCCGTTAACAAGTCCCCATTTTAATGCTTCTGCACCAGTAATCGGTGTACTTGTTAACATCATTTCACAAGCTTTCGCTTTCCCAACATAACGTGGTAATCGCTGTGTACCTGCAAATCCAGGAATTAATCCAAGTGTTAATTCAGGTAAACCAAGTTTTGCACTTTCAGTTGCAAAGCGCATGTGGCAAGACATAGCAAACTCAAGGCCGCCGCCAAGTGCCGCTCCATGAATTGCCGCGATAACTGGTTTTGAACATTTTTCAACACGCTCAAACGTAACTTGTCCAAGCTGCGCTAATTCTGTCGCTTGCTTCGCTTCAGTAACAGATGTAAATTCTTTAATATCTGCTCCCGCCGAGAAGAAGCGCCCTTCACCGTGAATAACAACAACACGAATGTTATCATCCTTCTCCACTTGATCAATTAATTCAGTAACGTCATGCATAACTTGTGAAGACATCGCGTTTGCCGGCGCATGATTTAACGTCGCCACCGCGATATGATCTTCAACTCTTACAGATAGGAATTTCAACATGATCCCTCCCATTATTGACGATAACCACAAGCTGCAATAAGTAGCCCATGTACCGTTTTTGAAAGTGCGACCAGATCATACTTATGATCGCTCATTACCCAATTGGTCACAACTTCATCTACTGTTCCAAAGATCATTTGTCTTGCCACGCGAACATTTAAATCCGCTTGGAATTCACCTTGCCTTATACCTGTCTCTAAAATCTCATCCATAACTTGTAAGTAGCCTTTTAATACTTCATTTATTTTTAGGCGTAAGTCTTGATTGGACTGTCTTAGCTCTAATTGCGTAACGATAGCAAGAGGATCATTTTGTGATAACAGCAAGAAGTGCGTTTCTACCAACATGAATAACTTCGATACAGCGCTTTCAATTCCTGCTGTTTTTTGACGAATTGTTTCGACAAAATCTCCCATCTTCTCTTGGAATAAGGATATTAATATATCTTCTTTATTTTTAAAATATAAATAAATCGTGCCATCAGCTACCCCAGCTTGCTTTGCTATTTTAGAAACTTGCGCTTGGTGGTACCCATTCTCCGCAATCACAATGACTGCCGCATCAATAATTTGATTGTATTTCGGTCTATTTTTCTTCACTTTACTGTCCCCTTCAAGAAGATGACTGAATGAATAGTCATTCATATTCTTATAATACTGACTATTTAGAAAAGTGTCAATCCTATTTTTTCAAAAAGAAAGGGCCTTAGCCCGTTTGCTCATCCTCATTTTTTCTTTTCTCTTCATCTATTAGGACACGGCGTAAAATTTTTCCGACTGTCGTTTTCGGCAGTTCATCTCTAAACTCATATACTTTCGGCACTTTATAAGCCGCTAAATATTTACGCGCAAACTGGTTTAATTCTTCCTCAGAACACTCCGCACCTTCTTTTAACACAACAAATGCTTTAACTGTCTCTCCCCGGTACGGATCGGGAACTCCAATCGTCACTACTTCTTGCACTTTTTCATGCTCATATAATACTTCTTCTACTTCGCGAGGATACACATTAAATCCACTCGCAACAATCATATCTTTCTTACGGTCTTTCACATAGAAAAATCCATCTTCATCCATGTAACCAACATCCCCTGTATGAAGCCATCCGTCTTGTAATACAGCTGCTGTTTCTTCTGGCTTATTCCAATACCCTTTCATAATTTGAGGACCCTTTACAACAATTTCACCAATTTCACCCGGAGGTAAAGCCTCTCCAGTTTCAAGTGACATAATGTTTGCCTCTGTATCTGGCCACGGCACACCAATACTTCCTGGCACGCGTTTTTCCCACAAAAAATTCCCATGTGTAACTGGCGACGACTCCGTTAATCCATAACCTTCTACCAATTTCCCACCTGTAACTCTCTCAAACTCTTCCTGTACTTCTACAGGAAGCGGGGCAGATCCACTAATACAAGCTTGAATAGAAGAAATATCATATTCTTTTAAGAGGGGACTATTTAATAGAGCAATATAAATGGTCGGTGCCCCTGGAAATAGTGTGACTTTATGTTTTTTTATCGCTTCAAAAACCATTTTCATATCAAACTTCGGAATCAGCACCATTTTATATCCTTGCATAATACTTAAATTCATTACAGCTGTCATCCCATACACATGAAAGAACGGAAGGACACCAAGAATTACTTCTTCCCCTTCTTTACAATTATATAGCCAATGAGCTCCCATTAAAGTGTTCGAAACAAGGTTTTTATGCGTCAACATAACGCCTTTCGGAAATCCAGTTGTTCCTCCAGTGTACTGTAAAAGAGCTAGATCATTTTCAGGATCACAAGGCACTTCAACATTAACATTACTTTCTCGTTCTACTGATTTCCATAGATGAATCGTTTCGCTTTCCGACACATTCACAACAAGATTTGCCTGCTTTTTTTGTACAAATGGATAAAGTAAATTTTTAGGGAAGGGTAAAAAGTCCGCAATCCGAGTTACGATAATATGTTCAATTTTTGTAGCAGATTGAACATTCGTTACTCTTGGAAACACTAAATCGAGACAAAGAATTACTTTTGCTCCCGAGTCATGAAGCTGGTATTCTAATTCTCTTTCTGTATATAGTGGATTTGTTTGTACTACGATACCTCCCGCAAGTAATGTACCATAATAACCAATTACAGATTGCGGACAGTTCGGCAACATAATAGCAACTCGATCACCCTTTTCCACACCGAGTTTTTGAAGATAATTTGCAAACCTCTTCACCTTATCGTGGAAGTCTGAAAATGTAATATCCTTCCCTAAAAAGTGAAGCGCTTTCTTTTCTGGATAGCGTGAAGCCACCTGTTCCACATATCCATGAAGCGGCTGAATATCATAAGAAATCGTACTTGGAATTTCTCCTGGATAACTTTTCAACCATGGTTTTTCCACCTTCATTCCCCCTTCAAATACATAAAAATAAATGAATGTTCATTCATGATGGTTGGTTTCATTATATTATAGTCGCCATAACGTTACAATCATAATATTCTGACTTTTATATAACTATGCTTCACTCCATTAACTTCTTATTATATGTATAAACTCTCCTAATCTTAAAAGAATAAGAGAGTTATTATTTAGCTTAACCTTATTATCGTTAACACAGCTCCTGGTGTAGTTGTTGATAACGTTGCAACAGCTACCAAACCAAATAGTTGCAAACTAATGGCACTTCCAGCCGCAAGAGTCGTAATAATTGTTGCACTAAATGATGTAGTTGCTAACGCAGGAGAATTGATCGTTCCAGCAAGAGGTGCACCATTAATTGTAATCCGCGAACTGACTAATAATGAAGCCGTTATATTAATCGTATATGAAATATAATAATTCCCCGCATTTGCATCCGTAAATACTGTATTCCCCCCAGAAACAGTAATACCTGGACCAATATTTTGATTATTCGGAAGCGGGACATTCGTTCCACCAAGAAGTACCGATATCGCTGTTCCCGACGTATTATTTGCAAAAGCGTATGTTGCCGTTATACTTGTGCCAGTTGCCCCCGTGTCTCCTGTTGAACCTGTTACTCCTGTTGGACCTGTTGCTCCCGTTATTCCCGTCGCTCCTGTTGCTCCCGTTGCTCCTGTTGAACCTGTTACTCCCGTCGCTCCTGTTGGACCTGTTACTCCCGTCGCTCCTGTTACTCCTGTTGGACCTGTTGCTCCTGTTGGGCCTGTTACTCCCGTCGCTCCTGTTGGGCCTGTTATTCCCGTTGCTCCTGTTGGACCTGTTGCTCCTGTTATTCCTGTCGCTCCTGTTGAACCTGTTACTCCCGTTGGACCTGTTGCTCCTGTTATTCCTATCGCTCCTGTTACTCCCGTCGCTCCTGTTGGACCTGTTACTCCTGTTACTCCCGTCGCTCCTGTTGGACCTGTTACTCCTGTTACTCCCGTCGCTCCTGTTGGACCTGTTGGACCTGTTACTCCTGTTACTCCCGTCGGACCTGTTGGGCCCAGCTTAGGAACTGTCCCATCACAACTAAAACAGCAAGAATCAACATGTACACCATTTTGATTATTACACTCACAATACCCATTTATATTATTGCGCCATGAAGACATGTTGACCACTTCCTTCACATTCAATCTTTTAAGTACAATCGCCGAGTTAAAAAACATCTATTTAAATAACAAAGAAATACTTTACCTAGTCGGGATAAACACAGATTTATTCCATACATTCTAGTAATTATTACATGCGATTTGCTCTCCTTTTGCTTGTACTTTCGCCTTCTTGCTCAAATGAAGTTCTTTTTTTCATTCTGCATATACATATAAACTTCAATCCAATTGGTGTATTCATCGGCGGACTACTTGCAGTTGAAATTTTCCTTTTTTTCATGGAAATTAGGATTTAGCTCAATAGCCCTTGCTTTAATAGAAATCGGCATTTCAGCTCTCAGCTCAACAATTATTCAACTCTTTATCGTTAACACAAATTTGAACGTTGCTGTACTTGGAGCGCCTTATTTCTTATAGTTGATGAGGAAGAAGAGTGGGAAGAAGCCTCCTTTTTTATTCGTTCTTATAAGATCAAAAGGAAACTATCTTTTTTTCACGAATGTAACCTATGAACATAACGAGGAGGGATAACATGTATCAAACTATTGAAGGCTTCTTGCAATCATGGACATACGAGGCTGAGTCTACTCAGAAGATGCTCGATGCATTAACAGATGAATCTTTGTCAAAAGAAATTGCACCTGGGCACTGGACGTTAGGCAGAGTTGCTTGGCATATCGTGACGGCAATTCCAGTTATATTATCTGGTACGGGACTTAAATTTGAAGGAGAAACAAAAGATTATCCTGTTCCACCTTCAGCTAAAACAATTTCAGATGGGTATCGTAAAGTGAACGCAGCTTTTGTTGATGCACTTCAAGGCGAATGGACTGATAAAGACTTAGCTACTATTAATGACTTCTTTGGTCGTCCTATGCCGAATTCTATATTTTTAATGACACTCATTAATCATCAAAATCACCACCGCGGACAAATGACTGTTTTAATGCGCCAAGCTGGCTTAACCGTCCCTGGCGTATATGGTCCTGCAAAAGAAGAATGGGCCGCGGCTGGAATGGAAGCTCCTAAAATGTAACAATAAAAAAAGACAAGTTGTTTACACATCTTGTCTTTTTCTGTAACTTGTTTCATGTGAAACTATTTTTGCTAAATGGTTGTTTTATGGAAAAAATACGTTAAAATGAATACATATTATGAGGAGGGGCAACCAAATTGAATACAAAAAATAAAAAAATAGCTATGGGAACTATTTTACTAACTTCTATTATCGGAGTTATCAGTGTGTCTCTTTATTGTACAAGTTATGGTACCCCTTGGGGAAAACAAACAGCAGTTACGGAATCAAAAGAATATATTACAAAATACTTTAATCTAGATGCGGAAGTCAAAAATACTTCTTACGATGCTAAAATGAATAGCTATGCAATCTCCTTTGAAACAAGTAAAGACGGAGAGTTTACTATCGAATATAAAAGTCCTAATAACTTTAATATTTCTCCAGGAGTACAAGCATATTTAAGCAAACACTCCAAATTTACAGAGTAGTAACAAAGCATACATATACAAAAAAAGAGTTGCTGTAACGTCAACTCTTTTTTTATTCTTGTCATACAGTTATATCTTCCTTCTCTATATTTTTAATTCCGTAACATGCAATCACAACTCCAATTGCTGCCAATGCTAGTTGAAGAGGAAGGAAAGTTGCTACAGAAAACGTAGTGCTATTCATTGCAATTGATACAACGATAAGGGATGAAACAATTGTAGTTGGCACTGAACGTTTACGCATTCCGAAATATAGTGGGATTAAACTTATTCCCGCAGTTGCAACGGCTAAAGGAACAAGGTTTATCCCTTCTTGCATCAATTGATCTACTGTGAATGAATTAGGAAGAATTGAAAAATAGCTATCTACCCCAAAGAACATTCCTACTACTAAAATATTAGATAAAATAACTGTTATAAATGTTAATGTTGCTGTAATAACCAACTTACTAACCATCATTTTCTTTCGGTTAATTGGATAAGAAAACATAAGTAGTATTGTTTTGTTTTTATATTCACTAATTATTAACCTTGCGATTAACACACTACCAAAAATAATAAATGTTGCTCTTACTAATGTACTAGCCATTAACAAAACCATCTGTGGATCTCTTATTTCTGGATCTCCTTCTATTTGAGAAACGATGCTCGTAAAGATCAGTAATGCCAGTATAGCGATATTTGCAATAATCGCTCCCCTCACATACCATCCAATCTTAAATTTCTTCAGTTCTAGCTTCATAAGACGTAGCATAATAGTCCTCCTTTCATTTACATTTTAATCGATATAAATTACCCCTGTTTTACTTAAAATCTCCACTTTGTTTTTTGCATCACCAATCGTTCCTGCTTTTATCTTTTCTGTATTTTTATCTTTCTTAAGTCCTTTTAAATCTATCATTACGTCAGACGAATTACTTTTAGCCGTAAGTTTCAATGAAGCTGGAACACCTTTATATCTTACGCCAATATCTCCTGACTTTGTTTCTACAAATAATGATTTTCCTTCTTTCATATCTTTCAGTAATACTTCACCGGATGTTGAAGTGATGTTCATATTTTCGTTTTTTATATTTTTCACATAATTATCGCCAGTAGTAGAAGTTATATTTACTTCTTGTAATGAACTATCTTTTAACATTAAATCTCCGCTTTCGGATGTAAATTCACCCTTCTCTGCCGATAGTCCTACAACCATTCCATCTCCAGACTCACTTTTTGTCACAATATTTTTCACTTCTATATCCCTTATTTTCACATCACCCGATTTATTATTTAATACAATTTTATCTATTTCTTTCTTCGGAACAACTATAGATATACTATTTTTCTTCCTAAACGTAAAACCATTAAAGAATCTGGTCGCCTTTTGTTTTTGCTTAACTATAACTTTATTCCCTTCATGTTCTATTTCGACAGGATCTATCTCTTCATCCACTTGTTTACCTTGAGCCAAAATCACTATTTTGTTAGCATCTGTACCTTTAAATTCAATATCCCAGTCTTCATTGTTCACTTCTATTTCTTTTATATGATTTATCTCAAAAGACTTTTCTTTCTTAAAATCTTTCCCCTGAAATACCTTAAAGCCAAAAACCACACTAGCAATTGTCAAAAATAATATTGCAATTACTATTATTTTTTTCACCATTCATACCCCAGTTCGTTTTTGTTTTAGGCTTGCTTCACGCCACATCGATCTTGTCGATTTTACGAAACGATAGATAACTAATGAAAATCCCTAATAAACAGAGCACTATTGGGATAGCTATAAAATCAAACATACTTACTTGATTGCTTTCAGCCCCAACGTTACCACTAATCAGCATACCAATTATTACAGCCGAAGTAATTGTTGTCGGTGTTGATTTCTTTCTCATCCCAAAAAATAAAGAAATTAAACTTATACCAGATATCATAAATGCACTTATAATAGTAGCTGGAACGATAGCTATTATTTCACCTATCGTAGCTGGCGTTTCAATCAGTCCCATCATTGGACTCACAAAATATACGAGCAAACTAATAATAAAAGTAGCAATAATCGTGCTCACAAAACAAAAACAAAAAACAATTGTTAATTTCGCTCTCATTAACATTTTCCTTTGCAGTGGGTACATAAATGATAGTTGTATCGTTTTGTTCTTATACTCATCAATTACTAAACGTGATAAAATGACCGAACTAAAAATAATGAATGTTATCCTAATAAAAATATTTGCTAAAGCCATGTTCTGTGTGAAGTCAGAGAAGAGCACGTCTCCCTCAGCTTTCATTCCTAATGCCATAAGGCTTACTGCAGCGAAAATTGCTATAATACAAATTGCTACACTTTTAAAGTAACTAGATAATCGATGCTTTTTCCACTCAAGCTTCATTAATCTAAGCATACAAACCACTCCTCCATCCTTTATATAACTATCTCTACGCTGCTAACATTCTAATTCCAGCCGTAACTACGCTTACTATTCCTATCACTAGTACAATTAACAACCATTTCCGCTCTGGTTTTCTATAATATAAAATCCCACTTATGAACATTACAATCAATCCACTTACTAGATTCACTAACAATCCATTAAGCATGAATGCCCTCTCCATCCATTACATTTAAGAAATATTCTTCTAAGGAACTATGTTTCTTATTAATACTTTCAATTTCTACATCGTTCATAATAAGTGCTTTTGAAATGGCTTGCTGTGTCGCCGCCAATTCATACACACGAATCATATTTCCACTCATTATTTTGTAATTTTTTATACCGAGTTTATCTTCTAAAATATAAGCTGCACGCTTCACATCAAGAACAGTAATTTCAATGTACTCTGTTTGTTTTCCGTTAATACTCTTCATTGAAACTTCTTTTATTAGTTTTCCATTTTGAATTACACCAATTGTATCCGCCATTTGTTCCATCTCGCCTAAAATATGACTAGAGACTAATAACGTAATACCATATTCTTTGCAGAGCATTTTAAATAAGTCTCGTAATTCTTTAATACCAATTGGATCTAAGCCGTTAATAGGTTCATCTAAAATGAGTAATTCTGGCTTTGTCATGATTGCCCTTGCAATACCAAGTCGTTGCTTCATACCTAATGAAAAATCTTTTACTTTTTTATCATCTATACCGTGCAATTTCACTAAATTTAAAGCATGATCAATTGCGTTCTTGTCGTAATACCCCATATATTCACAATGTAATTCTAAGTTTTCCTTCGCCGTTAATTTATCATAAAAGATTGGATATTCGATAATTGTCCCCATGCGCTTTAACAATTCATAAGATGTATCCGTTAACTTCTCACCAAAAATTTCAATATCACCGCTCGTCGGCTTTATTAGATTTGTGATCATCTTCATAATCGTTGTTTTACCTGCACCATTCGGTCCTAAGAAACCATAAATCTCTCCTTTTTTCACATGCATGTTAACGCTAGAAATAACTTCTTTCCCTTTAAACACTTTCGTTAACTGATTCGTTTTTAATATATATGTCATGTCGTTTTCTCCTTTCGCACTACTTTATATTTCTATAATAGACAATGGAAATCTCTTTTTTCTTACCCGTTCCTTACAAATTCCTTACGCTGAAAAAAGCTTGTAGAATCTACTTCTCTACAAGCTAAAACAGCATCTTTTTTAATACAACTGTAAAAATCGTTTTTTTATATGGCTTACTAGAAAGGTGAATTTTTCCATCCATCGCTTCCACAAGCCGTTTCGTAATCGTTAACCCTAAACCGCTCCCTTGGTACAATCTATTTCTTGAATCTTCAAGTGTGTACATACGCTCAAACACTTTATCAATATGAGATTCATCAATTCCTTTCCCTGTATCCCATACATCTATATACACACTCGTTTCATCATCTCTTAACGTCACACCAAGTGTCTTTCCATCGTCTCCATATGTAATTGCATTTGATATTAAATTATTCAATACTCTACCTAATACTTCTACATTTCCAAGTGCATATATATTTCTTTCTGGTATATCAATATGAACTTGAAACCCTTTCGTCGTCACTAAATCATAAAAAGATAAAATCTTCTCCCGACAAACTTCATTCATATTTACTTTTGTCATCTCGATTGCCTTGTCACCAGATTCTAATTTTGCTAAATCAAAAAACTTATGAATTAGTTCCATTACTTCTAGTGTTTTCACATGCACCTTTTCAAGTAATATTTGCTGTTCTTCTTTACTCATCGCTTTATCCTTATTTAACATTTCTGTATATCCAAGAATAACTGTTAGTGGCGTCTTTAAATCATGTGAAATATTTGAAAGCATTTTTCTCATCGAAATTTCTACTTTTGCATGATCTGCATTCGTTTTCTGTTTTGCAGCTAATAATTGATTAATTGCCACTAATAATTTTTGTAATTGTAGATCATCTGTCATAACGAGTAACTTCTCGCCTGTTTGTTCATTTACAATGCTTTCTAGCTTTTCATATGTGTATCGTAAATTTTTGCTACTGTTTTTTCTCATTTTATACTGTATGTAAATGACACATAACAATGTAAAAATAATACCTATTAACAAATTGACCATATTACATCACTTCCAACTTATAGCCGATGCCCCATAACGTTTTAATATACTCTGGATTAGATGGATCACTTTCAATTTTCTCGCGCAATCTTCTCATATGAACATTTATAACATTATCATCACCGTAATACTCTTCGTTCCAAACTAACGTATATATTTGCGCTTTCGTAAATACACGATTTTGATTCTTTACGAATAGCTTTAAAATCTCAAATTCTTTTAAAGTAAGTTTGAGCGACTTTCCGTTTTTTTCAACCGTAAAATTAATTGGGTCAATTGTCAAATCACCAATTTGAATCATCTTTTCTGTTGTTTCTGTAGCCGAATATTTCGTAGACCTCCGAATACCCGCTTTTACACGTGCAGCCAATTCAATCATAGAAAACGGCTTACAAATGTAATCATCTGCTCCAAGTCCTAATCCAACAGCTTTATCAACATCTGTATCTTTTGCCGACATCATTAAAATCGGAACGGCACTTTTTTCCCGAATGATTCGCACAACCTCTAAGCCATCTAGCTTTGGCATCATAATGTCGAGGATAACTAAATCAAAGGATGATTTAAAAAATGCTTGCACCCCTTCTTCTCCGTCAGACGCGATTGTAACTTGAAAACCTTCCTTTATTAAATACTTTTCCACCATCTCTTGAATTGAAATATCATCTTCAACTAATAAAATATGATGTGACATATGTCTATCCCCTTTTTTACAAACATTAACATTTCAATTGTATCGTAACGAATGAATACTGGAAAGAATTATATGAATTTTCAAACCAACTTCCCTTCCTTCCTTAACAATGATATGATAAAATTCACTACTATTGTTCATAATTAACTTTATATAAAGGAGACTTATCATGTCAGAAAACAAAAAAGTAAGCTTAGCTGATTTAATGCGTGAACAACTTGCAAAGAAAAAGCAAGGAAATGGAAATGGTGCAAATAATACAAATCAAAGCCAAGCAACGAAAAAATTACAAAACCAACAAACGAAGAAAACAAACAACCAACGTAGACGTACAGGTGTATAAATGAACGGACAAAAACGTTCTAATATCGCACCCGGTCTTGAAGTTGATATTGTATTAAAACAAGATCAACGCACCGGTAAATTAACACGTGGAATTGTAAAAGATATTTTAACAAACTCCCCTTCTCATCCACATGGCATTAAAGTACGATTGCAGGACGGGCAAGTCGGTAGAGTACAAAATATCGTTCAATAAGAAAAGGAGCTCAAGTAAACTCGAGCTCCTTTTTCTTTATTACCCTTTAATTTTCTCAATGAAAACTACTTTTAAATAGTCTCCTTCTTTGAATTGATCAATGGTACGAAAATCTTCTGGTAAAGAATGTTCTTCTAATATTTTATATTTGCCATTCATTTCTTTAAATGCCGTATCGATAAATCCTTTAAACTTTTTCATATCAAATGCGCTACAGTTTGTAGAAGCAACGATAATCCCGTTATTTTCTGTAATCGCAATTGTTTCTTTTAGTAAGTTTTTATAATCTTTCGCTGCACTAAATGTATATTTTTTTGAGCGTGCAAAACTTGGAGGATCAAGTACGACCATATCAAATTTCATCTTTTTCTTAGCTGCATATTTGAAGTAAAGAAATACATCTTCTACAATAATATCTTGCGCTTCATAATCAACTTCATTTACACTAAACTGCTCAATCGTTTTACTTAAACTACGATTTGCAAGGTCGACACTCGTCGTTTTACTC
Organism: Bacillus sp. 01N45; assembly: GCF_056399205.1. NCBI lineage: Bacteria > Bacillati > Bacillota > Bacilli > Caryophanales > Bacillaceae > Bacillus > Bacillus sp. 01N45. Next base: position 783,758 of record NZ_JBFTQW010000001.1, read on the forward strand.
GCTCCGCCAAGCGCTGCAAATACAGAGAAAGCACCTGTATAAGAGAACATATTTAATACTGTTCTCCCCTTTGCATATTTATCACGAATTTGTTTTCGAACGTTACGCTGATCTAAAAATACACCAACCATCGCTCCGTCATTTAAATAAACAGCAAAGTTCACACCGTTCTCTTTTACGATAAGCGGGAACTCACCGCGTACTCCTGCTACGAAATCATCGCCTTCAATGTATTTCCCTTTCGTATCAAAACGCTTTTTCTCATAAATACCTTTAAAGTTTGCTACTTTTTGAAGAGCTGCTATAATCTCATCTCTGAAAGTATAAATCCCTTCACTATACCAACTTACTACATAATAGCCGTCATAATAATCAATAATTAAGCCTCCAAGACCATCACCTTCACCATTTAGGGCACGGAATGCTGTCGTATCACTTGATTTGTAAAATTGCTTTCGTTTATGTAAGGCAGATTTTATTTTACTTTCAAAGAAAGATTGATTAATTTGTTCACTCTCTTTTCTCGTTAAAATCCAGCCGTATCCTTTATTTTGTTTTCCATAATAACCTTTTCCGACAAAATGGTTCTTCTCATCTACTACTTTAATGATTGTTCCTTCTTCCTGAACATCATTTAAATTTTGAATCGCATCTTTTAAAATAAGCGGATATCCACTTTTAATTTCTTTTATAAATTTCGGTTTTATTTTTACAGTTACTTCTGATCGCATATAATAACTTCCTTTCCATTTGCATGCTTTCTCTATAGGAAGCATTTAAAAAACGAGCCTGAAAAAACAGCCTCGTTTCACTATACCATATTATTGCTTTGCTAGTACAACTCGCTCATTCTCTCACTTAACCGCCACATATTTACTACATTTTGAAATGGAAATCTTACTGTCCAAAATAATCAAAAAACTTATTTATTTCACATTTACCATTGACATTGATAATGATTTTCATTATCATTTAATGTATATGAGTTCTCGAAAATAAAGGCTACATTTATAGGAGGAATAAAACATGATTATTGTTACAAATACAGCTAAAATTACAAAGGGAAATGGACATAAATTAATTGAGCGTTTTAATAAAGTAGGTCAAGTCGAAACGATGCCAGGCTTTTTAGGATTAGAAGTTCTTTTAACGCAAAATACAGTTGATTATGATGAAGTAACAATTAGCACACGCTGGAATGCAAAAGAAGATTTCCAAGGTTGGACGAAGAGCTCAGCATTTAAAGATGCTCATTCACATCAAGGTGGGATGCCAGAATATATTCTTGATAATAAAATCACTTACTACAATGTTGAAGTTGTACGTATGCCAATGGCTGCAGCACAGTAAACATATTTCTTTTTTAAAGTATAGAATATGAGAAGCGTTACCACTTCTCATATTCTATACTTTTTTTACTATCTCTTTACTAGTTTCGCATGCACGACTAATCTTCCTGCTTCCGGATCAAGTGCATAGTCACACGTCGAAAGTGTTACGATTTGATCACTCGCTGTCAATTTTGTATCCGTTTTGTACAGCGATTTTTCTTGAATTTTCTCCAAAAACGATGTGTATTCCGTATCATTGCTAAAATCCGTTTCAATGTAATAAAAATCAGTTGTTGTTGTATACACCGAGAACACTTCAAGATCATATCCTTCAAATAATGTATCGTAATATAATTTACGATGCGACATGAAGAACTCTTCATCTAACATTTTCTTTAAACTTCCAAACATAGAACCATCTTTCATACGGTGACCATATAAAATAGTATTTCGATTTTGAGATTTCACATCATTACGATAGTCCATAAAAATGCTGCCTGCTCTCATATCTTCACCTTTATAATTACGAAATAAATAGTAATCATTGTCTTTCGCCTGAACGATTGGATAATTAATTTGTGTATCATCCATCGTAATCCATCCAACTATTTCTTGGTTAATTTGCTGCAGAGCTTTGAACTGTTTACGTACTTCCCCGTCTTGTGATTGCTCTTCCATCGGACTCTTTTCATAAATGTTTTGTGCTTCGGCCATTACTTTACGATTTTCATAGTAATCCATGAAAATATCACCTAATTCATATACTGAATAGAAAAAGGTACCTAAAAAAACAACTGTAAGTATTCGTTGAAAAAAAGAATTCTTCTTCCGTTCTTTTTTACTACTCAAATCATCACCTCAAAACGGATTGTTCGCATATTTAAATACCCATTGGGACCATATACAACCCTGTATCTTCATCTTGCTTTACAACGACATCTACACCGTATATCGTCTTTATCATACTTTCTGTCACAACATCATTCGGCTTACCTTTCGTAACAATTTCGCCGTCTTTCATAACAATAATATGATCACTATAGCGAATCGCCTGATTGATATCATGTAATACCATAACGATCGTCAATCCATGTACTTCATTTAACTCTTTTACTAGCTCTAATATTTCAAGTTGATAATAAATATCTAAATATGTTGTCGGTTCATCTAAAAAGAGCATTGGTGTTTTCTGAGCTAACGTCATGGCAATCCAAACACGTTGTCTTTCTCCACCAGATAAGGCGTGAATCTCTTTATCACGTTTACTTAGCAAATTCGTACATGCTAAAGCCCTTTCGATTGCTTCTCTATCTTCATCAGTTTGCGAGGAAAAAATATTTTTATGAGGCATACGACCATAACTTGTTAATTTCTCTACCGTCATGTCTGCCGGTGCTTCATTTTGTTGATGGACAACGGCTAACTTTCTAGCAAACTCTTTCGGTTTATATTGACTAATCGCCTTCCCATCGAGTATTATCTCTCCGCTACGAGGGTCGTGATTTCTTGACATCACACCAAGTAATGTCGATTTCCCGCAACCGTTTGGACCAATAATTGTTGTAATTTTACCAATTTCTATTTCACTACTAACCGACTTTAATCGATCCGTTACATTATCATACGAAAAGGTTACATTTTTAATTTCCATGAACTTTATCACTCTTTCTAAGCAAGAATATTAAGAATGGGCCACCAATCACTGCCATAATCGTCGCTGCCGGAATTTCGTTAGGTGGCACAATTAACCTTCCAATCGTATCCGCCGTCAAAATTAATAACGCTCCTGCAAGAGCAGAAAATGGAATTAATACTTTATGATCCGAACCGACTAGTTGTCTTGAAATGTGCGGAACGAGTAATCCTACGAAAGCAATAACACCTGCAATTGCTGTTGATACTGCTGCTAAAAGTACTGCAATAGCAGAAATAATAAGACGAACTCTCGTCACGTGCAAACCTAAGTTTTTCGCAGTCTTATCTTGTAGCGATAATAAGTTACACCAAGCTCCTACAAACAGAGCAAGAATAAGACCAATCGTTCCATATGTAACCATTATTTCTACATCGTCCCACGTCTTCATCGTTATGTTAGAAGTCGTCGTTTGCTTAATACTCTTAATGAAGTATCCGCAAATCGTAATGAACGATTCATTTAATCCAGTGAACATTGCATTAATAGCTATACCAACTAAAATAATGCGAAGCGGACTTAACCCTGACTTCCATGAAAATGCATAAACGAGATAACATGCAAACGCACCACCTAAAAAGGCGAATACTGGTGTCCAGAAAAAGAATTGCGGGAATAGCGTAATAATAACAAGTGTCATAAAACTTGCTCCAGAAGATATCCCGATTACCCCAGCATCAGCAAGTGGATTTTTCATAACAGCTTGAAAAAGCACACCTGAAACGGCCAGAGCTGCTCCAGTAAATAGTGCAATAATAATACGTGGGAAACGTAAATCTTTAATCACTTCAACATCTTCATTTCCCCCTGTAAATATCCCTTGCACAAGCTCAACAATACCTATTTCTAAACTCCCTTTCATCGCTGACAATGATGTCATAACAATAAGCAATGCAGTAACAATGAGGAAACTCCAAGTTTTTTTATTCATTCCACTCTTCCTTTATATTAAAATGCATCACGGATACATCATTTTTTTCAATTCATCTAACGCTTCCATTGCTGCTAAATTACCTGTCGTCCCAAATAAGCGCTCTTCTAAATCGTAAACACGGTTATTTTTAACGGCAACGAAATGTTTCCAAATATCATTTGTTTTAAATTCTTTATCAAACATTTTCACAACTTCATCAGGCATACCATGAGCTGCTCGTAAAATAATATCTGGATCAGCTTTTTTTAAATACTCTGTATTAGAAGCTAAATACTCTACTTGTTCACCTTGCGCAATATTTTTGCCACCTAGTTGTTTCACTAGATCTCCAATATAAGAATGCTCTGTTGCTACTAAATAACTCCCTGGTACACCTAATAAAATAAGCACTGTCGGTTCTTTCTTTCCCTTTACTGCTTTTTTAATCTCTGCAACCTTGTTATCTAACTTCGTTACAACTGCTTCAGCCTGCTTTTCACGTCCATATTGCTTACCTAAATCGCTAATGGAATTTTGCATATTTTTCAAGCTTGTTAAATCTAAAAAATTTGCTTTCGTGCCCACACCATCAAAAACTGGCTTTAATTCATATTCAAGTGTTGTCACGGATAATACTTCTGACGGCTTTAATGACTTTACCTTTTCCATATCAGGACTCATCGGATTCCCGACTTCAGGTAAACCTTTATATCTCTTTGGTAAATCTTTCGTACTTGTTGGAATACCAATTAAATCTACTTCTAACGCATCCATAATTTCAGTAACAGCAACTGTCGTTGCAACAATTCTCTCTTTACTCTCACTCTTTACCTGTTTTGCTGCTTCTTTTTTGGGCGCCGAGCATCCAGCTATACTCACTAATAGAATGATAGCCATTAGTACACTAGCAATTTTCTTCACTCTCAATCACCACTCCTTTCCAAACAATATGAAACAAGTCTTGATGCATGCGAACATGCATCAAGACTCCAAAAATTACAATCTTCCTGCTCTATATTTACGAACTAGTAAAGCAAGTGACCCAAGCAATAGCACCATGTATAAACCTAGTTGTGCTGTATCTGCCGTTTTTGAGTTTTTCTCTTTTTTTGAATCATTTTTTTGATCTTCTTTTTTCTTCTTATCATCTGCATTTCGGTTAAAATCAGGATTATCTACTTTTTTTACATTATCTACTTTCGGTGTAATCACTGGATTGTTCGGATTATTTTTTGGATCCTCTTTAATCGTGCCTAACACACCAATATTATTTGTATCAAATTGAATTTGGACATCGTAGAAATGATGGTAGTTCATTTCGTTGATATCAACTTTTACTTTTGCATTTAATTTTGCAAATAAATCACTTACTTCAAATTGCACTACTCTCCTATTTGCATTTTTATCTTCGCTTACTACTTTCGCATCAGCAAAAAGACTGTTATTTTCCGTTTGGAATTTTGTAATCCATGCACTATTTTTCAACGTCATCTCAATGTACTTTTTACCATCTTTAACGATTAATTTTGCTGGGTGTACAGTATAGTCATGCATCTTTGAAAGCTCATTTGTTTTATCTTTTAACACTTTAAATGGAATATCATATTGACCATCCACTAAATTTCTTGGATCAACTATTACTTTTGGCTTACTATTTCCGCCTTGGTTGTTGTTTCCACCTTGGTTATCGTTTCCGCCTTGGTTATCGTTTCCGCCTTGGTTGTCGTTTTCGCCTTGGTTACCTAAAACTTTAATACTATCTTGATCAAATACAAATTGAACATCGTAGAAATGGTGATAATTCATCGCATCAATATCTACTTTTACTTTTGCGTTTAATTTTTTAGATAAATCATCTACTTCTAACTCTACTACTTTTGTATTTTGC